>NZ_CP133548.1:620000-1240000 GCF_031198435.1 Pleionea litopenaei
GTGGCAAGCATTAATAATGGTGATATTCCTGCTCCCACAGCTGCCTCAGTGAACGCTACATCAACGGCATCTTTATTCATAAAAAAGCTAGCGGAAACCAGTCCATATATACTGAAGAGCATTGTTGCTGCCAGTAAATCTCTTGAGCGGGCTATATAGATAGACGTAGCCACTAAGATGCACAGTAACGAAATGTTGATGAAAAGTTCGATGATTGTTTCCTCCGCCTTACAACTCGTTCTGTTGTTTATCGTTTTCGATAACAACAGGTTTGAGCCCAGCTTTCCAGGCTGCTTTGCCTAAAGCATGACTAGCAGTTGGACTAGTGATTAAAATAAAAAGCAGAATCAATACTAATTTTGCTAGCACTATGCCCCAACCGGCGATCAACATTAGGCCGACTAGAATCAAACCCGCTGCCAAGGTTTCGGTAACTCCCGCTGCATGCATTCGTGTATAAAAATCTGGAAATCGAATAACGCCTAACGCACCTGAGAAAATTAGGAAACTCCCTGTTAACAAGCAAAAGCCACTAACAATATTTAATACGAGTTCCATTAAGACTTTTCCTCGTTATTTGTTCGCTTTGTTATCTCAACGAACCTCAGTATTCCAATGACACTAATAAAATTAATCAGCGCATACGTCAGTGCTATGTCGAGAAAGTCTGGTCGACCAGAGAGAAAGCCAAGTACAGCGATCAATAAAACAACTTTGGTTCCAAAAAGGTTACCCGCTAGTACACGATCGAATACGCTTGGCCCCTTAAATGCTCTTACTAAAGCCATTGCCATCACGACAATGAGCGCTATAGTCGTTGTGATTAAAATCATTGTTCAACTCACTCTATATCAGTCACTCGTCGATTCATCTCGCCCTCGATTAACTCGTTCATGGCATCTTTGGTTAAAGCGTGAACAAGCACAGAATTGTTTCCGAGTTCTAAAGACAACGTGCCAGGAGTCAGGTTAATTGAGTTGGCGTAGATAACTCTTCCCATGTCAGTCTTCTGTAAAATCGATAAGGTTTTAACTTGTGGCGACACATCAGGAGACGGTTTCCATGCTCGCAAAGCAACATCGATGTTTGACACAATGATTTTTTTAATAAGCCACAAATAGTAAATGGGTAATTGTGCCGATAAATGTATCGGTTGCGACTCATGGTCAACAAGATCCATTCTGTGTGCAATCCAAACAACAAACAAAACAGAAATCACTCCAAAGCCAAGAAACAAAGGGGAGTAGTGTCCGGAATTAACTAACCATATGATGGCTAGCATCACCGCGATACTGATAGTATGGCGCATAGTCACCTCTCGATTAATGGCTGCTGTTGGATTCTCTTTGGATGTGCAGCAGAAGTTTGAAGTTGCAGGACTAAAATTTATTACTCACAGCTGTAATCTGCTTTTAAAATGGAGTAGACAACGGAGCTTGCAAGCTGGTGTTGTTTAGCATCGTACTCGACTTCAGCAATTTTCGTTACTAGCTCATTTAGGAAGCCTTCTGAAGGAACGCAGAACTTAACATTTGCTACTGTTTTAACAGCCACGTCCTTTTGAGGTGCTCGTGTTTTTAAGGCTCGAGTGACAAACTCTGAGGGTAACTGGTCTTCTTTTACGATATTAGGCGAAGCGTCCAGGTAACCCTGAATATAAGCACCGCACAATTGTGGCACACTTTTTCCAGAAATCAGTTTGCAAGACTCAATTAGCGACTTTGCAGAGACCGTTTCTGGGCCGAGTGCACTCAGACTGCCACAAATGAAACCGATAAAAACGACTAAAACTTTGCTATTTCTTACAAATGAGATATTCATATCTAGCCACTAAACACATTTATTGAAGACAGTAGAGTTACTCTGCCACCAAACTTGTAATTAATATTGTCAAATATGTGAAATAATGTGCAGTTGATGCACATTATTTATTCTTTGATAATGCACTGAAATTGTTATAAAAAATGTGTATAGTTAGTGGGCTAGATGTGAGAGAAGCTATGTCCGAACAAAAAACACGTATTCTCATAACCGATGATGATGAAGATATTTGTGAGTTAGTGTCGCAATTATTGGAAGCCAATAATTTTACCAGTGTGACGGCGCACAATGGTGAAGACATGCTCGCCAAACTTGCAGAGTCGCGTATTGATTTAATCCTCCTAGATATCATGCTCCCAGGACGTGATGGTATCGAGTTATGCCGCCATCTTCGAGCCGACCC
Organism: Pleionea litopenaei; assembly: GCF_031198435.1. Classification (GTDB taxonomy): domain Bacteria; phylum Pseudomonadota; class Gammaproteobacteria; order Enterobacterales; family Kangiellaceae; genus Pleionea; species Pleionea litopenaei. The sequence goes on from NZ_CP133548.1 coordinate 622,225, forward strand.
CGATATGCCACCTATTATAATGTTGACTGCCAAAGATGAAGAAATCGACAGGGTAGTTGGCCTAGAAGTCGGCGCTGACGATTATGTTGTAAAGCCATTTGGAAGCCGAGAATTAATCGCTCGTATTCGAGCTGTGTTAAGAAGAGTTCAGACCCAATCACTTGGCACAAACCGAGGCTCCTATTACTTTAATGGTTGGGAATTTTTGCCAGCCAGAATGGAGCTCATTGATAGCGAATCTACTGTTACCAGTTTATCTTCAAGCGAAAATGAAATTTTATTGGCTTTCGTTAGAAATCCAAAGGTTCCTCTTTCACGAGACAGGCTACTTAGCTTGACTAAAGGCAGGAATAGTAATGCATTTGATCGCAGTATTGATTCTCATATAAGCCGTTTACGACGTAAACTTAAGGATGATGCTAAAAATCCTGAAACTATAAAAACCGCGTGGGGTTCTGGTTATATTTTTACGCATACCGTAGAAATTCGCTAAATTACGCGCGTCTAACGATGAGAAGACTGATTCCAAATAAAATTAAAATTCAAGCCGTTCTATTTTTGAGTGGTGTCTTCGTATTTTCACAAGCCGTCAGCTTGCTAATTTATGAACATAACCGTGAACATACCATTTTAATGACTGAAGCAAGTGATCTAGCTGCAAGAATTTCAGGTATTGTAAGTTTGGCTCAGGAGTTTCCTAGTTCAGAAAGACGAAAAATACTGGCCTCTGCTGAAACGCAGTTTCTTTCTGCATTTCCTATAGTGACGCCATTTGATCCTGATTCTTGTTCAAATAATGAATTTTCTCAAGAAATGGAAAATCAGTTGAGGTCTGCGTTTAATGGCATGAAGGACTTTCAATTACAGGTGTGCGTTAGACCACTGGATGGCATTGCTAGCGTTGTAAAGAAAAACCCGCAAGATGCTCTAGATGTTGTTGTTGTTATCCATTATCCAGATCAATCTTCTTCGATGTTCCATGCGACCTTACCCGTGAAAAACTCTTTATTTAGCGAAACCGTTGTATTTTACTTAATCGTTTTACTCTTAGTTGGGTTACTACTCGCTTGGATTGTAATTGTTAAGTTGGTGTCGCCTATAGAGCGGTTAGCAAAGGCTGCAGAGTCGATTGGTAGAGATATAAATTCAAGTCCAATGAATGAAGAGGGCGCAGAAGAAATACGAGTCGCGGCTCGGTCGTTTAATCAGATGCAATCGCAATTAAAACGATTGATCAATAGTCAGACTGAAATGTTTGCTGCTATTTCTCACGATCTTAAAACCTCGCTTACTCGCTTAAAACTTCGAGTGGAACAAATCGAGAATAAACATCAACAAGATGGTTTAAATCGAGTTGTGAGTGATATGTCTAACATGATTCACTCAATATTAGATTTCATTAGAGGTGATTATAATCGAGAAGATTCTAGAAACGTTGAGTTTAGAGCATTGGTAGAAAGCTTATGTTATGACTTAAAGGATGAAGGCTTTCCAGTGAACTTTGACTCCAAAATTGATGAGCAAGTATTAAATTGTCGTCCAGTCGCTTTGCGTCGAGGAATTCAAAATATAATAGATAATGCTATAAAGTATGGAGAGGCCGCTAATGTTGTCTTAACCTCTGATGGTTCAAATATCATCCTCGAGGTAACGGATAATGGGCCAGGTATACCGGTGGAAAGTTTAAAAGATGTTGTAAAGCCGTTTTATCGTCAAGAGAAGTCGAGAAATAAGAAGACTGGAGGGCTTGGTCTCGGTCTAGCGATAGCGCAAAATATAATACACTCTCATGGCGGCCAACTTATTCTGAATAATCGAGAAGGAAAGGGGTTGAGCGTTAGAATTATGCTTTCTTGCAATTGAGCGACTTGGAATCTTTTTGTAATAGAGCTTTTGAAATAAATAGTTTTTAATATGGACTAAACATTGTATGACTTGCTGCCTCTTGGAGAAAAGAGGCAGCAAAATTTTAAACCATACTTTTGCTAAAAACTGGCGTTATGGTAGACATTTTGTACATCATCTAAATCATTGAGCATATCCATAAATTTTTCGAACATCTCGACGTCATCACCTGTCACATCCACCGTTGTTTGCGGTACGAATTGTATTTCGTCGACCTCAAAGCTAATGTTTGCAATGCTATCCGATAAAGCCTGCTTCGCTTTAAAGTACTCTGAATGCGGTGTGAAAACAGTGATATTGCCATCGGCACTTTCGATATCGGTTACATCGACATCAGCTTCCATTAGTGCATCTAGAACACCTTCTTCGTCTTCACTAGGAAATACAAAAATCGCGCAATGATCAAACATATGACTTACAGTGCCTTGAGTTCCGATTTTGCACTTAGTTTTAGTGAAACATAAGCGAACATCCCCAAACGTACGATTAGGGTTATCGGTTAAGCAATCCACGATTACCATGACATTACCGGGACCAAACCCTTCGTAACGAGCAACTGCAAAGTCTTCTCCGGCTCCGCCTTTCGCTTTATCTAACGCTTTATCAATTACATGAGCAGGTACCTGACTCCGTTTAGCTCGATCGAGCAAGCTTCTTAATGCTAAATTTCCATCAGGATCAATGCCACCTGACTTTGCGGTTACATAAATTTCTCGGCTGAACTTACTGTAGACCTTGGCATTCTGGTCAGACGTTTTTGCCATTGATTCTTTGCGGTTTTGAAAAGCGCGTCCCATAAATCTCTTCTCATGTGTTTAGGCCATAATCCGGGGTATTTTACTTAACAATTTTTCTAGTGTACATAAATTCAAGTTAGCCCAAATTTTAGGTTAGAAAATAAACAAATAAGAGCTAAAAACCGACTGAAGGGGTCTGATAGTTATCTATTTTATAAAAAATATAGAGTACAAACTACTTTAGAAAAACTCTGTAAGACATTGATAAATCTCTATTTACATGCTTTCTTGAGTTTTTGTTTTATTAAGGCTGAAAAAGGTTACTAAGGTGTGACCGGATAGTGTTTTAGGTAGCTCTGAGCCGTGAAGTTTACCTACCAAGGATTAAAACTTAGAGTCTAGATAAGTAGGTTTTGTTTGAATTTTGAACACTTCATTGAAATCATGCATGATTTTTATAGAGTGTTAACCGATTCTCGAAATCTATGCGAGCTCTACGGCACGTTAATCTCAATAGAAAATAAATGAGATTGTTTTATTAAGTTGTACTAGCTCAGACTTAATCTGACAGTTACCCGTTTTTCAATTGGTGTCTGTCAGTTTAGATTTGAGCTAGATTTTTGTCAGCCCAAATTCTCTTACCATCAATTAATGTTTCATTGGGCGTTCGTCCACAACACATTTTTCCTTGATGGGTGCGTTCATTATTGTAGTAAACTATCCATTCGTCCAGATCCTTTTGAAGCTCATCCAGTGAACTGTATAATTTCTTCCGAAATGTAACCTGGTAGAACTCGTTCAATATCGTTTTATGGAATCGTTCGCAGATACCATTGGTTTGCGGTGACATTGCTTTAGTCTTTGTATGCTCGATGTCATTGATTGCTAAATACAGCTGATAGTCGTGATGTTCAACTTTTCCACAATACTCAGTGCCGCGATCCGTTAATACTCGCAACATGGGTAACTCATGTTGCTGGAAGTAAGGTAGCACTTTGTCATTAAGTATGTCGGCTGCGGTAATAGGTGTTTTTGTGGTGTAGAGTTTGGCAAAGGCAACTTTGCTGTAAGTGTCGATGAAGGTTTGTTGGTAAATTCGTCCAACGCCCTTTAGGTTACCGACATAAAAGGTATCTTGTGAGCCTAAGTAGCCAGGGTGAGCTGTTTCAATCTCACCACAGGCTTCATCATCATTTTTCTTCTTCTCAAGTGCAGCTATTTGGCTATCGGTCAGTATGATGCCCTCTTTAGCAACCTTATCTTCCAGTGCCTTCAAGCGCTTCTTAAAGTTTTCTAGGTCATGCCTGAGCCATATCGACCGGACACCGCTCCCTGATACAAAGACTCCTTTCTTTCGCAACTCGTTACTGGTTCGGTGTTGGCCGTGTGCCGGAAACTCAATGGCATAATTGATAACCGCTGTTTCTGTGGCTTCATCAACGCGATTTTTAACATTTGGGTTGCGACGGCTCTTGCTGATAAGGGCATCGATACCGCCTTCTTCGACCAGTTCTTGATAGCGATAAAATGTATCTCGTGATACGCCCATTACCTTACAGGCTTTCGATACGTTCCCGAGTTCTTCTGCTAAGTTAAGTAAACCAGCTTTGTGTTTTATGATTGGGTTGTTAGTATGTAGCATGAGAGTTACCTCTATAACGTTCTGATTTAAAGATTCGACACCTTTAATCAAAACGGGTAACTCTCACTTTTTCAAGTTGATGTGTCAGATTAAGTCGAGACTAATTCAATTAAGTTGTCATTGATTGTTCATCTAGAATGGTTAGCCTTTTGCGCTTTAACTCGGAAATAATCAGTGAAGTTCTCAACGACATGGATATTTTTACACAGTGGATTATTGATTTCTACTCTAGGGGCTCTTTTTACCGGCCTTCGAATTTCTACTGCACAGCGTGATTATACGTTAGCGTTATCTCCGATCCTTCCACAGGGAAATGTTCATCAATTACACTTTTATTTTTCGATATTGTTTTTAGTGTGTTCCCTTGGATTTATATTGGCTTATGGAAAGCGTTGGGTTTCGAGTATTAAATCAGGTTTACGTTCTTATCACCGGATCGTTACTTTTTTGGGCTTTGTTCTCTTACCATTAATTGCGCTCTCTGGACTTAATCGATACTACTCTTGGCTACCTTGGTTTGAATTATGCAATACACACTTTCTACTGGCCATTATTATGGCAATCTATATTGGCTTACATGCTCTGGTTTATTTTGTGCAGTATGGCAGTAAGCTAATAAAAACTATTTTCACACCTAAACCTTTTGCATATTCAAAACTCTTATGGGTCTTTTTGTTGGCGTTAGGCGGCTATTTGTCCATCGTTAAGCTATTTAACGAGACGCCTGATCGACTGTTAACTCAACCGATAACCATTAATACTTTTATTGAAATTGATGGATATGCAAAAGAATCTTCATGGAATGAATCGAAACCGTTAAGTTTAATGACTTATGGAGGGCATAATTTTCATGAGGGAATGACGCCTGTAAGCGTGAGAAGCATGTCAAATGACTTGGAGCTTTTTATGTATATCGAGTGGAAGGACGACACACCCTCTACTCAACATTTGCCGCTTATAAAAACGGATAACGGATGGAAGGTCTTATCAGACGGATTCGAACGATTTGATGAAAGAAAATATTACGAAGATAAGTTTGCAGTGATGATAAGTAACGAATGTGATAAGCCAGTTGCTGGGGTGATGCATATGGGGGCAAAACCCTTAAATGATAAGCCAGCGAATTGGCATGGAAAAGGATTTCATTATACAGAGACGAATTCGTTAGTTGATATTTGGCATTGGAAGGCGGTAAGAACAAATGATATGTACCTAGCGGATGATAATTATTTTAGCCGTCCAGTTAATGAGATAGCAGGAAACCGACGATATAAAGGCGGCTACTTAGCCGATGGTAAAGAGTCTGGTAGTTATGTTATGAACTGGAAATGGTTTAATTCTGAATCAATTACTCCTAAACGGCTTCCTAAAGACACTGCTTGGCTCGATAAATTTCAGCAAGACAAACCTGAGGATCCAACTGTTTCTAAAAATACTCAAGCGCAAGCTCATTTTATCCCAGTTACGAGAAAAAAACATCGAGAGAACAAGTTTAAGAAAGTAGAAGATAGCTCTGCTGTTGCTTGGGTCATTCCTTGGTTTAGTTTCGAACCTTATAAAATTAAAAATGATAATTATATTCCGGGTACGGTCATGCCATCTGTAATGTATCGTTCAAATCGATTTGAGGGCGATAGGTCTGATGTTAGAGCAAGAGGCCGCTGGGAGAATGGGCGTTGGCACCTTGAGATCGCTCGCTCATTAGATACAAAGTCCCAAAAAGACGTTGTCATTAGAGATGGTGTTTGTATTTGGTTTGCTGCGTTCGATCATGCTCAAATAGGGCATACACGACATATCAACCCAGTTAAAATAAAATTTTTATAGCGTCTATTAGTTTTTTGAAAATTTCAGAATCTCAGTTGAATGCGGCGTTATAGAAAATGGGTAAGAGAATATGGATAAGAGAACATGGATAAATAATAATGATTAGACGACTTTTTAGCATTCTATTCTTAGCATTACTTATTTTCGTTCTATGCTGGAATCACACATTAGAAAACCCAAAGCCAGTTCAATCACGGTACGTTAAGTTTAATAGTCAAGGAACTCGCTTAGGCAATTGGGAGGGGCCGTGGGCTTGCGTTCTTGATTCTCATACTGGGCTGCTCTGGGAGGTCAAAACTGACGACGAGTCAATACACGATGGATATTGGACATATTCTTGGTTCTATGAGAACAAGGGGGTTAAGAACTCTGGCGATTGTTACTTTGAAAACGAGCGATGCGATACAAGTGACTTAATTATAAGAGCCATACAACAAGCTCGGTGTGGAAAAACGAATTGGCGACTTCCCACTGCAAACGAGCTTTCGACTTTAGTTATTGAACCTACCGTTCCAGGCTCTCCGTCAATAGCAATTGATTTTTTTCCTCAGACTAAGCATGGAGACTACTGGACTGCAGATTCTAGCAAGTTACTTTCAGGGGTTTATAAACATTTAAAAGAGGGCGCTATAGCGATAGATTTCACAGATGGTACGACTAGAACAATCCCTTATCGAAATGCCGCATTCGTAAGGCTCGTTTCATCTAATTAATCACAATAGCATCCTTTTAAATCTCAAACTATTAACTCAAAAATGGTTACACTGAACAAGATCATAAATATGTCACTTAGTGATCATTTTTTACTATTAGAGTAGTCTTTAGATTCTGGATGAGCCGTTTAAAACTCCGGAAAAAACAACTATATATCTGGAGGAAAAAGTGAGTCATCAAGCTTATCGTAATTTAATTCTTTTATTTTCTTTACTATTGTTTGTTTCTGTTCACGCGGACACAAAGTATCATCGTTTAATTTGGGACTCAAACCCATCGCAGCAAGCTACCATCGCCTTTTCTCCAGATGGTGCAAGTCAGTCTCCTTATGTCAGGTTTGGGTATTCTACGGATCAAAACTCATGGCAAGTCGCTTCGGTAGATTCAACAGAGAATTTTGGTTCTTTAACCAGTCACTTTGTTCGTTTAACAAACTTAAACAGTAACTCTAGTGTTTATTATCAAGTGTGTGATAACAATGGGTGCGGACAAAGGTTTTGGTTTAGAACGGCTCCAATCGATAACTCTCCCTTTGTTGTTGTCGCTGGCGGAGATACTCGAACGGGCTGGACTACACGCCGTAAAGGTAATGCATTAATTGCGAAAATAAGACCCTTGTTTATCATGCATGGCGGTGATTTTACCAACGCTAATAATACGTCAGAAATGTCTGAGTTCTTAAGCGACTGGTCATTAACTTTCTCTAACGATGTGATTAATGGCGAAAGCTATTCACGTATTTATCCACTTGTGCCTACGCATGGTAATCATGAAGACAATAATTATCGCACACTTTGTCAAGTGTTTGGCGTTGACTATAATCAAGACGGTCAATGTGATCCTAATGATACCTTCGGTGCTTTTAATATTTCACCTTTATTAAGGGTGTACACGCTTAACAGCCAGTTTAAGAACAGTGGCTGGTCGTCTTATGCTACAGCCATGAACAATTGGTTAGCCAACGATCTCAGTGCTAACGGCGATACAGCAGAGTGGAGATTTTCTCAATATCATAAACCCATGTTTCCTCATTACAGTGGTAAGTCTGAAAACCAAATACTATTCGATTGGTGGGCGGATGTGTTTTACGAACACGCTATGAATTTAGTGGTCGAGTCAGACACTCATATTAATAAAATGACTCAGTCAATTCTACCAAGTGGTAATAATTTCGTGACGACAACCCAAGGTGGTACCGTTTATGTAGGATAGGGTAGTTGGGGCGCTCCAGCTCGCTCAGCAAATAATCCTAAACCTTGGACTATTGATTTAGCAAGTATTCAGCAGTTTAAAGTAATTCAAGTAACTGAAAGTCAATTGAATGTTCGCACGGCTCAGTTTGATGAGACTGCGACAAGTTTAAGCAAAGAGCAGCGGGATGCTGATTCGATTGTTCTGCCAGATAATGTTAATTGGTGGATTGCTAACACTGTCGGTGAAAACTTAGCACTGATTAAGAATGCGCAATCGCGCAGTGTTATAAAGACCGAAGATTCGAGTGAACAGCTGATCACTATTGCGGTAACGGATGATGCTTTTATATCTGAAACTCAGTCTTCGTCGAATTTCGACGCTAGTAGTGAGGGCTTGTTAGCGGATGGAAGTGATTCAACGTATGGAAAAATGGATGCTCTAATTAAGTTTGACCTCAGCGAAATACCAAGTTGTTCTGTGATTACCAAAGCTTATGTCACTATCAACGTTTTTAATAGCTCTTCAGGCAGCTATTACCTGCATCAAGGCAACAATTCATGGTCAGAAGAATCCGTTACTTGGTCATCAGTCAGCGGTCAAGGTCATTTAGGAAATATTGTAGGTACCTTTAGTCCATCTTCAACTGGGTCACAAACGATTAATCTAAACGCAGCGGGCATTTTATTGATAGAAAGTTGGCTGAGTGGAACTGATAATGATGGTTTTGTTATCACTGCAAATACAACGACCGATGGTATTGACTTTGACTCTAAAGAAACAGGTGAGTCACCGACGCTCACTATCGAATATGCAACTGACGACAACTGTAATACACCTCCGCCAACCAATCAGCTGACTAATGGCGACGTTGTAGAGAATTTATCGGCTGCGCAAGGAGAAGCATTGTTATTTGAATTTATGGTGCCAGAAACGGCGACCAGTTTATCGTTTACCATGAGCGACGGAACTGGCGACGCAGATTTATACATTAAATTCGGAACAGCGCCTTCGTCTTCTGATTACGATTGTCGCCCTTATAAGAATGGTAACAACGAAGAATGCAGTGTCAGCAATATTCAATCGGGTCGATACTATATTATGCTACAAGGATACAGCGACTTTTCCGGAGTCTCTCTTGTTGCGAATTTTACCGAGGATTCCAATAATTCAGGAGGGAGTTTTAGTCAACAAAATTTAACCGCAGAACAAGGGCAGTGGAGCCATTTTAACATCAACATTCCCGCTGGTATGAATACACTGACGGTATCCATCGACAACGGCAGCGGTGACGCAGATCTTTATATTCGACAAGGTGCACAGCCTACATCCTCGTCTTACACCTGTCGCCCTTATAAGTGGGGAAATGCCGAAGTCTGCACAGAAAACACACCCACTCAAGGACAATGGTATGTCAGCATATACGCCTATGAGGCATATTCTGGCGTTGACCTACTTGCAGAGTGGTTACCCTAATTAATCATTCAGTAAACCGGCATAAATGAAGCCTATTTTATGCCGGTTGAAAATAATGCGCAGATGATTTAAGTTGGCTTATCCGAATTCTTAAGGACCATGCCATGAAATCCACTATCATTTTACTCGGCTTGCTCACGAGTGCATTTGGATATACCTCCGAGATCAAAGATTTACAGAACACCTTTGAAAAAAGTCTGTTTTTAGAACCTGTTGTCAATAAATGCAGTAAAAAGTTTAAAGGTGAGTACCGCTCAACCTACAGCGGCTGGATCAATAAAAATGTGATGCAAATTGTAGAAGGGCTTGAGCAATTAAAGAAAAGCTCTGGCGGAGAGTTGACTGAAGGTTTGATTATGGCTCAATACGCCGAAAAGATTACCAAGCTCAATGAAGAGCTTAGTAAACTTTCTGACGAAGAGTTAAAAGCGCGATGTGACGCGGCAATGGAGACTATGTCTTCTTAGCTTTTTTAATCTCTTCGTTTCTTAGACTTAGTATTCTCAATGCTTATGAAACTAGCTTTGTCGGCCAACCATGAACATCAAGGTACTCTTTTAAGTTTCTAGGTCGATAGCTAGTATCATTGTCCCACCGTTTTTTGACCGAGGAGTGAATTAAGATTTCTCCTTTTTTATGGTCTATAGGACGATAATGTTTCTTTTTAACTCGATAGAAACTACGGCGAGAATTGTGCAAGGTGGCTAAAGGATTATCTTTAAGATTCTTAACAACATGATTTTCGATTGATAATCCGATTGATTTAGCTTCTTTGATCATCCATTTTAAAGACACATCAGAGAGCAAAGAACCATCCTTATCGGGTTTATAACTACCGCCTATATTGCTATGCGCGCCCGTAAACCATACTTGTTTAATATCGATTGTTTCCCGTGGATTCCAAATCGTTGGTATAAAGTCTTCTCGATATTCGTCGATGGCCATCGCATGTCGAGCAAATTCTACGTTGCGGCCGATATCGGTGTCGTAGAATTCATCTTTGTCATCAAACAAGCCTAAAAATGAAATAGGAATACCCATTGCACCGACAGTATCCCAAACGCCGATAAACTTAATGGAGCGTGAGGGGTGCGAGTATTGCTTTCTAAATGCAATAGATTTCTCACCGCTCGGAGCATAGTCTTTGCTTTTTGATTTATAAATATTGAAAGCTTTTTGAATTAAGTTTGCGTCTGGGCGTTTTAAGATTCCGCAGTTATTAATCAAGCCACAAAGACAGCGAATGGTATAAGAGCCACGGCTGAAACCGAAGAGATAAATATCGTCACCTTCAGAGTAATTTTGCACAATATATCGATAATCATCCATCACATTTTTATGTAGACCTTTCCCAGTCGCACCGGCGATCACTTCGTCATGGTAGGACCCAATACCCCAATCATAGAAAACTTGTTGAGGTGTCCCATCGCTAGCAATGGGACTAATTGATCGGGCGAGCTTTAAGACATTGGTAGGAAAGTCTTCCTTTAAATTTTTCTCAGGTCGATTCCATGTACCATCAGCGCATACGACAATCCGTTTTTTCATAATTTTCTCCTAAAGATAACCTTTTACAAAATATAACCATCTATAAAAAATATTCTTCTCTAAAAAAATAGTGCTTTCCTAACAGCAGTATTATCCAAAAAATATTGCTATCAAAACAACCAACTTCCTAGTCATTCATTAGAAACCTTATCGCTAACAATCTGAATAAAGATCTAAGTTCTTTATAGCTACGACTTCGATTATAGCTACGAGATGATTAAAAGACATCCGATATCTATATTGGAGATTATGGTAGGCGTTTACAGTATCAAAAAATGTTAATCGTCTATTCAAATTTTAAAGCAGGATCATCAATTCGACCTTTCTTAAAAATCTTTACATCGGAAGCGTAACTCCAAGACATAGCCCAAGGGTGTTTATCACCTTGTTTAGGTAGCTGTTCCGCTGAACGTAAAATATACCCAGCGCCAAAGTTCATCAATGGCATTGTGTTGAGCGACTTGTCTGGTATAGCTTCACAAACGACATAGTCATGCTGTTCCATGAAGTTAAGTAAGCGGCAAAAATATTCACATAACAAACCGATTTTTAGGGTCCAAGAAGAGGATGTGTAGCCTACTGCGATGGCAAAGTTAGGCAGTTGACTCAGCAGCATCCCTTTATAGGTGATGCACTCATTTAATTGTACTGGCGTGTTATTGATTTTCGGTATTAGTCCACCCAATGGTGCAAGATTTAATCCTGTGGCAGTAATAATAATGTCGGCTTCTATTTGTTCTCCGGAAGAGAGATTGATACCTTTACTCGAGAAACTATCTATTTGATCAGTAACGATTGATGCAGCTCCTTGTGAAATGGCTTTAAAGAAGTCACCATTGGGTGCAGCACATAATCTTTGGTCCCAAGGTTCATAAGGAGGGCAGAAGTGTTTATCTACTGGATAGTTCTTCGGTAAGACATCTGAATTAAACTTTCTTATTAAACGCCTAGCCTGCTTAGGAAAACGCTGACAAAAAGAATAAACCCATTTCTGTTTAGCAATATTAAATTTTCTGGTTAATGCAAAAGCGGCTTTTTCACTCAAAAGAGGGCGCAATAAACGTGCTATGGGATCTTGTTCGGGAACCGGAAGAATATAGGAAGGTGTTCTCTGTAACATAGTTACATGCGCTGCCTTTTTGGCCAGTGCAGGCACCAGAGTAACGGCCGTTGCACCACTACCGATAACAATGATCTTTTTGTCTGCGTAATTTAAATTCTCTGGCCAATGCTGAGGATGAATGATTGGCCCAAGAAAAGCGTCTTGATTCTTAAATGAAGGAGAATAACCTTGGTCGTACCGATAGTAACCCGATGCATTAAAGATCCAACGCGCGGATATTAGTTTGGGTTGGCTATCTTCATTGGTCTGAAGGGTTATGCGCCAAATTTTCTTTTGACTGTCCCAGTTAAGCTCAATAACCTTATGATTAAACCATATTTTTTCTTCAAGGTTATTTTCTTGTGCGGTTTCTTTAATATAGGCTTTTATAGAGGGGCCATCAGCAATCGCTTTCTCTGCTTTCCACGGCTTAAAATCATATCCGAAAGTGTACAAATCTGAATCTGAGCGAATACCAGGGTACTTGAATAAGTCCCAAGTACCGCCCATATCTGCTCGTGCTTCTACAATGATAAATGAGCGACTAGGTGATTTGGTTTGAAGGTGGTAGGCGGCCCCAATACCTGACATACCTGCACCAATGATCAAAACGTCTATTGGTTCGTTGATCGTATTCGAGACCTGTTCCATTCGTGCTAACTCATTTGTTGTTATGGTTTGTGGTTATGGTTTGTGGTTATGGTACGTTATACATTATAAAAACCTTGTGAATATTTTAAAGGTTTAAACTGACCTTTACCCCAAATAACAGACACAGGTTTTAAGCTGCCGACTCTTCAAATATCATCGGGGCTTTATAGTCCAGATGAGAGTGACGACGCTTTCGATTATAAAATCCTTCGATATATCTAAACAAGCTCATTCTTGCTTCTCGTAGATTGAAGTAATTTTCGAAGTTCACATGTTCGGTTTTTAATGTGCCAAAGAAGCTTTCAGCAACGGCATTGTCCCAGCAGTTTCCTTTTCGGCTCATACTGATAGTGACGCCAACCAATAACGATTCGAGTTCTTCAGAAACATACTGGCATCCTCGGTCTGAATGAAAAAGCTTCGGTAAGCAACCTCGACGCGCTTGAGCCATTTTAACCGCATCACAGACAAGCTCCGCTTTCATGTGTTCTGCGAGCTGCCAACCGATAACCGCTCGTGAATATAAGTCGATGATAACAGCCAGATAAATCCAACCCGTGCTCGTCGGAATATAAGTAATATCACTCACCCAAACTTGGTTGGCTTCTTCAACTTTAAACTCTCGGTTAAGCAAATTATTAGCCACTGGCTTACCATGACTCGAGTCGGTTGTGACAACGAACGCTTTAAACTGCTTAGGGTAGATATTATTCTCCCGTTTCAGGCGAGCCACTCGCTTATGATTAACGGGTTCTCCTGATTCCTTCAGCTCCTTCGTAAGCCTTGGGACACCATAGGTCTGTTCGTTATCGTTAAAACACTCTACAAGCTTGCCGAGCAGGCGTTCATCTTCGATTTGTCGTGCACTCGGAGGCCTACTTCGCCAATCGTAATAACCCGAATAAGAGACGCCCAGAGCTCGACACTGTAAATAAACATTAAACTCTGGGTGTTCTTCAATAAACTGATATTTTACGCTTGGTGCTTCGCAAAGTAGGCAGCTGCCTTTTTTAATATTTCTTTTTCCTGCCTGAGTTCTGCCACCTCTTTTCTGAGTTGTTTTAATTCCTGCTCTGGCGTAAGCTCGACTTCTGACGCTAACAATTCACTCCGATACTTGGTGACCCAGCTATAGAGTGAGTTTGGATTAACGCCTAGTTCTTGTGCTATGGAAGCCGTGCTGCGATCACTTGATATCGCTAACTGAACCGCATCAAGCTTGAATTGTTTAGAATACTTTTTATTTGACATTTGGATACCTCATTTCTGATATTGTAACTAAGAAATCTGTATCCGTTAAATTGGGTAAGCCTCAAACGGCTAATACTCCAAACGCTAGTTATGATCAAAGTAGACAGTTAATTTGTAAATAGACAAATTCCTAAATAGACAATTATTACCTAAACAGAATCAATACCAAATACACCTTTTAATAGAAAACCAGTAGCAAAGGCAAGTGTGGCGGCTGTGCCTCCAATCAAAAGCGTTTTTAACCCTCCAATCATAATGGGCTTACTGAACAAATGGCTTTTAATCGCGCCAATCCCGAAAAACATAATAGCTGCGAGCGCTGCACTCAATGTAAATTGGCTTTGCTTTGTCAATGATGTGAGTAGAAAGGGTATTAACGGCATAGCCCCGACAAATACAAATGCTAGAAACGTTGCTAATGCAGCTTTTATGGGAGAGCGACTGTTCGGGTGTACCTGATGCTCTTCACTTAACATAGTATCAATCCACAGGCGACGGTTAGAACAAATGGTAGAAACAATGCTGTCTAGCGTAGATCCAGTGAAACCTTTGCTAGAAAATATTTGCCTTACTTCTTCTTTTTCACCATCAGGAACTTTATCGATATGCTCGTTTTCAAGCTGACGTAGCGATTGAACTCTTTCTTCTTCAGTTCTTATCGCCTCATAATTGCTGACGGCCATGCTAAAACCATCAGCGACTAAGTTCGCGAAACCTAGGACTACCGCTACAGGAGGATAGATATTGGCGCCGATAACGCCCGACACGACAGCAAACGTTGTAACACAGCCATCTATTCCGCCAAGTACTGAATCAGCGACTACGTTCGATTGATTAGGGCGGTTGAGTCGTCTTTGTATTGCGTCTGGTTGATGGTCGTCAATCAGACGTCTCAAGCTTGTTTTTTTCATGTTTTATTTTCTAATTCGTGTTTTCCGTAGATTACTCGATTTTCAGATGAAATATATCAAATTCAAACGATTTAGCTTAGATCAAAGGACTGTCTTTTCGTTTAGTTAACTGGCCTAAAAGGTCTGACATTAATGGCATGATTTGCCAAGGTTAATGCCAGTTTTGGCAATTGAGTGACCGAATTGTCTGAGACTTAAAATAAAAGATTAAAAATCAACAACTTGTAAATGTGTATATCTGGCATAGTTACTGCTATATTAGCTATAGTTAATGTATTAATCGATGAATCGGTAGGAGAAATGAGAATGTCAGTGAATGTTCAGCCAGAAGTCACTAGCTTTTATGATAAAGCAACGAACACACTCTCTTATGTGGTAAAGGATCCTCAGTCACGACACTGTGCCGTCATAGATTCAGTGTTAGATTTGGATTATCCGTCTGGAAACATCACTTACACCAGCGCTGATCAGATCATCGAACACATAGTGAGTAACCAATTGGAGTTAGAATGGATTATTGAATCTCATGTTCACGCCGATCATCTTTCAGCAGCGCCGTATATTCAAGAAAAACTGGGCGGTAAAATTGGTATCGGTGCACAAATCACTGTTGTCCAAGAGGTATTCGGAAAGTTATTCAACGAAGGCACGAAGTTTCAACGGGATGGAAGTCAATTTGATCGACTATTTTCAGACGGCGATTCCTACACCATCGGCTCGTTAGAAGGGAAGGCTATTCATACACCAGGTCATACACCCGCGTGTATGACTCATGTTATTGGTGACGCTGCCTTTGTTGGAGATACTCTATTTATGCCAGACGGTGGTACTGCTCGAGCAGATTTTCCTGGTGGTGACGCAAAAACGCTCTACCAATCTATTCAGAAAATTTTGAGTTTACCTTTAGATACTCGAATTTTTGTATGTCATGACTACCAACCAAACAATAGAGAGTTAGCCTTTGAGACCTCTGTAAAAGAGCAGCTCCATTCAAATATTCATCTTAAAGGCGGCGTATCAGAACAAGAATTTGTTGTGATGCGCGAGCAAAGGGATAGCACCTTAGGAATGCCACGGTTAATTTATCCTTCACTTCAGACCAATATGCGAGCGGGTCACTTTCCTGAGTCAGAAGATAACGGAGAAGTATACCTAAAGGTTCCTATTCGTGGCTTAGTTAAATCCGTTCAAAATAAAGATTAAACGCATTCATTTGCAATAGACTCAGAAGGTACTTTATGAATATTACTAAGCTGAATAGCCAAGTAAGTGTTTCAGGTCAACTCGATGTATCTATGCTTGATGAACTCGTGAAGCAAGGTGTTGAGGTGATTGTTTGTAATCGGCCAGATAACGAAGAAAGCAATCAAATAAGCGCTGCGATTTTAGCTGATGCTGCGCTTTCGCGATCACTTGAGTTCTATAATATTCCTTTTGGCGCTCAAGGCC
The DNA here is from genome assembly GCF_031198435.1 of Pleionea litopenaei. Classification (GTDB taxonomy): domain Bacteria; phylum Pseudomonadota; class Gammaproteobacteria; order Enterobacterales; family Kangiellaceae; genus Pleionea; species Pleionea litopenaei. The sequence goes on from NZ_CP133548.1 coordinate 638,629, forward strand.
CAACCAAAGAGCAAGTTCATGAGTTTGCTAATCTTCTCAAAACGGAGAAGACGATTCATGCATACTGTAGAACTGGAAATCGCTCAAGCAATTTATTCAATGCAGCGACTCAGCTAATGGATCAAATGTAATCAAGGTTGTCTCAAAGACCCATGAAAAACTTGTTAAATTGGTTTCCAGTATATAAGCAATTACGCGTTTATAGCAGAGCAAAGGCCATCGCTGACCTTAACGCAGCCGTGGTTGTCTCTGTGATGTTGATTCCGCAATCGCTAGCGTATGCCATACTCGCGGGATTACCACCACATCTTGGTTTGTACGCAAGCGTCGTCCCCATTGTCGTTTACTCTCTATTAGGTTCGAGCACTGCTCTTGCTGTTGGGCCGGTTGCCATTGGCTCAATAATGACTGCTACCACCTTAGCGACGGTCACATCACAAGGACTGATAAATTATATAGACGGAGCCATCGTATTGGCGCTTTTATCCGGATTGTTTATGTTTATTTTAGGTCTATTGCGCTTTGGTTTCGTTGCTAACTTTCTCTCTCATTCAGTGATCAATGGATTCATTACAGCGTCAGGTATTATTATTGCGGTTAGTCAGATTAAACATTTGCTGGGTGTAAAAGTATCTGGACACGCCTTCTTTGATATTTTAAATCAACTCTATCACTCGTTTACTCAGATTAATTTTATAACTCTTGCATTAGGAGGCGGTGCGCTTATCTATTTGTTTGTTGCGCGTAAATATGCAGCCTCTTTTCTCGCTAAACTTGGCGTTAATCAATCGCTCGCAGCCGTGCTTGCAAAGATGGCACCGGTAATCGGGGTTATGCTTACGACACTGATAGTTGCGGGATTTTCTTTGAACAGTCAGGATGTCGCTATTGTTGGTGAGATTCCTAAAGGTATTGCAAATTTCGGCTTACCTGATGTGACGCTCGATGCTATACAAGCGCTAATTCTACCAGCAATTTTTATTTCTTTAATTGGGTATGTTGAAAGTATCTCGGTAGGGAGAACCTTGGCAGCGAAGAGAAATCAAAAGATTGATTCAAACCAAGAACTAATCGGGTTGGGAAGTGCAAATATAGCATCTGGGCTTGCTGGCGCATTTCCGATTACGGGTGGCTTTTCACGGTCCGTAGTTAATTTCGATGCCGGCGCTGAAACTCAAGTAGCTGGTCTATTTACTGCCGTTGGTATTGCTCTAGCGGCTTTATTTTTGACACCTTATCTATATTACTTACCCATTGCAATGTTGGCATCGACCATAATCATAGCCGTCTTATCTTTGGTTGATTTTAGTGTATTAAAGCATGCATGGAAATTTTCCAAGAGTGATTTTTACTCGGTTATGTCTACGATTCTTATCACTTTGGCATTTGGAGTAGAAGTTGGAGTGGCTACAGGGATTATTGTATCGATTGCCCTGTATTTATATAAAACGTCGCGACCTCATATTGCCCAAATCGGATTAATTCGAGGAACCGAGCACTTCAGAAATATTAAGCACTTTGAAGTCGAGGTTCACCCCCATGTAATTTCCCTACGTATTGATGAAAGTCTAATTTTTTCTAACGCGATTTACTTAGAAAATCACATCTTAGATCTCGTCAATAAGTCACTTGAAACTAAGCATTTGATTCTGCATTTGGGCGCGGTTAACTCAGTTGACCTTACCGGTATGGAGATGCTAGAAGACATTAACACGCAGCTAAAAAATAAAGGTATCCTACTGCACTTAAGTGATGTAAAGATTCCTATTAAAAAGCTACTGAGAAAATCTGGATTTTTAGATTTGTTAACCGGAGAGTTGTTTTTAAGTCATTATCAAGCGTATCAAAAGATCTCGAGTTTGAATGATGCTATTTAATTGCAAGAGAAAGAATAACTAGGCTTAAGCTAAAACATTACTGAAAATTATACTCAGCGCCAATAAATAGCTCCTGCTGTTCCTTTACGATACCTTTATCAAAGATTCGGTTGATAGAGGTAGGATTATAGATCGTTTCATTGAATAGGTTTTTGACTGCAAGATTCATTGATAATGCAGATTCTTCTTGAAAGGTTAGTCGCCAGTTTAAGTTGACCAAGGTATAACTCTTGGCTTTGAGTCCATAACGAGAGCCGAGAGCTACTTGTTCGGTCGGCGTAGCTTGGGTAGTATCTGGAATCCATTGACTTTCTGTTGAGTCCATTGACTCAATATAGAGCCCTAAAGAAGAGAAGTCGGATGTTTTGAAACTGCTTTTAATTTTCAACATATAGTCTGGAGAAAAACCTAACGCAATATCTTTATAAAACGGCGTTTTGTTCTGGGCGTCATAATAAGCGAAATCGGCTTGAATTAAAAAATCTTGGTTTGGTTGGTATCGAATGCCTAACTCTACGCCATTAGTGGTAATCTTTCCGATATTGTCAAAGTCGATTAACCATGTATTGTTCACAAAGTCGAATCGACCGCTAATTAAATCATACAATTCATTCCTAAATATAGAGCTTCTAAAATAGAAGTTCGTTGAACTGTGCTCATAGATAAGTTCGACGGAACGAATTCGTTCTGATTCTAAGGAATTCGATGTATTAAGATTTTCACCTACACTGGCTTCTTTCGATCCGCTACCATAGATGAACTTAATTAAGTTCTTTTGATCGATGTAATGGGTCATTGAGAATCTAGGCAATACGACTAAATCGGTATTATCAACAGGGATAATTTCTTGATTATTTGGATCGTCTACGGTTCTATCGTAGTTTAGTACTAAATCGTAGTAGCCGTTCCTTTCTAATCGTATTCCTCCAGTAAATTCCCAGTCATTATTGATGTTATAAAACACGTTTGAATAAATACCAAAGTAAGAGAGGCTATAGTCTTCATCTAAATCGTACTCCCAATTAATTAAACCGTCTTGTGGGTAATCATCAATAGCGAAATAGTCGCCTCTGGCCCAACTTATTCCATTAATGACTTTAAGATCGCTAGAAGGAGAGTATACAAAGTCTAAGTTGAGTCTTTGAGTTCGGTTTTTACTGTGATTATTGGAGTAGTAATCCGCAAATAAGAACTCTTCATCCAAATGGTAGGCGTAATCTAAAAAGTCGAGTTGCAGCGTACTATGCCACGATTTGTTAATATCGAAACGTCGCTCAATTCGACCTGCATTTGACGTGTTTTCTGCAATAGATCCATTGCCCACACCAGGAATAGCATCCACCACGCTATTTTTCGCGTTAAGATGCTTTAGCAAAAACTTGGTGGTGGGTGTTGTAAATACCAATTGAAAAAAGTTAGAGCGATGATGCGTGGCTAGTTCATCTTGCGGACTTAAACCTATCGCAGAAAGTATGGATGTGTCGCTCATCAGGTCCGAAAAAGGTACTGAAGGTCCATTTTTGTTTTTTAGAGAAACCGTTGCTTTGTAGCTAAATGCATCGGAATGATCGTTAATTGTCCAGGTGACGCGATGACTGTGTTGGCTGGCTGTGACCGACACTTTCTCGTTTTTTGGTTCTATCTCGTCAAAGGTAATGATATTAATAGCGCCTAAGAAAGCCATATTTCCATAGGTCACCGACATAGGACCTCGAATCACTTCAATGCGTTTTATACTTTCAATTGGTACACCGATGCGCTCAAGCGGAATACCCGAGGCTCCTAGACTCTTTTGATCCATCCCGTCGATTAATAAAACCATTTCACTAAAATACCCAACGGAATAATTACCTCGCACACCATAATTTAGCGATCCAAACCAGGCATGGCTATCGGTCTTGTAGATTCCAATGACCGATGAGAGAACTTCATCGATTGATTGGTATCCCATTGTTGCAATTTCAGCTGCGGTGATCACGTCAACACTGGCGGGTACGCGTTTTGATTCTTGCGCATAGCGGCTATACGAAGTAACGGGAATATTGAGGAGCTCATCGAGTGAGAGATCCGTTAGCTTTTCAGTACTAACATCTGCTAAGAGGTTAGTCATTCCTACCATAGATAATGCCGCACATATTGGCAAAAGACCGCTAAATCCGTATCTCATATTGAACTATAGTGTGTTTTCGCTAGGGTCTTTTCAGTATAGGTCTTCGTATCCATTACGCTAGCTTTTATTTCAATTTCTTCCTACTTTAAACCAATAAATTCAGTAGCTTAATATGAGTTTTCTAAAGAAATTATTGGTTCTATATCGCTAAAACAACGGTGATTTTCGTTTACTGCGGTCTGTAAACTGTGCCGGAAAGGCCACATATTGGTTCTATTTTGGCTATTATTTAATCAGGTGTTAATCAATCACTGTATATGGATGTCAGTGTTCAAACTAACAAGGGAGCTGCTCATGAAAGTCTTTGTTTATGTATTACTCGTTATTCCGCAATTCATCTTAGCGAAAACCGCAATTACTGAAAGTACGAAACCGGTTATTCTATCGACTGGAGGGCTGTGTCATGGGCCTGGTTCATCTTGGCGCGAAGATGCTAAATATTATGAGAAAGATTATAGCGACTACTACGAATGCTTTGTGGATGGTGGTGAAATCTCAGTATCTGACAGTCGTCGAGAAATCGTCGTTCAAGCGTACAAAAGAGCCGCAGCATCGACAGAGCGCGTGAACTCGGCACCATCAACAACTGATGTGATAGAAGTGGTTGCGAAAGCCAGGGAAGAACAAAAACAAGAAAGCAAGTTTCTAGGACTCGATTGGGGACTTGCCATTGCGTTAACGTCGCTCAACGGCGGAGATATTATAGATGAGGTGTCTATTGAAACTTTGGTTGAAAATGGGAACGATGTAAGTCGAGTACGCGTTAATCGATCGAGTCAGTACGATGTCGAGCTTATGTTGGAGTTCCACAAGTTTATCTTTAGACATGAAATTTCCATCGACGATGAGTACTCAAGAACATGGGGCCACGGACCTTTTGTCTCAATAGGGCTAACGGGAACGGAAGGCAAAGAGCCCTTGGATACATTCGCCTTGGGTTGGATGGCAGGAACCAGAATCTCCGGAGAAGAAGGTTCATTTAACCTAGGAGTCGGCTGGTATCGAGACAGCCAAGTTGCCCGATTACGTAATGGCGTCTCTGACGGTGATATTACAAATTTTACCAACCCCGATGACCTGTTAAAGATAACCGATGATACAGGTTGGATGATCATTTTTTCAGCCAGCTTTTAGTAACCAGTAGGAGTCGAAAGCAAAGGTTTGCCATTTACAACAATTTTCTATAGATTGAGATAATAATAACGGAAATTGATGGGTTTGTATGAATAGACAGGTCGCGAATGGTTTAAACTATCGAAACTTGTTCTGTTTTAAAGGATTGATCAAGCATATCTCTGTTTATGCCTAGATTCCTCGAGGGTAAGAAAAGTCTAACTAAAAGGGTTAGCTGACTAGTCGAAGTCAGTGTAAGAATAAATATAAAGTGTAAGAATAAATATAAAAGGTAATCCATGAAACTTTATTCTAGAGTGTATCTTTGTCTCTTTTTTTTAATGCTTTCAGGCTGTAGCCATTTAAAGCCGGCTAATGATTTAAACTCTAAATCAGTTGAAATGAATAACTGGAAAAGCGCGATCGTTAAAAACGACTCTACAGATATTCCTGAGGTTTCCTCGGTAAAGGATGATATCAATTTATATGGTACATCGATAGAATTTATCTTCTCTCAGAATATGCAACGGGTGTCGCCAGAAAGTATTCGTTATGAGATCTCCCCAAGTGTACCTTGCGAATGGCAATGGAATGATCAAAGGCGGTTAGAATGTGTTTTGGAAAGTGGTCTTGTCGTAAAGCCAGCTACGAAATATACATTAACCTTAATCGATGGCTTGTATAATAGTGAAGGAGTGCGGTTAAAGCCATATAGTTATGAATTTGAAACTCCTCGTCCTGAAATAAGTTATATAAATATCGAATGGTCTAGCCCAACACTCCCAATAATTACCGCAAATTTTAATCTCAGTGTTGAAGAGAGCAGTTTAGTGGATGCACTTTACTTAGAAGATGAGTCAGGTAAAAAAGTAGCTCTCACAGTATCGAAAATAGACATTCTAGATGGCGATCATGAAAATGAAGTTTGGAATAAAGATAGTCGCTGGAAACTTACAACAACGCGTACTTTGTTACCGGACACACTTTACGCTTTAAAACAAACTGGCGGCATTCGTACGCCTCTTGGTGATTTAGTATCTTATAAAACAAATGACGAGAATGAAAGGCACCGTTTTAAAACCTATGGCGACTTTGAATTTCTTGACTTTACTTGTCGAGAGAAACGTGATTGCCCGCCAAATCGCTCTATAGCTTTAAATTTTTCAGCACCAATAAATAGCAAGGACGTGGAAAAATGCAAGGTCGAATTAAAGTCACAAGGGGTGAATTTAGAGCAAGGAGCTTGGTATGTTAAGCAGCCTGAAAATATTGTTGTTACCACAACTTTCTCACGTTTGACAAAACGATTAACTTGTCTTGAATCGATTAGAGATATTTTCGGAAGAAAGCTAAACCCAAAGAGACCTATCTTAATTACCACCGGTGATTTCGCATCAACGGATTTCAATCCCTTTTATTATGAAACCGTCACCAAGAGCGAAGAACTCAAACTTTATCATTATTCTCTAAATAATCCTTTTCTTACCTTTGAAGTTGATGAATTAGACTTTAAGAAGGTAGAGGGTTCGTCTGTAATAAAAAATCAAAAAATTGGTTTATCAAGTAACGATAATAAAATGCAAAAGGTAAATCTAATATCTGAGCCATTAAAGCACGCGAACAGCATCGGAGGAGTCGTTCGTACAAGTAAAAAATCTTGGGACGAAAGTCATGTTTTTGTCCAGAAAAGTAATTACAATGCCATTGTTGTTCAAGGGTCAGAAGACACACTTGTTTTCTTATCAGACATTAAGACAAATAAACCAATCAGCAATATGAAGTTCAGCGTCAGCCCTGATTTGAATTTACGCAAGAGAGACTCTGTTAATCTTACAAGTAAAACTGATATGTTTGGTATTGCTAAATTACCAAGTTTACTTTCAGAAGAGAAGTATAAAGATAGTTCTCGACTTTATTTTACTCTCGATAACGGAGAGAAATTTGCAGTTTTACTCCGTAATAGTTTAAGTAAAACTTTATTTAAGGATGAAGATGACTACGATGAATTAGATAGTGAAAGGGTGTTTTGGGGTGTTCCCGACAAGCCTTTATATCGTTCAGGAGAAAAGGTAAAGTTTGTTGGCTTTCTACGAAAAATTAATGGTTCAAAACTGCAGATCACAGAATACCCTGATTCACCCTTGCTATACGTATATGGAGATAATAACGACTGCGATGAATATCGCTGCAATTCATTTTATATAAATAAAAAACTTGAAATTGATGAGTTTGGCCGTGTTAGCGGTGAGTTTACCATTCCAAAGTCAGTACTTAACGGTACCTATACAATTTACTTAAGTGATGGTGAATTCAATGCATATATCGATAGTCAGCTGAATTTTGAGATTTCTAACTTTAAACCTAAAAAACTGAATGTAACGGTTAGCCCACTGGTAAAAGGCACTCTCACTAGCAAGCAATTTAAAGTTCTTACAAAAGCTGAGTACTATTCAGGAGGTCCCTATAAAGACGCTGAAAGTGAAGTTGCTGTTGTTCTTGAGGCTCGTAAATTTAAACCAAGTGATAAACGCTTTCAAGAGTATATTTTTTCACCCAATTCATCCTATCGTGCAAGATTTGAGCCTGCGTCTCATTATTACAGTGGAGGCAAGCTCAACTCAAATGGGCAGTCAGTTGCTACATTAGAAATACCGAATAGCGAAATAAATTACGGTGCCGTGAGCTTAATGAGTACGGTATTCACTGATGAGGGTGAAAGTGTTTTAAGTAGACCAAAAACATTTGATTATTCCAAAAAGAGCTATTATGTAGGCATTAAAAAGCTGAAGTGGTGGTTACCCATCAATGAAGAAATTGAACTCAATTCACGAGTGGTTAACCTCGATGGAGAAGAGGTAAGTGGCGTTGCCGTTAAGTATTTTACTCAAGAATCGAGTGGTTTTTTTAATAGGCGCGATAATTCGGATGCTGCGTCGAAAAAAGTTGAGATAGATTGTCTCGTAAAAACCAATGGGTCAAAACAAAACTCAGCAACAGACCTGAATGTCATCAGTGCGAATACATGTGTTTTCAAAGCTCAGCGAAAAGGCCTGTTAAAATTAATTGCAGAGATAACCTACCCAGATGGCACTACGCAATCTTCATTTTCAGAGCATTATTTCTTTGAAGATAGTTCTCTAAATGATGATGTTGTGGTTAATGCAGAAAAAATTGAACTAAGTATTGGTGAGCGCGCAAAGCTGGAGTTAAGGCATGGTTTTAAGGATGCTTCTGCATTAGTTGTGATCCATCGATCAAAAATAATTGACTATTGGTGGCAGCCATTAAAATCAGGAATAAGTAAATTAGAAAACGATATTTCTGAGGAGCTAGCGCCTGGGTTTAATATGACAGTGTTTGTTAACTATGGCGATCTATCAGTGGTAAAATCAACTAAGAACGCTAACTTTGCTCCAGTGGTTAGTCAGCGATTTAAGGTGCAGCCAAAAAAGAAAGCGCCAATAGTCAAGATAGAGAATAGTGTGGATGAGTATAAACCCGGCGAGACCATTAAGATAAAACTCATCAATCATTCTGATAAGAAAGCAACGGTTGCATTAGCTGTTGTCGATGAAAGCATATTAGAACAGAAGAATGACAATCAATATTATCGCTATGATAAGTCTTATTATGGTTCAGTCGAACTGGGTTGGTCTAACCCAAGTTTTTATGAGCTTGCCAGCTCACTATATTCATCTAATCGTCTAGAAGAAAGCTTTATTAGTAATATAAAAGCATATGACGCCTCAGAGATGATTACAATCACAGGTTCAAGAATTAAGCGAACAGCTATTATACCGTTTCCTCCAGATGAGTCTGTCATTCTAAATGATAAAAAGTCATTAAGTCGTCACCAAATAAAAGATGGATACATTGATTTAGCTAAATTATCCAAAATCGACCTTAAGAGTATTAGACGCCTCTTTAGCGACTCAGCTTTCTGGGATTCAAATATTCAAATAATGGGGAATGCCGATACTGAAGTTCAAGTTACATTGCCCGATAATTTAACCCGTTGGAAAGTCATTGCTATTTCAACTGATGAAAGCGGAGATATTTATAGCGATACACACTCGTTTCGTACAGCCAGTAATATCGAAGTACATGCCGAAATGCCAGGGCAGTTAATAGAAGGCGATGAGCTTGTTTTTCAAGCAGAATTCTTGTCTAAGCTTAAAAAGCAAGTCGTTGTGAACTTTAATGCTTTTGCCAAAATGATGTCTGAAAAACTGACTCTTAATAAAAATGAGTTGACATTCAAACAGGTTAAACCTTTCAGTCGACATAAAATAAGTCTTGATCTATCTACAAAGGCTATTGGTGAATTAGGAGTATTATCCGTTGCACGGAGCAATGAAGTGAGAGATGCGTTGCTGCTAACAACAAATGTTTACTCGAAAGAGCTAAAGCGTAAAGTATCAAAATATTCATTATTGCCTGACGATAACCAGTTTAGCCTCGAAGTTCCTAACGACTTCTCAAGCAAAGAGGCTAGAGTCCTCTTCAATTTATCCGGTAGTCGTATGTCAAGTTTGAATAGTACCTTTGAATATATGAGAGAATATCCGCATCAATGTTGGGAGCAAAAGTTGAGCCGAGCTATCGTTGCAGCTATAGAAAAACAATACAGTGATGCGTATGAAAAAGAACTTAACGCCATCTTATCTAATGCTATCGATTCAGTCGCTGATTTTCAAAGCGAAGATGGTGGGATGTCGTTTTTTGGCAACTCATCATCTACTGTCAATACCTATTTAACTGCTTTTACATTCAAACAAGTTAACTACTTACAGGGCTTAGGTTATGATTTTCCCGAATCGAAAATTGCAGCACTAGAACGATACTTGTTTAATAAGCTAAAGCATCAAAAAGATTTGTCGATAGAGCACGCTATAATCATTGTTAATGCGCTTAGCTCAGCATCAAACAATAAAGCGTTTATTAAGCCTTACATCGAACCTCTAATGGCTAGTTTTTCTGAATTAGATATCTATAGTCAAAGTCTATTGATTGAGACTATCTCTGAATACCAAGAATTAAGCGGTCAGCTTGAAAAGATTATGAAGCAATTTCTGGCTGAAACATTAGTTACTGATAAGAAACGCACCTTTACAACGAATAAGAGACTGCCTTGGAGCTATTATTCTTTTACCAATAAAACTTATTGTGCAGCAATTTCTGCGCTTTCAAAAGCAAACGCAAATAAAAAGACGGTTAATCAACTCGTTAACTCGGTTTTAGAAATGAAACGAGAGAAAAAGGGAGACTTTGGTAATACATTAAGTAATGCTTATTGTAGCAAAGCCATTGATTCTTACGTATCAAAGTACGAACAAAAGGGAAAACTTGGTGAATACTCGATTCGCTTCCAAAACAATGAAATTCAGCTTAATGCTTTAGCACAAAAGGCTCACTCTCAAATCAATCTCGATGAGCCACTGGACATAACCGTGAACATGAAAGAAATGGGGACAGCCTACCTAACAACGATGTTAGAGTATTCATTTGATGGTTCTACTGCAAAGCAGATCTCCAATGGGTTTGCACTGCATCGAGAGTACTCAATATTTAAGGATGGGAAGTGGATAAATACCGACAATGAAAAATTACGACAAGGAGAGATTGTAAAGGTAACTCTAAATCTAAATAACCCCGTTCTACGGCGAAATATTGCACTAACTGACTCCTTGCCAGGTACATTTTTTGCACTGGATGAGAATCTTGCATTATCCGCGCCGAGAGAGTTGTATGAAAGTCTGATTAATAATTACTACTTTAATGAGAAACAATATTCTGTTCGAAATGTAAAGTTTTACGCTGACTTTCTTCCAGCTGGGACGTACACAATTGAGTATCTAGTAAGAGTAACTCACAAAGGATCCTTTACTGCGCTATCAGCTAAAGTTGAGGAAATGTATGATGATGATGTTTTTGCAACATCAAAACCAGACATTGTCGATGTAAAATAGTCGATAGCGCTTTGGTCTTAAATGCTCTAGTAAGTAGCCGATGATTTAGTTCTGTGTAGCAAGAGTTTAGATTTGGCTTAATCGTTGGTCGAAGTTTACTATAGAATCTTAAGTACCGATTTTGATTGTTGCGTTTGAATCAGTTGAGAGCTTATTTTTTTGAGCTAATAAAGACTTGTCTCGATTAATGTTCAAGCAACACTTTAAAGTGCTATATGTAAGTGGCAGGTGTATTGTTCAACCTTAAGATGGTTAATTAAAAGGTTTATTTATGATAGGTAATTGGTTAAAGAATATATCTTTAAGTTTAGTGTTATTTAATTTCGGTAACTTGTATTCGGAATCATTGCCCAGTGCCTTTCATAATAATTTGATTCATCTCAAACCCGTGCTTGTAGATGGGCATCAATTGACATTGTTCACAGATACCGGTGGTGGTTGGAATGCGATATCGACGGAGCTAGTGACTAAGTATCAATGGAAAGTTGCTTTAAAGCAAGCCGACGAAGGTAAGTTAGAACTCGTAGAAATGCCTTCTTTTAGAGAAGGGAAGGCTATCCCCAAAGGGGATTTCAATAACTTCTTCGAAGGTAAACTGCTTAAGTTAGATCAGGAAAAATTTGATACATTTAATGCTGATATCGATGGCTTTTTGGGAGCACGTTGGCACGCTGGAAAAATAATCGATTTTAATTACCGAGATCAATCAATAAGTATTTATACACAGCTTCCCCCTGAGATTAATAGTTCGTCAATCGTTCACCTCGGTTTTCAAAAGAATGAAGAAGGGTCATATACTACGGCGTTTCCTCGCGTAACAATTGAAGTTGCAGGCAAAAAACTCGAAATGCTTTTTGATACAGGGGCTACGGCATTGCTTTCTAAAGAAGCTCAAAAGATATTAAAGTTCGACGATGCAAGAGTCGCAACATCATTTATAGCTGGTTCAATATTTGACGGGTGGACTAAAGAACATCCGGACTGGACCGTTATAGCTAACGCTTGTTCATACTCCAGGGCATCCATGATAAAAGTACCAGTAATCGTTATCGGCGGTAAAAACATTGGCCCTGTTTGGTTTACACGTCGCCCAGATAACAGTTTCTATCAATATATGTCAAAATATATGGATAAGCCTATTGATGGCGCCTTAGGAGGCTCGGCCTTACAATACATTAGAATCGTTGTCGATTACCCTAGAGAGCTTGCTTATTTAATTGAATAAACGGTATGGCACTGTAAACCTCAGCCCAAGCTAACAGCCAAGCATAGAATTTCTTCACACTAACCATCTTAGATTCTATTTTAATTTTTGAACGAGTGTTGAGCTAGCCTGGAGAATTCTATGAATAACACTTTATTTTCATTGCTTCTACTGTGGTTGACTATCGCCTCTGGGAGCGTACTTTCAGACGCTAATTCAAGTCAATGGAATGAGGAGCAGTTAGCGATTATTGAACTTAACCGTTGGTTGCCGTTAAGCTTAGATAAAGAAGGCTTTAATGCCTTTTCTGAATACTTTCATCCTGAATACACCAATTGGTATATGAAAGGTGACAAACAGTCTCTGGTCGATCGTGATGAATATCTATCAAGAGTGAAAGCCTGGCATGATCAAGGAAACTATGCAACGAAAAGTGAAGTAACACCGATATCTATAGAGGTTTTCTGTGATATTGCTTATATTCGCTTCATTCAAGTAGAGCATTTTGCTCATAAAGAAAAAGAGCCGACAATGTTTATTGGGCAATTTGCAAGCCTGCTAAAGAAACATAATGGACAATGGAAAATGTATCGCACGTCCTTTCAGGAACGTTACCGAGGGCCATTGAAGAATAGTGAGTAAGTTTTGTAGTAGAATAACGCTATGGTTAAGGTCAGATACTTGAATTGGTTGTTAGATTATTGAGTATCTCTTGAGAGATTCATTAAGGTTTTACATTGAACTATACGCTATGCGATGAAAAGCTGAATAACAAGATTGAAATTGGTAAGAAAATAAGAGTCATTGGGTTCGATGATGCTCCCTTCAATAAATCAATCGACACACGGGTTAATCTAACTGGTGTCGTATGCGCTAATAGCCAATTTGAGGGTATGCTGTGGGGTGAAGTTACACGAGATGGACTTGATTCAACCGCAGCGATACTTCATTTATTGAAAGAAAGTAAATTTTTACCGCAGTTAGATGCGATATTGTTTGATGGCATCGCGTTTGGTGGTTTTAATATTTTAGATATTCACCATATATCGCAGAGTTTCAATCTTCCATGCATTACCGTGATGCGTCGTGTTCCAGACTTTTCAAAAATAAGTAACGCGTTAAAAAACCTTGATGATTATGACGTTCGTTGGTCGCTTATTCAGCAGGCTGGTGAAGTCTTTGAAAATGCTCCCTTTTACTTTCAAGTTGCAGGCGTTAGCAGCAATATAGCCTACAAAGTTTTACAAAAAGTGACCGTGCAAGGTAATGTGCCAGAGCCATTAAGACTCGCTCACTTAATCGGATCGGCTGTAAAAACAGGTCAAAGCAGTAATCGAGCATAATAGAGTAACCTAATTGCATCTATATACTTATGGTCAATTTTTTATTACGAATAAAATCAAAACTGATATCAGGCAACCTATTTAATGCTGTCAAAAAAAATGAATAAATGAGTCTTTCTTCATTTACCCACTTCTGTTCTAGAATCTATAGAAAGTTAACTCCTTTTAAAATCACCTTATGAAGTGAGAGCTGATTCCTTACTTTCGATAATTTAGAGCTGGCTTTATCTGTTTTTTAAACCTGTCTGATTATAAATCATTCACTTAAACATAGAACTGTCCGAAAAATAACATCTGATGTCCGATTAACGATAATTGCTTGTCCTTTGTAAACTATATCATTAGCAGCTCATTCTAAATGAGCATATTCTGCCCATTTAAGAAGTTCTTAAATCTTAAAGGCTGAGAAATTAGCTAGTGTTTCAAAAGAAAAGCGACATCTAATAGGAGTTCAAATGTACAAACACATTACATGTGCATTATTTTTGTTTATTTTATTAACGCTCTCTTCGAGTGCGATAGGGAAAAAACTCTATGAGTTTAAAGGTGATCGAGATTTATACATTTGTAATGGCTGTACTTTTGACCAGATGGAAGAAATGATCGAAGAGAAAAATCCGATTCTAATTTTAGATAAGCCTAACCCATTTCCATCGCAGCCATTTATACGCGAATTTACAGTACATATTATGGACGTAAAGAGGGAAAATTTTATTCGTTATAATGTAGAACATAATCGCGCTGTTAATGGTTGGTTATATTATCATCGACTTTCAGATATTGAAGCTCAAAAGCCAACATTTAATATGATTAAAAGTGACTATTTGATGAAAATGGCTACTTTTAATAGCTTAGTTTCAGCTAGCGCTAAGCAGAGCGATGAAGAAGAATCAGTTTGTGAGTCTTACGGTGGTCCAAATTTTGGCTTGGATAGTGTTTTTGACACAGTCGGCACAGCTTTCGACAATGCAGAGTTGAATGATTTACGTGCGGGCTATGCAAATCAAATTTCTCAAAACCATGATGATTGCTTATTATGTAATACAACTGGTTGGAGTGTTTCTACACCATGGTTTGGAGCAGGCTTAAACTACAGAGATCATGCCGAGTCATGGCAAAGAGAGTTTCCGGATGGTACTGTTTATTACCAATTTAAGCCAAATGCAACCGATGGAAACATTTTCACTATAAATTTAGAACGAAGTACTTTTGAATCAAGCCAAATCTTAGGTCGAGGGCAGGTTGTTTCAAACGTGACTTTCAATTTATCACAATTTTTTAGCATGGAGAATGGTGTACCCGTCTTAAACGAAACATTTCCTACCATTGGAAATGCTTGTATCTTAAGACAGCTAATGGAAGCATTGGAACAACGCGGTTATGAAGTCAATGTTAATGGAAATGGTCAAGCTGGTTGGCCTTTTGATATCAACGGCAACTATCAAGGATGCGCTGGCGCTCAAGGATACCCAACGTACGTTCGAGTAAGGTTGTGGCCTACTGGCTGTGTAAAGACCGGTGTTCATGTTACCTGTACTTGGGGGAGGTCAGTGATTCCTGTTGCACATCAAGGCCCAGCGGATCTATGTGAAGCATTTTTATAAATATCTATCTAAAGGCGACCTTGTGTCGCCTTATGGTTAAGAATTTGGTAGGAATTGACGGATTTATTCGAAACAAAAATTGATGTTTGTGAATAAACAACTAACATTATGATTTGCAGATTCTTAATGGGATTTTTATTATGAGTACACCCATCATTGCTGGCGTTGTGGTTGTAATTGTTATTGTTTTGGTCATTTCTATAATGTCGAAAAGACCCTGTAAATTATTCTGTGTAACTGCCAGTTCAAACATAGTCATCTAAGCGGCCATCAAATACAATCATAAAATGATTTAAGGCCGCTTTCCAATTTCTAATAGGCATAGTCCATTTTTTCGAAGCGTCCATAATCGCTAGATAAACCACTTTTTTGGCGGAGTCATCTGATGGAAAGAGCTTTCGCTTCTTAATCGACTTTCGAATCACACTGTTGAGCGACTCAATGGCATTGGTCGTATAAATGGCTTTGCGTATTTCAGGCGGATAATTAAATAACGTATTTAGATTGTGCCAATGAGTTTTCCAGGAGCGACTGATTTGCGGATACTTATCGTCCCAACGCTCAGAGAATTGCTCTAACGCAAGCAGCGCATCTTCTTCAGTGGCTGACTGATAAATGCGCTTTAAATCCGCTGTCACGGCCTTGTAGTCTTTCCAGGGAACATAGCGAACGGAGTTTCGAATCATGTGCACTATACAAAGCTGTACTTGCGTTTCGGGATAAGCCGAGTTGATAGCGTCAGGAAACCCTTTTAAACCGTCAACACAAGCAATGAGAATATCTTTAACTCCTCGATTTTGAAGCTCAGTTAAAACGTTGAGCCAGAATTTAGCCCCCTCGTTTTCTGATAACCACAAGCCTAAAAGCTCTTTTTGGCCTTCCATAGTGACGCCTAGCGCCAAGTAAACGCACTTGTTGATGACTTGTTTATCTTGCCGAATTTTTAGCACGATACAGTCCAGATAAACGATGGGGTAAATTGAATCTAGTGGGCGTGACTGCCATTCAATGACTTGCTCAATAACTGCATTGGTGACTTTTGAAATCAATGTGGGCGAGACGTCGGCATCATACATGTCTTTGAACGTGGCTACGATTTCTCGAGTCGTCATCCCTTTGGCGTAAAGGCTCAGGATTTTCTCGTCCATCGTAGTGAAGCGAGTTTGCTGCTTCTTGACTAACTGGGGTTCGAATGTGCCTTGCCGGTCTCGTGGCGTTTCAATTGAGAGTGGGCCATCTTCGGTAAGAAGCGTTTTCGGTGTATAGCCGTTCCGATAATTATCAGAATCTGACTGAGCGTGTCTTTCATAGCCCAGATGCTCATCAAGCTCTGCATTCAAAGCGGTTTCGACAGTGACCTTCGTCAGCATCTGACGAAAGTCATTTAACTCTTCTTCAGTCTTTATGCCTTTGGCTGCTTTACGAGCCCAGGCTTCAACCTCTTTCTTGTCCATAGGTCTATCATCTCCTATTCAATAGGTTAATAATAGACAGTTACACAGAGTTATTTACAGTCTCGTCGAAAAAGAAACCCGAGTAAATAGCGCGTATCATTCAGAAACAGATAGTTCAAAAAAAGCAATCCATTTATTAAGCACTTTGCTTATTACCGAACCATCGTTTCCACCAAGGTGCGTCAGCCTTTTGAATAAGCTCCTTATTTGAAGCGAGCGCCTTAGGTTCAATACCGAGCGCACATACTTGAAGCAACTCATCAATCAACGGCACAGTAAACTCATAAGGATTAAACTGGCGAATACCATGTTGCTGTATCACGTTGAGTAAGTTCTTTTCGATAGCTAAGTTGAGTATTTCATCGACCAGTCCTCAAAAAGTCGGCGCTGTATTTGAACGTTCAACAGAATTTGAACATCGCGATGACGCTGATCTTGAGAAATCCGTTGCAGAGTTGACTTTACGGCTGATTCATCACCCTCAAGACATTGAAAAAAGTAGCCATCACCATAATGAAGGACGCCTCCAACAGCAATTCGCGAATTATTTCTGCGAGATTGCAAAAGTATTCTAGCAACCTCTGACTCAATGCCTCCTTTAATGTCTGTTTTAAAGGTCGCTGTACTGGCGTAAGTGAGCCGAATTAATTGATTCTGCATATCTTTCCCCAAAGCCTTCTGGTCCTCAGCAATTTACCCTCATGCTTGTACGATTGAGATGGATAGTTAGATCATATAAAAGACGATTCGGGCGGTGAAGTTGAACTTAAAAAAGAAAAGGTCGTTTTCGTGTCCGGTAACAATAGGAGCGGTATCTTAAAAAGGTGAACCTTTGTTAAAGTTCACCTTATCCTTTCGATAATGTCGGCTTCTTATATTAAGCCTTGGCTTCGTCTTTATTCAATAACTCCATCAAACCGAGCAAAGCAACGAACAATACAGCGCTGACTGGCCAAATTATCCAGGTTACTCCCCAGTTCATGGTCCATAGGCTCCAACCGATAAATATGGCAGTTACCAGTGGCCAATAGAAAGCTGCAAACTTTTCTGCACGTTTAATTCGCTGACTCTTTGCACTGTTCGATTGGCTATCTTGCAATATCTTGCGATAGGCTTCGTATTCTGCAGACACAGGAATGATGATGAATAACCCCAGTGCAACCATTGCTATGGTCAGAATCAACGTCATCAAAACAACGCTGGAGCTTGAATAGAGCATACTACTCACTAGTAGTGGCGCTGCAGAGAAGATGAAAAGAGCAATGCCTATCGTTAATTTTAGATTATATTGAGGTCTTGAAGTGCTTAGCTTCTCATTAATTGCACCTTTTACGCCGTAGGCCAACTCATAGGCATCTTCATCAATCGTACTCGTATCTGACTCATACTGATTGGTTCTTACAAAAAAACTAATGCCGATTGCTACCAGCATTAAAATCAAGGCGATGCCTGCGGCGACTGCCAACCTTATATCCAGATCAACTTGGCCACCTTTGGCGAATGCTATTAGCGCCAACAGTGGAATAGGGGAGCCAATACACAAGAGAATGCCTTTAGCGACTAGTTTCGCCATATCGATTTTACACTTAACATAGGTTATGGCCTGCTCGAGACTCACCTGTACAGCATTGGTCTCTAAATGATTGTTATTGATAGGATCGGTCGGTTCAATCTCATCCTTTAGTAAGTAGTCTGTCGAAACACCAAATAAACCCGCGAGCAAGATAATCTTGTTGAGGTCTGGAATGCTGTTGGCGCTTTCCCATTTCGAGACTGACTGCCTAGAGACGTCAAGCTTTTCAGCTAAATCTTCCTGTGACCAGCCGACTTGCTTTCTTAATCTAACTATTTTTTCAGATAAAATCATAATCGCTTCTTTTATTGTCCATTGGAGCCATCAATCTTAAGAAACCCTTTAGTTGCAGGCCATCAAGCGGAGTTGGTAACTTGTCAACCAGCGGTTGCGTTTGCCGATTTAGGGGTAATATGGTTGTATTTTGTACGATTTATACACAACAGAGTATACCTTATTGTATTTTGATTCCGGGCATTTTTTCATATCAAATAGTCTAGAAAATTTAACTGACAAGTCCATAAAACTATGAGTATGGACGCCCATCGGAACCTAAGCTTAAAGCCATGATTAAGGACACCCATCGGTTTCAGCACTTAGATTTTAGAAGCTGCTAGAGTGAGTCAGCAATAGGTTGTACTGGTCAAGTCCAACCGGACACTTTCTTTAGAGAGTTTTCATAGTTAATTGGCGATAAATCACCGTTACTAGAATGCAGCCTTTCGAGGTTGTAATACTTCATGTAAGCTGCGACATCTTTTTTCATGTGTTCTCTGGTTGGTTGATGGACTTTTAAAATCCAGTCGTGCTTTAAACTACCAAAGAATCGCTCAACCACAGCATTGTCCCAACATGCGCCAACGTCACCCATGCTAGCCCCTCATATTGTAACTGGCCAGCAATTTTCGATAGTGATTGCTGGTATATTGAGAGCCGCGGTCACTATGAAATACGCAGCCTTTACTCGGCTGCCTCAAGTTATAGGCTTTCATTAACGCCTTGCTCACCAAGTCAGTCGTCATGCGTTTATCAATATGCCAGCCGACAATTCGTCTGGAATATAAATCCATGACAACCGCCAAGTACATCCAGCCTTCACCAGTCTTCAAATATGTCACATCACCGGCCCAAACTTCGTTCGGAGCAACTGGATTGAAGTTTTGATTAAGCAAGTTATCAGCAACCGAATCGCTGTGTTTTCTTTTCGTTGTTACCTTATAAGCCAATCTTTGCGTCACAAATAGAGACAGTTCTTTCATTAATCGACTGACTCGCCATTCGCCAATTTCAAAACCTTCCTGGCGAAGTTTTTTTGTCATTTCTCGACGCCCAAGACTCTGCCTACTCTGCTCAAATAAGCGTTTCATTCGATTCTTGATACGCCATTCATCCACATCAAATACGGGCTTTTCTCGATGCTTCCAGTCATAAAATGCTGATTTACTGACGTTTAGCAAGCGACAGAGCATTCTGACAGGATAGTGACAGGCTTCTGACTCAATAAACTCATACTTCACTTCATTTCTTTTGCAAAGTATTGGCTGGCTTTTTTTAAAATCTCTTTTTCCATACGCAATTCTTTATTTTCTTTTCGAAGACGTAATAGTTCGGCTCTTTCATCTTCCGAAATAGAGCTTTCGCCTGCATCTGATTCTAGCTTTTCTTTCCAGCGATATAGCATATTCGTCGTAATTCCTAACGATTCAGCTGCTTTTGACACCGAATATCCCTGCTCAGTAACCAGAGCTACCGCATCTTCTTTAAAGCTTTGATCAAACTGTCGTCTTGACCTATTCTTGCTCATCGGTACACCTCAATAAGTTAATCTAATTATCTCTTATTTAAGTGTCCGGTGTCATTAAACCACTACAGGTGTAATTGTCATATATCTTAAGATTCGATAGGCAGCTGTAAAGTATAGGGTGTCCTAAAGAAGGCTCGCTTAAGAAGGCTCGTTTGCTATCCATGTTGATAATTAAGATATTGTTGGTAAGTCCCCAAGAGGATGTTTTATTATAAATGGTAATGAGATAAGGCAAAATATAGGAACAGGAACGCTAGTATGGGTACACTGTTGAGCGACTCAATGGCATTGGTCGTATAAATGGCTTTGCGTATTTCAGGCGGATAATTAAATAACGTATTTAGATTGTGCCAATGAGTTTTCCAGGAGCGACTGATTTGCGGATACTTATCGTCCCAACGCTCAGAGAATTGCTCTAACGCAAGCAGCGCATCTTCTTCAGTGGCTGACTGATAAATGCGCTTTAAATCCGCTGTCACGGCCTTGTAGTCTTTCCAGGGAACATAGCGAACGGAGTTTCGAATCATGTGCACTATACAAAGCTGTACTTGCGTTTCGGGATAAGCCGAGTTGATAGCGTCAGGAAACCCTTTTAAACCGTCAACACAAGCAATGAGAATATCTTTAACTCCTCGATTTTGAAGCTCAGTTAAAACGTTGAGCCAGAATTTAGCCCCCTCGTTTTCTGATAACCACAAGCCTAAAAGCTCTTTTTGGCCTTCCATAGTGACGCCTAGCGCCAAGTAAACGCACTTGTTTATCTTGCCGAATTTTTAGCACGATACAGTCCAGATAAACGATGGGGTAAATTGAATCTAGTGGGCGTGACTGCCATTCAATGACTTGCTCAATAACTGCATTGGTGACTTTTGAAATCAATGTGGGCGAGACGTCGGCATCATACATGTCTTTGAACGTGGCTACGATTTCTCGAGTCGTCATCCCTTTGGCGTAAAGGCTCAGGATTTTCTCGTCCATCGTAGTGAAGCGAGTTTGCTGCTTCTTGACTAACTGGGGTTCGAATGTGCCTTGCCGGTCTCGTGGCGTTTCAATTGAGAGTGGGCCATCTTCGGTAAGAAGCGTTTTCGGTGTATAGCCGTTCCGATAATTATCAGAATCTGACTGAGCGTGTCTTTCATAGCCCAGATGCTCATCAAGCTCTGCATTCAAAGCGGTTTCGACAGTGACCTTCGTCAGCATCTGACGAAAGTCATTTAACTCTTCTTCAGTCTTTATGCCTTTGGCTGCTTTACGAGCCCAGGCTTCAACCTCTTTCTTGTCCATAGGTCTATCATCTCCTATTCAATAGGTTAATAATAGACAGTTACACAGAGTTATTTACAGTCTCTATGTGTTATTCTTGAGTCAATTCTATATTAAAGGCACTCGTCCTTAAAGACTACCGGTTAGCAAGAAATTAGCTTTCCACTAACCGGTATCTTTTATACCATCTAACTCTTTTGCAAGTAGATATGTCTATTTATTAACTTTTTTCATTTTGAGGAAACTTACAATGACCAGTGTATTGCGCTAAGGCATTTCCACGCTCATCTAATCCTGTACCAGTAACTTCAAGTTCGCATTTAAGCATTGAGCCAGCTATCCGTCGTGTAAGGAATACTTTGCCATAGGTTTCACCGGTATTTAAGTTGACCTCGAAACGAAAACGATTGTCGACAATCATCGTCGGTTCCGAATCAAGTATGGTACCGGAAAATACTTGAATGCCACTGTTTACCAGAGTTCCCTTATTGAAGTCATAAGTACTTGTTGGATGATAGAGTATTCTTCCTATAATATCTCCGTTCAAATCAATTGTTTCAGTAGACTTAGTAATTTTTCCCACTTCAGTGAATAGCGTATTGTGCAGTATCACGTTGTCAAAATAGTGTATTGCCGTTCCTTCAACTTTTATGTAATGAGCTTTCATTTCCTTACCATGAGCTGGGCTTAATATAAAAGCAGTTATTAGCGTTATAGTTGAAAACATCTTCATTTTTGTTATTTTTAATTGAAACATCATCAATTCCTTCTCGTTGTAGAACCTATACAAGATGATAATCCGTTGATTTTTCAATAGAAATAGACATAATAGGTCATAAGGTGACATAGCGTGACATTATTAAGGAACAATAGGTCAATGAACAATGAAATTGTCCGATATGACTGAAAATATGACAAAGCTTGAGTCTTGGAAGGCGATTGCCAATTATGTCGATAAAAGTGTAAGAACGGTTAGGCGCTGGGAAGAACAAGAGGGCTTACCAATACATCGACAACTGCATCAAAGCGGCGCTAGAATATTCGCCTATCAACATGAAATCGATCAATGGTTAGTTAGTCGCACTAAAACTAATAGCGTCAGTGTGTTTGAGTCTAGCTCTACTCAACGCATTAAGCTTATTCTAATTCCGCTGAAATTAACCACAGACGATACTGAGTTATTATTTATACGCGATGCTATATGCGAAGATCTTATTGCTGACTTATCTACATTAAACTCACTTTCTGTGATTAGTTTTAGCTCTGTACAAAACATTGTTACGGATTCCACGCCTGACCAAGACGCGCTGGCCTATATAAAACCCGACTTTCTAATTGAAGGAAGCTTAGCGATAACTAAAGAAGAGTATCGCATAAATCTTCGACTCGTTAGAACAGAAGACTCAAGTATTATTTGGTCCTCTCGAATATCTAGTTTAAAAGTCAATCTAAAAGAGCTTCAGCAAGCGCTTGCATATAACATTTTACGTGCATTAAATATCAATACTGAAAATCTTGGCTTTAATGGTAGTTCTTCTTCCTGTATTGATAACCAAGCAGCATGGGAATTGCTACACAAAGCGCGGCAAGAATCATTAAAATGGCATCCACAAGCGATAGATTTCGCGATAGAACTTCTTCATGAGGCACTTCTGTTGACCAATAATGCCGGGCTTATAAAATCTTCACTAGGGAGAGTCTATCTACAAAAGCGAGAAGCGGGGATTGATGTAACCGAGTTGCCATTACAGAATGTAGAAAATATTATTAGAGAACTCGAAAAATCAGATCCTGACACTTTCTTTACAGAGCAGCTAAAAGGTTGGTACAACTACGCAACAGGAAGTGTTTTTGATGGAATAAAACACTTAAGAAACTCTTTGGATGCTCGTCCTTTTGACCCTGACACACTTGGATTGCTGGCTAACTGTTACTTAATAACTGGCCAAAATGAACTTGCCCAGCCTTTAATACGTGAATTATTAATAATCGATCCATTCACACCATTAAGTATTTGTTTACCAGGATGGGCTCATATTCTCCGAGGAGAGCACCCAAAGGCTCTTCCATATTATAAAAAAATGTTCGAGCTTGAACCACAAAATCCACTTTCAAGACTCTTTTATGTTTGGGTATTGGTTCTTAATGGATTATCAAAAGATGCCTGCATAATATGCGATGGTTTTAATCAAGAACCTAGTAGTTTTTTTCCAATGCGTCTCGCTTGCGCCATTGCAAATGGAGCATCCAAGAAGGGCGATAGCCTCCTGATTTTAACCGAAGAAGAAAAGAAAGTTGCTCATTCCGTAGAAATGTATGCTCGTTTTACCGCCTTTGCTTTTGCAGCTCAGAATAACTTTAAAGAAGGAATCTATTGGCTGAATATTGCTGTAAAACTTGGATTTTGTGATTATAGGTTTTTAGTAAGTTTTGAAATATTCTTTAAAAATATACAGGATTTAGACGAGTTTAAGGAAGTTGTAAGCGTAATGAAGCAGCGTTTTTCGACTAAAACTTAATTTGTTTGTGGTACTCTAAAAAGAAATCTACACAATGGAATGCAAAAACATGTCAAAGGATTCGACGCAATACCACGCATTTATATCCTACCGTCATACTGACAATGTAGAACAAGGTCGTCAATGGGCCTCATGGCTTCATCAGGCAATCGAAACCTATGAAGTCCCTCAAGAACTTGTTGGACAAAAGAATGCTTTTGGAGAGACCATTGCTGAGCAGATATATCCTGTGTTTAGAGATGAGCAGGAGTTATCTGCAGACGCTGATCTAGCGACCGCTATAAAAGATGCGCTCGAGCGGTCCCGTGTTCTAATTGTCCTTTGCTCACCCAATTCGTGTGAGTCGAAGTACGTTGCAGATGAGATCGAATACTTTAAGCGGCTTGGACGTTCGAATCGTATATTGGCAGTAATTATTGATGGAGAGCCTAATGCTAGTTGGGATGAACGCAAGCAATCTCAAGGGTTTCACGCTAAAGAAGAGTGTTTTCCTCTACCACTTCAATTTGTCTACAACGATTATGGAATACGCACCAACGAAAGGTCTGAGCCTATCGCTGCAGATTTTCGGCTAACTGACTCAGGAAATAATAAGGTACAAGGTTGGACATCGCCACAAGCCTATCGAGTCGAGCTTGAGCAAAACTCAAAGCTAAGCAAAAAGGAAATAGCTAAAGAAGTTCAACAGTATGAACAGCAGCACCGCGATATGTTGCTTAAAATTATTGCTGGAATCTTAGGTGTCTCTTTTGATCAGCTAAATCGCAGAGACAAGTCTTATCAATTACAGCTTGAAAGGAAAAAGGCCCAGCGTTTACGTCGTTGGCTCTCAGCGGTAACAGTATTGGCTATTGTCGCGGTAGGGACCGGTGTATTGGCTTTTTATCAGCAACAAGTAGCGGTAGAGCAGCGTGATAAAGCTGAGGCCTTGTTAGGGGAAGTTCGAGAAAACCTGGAATTTATGAACTACGACTTACGCGATGTCCTCATGCGATATGCACCGACGAAAGAACGTGTAAAAGTGATGAAGAGGATAGATGCGCTTAGCGATGTATTGCTATCCCAAGCGGAATCACTAACGCCCGATGATAAATTAGCTCTAATCGTCGTGTTATTACAAAAATCAGATGTCATTCTTAAAAGCCAAAATCAAAACCCTGAGGAGTCTTTACCTCTAACATTGAAGGCGCTCGATCTTAATAAACAATTGTTTAAAGAATTCCCCGACAATAAGCGGTACTTGAGCCAACTATCGATCACTTATGAAGCTTTAGGTTTAGCAAAGGAAATTTTGGGTGATACGCAAGCTGCTAAATTTAACTATTTATCCAGCTTAAGGATACTTAACAACCTTTTAAAGGAAGAACCAAAGAATGCGCGTCACTTGAAGAGCATATCTATTACCTACGAACACATAGGAGAGGTTGATTCGTTACTTGGAAGTACAGACAGCGCATTACGTAATTTTAAAAAGAGCTTAGAAGCGCGAAAGCTTATAACTCAGTTAAAGCCGGAGAACTCAGAGTATCAGAGATTACTGTCGGTTTCATTTGAAAAAATAGCCGATATCAAAAAGCTAATTGGTGAGCTAAATGCAGCTTTAGAATTGTACCAACAAGGCTTAGATATTCGACATTCCTTAGCAGAGCAAGATCCAGATAATTTGGCACTTAAATTTAGTGTGTCTATCGCTCACTCAAAACTTGCTAGTGTTTATTCGCTATTGGGAAAAACTTCTGAGGCGTTCGGTCATTTAAATAAAAGCAAAGATATTCGCCAGTTTCTAGTTAACCAAGATTCAACCAATACGGAGTTTCTTCGCTATTACTCCATAGCCATTGAACAGCTAGGGCAGTTTGAATTAGACAGAGGTAATGTCGCAGTTGCTCATAGCGCATTTAAAGACAGTCTAAATCAGGTCCTAACGCTCGTAAAACTCGCCCCCAATAACACAACCTACCAACGCGATCACTTGGTCGCTAATATTAAGCTAGCCAATAGTTTAATCCGTAATGGTAACGATGATGAGGCGTTTCAGCTCTATCAAGAATCATTAAAGATTGCCAAGTTGCTAGTTGAACGCGACGCTTCCAATATAGCTTTCTTGGACGATTTATCCAGTACACATAGTAGAATGGGTAATATTTATGTGATGCGAGAGCAATACAATCTCGCGATGGAGCACTATCAAAAAGCTCTAGACATTAACCAACAAATTGCCAATGGAGATATGAGTAACTCGAAATATCAACGAGGTCTTTTTGTGGCAAATTTGAAGATTGGAAATGTTCTGTTAAAAACTGGGAAGGGGCGTCAGTCATTGCGTTATTATCAATCTGCACTTTCTATTGCACAACAACTTGAGTTAAAAGATAAAAGTAATATCGAATCAAAGAACGACCTTTCCATTGCGCTTTCAAAGTTAGGCGATGCGTATATGTTTATTAAGGACTATTCATCAGCATTAGGTATTTATCAAAAATGCCTACAAGTTGACAAGGAAGTTGTCGCTTTGGATGGGAGTATCACTAAGTATCGTCTTAGTTTGGCAATAACTTATTGGAGGCTTTATGACGTTTATCGAGAGACTAAGGATATTGATAGAGCGATTTCTATGTTAAAGAAGGCCAAGGAAGAGCTCATTATTGTAGACAGCATGGGAGGCCTATCAATTAAAGAAAGGCCATTTATTTATAAGGCCAAAGAAATTATTGAAGAACATGAGAGTAAGAATAAAAGTGGCTAACATACCCTCGAACTGTACACCGATATACGTATTTTAGTGCACACCTCAGAATTGACTCAAAATGGATTAATTATTGGACTATCGCATCATTATCGTTCAAATATTGAGCTATTATTATCTTTCAAATGTTCCAATATAAAGACGTGTAATGGTCAATCTAAGCGAAAAGACGGCAAATATTTTTTAACGAATGTTGAGCCCGGCGGTCTTTTTCAAGGAAAACCGCAGCGAAACCTCCGCTTTCCGATCCAGCATGTGCATATCGATTTCGATCGCATGATGGCCAAACGGCCACAATTGCTCGCGACAATTGATGAGATGCCGAGCTATCTACTCAAGCCTGAGGTGTTCCGACTGCTCAGCCGCGAGACTGATCCCATGTACCGGCTGATCCTCGATCTGATGTGGTCCACCGGTGCCCGCGTATCCGAAGCCCTCGCTTTAACGCCAGCGAGCTTTATCCACGATGGCTATGATTTGCAGGTGGTGTTATCCATACTCAAGCGGCGCGGCCGACCGAAAAAGACTGCCGTGATCCGATCACCCAAACGCTACATTCCGATCTGGGATCCTGTGCTGCAGTCGCGCATTCGCGAGTATCTCTTTGCGCGAAGGTTAAACCAAACCGATCGGCTCTTTCCGATCTGCCGCCAGACGGTAAACCGCCATATTAAGAGGCTTGTAGAAGAGGGCGGGGGCGCGCCGTTTCGCATCTCCAGTCATACTCTTCGGCACAGCTTTGCAATACACTTGATTTTACATGGACGACCGTTAAAGTATGTCAGTCAGCTGTTGGGGCATCGCTCGATTGAGAGCACGGAAATTTATACCAAAGTGTTAACCAATGACGGTGCGCATTTTATGGAAGGGGTGGAGTTTCATTAAAAGAACGCGAATGGATGTTCATTAGCGAAGAGACAGCTCTAGATGGTGTGTAAAACTTTAAAGAAATGTTCAGTAGAATCTTTTACTACAAAACATATTTCTTAGGAAATTCCATTAACGCTGACAATGGTCATGTACTCATCACTTTGAATGGCAAGCTGGTTAAATTCGGTGGAGAATTCTCAGGCTTTGAAGATGTTGATAATGACGGTATTAAGGATTTTCTCTTTACGAAGAGTTATCGGGTAAATATCATTCAGAGTCAAAGTACACAAAAAAGCTGCTTAAATTGGCTAATGGTGATCTTCAGTAATGCTTTGATAGAATATAGATAAAACTCTCTATAGGAGAGAGCAAAGTATTTACCCTAACAGAGCTCGATGCAAAGGCTTTAGGCGTTTTTCAGCAGGTTAGTTTGGCTGCAGTCTGCTAAAAGAGGAGTCTCAAACTTGATTTGCACATTAAACTAACAGAAATGGTCATAAAAAATGGAAAGAGTTCCTCCTTTACGAGAAATTTTTGATCCTCCTGACGAAATAGTCCAAGCAGCCTTGAATGGTGATCTCGTTTTTTTTGTAGGTGCAGGTGCATCTAGGCTTCTTGGTTTACCATCTTGGACAGAGTTAGCTACAAAAGCTCTTGATGACTTACGAAAGAATGACCATTTAAATTACTCAGAAATTGAGCAGCTAAAAGGCTTGGATGCCAAGAAGCAATTGTCAATTGCATACTCAATTGCTGAAGATAACAAGTATCATTTAGACCTTACTAAGCATCTTGTCGGTAAAACTGAAGGAGATTGTATTTATAAAGCCATTAATGATATCGGCTGTTCTTGCGTAACAACAAACTACGACGAACTATTGGCACCTCGTTTCGTAGACTCAAAAGATGGTTCTGCAACAGCAGCACCAGTAAACCGAGTATATGACAGAGAGAAGTTTTTCGCGAAACTGTTAAATGAGCCTGGTACAGTCGTACATTTACATGGTGCAATTAGTCAACCTAAAGGAATGATAGTTACGACTAAGGACTATCTCGAGCATTACGATCATGAAAATGTCAAAGAGTTTCTCGGAGAACTATTTGCAAAAAAGACTATCTTATTTCTTGGATACGGTCTGGAAGAAGCAGAAATATTAGAGCATATATTAAGAAGGGGATCTGTAACGCAGACTCATGATAGAAGGCGCTTTGCATTACAGGGTTTTTTTCTGAGTCAGAAACCACTATATGATAATCTTCATACTTATTATAAGAAGTCATTTGGTGTACACCTGCTAGGCTTTGTCCGCGATCATGAAGATTACAAACGCCTTGAGGCAATAATAAAATCCTGGGGAAGCCAGATTGTAGTAAGAAAGCCACCATTAGCTGTTGATAATGATTTTATGGATGAGGTTCTTGCTAGTGAGTGAATTATCGGCAAAAGAGCTAGATTTAATGCAACGCATTGAAGAGAAGGTTGAGTTACGCCCTCTATTTTTCCGTAAAGTAAAGGGCTTAAAATGGTTCGACCCTCTCGCGGAACGGGGCTACTTTAGCCCAGAAGCAAACCCAAAACCTGTGCCGGCTAAAGAAGAGGGGTATGTTAATATACCATCTTGGCCCGTTGTTGATTATCTTGTGAAGACAGCCCCAGAACTTGCTGATAAGAAAAATCTAGAATATGTAGAAAAGTATCTTCATGTTCTTGTAAATGTTACAACCTACGCTAAGAAGAATAAAGTAAGCAATTACCATACTTGGTGGCAATTTGCTGAAATAATCTCGCTAATACCACATAACTCAATTCCAATCGAAAGTATAGATATTGTCGATTACTGGTTAGACGACAAATATGAATGTGGACTTGTTGCACAGGTCGTTGGAGCTAAGTGGTTGCCAAAACTGCTGCAAATAAATGACGACCATGCTTTAAAGCTAGCAAATAAAATTATCGAGTTTCTATATAAAGTTATATTTATCGAGCGTGAACACGAGGAGAAAGGCAAGCTGGATGCCTCATTCAGATTCGACTATTATCACGCTAAAGAAATTACGGAGCGAACAGCTAAGCTAGCAGGTGAAAAACTAGGTTTAGATGCCATCAAGATATTTGATGCCTTCTTATCAAATATACTAGTTCAACTTAATAGTGATTTATGGTCATCTCTCTGGCAACCTGCTATCGAAGACCATGAGCAAAATAAGTACCGAGATGATGCAAAAAATATTTTGATCAAGGCGTATCGTGATTCGATGGATGGTTACATTCATACCACCCCTAATGAAGCCTCAAAATATGTTAAAAGCATGCTTGCGTCTGAATATCAAACTATTCAAAGGATAGCGATTTACATAATCGGTAGAAATTATCACTTATTTACGGATGTTGTCGACCAACTACTGGATGTAAAATATTTGGATAGTAACTATCAACATGAAATGTGGCATTTTTTAAACAAGTGCTATCCGAATTTTACAGATTCCAATAAAGAAAAAGTTCTGGAATTGATATACGGGATAGCGAGTTATGATGATGAGGGTGAACTCCATGCGGGTGCATCAGCCTACAATAAAGCCATTTGGCTTTCAGCTATAAAAGAGTATGGTGAGAGGGAAGCGAACCTCTATTTTGAAAGTACAAAAATAGCGAAAACAGAACCAGAGCATCCTGATTTTTCGAGTTATATGTCAGTAGGATGGAGTGGGCGGAAATCACCTAAGACCATAGAAGAGTTGCAAGCACTATCATTTGATGAACTTGTTCAGGAATTGAAGAATTACAAAGATTCAGATGCGTTTAACGATCACGGTTTAGAAGAACTAGCAAAGGTCTTTAAGCAGCTAGTTAAAAATGAGCCACTTAAGTATTATCTAAATTTAAATAAATTCATTTATCTTGATTTCGCATATATTTACGAGCTTATTGAAGCTTATAGGAATTTATGGGAAGACAAGAGTAAATTTCCATGGGATGAAATATGGGAAAAGCTACTGGAATTCTGCTCGAATGTTATCGAACAAGACCGATTTTGGGACCCTGAGAATGCAAAACAGAGAGAGTCATTTGTTGCTAACCGACATTGGATAATAAGTAGTATAGGGCGATTTATAGAGGCAGGTACAAAAACAGATCAACATGCATTCGATGAGAAACATTTATCAGACGCAGAAAAGATACTTACATACCTATTAGAGCGAGTGAAAGGTAGCGAATATAAAGTTGATAGTGACGCTGTCTCGATTTCTATTAATAGTCCTCGTGGGCATTGTTTAAATGCGCTAATTAATTTGACGTTACGTTCATGCAGGATTTCAGATAAAAAGAACAATAATGATCACTCTATGGTTTGGTCGAAATTTGCGCGTTATTACGATTCAGAGCTGGGCCGTTCAGATTTAACAGAACCTGAATACGAATTTGCCACACTGGTAACGAACTATTTGCCTAATTTCTTATATATGTCAAAACCATGGGTGCTTGAAAATCTCAACAGAATATTTGATCAGAACAATTATTTAAAATGGTTATGTGCTATGCAGGGATATGCTTATGTTGGGACGATATATCAGGAGATTTATGGGTATCTAAGAATGCACGGAGATCTATTAAAAGCTCTTGATGATGACAATATTAGAAACAGAATAAAAGAGAAGGCTATTCAAAATATTGCTGTTGCCTATATAAATAACTTTGAGTCTTTTGAGGAAACAAATAGCCTCATCAATACATTAATTGAAAGGAACAACCATGAAGAGATAAACCATTTAATATGGTTTATTGGAAGTTTCAGGAAGAAAGGCGATGATAATTTAAAGAATAAAGTTTATGAGTTGTGGCCAAAAATTCTAGAAAATATCGATCTATCGACAAGGCATGGGCGAAGGATGGCCTCAAAACTATGCGACTGGACAGTATTTGTCGATCAGATAGACGAAGATATACGACGGCTACTCCTTACAATAGCACCATACTCTGATGAGTCGCATAATTCGTATACAATATTAGAAAGTATTTCGGAAATTAGTGAAACGCAACCATTCGAAGCCTTTGAAATTTGGATGAAGATTTTAGAAGGCTCCACACCAGATTATCCAGAAGAAGCAATTAGAAGTATATTTACTAATTTACTTAAGAAAGGCTCTGAAGGCTTGAGAAAAGCTAGACAAGCAGAAAGCGAGTATCTTAAGAATGGCAATGTTAGACCTTCTCTCTGGTTAAGAGAAATCAGGCAAGAAATGTTGTCAATAGATTAAAACTAAAGAAAGACCTCTTTCGGGGATAATCTGATATTGAGAAAAAATCAAGACGCTGAATAACTAAGTGTTTCTAAGGAAAATTATTCGCTTTCGATTACAGCTTAAACTACATTATCCGTGATATGGGGCTTCAACTATAAAGTGGATTAGTCTGAACTCAGACAAAGACCCTGTAAATTATTCTGTGTAACTGCCAGTTCAAACATAGTCATCTAAGCGGCCATCAAATACAATCATAAAATGATTTAAGGCCGCTTTCCAATTTCTAATAGGCATAGTCCATTTTTTCGAAGCGTCCATAATCGCTAGATAAACCACTTTTTTGGCGGAGTCATCTGATGGAAAGAGCTTTCGCTTCTTAATCGACTTTCGAATCACACTGTTGAGCGACTCAATGGCATTGGTCGTATAAATGGCTTTGCGTATTTCAGGCGGATAATTAAATAACGTATTTAGATTGTGCCAATGAGTTTTCCAGGAGCGACTGATTTGCGGATACTTATCGTCCCAACGCTCAGAGAATTGCTCTAACGCAAGCAGCGCATCTTCTTCAGTGGCTGACTGATAAATGCGCTTTAAATCCGCTGTCACGGCCTTGTAGTCTTTCCAGGGAACATAGCGAACGGAGTTTCGAATCATGTGCACTATACAAAGCTGTACTTGCGTTTCGGGATAAGCCGAGTTGATAGCGTCAGGAAACCCTTTTAAACCGTCAACACAAGCAATGAGAATATCTTTAACTCCTCGATTTTGAAGCTCAGTTAAAACGTTGAGCCAGAATTTAGCCCCCTCGTTTTCTGATAACCACAAGCCTAAAAGCTCTTTTTGGCCTTCCATAGTGACGCCTAGCGCCAAGTAAACGCACTTGTTGATGACTTGTTTATCTTGCCGAATTTTTAGCACGATACAGTCCAGATAAACGATGGGGTAAATTGAATCTAGTGGGCGTGACTGCCATTCAATGACTTGCTCAATAACTGCATTGGTGACTTTTGAAATCAATGTGGGCGAGACGTCGGCATCATACATGTCTTTGAACGTGGCTACGATTTCTCGAGTCGTCATCCCTTTGGCGTAAAGGCTCAGGATTTTCTCGTCCATCGTAGTGAAGCGAGTTTGCTGCTTCTTGACTAACTGGGGTTCGAATGTGCCTTGCCGGTCTCGTGGCGTTTCAATTGAGAGTGGGCCATCTTCGGTAAGAAGCGTTTTCGGTGTATAGCCGTTCCGATAATTATCAGAATCTGACTGAGCGTGTCTTTCATAGCCCAGATGCTCATCAAGCTCTGCATTCAAAGCGGTTTCGACAGTGACCTTCGTCAGCATCTGACGAAAGTCATTTAACTCTTCTTCAGTCTTTATGCCTTTGGCTGCTTTACGAGCCCAGGCTTCAACCTCTTTCTTGTCCATAGGTCTATCATCTCCTATTCAATAGGTTAATAATAGACAGTTACACAGAGTTATTTACAGTCTCTTAGGCTCACAAGATACCTTTTATGTCGGTAACCTAAAGGGCGTTGGACGAATTTACCAACAAACCTTCATCGACACTTACAGCAAAGTTGCCTTTGCCAAACTCTACACCACAAAAACACCTATTACCGCAGCCGACATACTTAATGACAAAGTGCTACCTTACTTCCAGCAACATGAGTTACCCATGTTGCGAGTATTAACGGATCGCGGCACTGAGTATTGTGGAAAAGTTGAACATCACGACTATCAGCTGTATTTAGCAATCAATGACATCGAGCATACAAAGACTAAAGCAATGTCACCGCAAACCAATGGTATCTGCGAACGATTCCATAAAACGATATTGAACGAGTTCTACCAGGTTACATTTCGGAAGAAATTATACAGTTCACTGGATGAGCTTCAAAAGGATCTGGACGAATGGATAGTTTACTACAATAATGAACGCACCCATCAAGGAAAAATGTGTTGTGGACGAACGCCCAATGAAACATTAATTGATGGTAAGAGAATTTGGGCTGACAAAAATCTAGCTCAAATCTAAACTGACAGACACCAATTGAAAAACGGGTAACTGTCAGATTAAGTCTGAGCTAGTACACCTTACTTCTAAGGCAAATAGCGGACAAAATGAATGAACTTTATTGACGATCGAATATCAGCTACGACATCTGATTCCAGCTTATCAATAGTAACGGGCTTACCCTAGTTTTCTCAGAGCATCCCCAATTTCTTCCTCGGGTGGTTCTTCGTAGATAAGCGTAGTTGAAGGGTTTACATGACCAGCAATCTTTTGAGCGACCTTTACCGATCTCTTCTGTTTGTGTATCACATCGGTAATCACGGTTCGGCGACCACTGTGCGAGCTTGCTTTTTCTATACCAGCCCAGTAACGAAGCATCAAAGCCATATGCTCTTGAAGTGTATTTGGAGAATACGGTCCACCTTTCTGAGTGATAAAAAGAGGTGAGGAAGGGGAGAGAGAATGCTCCTTCTCCAATCGAAAAGTCAAATATTCCTCGAGTGCTTTTCGAAGCTCAACATCCACCAAAGGTAAGTCTCGTGACTTTCCTTTGTGCTTTTTAACGTCCGGATAGAACTCTTTCGGATCGATTTCCGCACCAGCTTTAGCCAATTTCTCTATCTGGCGCACCAATTTGAGGGTTGGCCGGGATTACGATCAAATGCAGCCACTTCGCTTGTAACTGATTGAATTACAGTTCTTTTTTATCTTCAGGATTTGCCGGATTTAGCCGAATCCTTTAACAAGCGAAGCTCTGTTTCCAGTTTAGTATTTTCAAGCTCTAAATCACGGATCTTTTTGGATTCCAATACGAGCTTTTGATCTAACGTAGTCCTTAATTTCGCAGTCTCAGCTTTTTCATTTTCAGTACGTTCCAGTTTTAACAGTGTTTGATTCAGTTCTTGCTTTAGATTATCTGTTATTTTGCAGAGTTCTTTTACCTTGTCTTCAAGCTTGTGATTATCCTTTTGTACGGCTCTTAATTCGGTGACTAATCGACTGTTATCTTTATTAAGTTGAGTAATGTCGGTTTGTTTTATCACTAACGTTTGATTTAGCTGACGCAGTTCACTTTGAAGTTGTTGGATCTGCTGTTCGTGTTGACGTTGCTCCTGTTCCCTCTGCACTTTCACCGACTCCCGATAGTGTACCAAGCTGTCCCGCGCATGTTGGTGATTGTCTTTTAAAGTGACTATTTGACTGTCTTTTTCTGCAAGGACAGCTTGTAATTTTTGAGTTTCAGATTGTTCATTCAGGAGCTTTGATTCTACTTCTGTAGCGTGTTCTTTCGACTTGGTGATTTCGCTCTTTAGTATTTCAATTTCACTTTTCGCGGACTCAAGTTTCTGCGATTTAACTTTCTCAGTTTCCATTAACTCTCGATTTGAAACCTTGAGTTCGTCTACGGTCGCTTTGTGTGTCGATTCTGACTGCTTAACAATGTCATGGGCTTCCTGGTGCAACTTGGCCGCGAGTTTTGCGATCAGCTCTTTGATGCCACTACTGAGCAGAGCTTCATCATCGAGTCGTACACTATCTTCTGATTCAATATCTTTCAGATACCTGGATATGGTGGTCTTCGAACCTGTATTACCCAGCTCTACTCGTATGGCATCTATGGATGGGTTAAGCCCTTTACTCATAAGGGTTTGACGAGCTTTCTCAACATCATGTTTTGTTATACCAGAACGTGCCATAGGAGCCTCTGTGATTATTTGATACTGTAATACGTAATATGTATATCCATACTATATTCGCATTGTTTGATGTACAAAGACAACATAAATCTGACATTGAATAATAGATAATTATCACATGTTAGGTAGATATTTGGGTATAATCGAAACCAAATTGGTACGAAAAGCGGATTTACTCAGGACATTTAAATGGCCGGCACCAACAACATTAATAAGTACATTAGCGCAGCGACCCGAGAGAACACGCGCCGCAGTTATCAAAGTGCGATCGAGCATTTCGAAGTGACTTGGGGCGGACTTTTACCAACAACCGCAAACGGATTGGCTGATTATCTAGCGCATTATGCCGAATCGCTAAGCTATAACACACTCAAACAACGAACTGTGGCCATCGGCCAGTGGCACCAAGATCAGGGACTTCCTGATCCGAGCAAGACTCCGTTGGTCAAAAAGGTACTCAAAGGGATTCGTGAGCTGCACCCAACACAATCAAAGCAAGCTCGTCCGCTACACCTGGAAGCGTTGGAGCAAGTCATCGCGCATTTAGAAAGTCACATTTCAGCTGACCCAAAAGATTTATTGAGAGCCTATCGAGACAGGGCTTTATTGCTAATTGGTTTTTGGAGAGGATTTCGTAGCGATGAACTCTGTCGTTTACACTTTGAAAATATTGAAACTGCGAATCACGGGATGAAACTCTTTCTGCCGCGTTCGAAAGGTGACCGGCACACACTAGGTCGATATTATTTTACACCAGCCTTACAGAAGCTTTGTCCGGTAAATGCCTTCGAAGACTGGAGGCAAGTTTCTGGTTTGAGCAAAGGGCCTATCTTTGTGGGAGTGACTCGTTGGGGAAGTTTAAAGCAAGATGCACTACATCCTAACAGTGTGATACCAATCATCCGCAAAGCTTTCAAGGACGCACAGTTATTAGAGCCAGAATCTTACTCATCACATTCATTAAGACGTGGTTTTGCTTCTTGGGCTGCATCTAACGACTGGAACACAAAAGAACTTATGGAATATGTAGGTTGGAAAGACCTAAAGTCAGCAATGCGTTACATTGAAAGCAATGCAAGTTCGAACTTATTTTTAAGTGCGTCGTAATTAAAATATTAGAGATATTTTAATGTCAGGATTTTTTATTAAATTTAATTAGATACAAGCGAATTAGTTAAAGTAAGCGCTTTTTACTTACAGAGCTATAACGAGCTAATCTTTATCATTTTTTGCTTTTTGGATAATGTTTGCGAGATTGGGATCGATTCTCATAGGTTTGAGCGGACTAACATTACTTCCGCCCGTGTTACCTTCTGGAACTCCTTTAACAGCAGTTAAGAGAGCTGCGCCTATAAGTCGAATTACCTGCCCCCAAACTTCTCGAAAATCTTTTTGTTTGATACCCCACACTAACATTAGATAATGAACCTTGATATGCCAATAGGTTGAAGGTTGGCCCAATACATGAGCATTTTCAAGAAAGGAAAACGCTTTGTCAAAATGCCCTTTTTTTTGCGCCTCCAATGATTTAGCAATTTCCCTCTCTACAAAGGGACCAATATTTCTTCGATAACTAGTCATAGAAACTTACTCTTATTATTCGTTCCGCTAAATTATTTCATCAAATTAATTTTAAAGTGAAGTACGGGCAGAATTAAACTTCTGCCCGCAAAACTACTTACTAACTGTCTCGACGTCCTTGATGAATCATTTGGTACAACACAGGCAGCACAAAAAGTGTTAACAGTGTCGAAGAAATGATACCACCTATAACCACAGTAGCGAGGGGGCGTTGCACTTCAGCACCCGTGCCTGTGTTTAAAGCCATCGGCACAAACCCTAAACTGGCCACCAATGCTGTCATTAGAACAGGTCGCAAGCGCGTCAAGGCGCCTTCGATAACGGCATTTGCTAAGTCGCCTTTTGCGTGCCATAAATCTTTTATAAAGGAGACCATCACAAGGCCGTTGAGTACTGCAACGCCGGATAACGCAATAAATCCAATACCAGCGGATATGGACAGTGGCATATCTCGCAAATAAAGAGAAAGTACACCTCCGGTTAAGGCCAGCGGTACGCCGCTGAAAATAATGAGTGCATCTTTAAATGACGCAAAGGCCATCACCAAGAGCCCCAGAATAATCAACAAAGTAATCGGCACAACAATAATAAGCCTTTGGCTGGCGGACTCCAATTGCTCAAAGGTACCGCCAAAATCTAGCCAATAACCTGCGGGTATTTGTACGTCATTTTGGATTTGCTGTTTCACTTCTTCGACGAAACTACCCAAATCACGACCACGTACATTCGCCGTTACCACCACACGACGCTTTCCATTCTCTCGACTGATTTGCGCAGGTGCTGGAGAAATGTCTAACGTAGCGATTTCCTGTAAGGGTACATAGTCACCGTTAGGCAACGGCACCGGTAAAAAAGACAATCTCTCAACATCCCGTCGTAGAGTCTCAGGTAATCGTACAACCAACTCAAAACGACGATCGCCTTCATAGAGGATCCCAGCGGATTCACCTCCAATGGCTGCCGAAACCCAGTCTTGAAGTTCTGCGACATTCAGTCCGTACCGGCCAAGTGCCGTCCGGTTGGGAATAACCGACAGTGTTGGTAAACCCGTCACTTGCTCAACCCGAGCGTCAGCTGCTCCAGCAACGGAGTTCACTGAACGTAAAATATCGTTCGCTGTACTCACCAATTGATCCAAATCATCGCCAAAGACTTTGATCCCGAGATCAGCTCGAACGCCGGAAATCAATTCGTTAAAACGCATTTGAATGGGTTGAGTAAACTCATAGTTATTACCAGGAAGTTCTTCAAGAGCTTGCTCCATTTCTTCAACCAACTCCGCTTTGGTTTTATCAGGATCTGGCCAATCACTTCTAGGTTTCAAAATAACAAAGTTATCAGCAACATTCGGCGGCATCGGATCCGTCGCTACTTCCGGCGTTCCAATGCGAGCAAATACTTTGTCTACTTCTGGAAAGGCTTTTATTTTCTTCTCCAAGACTTCTTGCATTTCGACCGCCTGTTCGAGACCGGTCCCCGGAATACGCATGGCGTGAAGCGCGATATCACCTTCGTTTAATTGAGGAACGAACTCGGATCCTAATGTGGAAGCCAACCATAGACATGCAGCGACCAAGGCCGTCGCCGAACTAATTACCAACCAGCGAAATCTTAATGCCATTGTGAGTAACGGTTGGTAAATCGATTTGGTGTGTCTGATCACGGCACTTTCTTTTTCATTAATTTTACCGCGCATAAAAATGGCAACGGCAGCTGGTACTACGGTGAGAGATAAAAGCATGGCAGATAGAAGTGCCATGACTACCGTAGCAGCCATAGGGTGAAACATTTTCCCTTCCACACCCGTTAAAGTGAAAATAGGAATGTACACAACCGTAATAATTGCAACACCGAACAAACTCGGACGAATGACCTCGGTAGTGGCTTCGTATACCGTATGCAACCGCTCTTTTAAAGATTGTACACCTCCATTATGTTGCGCTTGTCCTAATCGCCTGACTGCATTTTCGACGATGATGACCGCGCCATCGACTATCAAACCGAAGTCCAGCGCACCTAAACTCATTAAATTCGCCGACACACCGGTTCGAACCATACCTGTGATGGTCATCAACATGGAAAGTGGGATCACGGCAGCGGTTATTAATGCGGCTCGAATATTGCCGAGTAGGACGAAGAGAACGACAATAACCAGTAGTGCGCCTTCGAGCAGGTTTTTAGTAACCGTTGCAACGGCCTTATCGACCAGTGTGGTTCGATCATATACCGCTTCGGCAACCACCCCTCTTGGTAATGACGCCTGTATAGATTCGAGTTTTTCCGAGACTTCACGCGCGACAGTTCGAGAGTTCTCACCGATCAACATCATCGCCGTTCCCAGCACAGTTTCCTGGCCATCTTGAGTTGCCGCTCCAGTGCGCAATTCTTTACCAATAGCAATATCAGCAACGTCGATGACTTTAATTGGAATATTATCGTGCTCTGTAATGATGACATTTCCGATATCTTCGATAGTGGCTAATTGCCCCGGAGAACGGACCAAAAGCTGCTGGCCATTACGCTCGATATAGCCTGCACCTCGATTATCATTGTTGGCACGCAAAGCCTGCACTAACTCTTCAATGCTGATGCGGTAGTAAAGTAACTTTTTTGGATCAGGCAGCACATGATATTGCTTGTTGTAACCACCAATACTATTTACCTCGATAACGCCTTTCACCTGAGCCAGCTGCGGCTTGATGATCCAGTCCTGAATTTCGCGGAGAGCGGTCGCGTTATAGGGCGTGCCATCGTTTTGCTTTGCATCGGACTCTGCTCGAACCGTATACATAAAGATTTCACCTAACCCGGTCGAAATGGGTCCCATTTCGGGCTCAATACCGGAGGGTAATACGCTTTTAATCGAACCGAGCCGAGCATTTATCAAATTACGAGCAAAATAGATATCAGTACCTTCTTCAAACACAACCGTGACTTGAGAAAGCCCATAGCGAGAAAGTGAGCGCGTATACGACAGTTTCGGTAAACCATATAGTGCTGTCTCGACGGGATAAGTGATCCGTTGCTCAGCTTCAAGTGGTGAATAGCCCGGAGCTTCGGTATTAATTTGAACTTGTACGTTGGTAATGTCTGGCACCGCATCAATAGGTAGGTGTTGGTAACTCCAGCTTCCAATACCAATTATGACGAGGACGAAACTTAATATAAGGTAGCGCCGTGAAATCGACAGGCGCAAAATAGAATCAATCATGAGCGCCTCCTAATGTTCATGTTCCGCTTCGGATTTTTCGATGTCGGCTTTTATTAGGTAACTGTTGGTGCTGACGTATTCCTGCCCCTCTGACACACCTGACAGCACTTCGACGAAATGATTGTCACTGCGTCCAAGCATGAGAGGTACAAAGTGATATTCATCCCCAGCTTTAGTAAAAACACCTATTTTACCGCCCAGGGTTTGAAGCGCTTGTTTCTCAACCGTTAGTTCCGCTTGAAATTGCTCGATAATAATACGTCCCTCAACCAATAAACCTGGCGTCAGATTACTTGATTGGTTATTAATTTTTACGCGCGCTAATAAAAATGGCTTGTCTAAGACAGGAATAACATGGGAGATGGTGCCGTTCAATTCGAATCCATTTGCCTCAATCAACACAACTTGTCCGTCACGAACCTTAGTTTGTTGTGATGGATATATTCGAAATTCAGCCCATAGCGTCTCGAAATTGGCGATAGAAAACAGTATTTGATCTTGTGTGACTTCACCGGTATTGGCATGGCGCTGAATAACCGTTCCTGATATGGGCGCTTTCACCGTATAGTTATTCAAGCTTTCGTTAGACTCGATCTTAGCCAACAAATCGCCTCGATTGACCCGATCTCCTATCGATTTCTTGACGGATTTAATTAACCCTGAATAGCGCGCACGAACATGGCTCAACTGCTCAGGCCCGGTTGCCAGACTGCCGTAAACTATAACGCTTCGGTTTACAATGTTTGAAGACGCTATCGCAGTTTCAATACCAACGTTTGAAGCCATTTCCTTGTCAATTTGGGTTGATTGATCGTCGTCGTGTTGTCGCTCTTTATCATGCTCGTGCTGCCCACTAGCTATGACAATCGTCGACACAAACAGTAATAGGCCTGACAAAAACAGACATAAAATATTGCGTTGTTTCATTATGATTATCCTGTCGATTTATCGATGTGTTTTACGCGAATAGCCATAGTCAGCTATGGACTCTGCTGTGAGTTGCTCGATGATCACCTGATTGATCAAAGCAGAACGCGCCGATTCGATAAGTTGTTTTTTTGCAGCAAGAAGTTCCTGTTGAGCCGCGATAAAGTCTTGATACTTTAAGCGGCCTCGTTCATAAGCATCTCGTGTAAGTGCCAGTGCATTTTCGAGAACAGGAATCACAGCTTCACTTAATTTCCGGTAAACCGTGATGTGTTGCTGCCGTTGGGAAAAGGCGTTGAATACTTGTTCATGTAAGGCAAGTAAATGATCCGTTCGTCGATAGGCAACGGAATTACTTTCTGCCAATGCAGCGTTAACTCGGCTCTTATTCCTACTCTCACTGAACAGAGGCATGGAGAATCCCGCTGTCAGTGATGTATCCCTACTGTCCTGAGCGCGCTTTACTCCCAATTGCCAAGAGAAATCGGCTTGATTCTCAGTTTTCGCCAATCGGATTTCCGCTTGTTTTAGCCGCATTTCACTGGCAAAAACTTGCAAAGAAGGAGAACGCTTCACTTTCTCAAACAACGTATCAAAGCTAAGGTCGCTACCAAACGCATACAAGTTACCTTCAAGCTCAAAATCTTTGCGCGATGTATCGCCCCAAAAACGCGCGAGCGCCACTTGTTGGCGTAGCAACTTTTGTTGCAAGCTGAGCTCTTGAACCTGCGACTGCACCAGCTGAGCCTTGGCTCGCATGACTTCGGCATCCGAAGCCGCGCCGCGTTCAGCTCGCTTTTTTACTACCTTGTAGAATGATTCCGCAAGCTTGATAGCTTCTTTAGAAAGTCGAAGCTCCTCTTGAGTCCCTAAAGTTTGAATAAACCTCACTGTCACTTCACCAAGAATATCAAGCGTTTGCGCTTGTTGCTCAAACTTGAAACGCTCCAAACGCGCATCCATCACTGATAATCGTGATTGACGTTTATCGCCCAACTCAATCACTGAGGATAATGCGACGGTGATCTCAGCGTTGTTCTCGCCCTGAGCATTACCGCTCCCAGCGATGTTCTCAAGGTCTACACCGAACTCTACCCCTGGCTTTAACTGACTGGTCTCCCGAAGTGACTCCAAGGTTTGCCGTTGAAAATCAAATTGGTGTAGCTGAGGATTTTGCTCCAGCGTTTTTTGTAGAACCGATTTTAATGTCAGGCTCTGTTTTGGTGACTTGAAAGTTTCAGTGCCACCATCATTTGCCCACGCACTGCCTACCGCACAGGCGAGCAAAAATAGAGAAACGATAGGTTTCTTCATAAAAGTACCTCATGAATAAACTGACTAGCTGTCCAAAGAAAAACACTTTGGCCTGGTAAAAGTAGAATTACTGTCTAGCTTATTGGGGGAGGGTTATCTTGTGACGGAGTGATAGAAAGATAAGTGTTTCGATAACCGAACTTTTTGTCGCGCGAACTGGAAGAAAATAAGTTTTCATTGACGTTTGGAAGATAAACTTGTGCAACGCCATGGCAATGACAACAGTGATGACAGTCAAATTTATCTAACTTGGCTTGCAGGTTACTTGTCACCTTCAGCTCATCGGGTGAAGAGTTGTTGGATTGTTCGTGAGAGTGCTCAAAAGTAAGGTGTTCACTGCCAGATTGATGAAATTGATGGGAATCCCATACTCCAGCGACCGATTGCAGTGCAACCAAAAGCATTAATATGTAGGCAAAGTTATGTCTTCTCATCAACTGATACTTAGTAATCATTCATATTATTTAGCGAAATATAGACTAACAAAATTCGCGATGGTTTCAATTTATGTCACTCTTTAAATGACTATTAGATTATCTATCACCGGGCTCTTGAGCCTATACATCCATAAGGATAAACTCTATAGTAACTATAGAGTCAAGGTTTTTTGAGTACATTTATGAAAATTGGTGAACTGGCAGAACGTTCAGGCTGCTCCATTCAAACCATTCGCTACTATGAAAAGCTGCATTTGCTTCCCGCGCCTAGCCGCAGCAAGGGCAATTTTAGACTGTATAAGAGCGACTCATTAGAGCACCTTAAATTCATTAAACGATGTAGAGACTTAGATTTAGCGCTGACTGAGATAGGTCTGTTAATGAAAATCAAAGCCAAGCCTGAGCTTGAGTGCGATAGCGTAAATCGAATAATTGATACACACCTGGAGCGAGTGGAATCTAAAATTGCTGAGTTTAAGCAACTGAAATCACAGCTAGTAAACCTAAGAGATACTTTGTACTGGTCAAGTCCAACCGGACACTTTCTTTAGAGAGTTTTCATAGTTAATTGGCGATAAATCACCGTTACTAGAATGCAGCCTTTCGAGGTTGTAATACTTCATGTAAGCTGCGACATCTTTTTTCATGTGTTCTCTGGTTGGTTGATGGACTTTTAAAATCCAGTCGTGCTTTAAACTACCAAAGAATCGCTCAACCACAGCATTGTCCCAACATGCGCCAACGTCACCCATGCTAGCCCCTCATATTGTAACTGGCCAGCAATTTTCGATAGTGATTGCTGGTATATTGAGAGCCGCGGTCACTATGAAATACGCAGCCTTTACTCGGCTGCCTCAAGTTATAGGCTTTCATTAACGCCTTGCTCACCAAGTCAGTCGTCATGCGTTTATCAATATGCCAGCCGACAATTCGTCTGGAATATAAATCCATGACAACCGCCAAGTACATCCAGCCTTCACCAGTCTTCAAATATGTCACATCACCGGCCCAAACTTCGTTCGGAGCAACTGGATTGAAGTTTTGATTAAGCAAGTTATCAGCAACCGAATCGCTGTGTTTTCTTTTCGTTGTTACCTTATAAGCCAATCTTTGCGTCACAAATAGAGACAGTTCTTTCATTAATCGACTGACTCGCCATTCGCCAATTTCAAAACCTTCCTGGCGAAGTTTTTTTGTCATTTCTCGACGCCCAAGACTCTGCCTACTCTGCTCAAATAAGCGTTTCATTCGATTCTTGATACGCCATTCATCCACATCAAATACGGGCTTTTCTCGATGCTTCCAGTCATAAAATGCTGATTTACTGACGTTTAGCAAGCGACAGAGCATTCTGACAGGATAGTGACAGGCTTCTGACTCAATAAACTCATACTTCACTTCATTTCTTTTGCAAAGTATTGGCTGGCTTTTTTTAAAATCTCTTTTTCCATACGCAATTCTTTATTTTCTTTTCGAAGACGTAATAGTTCGGCTCTTTCATCTTCCGAAATAGAGCTTTCGCCTGCATCTGATTCTAGCTTTTCTTTCCAGCGATATAGCATATTCGTCGTAATTCCTAACGATTCAGCTGCTTTTGACACCGAATATCCCTGCTCAGTAACCAGAGCTACCGCATCTTCTTTAAAGCTTTGATCAAACTGTCGTCTTGACCTATTCTTGCTCATCGGTACACCTCAATAAGTTAATCTAATTATCTCTTATTTAAGTGTCCGGTGTCATTAAACCACTACACTTGTTCGAATACTCATAAAGCAAAATATTGCGGAATTTTGAAGCAATTGTCTAAAAATCAGTAAATATCAAAAAAATTGCTCTGACTGTTGTGCTAACAGCATTACCTTAAAAAGAATAAAAAATTGCAATGACAAGCATCTATGAAACCGCCTACCCAAGATTTAAATTAAACCTCTCCGAAAAAGACATCAAAGAGGTTTATACACCGACCCCGGAAGAGCTTGAGTTAATTAATCGCCACGCCCATCAAACGATGGGCAAGTTGGGTCTGTTAATTAACTTGAAAGTCGTTCA
This sequence comes from Pleionea litopenaei, assembly GCF_031198435.1. Lineage (GTDB taxonomy): Bacteria > Pseudomonadota > Gammaproteobacteria > Enterobacterales > Kangiellaceae > Pleionea > Pleionea litopenaei. Next base: position 683,610 of record NZ_CP133548.1, read on the forward strand.
ACGCCTGGGCTACTTTGTTTCGGTCAAAAGCATCCCCAAAGCCATAGTTCAACACCTGGCAGTCTGCATTAACTTAAAACGCATTACGCTTTCCCAACTCACTCAATACGATCGTTCAGGCGCTAAACAGCGTCACATGAAGATCATCCGATCGCACCTTAATATTTTACCGTTTAATAAAACCGCCAAAACCTTAGTTGAACAAATCTCAACAAAAGCAGCGAAAACCAAGAATGAATTGGCAGATATAGTGAATATCGTGATTGAAGAATTGGTGCGGCATCGCTTCGAATTACCCGGATTTACCACCTTATTAAAAGCAGCCAAACAAGCAAGGCGTCAGATTAACAATCAGTGTTATCAATCCATTTACGAAAAGCTGACTGTCCAAGTAAGAAGTGAATTAGATACGTTATTGGAAAAAACATCCAGCGAGAGTGGTTGGCAACGGCTCAAACGTGAACCCAAGTCGCCCACTCAAAAAGAAGTCAAACGATTCATAAAGCACCTGCACTGGCTTCATTCGTTCATTGACGACTTACCGGACATCAACGATATTCCTGTGGCCAAATATCAGCTTTTTGTGCTGGAAGCACGTTCATTGGATATCGGTGATTTAAGTCGAGTAAAAGCCAGCAAACGGTATTGTTTGATGGTGGTTTTTATCCATGCTCAATTTAAAGCGGCGATGGATGACATTGCCGATATTTTAATTAAGAAAATTCGCTCGATGCACACCAAAGCGCAACAGCGCCTTCAGGCGTATCATCTGGAGCGAGTCAAAAGAATCGATCAACTGATTGGTCAATTTAAGAATGTGATCAACGCTTATCAGGATGGTCAGTCGAATCGTCAAAAGGTTGATAATATTGAGCACGTATTCAATGGCAAAATGGAACAAGTTCTGTCGCAGTGTGAAGAACACCTTGCCTATGCAGGCAATAACTACTATCCATTCATGCTCTCCCAGTATCAATCATTGCGCCCAGTGCTGTTTAACTGCCTGGATATTTTGAATGTTCAATCCGCATCGAATGACGATTCGATGATTAAGGCGATTGAGTGGATGCAGGAGCATCGTAGCAGCCACAAAGAGTTTGTTTCGATCCTAAGTGATGGAGGATTAAGAAATCGCATCAACCTCAACTGGCTTCCCGAAAAATGGCGCAAGCTGGTGTTTAGTTTCCCGGAGGAAGGCTCTTCACGTTCGATGGTCCACCGAAAGTACCTGGAGCTTGCCATTTTTTCCCAAGTGATGAATGAGTTACTGTCGGCTGATTTGTTTGTCAAAGACAGCGACGCGCATATGGACTATCGCGAACAACTGGTTGATACAGAAACGTATGACAAGGAAGTGGAACACTATGGCGAACTGGTGGGTTTATCCACCGATGCCGATGAATTCGTTTATGTCTTTAAGACCGAGCTGACAGAAACTGCTCTCTTAATCGATGAAAGTTTTCCGGAGAATGCATACGCAAGCTTCACCGACAAGGGTTTGGTCGTCCACAAATACTCAAAAAATACCGACAAACAAGCCATCGAGCGAGTGGATGAACTCATCACCGAACGGCTGGAGAAAGTGAGCATAATGGATGTGCTCGTGGACTCTGAAAAATGGCTCGATTTGTACAAAATGTTTAAGCCTATTTCTGGATTCGACAGTAAATTAGACGATCCAAGAAAACGATTCATAACCACCTTATTTTGTTATGGTTGTAACCTGGGACCGTCGCAAACGGCTCGCTCAGTAAAAGGGCTGTCACGTAAACAGGTCGCCTGGTTGAATCTACATTATGTTACCGAAGAGCGACTGGAAAAAGCGCTTGTCAGTGTTATCAATGCCTACAATCGATTTCAATTACCAGGTTTTTGGGGTTCCGGTAACAGTGCGTCGGCGGACGGAACCATGTGGAACGTTTACGAGGAGAACCTGATATCTGAATACCATATTCGATACGGAGGGTATGGGGGACTCGGCTATTACCATGTTTCAGATAAGTACATCGCATTGTTCAGTCATTTCATTCCCTGTGGAGTGTATGAAGCGATCTATATTCTCGACGGCTTACTCAAGAACGAGTCCGATATTCAGCCCGATACGCTTCATGGTGATACGCAGGCACAAAGTACACCGGTATTTGGACTGGCTTATCTACTGGGAATCAACTTAATGCCCAGAATACGAGACATCAAAAAGCTGATCTTTTACCGGCCTGAAAAGGGTGTAAAGTACGAGCACATCAATTCACTGTTCGGTGAAGCGATAAATTGGGAGCTGATCAAAAAGCATTTGCCGGACATGTTGCGAGTTGCGATCTCGATTAAAACAGGAAAAATCACAGCCTCAACCATTTTAAAACGTCTCGGTACTTACAGTCGTAAAAACAAACTTTACTTTGCTTTCCGGGAACTGGGGCGGGCAGTGAGAACGAATTTTCTCTTAAAATTCATTGGTGATATTGAGTTACGGCATACCATCAACGCCGCAACTAATAAAAGTGAAGAATTCAATGGATTCACTAAGTGGTTATTCTTTGGTGGTGAAGGCATGATTGCTGAAAATCTAAGGTATGAACAGCGGAAAATTATCAAATACAATCAGCTGGTCGCTAACCTGGTGATTCTGTATAACGTCGATGAAATGACCAAAATTCTGAATCAATTAAAACAAGAAGGGTATGAAATAACGGATGCTATATTGGCTGGGTTATCGCCGTACCGTACCAATCATATCAACAGGTTTGGGGATTACACCTTGGATCTAAAACGCAAGGTAGCGCCAATGAACTACAAAATAAAAATATAATTAAATTAATGAGTTACAAGCGAAGTGGCTGCATTTGATCGTAATCCCGGCCAACCCTCAATTTATTAAACTCATTAATGAGAAAGCTTACCGTCTTACGTTGATACTGGGTTTTCGATCGCTTCATCGCATCAGCACCCTTGGTATAGGCTGCTGGCAATGAAAGAACTTCAAGTAGTTTGAACTGAGTGCCACGATTTAAAAGTTGAGCCACTTCCTTAACTTGAAGTAGGGCAATTTCCTGAGCTCGAAGTCCTAACTTAAAGCTAACTTGCATGATCGCAGTGTTTTTCTCAGGATGGCGGTGCTGTTGAATTACCTCAAACAGGTGCCGCTTTTGGGCAGGAGTGAGAACTCGGGCTTGACCTGATCTAGGCATGATTGTGACTCAAAATAGGGGCTTTAATAATCCGTAATAATGATATTTTAACGGATTATACTGAGAGGGCTAACGATTTTTTCATATTTCTTATTTTATCTAATTCAGATTAAGCTAGTTGAATCAGCTCAAATAGAGCGAGCTTTATTTCGTCCTTTTCAGATAAAACTGGTACATCTTGAACTTCGTCAGTAACACGCAAAGTCTCATCTGTTAAGCCTTTTAAGATTTGAGAGTTTTCAAGATCAGTGTAGTGGTTTAATGACACCGGACACTTAAATAAGAGATAATTAGATTAACTTATTGAGGTGTACCGATGAGCAAGAATAGGTCAAGACGACAGTTTGATCAAAGCTTTAAAGAAGATGCGGTAGCTCTGGTTACTGAGCAGGGATATTCGGTGTCAAAAGCAGCTGAATCGTTAGGAATTACGACGAATATGCTATATCGCTGGAAAGAAAAGCTAGAATCAGATGCAGGCGAAAGCTCTATTTCGGAAGATGAAAGAGCCGAACTATTACGTCTTCGAAAAGAAAATAAAGAATTGCGTATGGAAAAAGAGATTTTAAAAAAAGCCAGCCAATACTTTGCAAAAGAAATGAAGTGAAGTATGAGTTTATTGAGTCAGAAGCCTGTCACTATCCTGTCAGAATGCTCTGTCGCTTGCTAAACGTCAGTAAATCAGCATTTTATGACTGGAAGCATCGAGAAAAGCCCGTATTTGATGTGGATGAATGGCGTATCAAGAATCGAATGAAACGCTTATTTGAGCAGAGTAGGCAGAGTCTTGGGCGTCGAGAAATGACAAAAAAACTTCGCCAGGAAGGTTTTGAAATTGGCGAATGGCGAGTCAGTCGATTAATGAAAGAACTGTCTCTATTTGTGACGCAAAGATTGGCTTATAAGGTAACAACGAAAAGAAAACACAGCGATTCGGTTGCTGATAACTTGCTTAATCAAAACTTCAATCCAGTTGCTCCGAACGAAGTTTGGGCCGGTGATGTGACATATTTGAAGACTGGTGAAGGCTGGATGTACTTGGCGGTTGTCATGGATTTATATTCCAGACGAATTGTCGGCTGGCATATTGATAAACGCATGACGACTGACTTGGTGAGCAAGGCGTTAATGAAAGCCTATAACTTGAGGCAGCCGAGTAAAGGCTGCGTATTTCATAGTGACCGCGGCTCTCAATATACCAGCAATCACTATCGAAAATTGCTGGCCAGTTACAATATGAGGGGCTAGCATGGGTGACGTTGGCGCATGTTGGGACAATGCTGTGGTTGAGCGATTCTTTGGTAGTTTAAAGCACGACTGGATTTTAAAAGTCCATCAACCAACCAGAGAACACATGAAAAAAGATGTCGCAGCTTACATGAAGTATTACAACCTCGAAAGGCTGCATTCTAGTAACGGTGATTTATCGCCAATTAACTATGAAAACTCTCTAAAGAAAGTGTCCGGTTGGACTTGACCAGTACACAGAGACGCTTCTAAAGTCAAAACCTCCCATACCAGAATAATAAATCCAGTGGAAACCTCCAAAACGATCTTTACCCAAACGAATAGGTGCCGGTTTTGTATTGGCCAGGCGTGTAATTTTAGCTTCAATTGTTTCGGTACTGGTCATATCAGAACACTCTTGGTGCTTATTTACGCATAAACTTATCTAAGTAGCTTATAGAAGAATTAAAATGTTTATTAGGAGTTACCATCCAATGCTGCATTAACTTTTCGCTATGACCAACCAAGGCACAGACTTCCTTATAGACTTGAACTTCAAGCAATGTTTTTTGAACAGCTTTTCGTTGGAGAATGGCCGAATCACTTTTTGTCTTATTTAATTCTGACGCAGTGATTCCGATAGATAGTGCAGTAGCTTCATCAGAAAGGCCTAGCTTCAACGAGCCTTTCGTTATCAAATTTAAGTCCGAATCAACCATCAAGTGAGACACCTTTTATTATCCATAAATAGGCATCAGTTATATCTACGGACGCCTAACAAAGTCCAGTATTAGTTAGGATCATCGATTTCATACTTTTTCGTAAAATTTCACATAGTTAAGTAATAAATCTCCATACATTTATGTAAACGTCCAAAAGGCTCATAACGAGCCTCTTTTCTTCGGCCCTATATGCGCATAATATATATTATGTTAAATAACCTGTATGGGTTAATCTAGTTCATAACCATTTTAGATTAACCCTAAATCAATAACTTATCTATTTACCCCTTCACAATGTAAACACTACTATCTGTAACGGATAATTTCTTCATATTGTAAATAGATAGGATATTTAAATGTATTCAATTAAGAGATTTAAATTTAGGAATAATGACGCGTGTTTGCTGTTTGATGACATTAATCCGGTGATGTATGCGTTACTCTACTTTTCAGATCGATTAACCTCAAAAGCGCCATCCACACAATATGCATCATTCCAGGCGATAAAACTGTTCTATCAATATTGGTATGCCAAATTCGGTGTATCTTTTTGTAACTCATTCTATCAAGCCGATCATAATCCAGAACTCGCCGTGATTGAATTTACAGATTTCTACAACGGATTATGTTCTAGAAATCCTAGTCATTTGAACGAAAATACTCAAATGAGTCCCCAAACCGCCGATATTAGAGCCAAGGCGGTTATTCAGTTTTTAGAGTATTTAGTCGATAGATATATCTCTGGATATTACTTAGATGAACCTGCTCAGTCTATAAACGAACGAAGAAATTGCCTTGTTAGAAAACTGAAAAGCCATCGTGAGTCTATTAAAACTGGGAACCATTCCGTTTTCGGACGTCCCTCACAATATATGTTCAAGTCGCTTTCCAGAGAAATGGTAGCGGAAATATATCGAATTATTCAACCTGACAATCTTAAAAAGAAAAATAACCTTAATCCTTTCAAACGAAAAGATATTCAACTAAGAAACTTTCTTATCATCAGATTGCTCCTGAACTATGGCTTGAGGGTTGGTGAATTATTATTACTCGAAAAACAATCTATAAAAACCAATATAACGAACAGTAGTTACAATCTTATAATCTCGAATTTATCTGATGTATCAGAAGACCCAAGACGAATTCGACCGAGAATTAAAAGTAGTTATTCTGTACGAGTTATTGAATTAGAAAAGTCTGATTATGAATTTTTGATGATTTACATGCATGAAATAAGATCTCAACAATGCAAGCACCAGATACTTTTTTCATCCCAAAACACACCGTTCTCCCCTTTAACTTACGAATCCATAAGAGCCGTTTTTAAAGGTATTGATAGAGTTTTTTCTGTAGAAAGTCCCGAGTTCAAAGATTCAAACTATGTTGACTCTATCGAGTCTTTCACGCCACACGTTGCTCGTCATACTTGGGCAACAATGACGTTAAGCTACCTTTATAAACGTATTGAAAGTGAGCGTGTATTTAAACAGCGCACTATTCACTCTAATCAAAGCTCAGTACGAATAATGGACGAAGCAAAAGAACAGCTAAGGACAATGGGAGGTTGGTCTTTGAAAAGCGCTATGCCAGATCGATATGCAAAAAGATTTCTTTCAGAACAAGCTAATAAATCGAATATCCAACGCATTCAAGCAGACCTGTCATTTGGATTGGCTTTAGAAAAACAGGAGCAATAAATGAGACAGTTGCAACTATTAGATAAACAAGATTCTATTCTTAATGAAGACCAAGTTTTATTCATTAAAGGTTTGAGTGTACCAGCTAGATTACACCTTATAAGGGCGGATAGATATGATGATAAACAGATCGACACATCGGGCGAAAAGTGGGTGTACTATTTTTCGGGCTATACAGAGTCAATAAATTTTGAACGTCTCCCCTCTCCTCTAAGGAACTTAGTGAAATATTCTTTTTACTTATACTGCCAGGTGAACAGCCCAACAAAATTAAGCACTCAGTTTAGCTCAATTTACTCTTATTTAAGTGGCGTAAAGAAGGGAGAATTCAACTACAAATGCTTATCGAAAAAACTAAAAAGCATAGAAAATTCAACTTCGTTTTATTGTTGTATTAATTTCTTAAAAACACTGTGTAAACTAGAACTTCCAGGTTTTAAGGAAACTGACTTAGATAGCCTTCTGTTAGTACCCAGACCAAAAGATGACAAGTGGCTCGTTTATCAAAATGTTGACTTAATCCTAGATGAACCGGTAAAAAATATGATCGTTCAAGGATTATGGGAAGTGGCCTCTAAACTTGATAAGTCAATCAGAATTTCTACGCAAGAGTTAAAGTACTGCTCAATTCTGGGGTTATGTTATACAACCGGCGCTCGCCCAGTCCAAATTTCAAAATTGTCTTGTAGTGACTTAGTAAGAGATACTAAAGGCGATAATAATAAACCTGCTAGGTTTTCTCTAAAGCTACCGTATGCAAAACAACAAAAACTAAGGCCAGAAAGAATTCTTATAAGTTTGCCTTATGAATTATCTAAAATAATATTGGCATATGTCCGTCAAAGTTATCTTTCGGGGGAAGATAAGTTATTTGAGTTGGGGGCCCAGTCAGTTCAGCAAATAAGATACGCAATAAACAAACAGATGCTAAGTTTTGCTTCAGAGGACTTTCAAGAAAAAGTCAAAAATGGAGACGCGATTCAACCAATTTATACGTCAACCGATTTTCGACATAATGTTGGTCATTCACTGGCCATGCAAGGAGTCTCTGCATCTGAAATTGCACACATACTTGGCCACTCCTCTCTCGTAGCTGCTAAGCATTATATTCTCTCAACGCCTGAGCTAGCACAAATAAGATCAAAGGTTTTGGGGACTAACTCTGCATACCAGCAGATGATTGCAATGATGCTTACAGGAGCTATCACCACATCAAAATCTTGGGATAAAAAGAAAGTAGCTGGATTCATCGGAGACAAGCTCCACTCGCATATAGGAGGTTGTAGCTATAAAGACGATTGTCCATTTAGTCAGGTTAGAAGCTGCTATTCCTGCTTATACTTTCACCCATTTAATGATGGTAACCACAACGATGTATTAAAGTCCGTGGAAAGCGAGTTAGGAGAATTGATCGAGTTGTCTGATTCAGTCGGTAACTCCAAAAATCCAGTGATTAACATACAGTCCAATACACATAACGAGGTTCGTTCAGTATTGACTAGGTGTCGACTTTATAACGGGGAATAAACTAATGAAAGATCACTATGAAAAATTCGATACATTCCTAAATGAGCAAAAATCATTTTTCAACGAAGAACTTGCTAATACTTGTAGTTTTAATTGGGAAGGCAGCGTATGGATTGGTGGAACTCAAACTTCCGGCTGGCTAGCTGGAAACAGAAAAACTCCTTATAGATTTGATAAAGGCACAAGAATAAAAGGTATTGGCACTTTCAAGATAGAAGAGATTAACTACCAACACTTTATGTGAATTAGTCTCGACTTAATCTGACACATCAACTTGAAAAAGTGAGAGTTACCCGTTTTGATTAAAGGTGTCGAATCTTTAAATCAGAACGTTATAGAGGTAACTCTCATGCTACATACTAACAACCCAATCATAAAACACAAAGCTGGTTTACTTAACTTAGCAGAAGAACTCGGGAACGTATCGAAAGCCTGTAAGGTAATGGGCGTATCACGAGATACATTTTATCGCTATCAAGAACTGGTCGAAGAAGGCGGTATCGATGCCCTTATCAGCAAGAGCCGTCGCAACCCAAATGTTAAAAATCGCGTTGATGAAGCCACAGAAACAGCGGTTATCAATTATGCCATTGAGTTTCCGGCACACGGCCAACACCGAACCAGTAACGAGTTGCGAAAGAAAGGAGTCTTTGTATCAGGGAGCGGTGTCCGGTCGATATGGCTCAGGCATGACCTAGAAAACTTTAAGAAGCGCTTGAAGGCACTGGAAGATAAGGTTGCTAAAGAGGGCATCATACTGACCGATAGCCAAATAGCTGCACTTGAGAAGAAGAAAAATGATGATGAAGCCTGTGGTGAGATTGAAACAGCTCACCCTGGCTACTTAGGCTCACAAGATACCTTTTATGTCGGTAACCTAAAGGGCGTTGGACGAATTTACCAACAAACCTTCATCGACACTTACAGCAAAGTTGCCTTTGCCAAACTCTACACCACAAAAACACCTATTACCGCAGCCGACATACTTAATGACAAAGTGCTACCTTACTTCCAGCAACATGAGTTACCCATGTTGCGAGTATTAACGGATCGCGGCACTGAGTATTGTGGAAAAGTTGAACATCACGACTATCAGCTGTATTTAGCAATCAATGACATCGAGCATACAAAGACTAAAGCAATGTCACCGCAAACCAATGGTATCTGCGAACGATTCCATAAAACGATATTGAACGAGTTCTACCAGGTTACATTTCGGAAGAAATTATACAGTTCACTGGATGAGCTTCAAAAGGATCTGGACGAATGGATAGTTTACTACAATAATGAACGCACCCATCAAGGAAAAATGTGTTGTGGACGAACGCCCAATGAAACATTAATTGATGGTAAGAGAATTTGGGCTGACAAAAATCTAGCTCAAATCTAAACTGACAGACACCAATTGAAAAACGGGTAACTGTCAGATTAAGTCTGAGCTAGTACACTTTATGAAAGCTATTTTCGTGTTTTTTTATCGAGCGAACAACTTAAATGTTTCACTAGCCACACATACCGCAAACTTAATCATACTAAAAAGGTGGTTCTATACCCTATCGACTACTATCCCCCACTCTCATCCAATTTATTTAAGCACTGATACATTGAAAGAATCTATCCGTATCCTGTCTGAAAATACCAAAAACCTTAGTAACCTGTCAGACGCTATTGGAAGAGCGACAAAGTTACAAGAGTATATTAATAGGTTTGCATTTTGTATAACACCTCTCTCTTTCATAAATGATAATAAATATAAGAACTATGTACTGGTCAAGTCCAACCGGACACTTTCTTTAGAGAGTTTTCATAGTTAATTGGCGATAAATCACCGTTACTAGAATGCAGCCTTTCGAGGTTGTAATACTTCATGTAAGCTGCGACATCTTTTTTCATGTGTTCTCTGGTTGGTTGATGGACTTTTAAAATCCAGTCGTGCTTTAAACTACCAAAGAATCGCTCAACCACAGCATTGTCCCAACATGCGCCAACGTCACCCATGCTAGCCCCTCATATTGTAACTGGCCAGCAATTTTCGATAGTGATTGCTGGTATATTGAGAGCCGCGGTCACTATGAAATACGCAGCCTTTACTCGGCTGCCTCAAGTTATAGGCTTTCATTAACGCCTTGCTCACCAAGTCAGTCGTCATGCGTTTATCAATATGCCAGCCGACAATTCGTCTGGAATATAAATCCATGACAACCGCCAAGTACATCCAGCCTTCACCAGTCTTCAAATATGTCACATCACCGGCCCAAACTTCGTTCGGAGCAACTGGATTGAAGTTTTGATTAAGCAAGTTATCAGCAACCGAATCGCTGTGTTTTCTTTTCGTTGTTACCTTATAAGCCAATCTTTGCGTCACAAATAGAGACAGTTCTTTCATTAATCGACTGACTCGCCATTCGCCAATTTCAAAACCTTCCTGGCGAAGTTTTTTTGTCATTTCTCGACGCCCAAGACTCTGCCTACTCTGCTCAAATAAGCGTTTCATTCGATTCTTGATACGCCATTCATCCACATCAAATACGGGCTTTTCTCGATGCTTCCAGTCATAAAATGCTGATTTACTGACGTTTAGCAAGCGACAGAGCATTCTGACAGGATAGTGACAGGCTTCTGACTCAATAAACTCATACTTCACTTCATTTCTTTTGCAAAGTATTGGCTGGCTTTTTTTAAAATCTCTTTTTCCATACGCAATTCTTTATTTTCTTTTCGAAGACGTAATAGTTCGGCTCTTTCATCTTCCGAAATAGAGCTTTCGCCTGCATCTGATTCTAGCTTTTCTTTCCAGCGATATAGCATATTCGTCGTAATTCCTAACGATTCAGCTGCTTTTGACACCGAATATCCCTGCTCAGTAACCAGAGCTACCGCATCTTCTTTAAAGCTTTGATCAAACTGTCGTCTTGACCTATTCTTGCTCATCGGTACACCTCAATAAGTTAATCTAATTATCTCTTATTTAAGTGTCCGGTGTCATTAAACCACTACACTATTCGAATCGCACAAATAAGACAAAGAAGCTTGAAAAGCTAAAAAAGGAAGAGTTTATAGACGACAATCACAGTGATGATGAAAAGCTAATTACTATTAAAGCATTTATTAATGTGATTGACTTAATGGGAAAAGCAACTAGCACTGGCGAAAAGATTCTTCTGAATCTTGTATTTTTACTGATCGTGACAGGTTTTCGTTCTATTGAGTGCATCACATTACGAAAAGATGCGCTTGTTAAGAGGCCAATAGTAGATGTTTTAACTAAAGAGCAACTGATAAAACAAGGGCAGCCGCAATATTCATTAGGGATTAAATATATTGGAGCTAAAGGAACAGGCGAAAGAATACATTGGGTAGAGCCGTTAGCTGTACCTCTAGTTGAGGCAATATTTGATAACACACTAAAGCTATCCGAAAAAATGCGTAAAAAGATTGAGTATTTGCGAGTGAAATCACAGCGCGATTATTTGCCAGAAAGTCTAGATAATATTCCAAGTACTGATATAGAAATTGGCGACACAATTGAAAACTTGATTACTACAGAGTGCTCTCGCCCTGGAATCGGTTCGTTAAGGGATCGGTTATATAAAGCTTTCAACTCTGCAAGGCTACCAATAAGTAAGGAATTAAGGCCAGGTAAAAAATACGATATCGAAAGGTACTATAGTAAGGTTGAAATAAATAGATTTATCGCTTCGAAATACGGTGAAGATGCGAATGCAGTTGAACAAAAGTTGACTTATCGCTGGAGCACTTCTGGGAAAAAATATGAGATTAAATATGAAGATCTTCTTTTCATCCACGAATTTGGTTCCACCAAGTTTGCGAGAAAACAGATCTTGACTGCTGTAGTCATTCCCTTTTCCAATCCTTTAATAAACAATTTCTTAGGATTTGGCGGAAATAAGTCTGCGTTTGAATATTACAATTTGATCGAGGATGATGGTTCCTATACTCGCCTAAAAAGCCATATGCCTAGACATAATATCAATACGTTTTTGGCAATCGCTGGACTATCTGAACACTTACAAGCCATGCTTATGGGCCGTATAGATATCACTCAGAATGAACACTATCAACATGTTGCTATCAAGCATATTAGAAAAGCTACATCGCTGATTAGCTTAGCCACTATTCCTAAGTCTAATAGTGAGATTTCAGAAAAGACTGAGTCAAAAATCGATTCAAGCAGTCCTATCGACTATATTCGAAATAATGGCTTTATCAAGATTAATCCAGAACATGATCTGGAAGCAAATTTAAAAACCAACCTTCATACTTTTGATAATAGAGAAGACATAGCAAAGCACCTGGAAAGCACAATGTCTGACACTTTTTTATCTGATGTTAAAAGTGCGTTTGACGAATTTACTGATAGGTCCAAGAAATTAGAAGCGAAAGAACTTATAGAGCGACATGCAACTCTCCACCCTCTTCCGTTAGGCTCTTGCAACAGGAATGTAGCAGCGAGTGGCTGCCCAACAAGGTTGAAGTGTCAAAGTGGTGAATATTGCGAAAGTTTTGAACTAACGGGGCGAATAGATGAGCATTCGAAGCTTAATGCTTTAAGAGAAAAACTCCAGGAACAATTCAAACAACTTGAACAGCTAGCAGTTGAAGATGATTCTTACACTTTCGCTAGGAATCAAATGAGCAAAAACCTTGATAACTTAGCTAGGCTAGAGAGAATTTCACTGTTGACTGAGACTAAAAGACAAATAGCGAAAGTTCGACATTATAAATCAGAAGAGAAAGTTACTACGTTAGCTGACTTGTTTGCAAGAGAACATTTAAAAGGAGAGCAAAATGCATAGAGGAAAAAAACTTGACGATGCGATTGAAAAAGAACTAATGCTCATGCTTAAAGAAGGCTTTGAACACTCCCCTATTACGCCCAAAAACCTTCATGACAGACTTAAACACAGAAATTTAGTCAAAGGTGGCCTGAGCACTCTAAGCACTGCAAATCGCAAGAAACTCATAGCTCTTTATACAGAAGAGCAACTCAAACCACTGAGCCTCAATACTAAAGAGAAGCAGCTATTTGCTAACCGTAAAACTCGGAAAGCTCTAATGGCGAAGAGTGCTCAGTTAAGAGCTACTATTGATAGCTTGGAAGATAAGTTGAGATTAAATACACAAACTTTGATAAATATTATTCAAGAAGTAAAAGTCAAAACCCCCGTGAAAATTGAACATTTATTGGCACCGCATCTTATTGACTTGACACATTCAGAATAGAATCTGCCGCTGGGAAACTAGCGGTGTCTCTTATTACTAGTATGCAGTCTTTGTCAATTTGTTATTCGGTAAGTTTCTTCATACTGAGGCTTACCCCATTTAACGGATACAGATTTCTTAGGTACAATTGCAGAAATGAGGTATCCAAATGTCAAAACAAAAATATTCTAAACAATTCAAACTTGATACGGTTCAGCTAGCAATATCAAGTGATCGCAGCACAGCTTCAATAGCCCAAGAATTAGGTGTTAACCCTAATTCTCTTTATAGCTGGGTAACAAAGTACCGTAGTGAATTACTTAGCTAGGAACTAGAACTTACGCCAGAGCAAGAACTAAAACAACTCAGGAAAGAAGTGGCTGAGCTCAGGCAGGAGAAAGAAATATTAAAAAAGGCAGCCTACTTTGCGAAGCACCAAGCGTAAAATATCAGTTTATTAGTGAACATCCAGAGTTTAGTGTTTATCTGCAATGCTAAGCGCTGGGTGTCTCCTACCCTGGTTATAACGATCGGCAAAGTAGGCCTCCGAGTGCCCGACAAGTCGAAGATGAGCGCCTGTTGAGTAAGCTTGTTGAGTGTTTTAATGGTACTGTACAAACCTATGGTGTTCCAAGATTGACGACCGAACTTAACGAGTTGGAAGAGCACGTTAATCACAAACGAGTCGCTCGTCTTAAACGAGAGAATGATATTTATCCTAAGCAATACAAAGGATTTGTCATCACAACCGATTCTAGTCACGGAAAGCCGGTAGCAGAGAATTTGCTTAACAGGAATTTCACCGTTGATAAGCCAAACCAGATCTGGGTAAGCGATATAACCTATAGTGTGCCCGGAATCCGGCACTTGCATGGATAGCATAAACGGATCACGAATCTATCAGGAATCTATACATTCTAAACAGGAGTGAAGGAGGTATAGCGTCATCTAGTTGGGTAGGTGACTGAGTCTGAGCGGCAGTGACCTATCGTATGCTGATGGGGTGATGTAACCCGCTGACAACGGGAAGTGAGGCGAACTCATTAAGCCAAGATGCTTCTCTAGACTGAGTGATGGAAGGATGAAGAACATGAACCGATTAATTCGCGTCTATGGGCTGAAACGTCGCCACTGCCTACATGGGTTAACAGGCAGTGTGATGCAGAAGTGAACAATATGAAGCGGTATCACTTCCAAATTGCTTCGCTATATGTACGAGTGAAAGCAAGGGACAAGCACCAAACCGCAATTCGGTGTTTGAGTATCACCATCTTACAGAACGATAAGGGTAAAGATTGCGATCGGCATCCTCCTCATCATGCTTGAGTTCGGGTAGATAAACCGGGGAAGGTCTATTTAGATTTTAAGGGAGCATGACCCCGATGATAAATAGGCTGGCGGAGTGCTCGTAGTAGTCTGAGATGTGGAGAGCGCATTACATGGCGAAGGGGCACAGTTTAATTGATTTGCGTCAGCACGCTAGCTGACCTAACAAGGTGAAGACCTTTGATAATCAGTGAAATGCAACGCAAGTTAGCAACATGGGCGGATAACGATAAGACGAAACGGTTTGACCGTTTAATGCGGCTGATAAGCCATATCGATTGGCTACGTGAAGCCGCACGTATCACCTTATCGGCCAAAGGCGCGAACACGCCGGGCGTGGATGGAATAAGCAAAGTGCAGCTTGAACAGAGCTTGGATAATTATCTGTTAACCATCAGAAGTGAATTGTTATCAGGCGACTACCAACCTCAACCAGCAAGACGTATCTATATTCCAAAAGCGAAGGGTAAACAACGTCCTTTAGGCATTCCCACGCTTCGTGATCGAATAGTACAACGTGCCATGCTCATGGCAATGGAGCCAATATGGGAGAGTGATTTTCATCCTCTTTCCTATGGTTTCAGGCCAGAGCGTAGCGTGCATCATGCTATTCGCACAGTGAAACTGCAATTAACCGATTGTAGAGAAACAAGCGGACGATGGGTAATCGAAGGTGACTTATCGAGCTACTTTGACACGGTCCACCATAAGTTATTGATGCAATGCGTGCGTAAACGGGTCAACTGTCGTCGCTTTCTTGACCTGCTTTGGCGGTATATGAAAGCGGGTCATGTTGAAAAGAACCTGTTCTATGCTACTCATCAAGGTGTGCCGCAAGGTGGCGTTATCTCGCCATTATTGTCGAACATCATGTTGAATGAGTTCGACCAATACTTGAACCAGTGCTACCTGAGTAAAAAGGCACGCAAAGACCGTTGGTACAATAACTACAGTCTCAAACGAGGACGCAAGCCTCTAAATGGTGAAACACGGACATGGATGCCCGCCGTGGCTTTCTGCCGATATGCGGATGACTTTGTCGTGATAGTCAAAGGCACTAAGCAAGAGGCTGAAGCCATACGTAACCAATGCAAATGCTTCTTAGAAGGTAAGCTCAAGTTAACACTGAATATGGACAAAACCCATATTACCCATGTTAATGATGGTTTCACCTTCTTAGGGCACCGCATTATCCGTAAACGCGGACCCAAGGGAAATATGCGAATAGTGACGGGGATACCGAAAGACAAATGCAAGTCTTTTACCCGCTCACTAACCAACGAACTGTCTACAGATCACAGTTGCAGTGCCGTTGATAAGATAATCAAACTCAACCAAAAGCTGAAAGGCTGGTCACAGTTTTATTGTTTTACTGACTACACGGCTAAAATCTACGACAAGGTAGACCGTGCTGTATTCTGGAAACTGGCACATTGGTTAGGAGCTAAGTTTAAAGCTAGCATTAAATCTCTAATGAAAACGTTAATACGCAGGCCATCGCCAGAGATGGCGAAAACATGGACTTACTTCGGTAAATCCAACAATGGTGTGGTAACTGGCGCATCACTGTTCCGTCTTGTGAGCAGCGCCAAGATGCGGTTCCGTTGGCGGCTGCCTGAGTCTAATCCATATGGTCGCGTTGAAGCGCGAAACACGGTCACTTCTAAGTACAAAGATGTTGCTATGGCCTTCGGCTGCAATTAAATGGAGAGCCGGATGCGCTGAAAGGTGCACGTCCGGTTCGGAGAGGAGAGGCTGAGAGATAGTTCGACTACGCTCAGTCTCTTACTCTACTCCCCACGAGTATGGGATGGATTTATTTAGCTCTTGTGATTGACCTGTACTCTCGAGCGGTCGTTGGTTGGCAGCTAGCCGACCACATGAGAGCTGAGCTCGTTTGTGATGCGGTCCAAATCGCCCAAGTTCGTCGAGGTTGTATACCAAAGCTTTTCCACTCCGACCGAGGGAGTCAGTATGTCTCTGAATCGCTTGAAACGATATTGGCTGATGTCAACATCAGCATGAGCCGTAAAGGCAATTGTTGGGACAATGCGGTCGCAGAAAGATTCTTTGGCACTTTAAAAACTTAGCATGTAAACTTTGAAAACTATTTTAATCTGAGGGAAGCAAGAACGAGCTTGTTCCGTTACATCGAAGGGTTTTATAATCGGAAGCGTCGGCACTCTCACCTGGGCAATAAAGCTCCTATGATATTTGAAGAGTCGGCAGCTTAATTTTGTATCCGTTTTTAGGGGTAAAGGTCATACTGTAGATCAAACATATTCTTTATATGCTACTCGTATAGTCCTATTCCAGTTACAACACTTCAGTCAGTACTCTATTAGTTATTGTGGGACTTACGCGCCTGTTAATTGGTTTTGCACCCATCTAGTAGAGTAGTTCCTAGGTGTGAAAGACGATAATTAGATTTTGGATTATTAACACGAAACCCTGAATACCCACGATCCATACTATCAATTGTTTGCTCCCAAGAATCGATAATTAATCCATGTCTAAATAAACTACTTAGTGAGAGCTTTACATCTTCCTCTTCTTTACCTACCAACCTTGAAATTTCTTCCGAATTTAACTGGTTTCCACTAATAAAGCTGTACTTTTCTTCAGTTTCTAACTTTTGTAGGCAAATCAGTATTACGGTGTCGATAGGGTCTAGCGAGGAAAGTATTTCCAGATATAGTTTTTTGATCTGGAATCTCACATTCGGATCTGTCGCATTTGCAATCAGGCCAGCCCACAGACTTCGGACGTCATCGTCATCCTCTAGAGATGCCTCCTGCAAAATTGGAAGTGCATGTTTAGGTAAAATGTTTATTGCTTTTCCCATCAACTTTCTTTCAGCGTGAATCTGTTCAATTTCATCGGATAGTTTTAGAAGGTTCTTATAACGATAAGCTTTAGCCCAATCTGAAAATGCAGAGCCTAGCTCAACAAAACCATCTCCCAACACCTTTGACAAAAATCCACCTAGCTTTTCTGAAGCCTCAATGCCTTTTGAAGCTGTCTTAGCTAATTCTTGTATAGCTTTTGATTCTTCTTTCATATTCTTCAATCCACATAACTCGTAGTTAACCAAAAAAAATGCGTAAAACAATAAGTTCGGAGTACTTGATTAACTCTTTAATTAAAATTCCGCTTTAAGATGCTTTGCGACATTGCTAATGCGATGATATTAATCAGAATTGATATTCTAAGCTGTCTAGTTTTAATTTAGATACGACATTAGTCGTAGTTTTTTTGCTAATCTGTACTTATCAGAATATTACTAAACTATTGACCAATTCTTCACTTAAAGCGCCAACAACAACTGAAAATAAAGTAGCCATACCCAAAAGATAGAACTTCATATTCCAGAAGACTTGAAACATTGATTTTCTTTTTTTCATATGTTCAAGATATCTATTTGCAATTTTTTGATATTCTTTTCCTTTAGAAAAAGTCCAGACTAATAAAACTAAAAATAGAAAAGTTGCTACTCCACTAGAATTTTGAAACTTGATAGAAACCAATGACATTCCTAGAGCACTAAACCCGATGGTGTCATTTATAAATTTAAAGTAATCTTCAGCTATTATTTCTTCAGAGCTGTTATATAACATACAATCTCCTAACTTTAACGTTGAGCAGATGAGCAGCAAAACTCATTATGACTTCAATCATACCGTAACTTTCTAACTCATCAATTGCATTCTTCAATCACATATAAAAATCATTCCGTTTAAGTTGTTCTGCTCGCGCAGTTTTGACAATTCCAACTGATATCACCCTGTGTACTATAAGTCGTTTCGAGCTAAGAGTATTGAACCCGTGCTCGTTCAACTCCAGCTACAGGCATTAATATACCCCAAGGATATGATGGCCTTTTGTTACGCTCGTATTGATAAACAACTATTTCGGGAAGATTACGTTTATCATACCGGCGACCGAAAGTGAAAACTACACTGTTAGGAGCTGCCATGACTAAATGGATCCTCTTTACTCCTTTCGCACTTAGTTTTTTTACTATCTCTAAGAACTGCTGCGCTAAACGTCTTTGTTTGTCCTGAGACCAGTGCGCATCAGAAGACATGCCATCGAGTGTAAGTCTTACAACCGGCATGGAAAAGGTGCTCTCTAGATCTTCACTATTAACCGGGTATGAAAAAGCCAAAGCTATTACCACCTCCTCCACGTTAGTTATTTCCTCAGTTTCACTAACCTCAAAAACTAGTCCATCGTCTTCCATGTCAGGATAACGCCAATCTTCTTGAGTTCGATCCCAATCATATGTACAAATAGTGCCCTCATCATCCAGCATGAGCCCGGTTAAAAATGTATAGGGTACTGATGTCAAACCTCCGTATACGATAGTCAAGTCGCTCCGGTTAATGTGTTTTTGATGCTGTAGCACCGCGCGGTGTGTGGCAGAAATATCATCTATCGCTTGTTCAGGATTAACGATACTTCCATCTAATCTGTTTCGTAAGTCCAGAAGTACAGGGATAACCTGACCTGTAAATTTATTCGATATTATTTGGTCGAGTGGAGAGCCGTCATCATCGCGAAGTCCTCTGCTTTCAATCACTAGGACTCGTTTCTTTGTGTTGCTTTTTCTTTCACTTAAAAAACGAACAACAATTAAAACTAATGCAACCAAAATGACAATCGAACATATCATAAGAATCCAGCTATCTACAGTATCGATTGTTTGCCGTACAACTATGAAGGTGCTCGGTAATGTATCCAAAAAGATACGAAGGATTATTTCTATCAACGGAGGACCAGCATAAATTGTAATTATTACTCCTAATGCGGATTTGATAAGAGTAACCTCGATCGAACGAGTTCGAAATAACCAATCTGTTCCTTTTAATACGAAGTTTTTGAAAAGCTGTTTAAGCATACTATTTGATTCCGTAATTTAAGAAGGCTTTTGATTCATGGATTAATTCAACAGGTGACGGTAAATGCTCCCTTACAAAAAGATACGCACAGGCTTCAAAACGCCAATACCATTTTAGCTTAGCAATAAACAATACAGCAAAATTAACATCGCCTGAGCAACTTACCAAATCCTGCATCGCGTGAATATCTTGAGAGCTGGGGTGTACGCTGAAACTAGGGTGTGTATGCCACTCCCCTAGGTAATTAAAACGACGATAGTTTGCACCGGTTTTCTCAAAAAAATTAGAAAGAGCTCGCTCATGTTGTTTATCATCTCGAACAAAGCTCGAGCGAGTACCGCTTATGGAATCAACAGAAAAATCAACAAGTCGGAAAGTCTGTTCACTTAATTCCTCTCCCATGATTAAACCTCCGATCTCTCTGCGTCCTGCTCTGAGCATGTGGAATCGCATCTTTCGCATTACGTTATTCGGTAGCAGTAGTTTCATCCTTTTCCTCAACAGGCAGGTGTTCTTTTAAAAGTCTAACCATATCCTCTTCCTCAAGAAAATCCACAGTATCCCCCCATTGACCTTCTGGTAGTAGTTTGATGGGGCGTGTATCAAATGGTTCATTGAATAACCATCCTGAAGATAAACCGACAACGTATGCTGACGCTGGAAATATACTTGCTTCGGGCCGCGCCAATATATCTAATGCAAAACGAGTCGCGTGCGATGCCATTATTGTTACTTCGGCGTCATCAGCGATTAGTGGAGTACCATCTTCTGCCAACCCATGATACTCATCCGAAACTGCAGGACTAGCCCATTCCATACCTTGATCATTACACCAAGTAGATATTTGGTCTCGTGCGGCCAGTGGGATTGGATCTATGTCAGGACGTACACGCACAACAATTCCACCTATACCTCCTGCAAAAACTTCTGTCCATATCATCGGTTTTCGGTAACGTGTAGATATCGACGCTATTATATTAAAAGCCTTTGGCTCAGCTGTGGCGTCAATCAAAAGGTCTCCTTGGCCAAGTGATTCTAGTGCCCCAGAAATAGACGCAGAACTTTCTTGGCCCCCGAGGAAAATTCGAAGTGTCTTTACATCTGCAAGAGGATTTATTCGGAGAAGACGATCCCGTAACGCATAAGCCTTATGAATTCCTGTATCACCGAGGTCGAGTTCGTTGCGCACAACGTTATCGGGGAAAAAAATGTCTTCATCTAGTAGTAAAAAGTTCTTGACCCCAGATCGGCATAAACTAGCGGCAATCTTTGAACCTACCGAACCGCAGCCTACGATTCCCACCTTTTTATCTGAAAGAGAGACATAAGAATTTACTAAACGCTTTTTAACGCTTGGAATTTTCAGCACTGTGAATTTGATTATCTTGCGAGAGCCTGGTTCTCCATAAATCCTAAACAACTCCCAATTGTCTGAATTTCCTATTAGAAGGTATTTAACGCTATCGCAATCCAAAACTGTACTGCTCAAATCATTAAGTTTTATACTAGCTAGAAATGACTTTAAAGCATCAGCGTCTATATTGCCAAGTTTACCGGCCTTAGGTACTCGAACAACAAGCCCTGTTTCTTCATATCCGCCTTCTGGAAGCGCTAGGTCGCTGCCCCATAATTTGCTGTCTTTTTGCCCTACATAATTTAGAGAACATATAAAATCTGGAGCGACATTACGTAGTTTCAAGCTTAAAGAGTGGAAAGCACATTCTTGTAAAGAATTGACGGCATTTAAATCTCCTTCTGACATCAAAAATCTACAATGTTTTGAGCGTAAGTCGCGCCCTAGAGAAGCTACATGAGCGGAGTGAGCATGCACGATTTCACCGGGCACTTCTCTTTCCTCAGAAAGCAGTCGTTGACAACTACAGATCATTTCTGCACCTGTAATTGAAGTCTTCCAGTTGTCAGGTCGATATTCGAGACATAGCTCGCCTTCAGCTCCGTATTGATGCTGAGAAATCCTAGATCCGTCTTTGGTATAAATTAACGGCGGAGCATCAGGAAATACACTCGGATAAACCATTCGAAAATCGAATATTTCATTACCATGACTAACTTGAAAATCCAAACACATAGCAAGCTCTTTATTTGCTTGCCATTTCCCGACTTGCAGCCAATCGACAGCTGCCTCAAGATTCGCCACAGCAGCTTTTTCTGAAGATAGTCTGGTACTGCGATTAAGCCACCAAATCATGCAAACCCTTTCGGCCTTTTAGGAGTTCTAGCTGTGTCATCAAAGGATACTTCCGGGGAGGAAGTCGTAGAAGCAGATGTTGCTGCACCCAGGAGGCTCGTTCCTCCAGAACGAGACGAGTGCTCTAGATTTTTAAGAACCTGACTAGTAAGAGCACTTCCCATACGAGTTTCAAGAGTACTAGATATAAGTCGCTGTTCAGCTAAACGCCCTGCTTCGTAAAAGTCAGTTCTAGCTTTATCGAGCCAATCATAGAATGCTCTAGCACGCTCGGGATGACTTTCCCATTTGTCTGCAAAGTTTTCCAGGGCGTCAGTTGGATTTTTGATAACGTGTTTCGTACCATCGAATTCAATTGCGGCTTCCATACGCTCCAGGATTGAGAGAAGTGCTTGACCGATAGTGTCCTCACCTTGATAAGCGTGCGCAGCTAGAGTGGAAATGATGATCGAAATTGGTTTGTCTGTAGGGTCATCGACAAACATAGTATCTCTATGGTGCTTTAAAACCATTATCGCTGACTGAAGAGGAGTTCTAACCCGATAAGTAGGAATATCTTCTATACTTGCGTCTATTCCACCTTTTCTCATCTCGTTAAGAACCTGTATCCTGCGACGTTTATACTCGTCTCCCATACGAGATTTAAACCATTCTGCGTAACCTCGCGGATTAGAACGAGGCCAGTCGTCTGTAATTTCAAAATACTGAGGAATTACTTCATTGTCAGTGATGGCAATAGCTGAATCCGAAAATTGTGCATCAAGTTGTTTAGCTTCAAGGAGTCGACGCTGATCTAATCCATTTGGAATACTTGGTACTATATCCATGTGAAATTGAGCACCGTCAGAATAGTCAAGACGCCAGCAACGTCGGCCTTCATGAACTTCCTTAGTAATGCCTTTACTATCTCGGTAGAGTTTGATTTCCTTTCCAAGTAGAGCCTTCAAATCATTCTGGGTAAGATCTGATTTGTCGAGCTTAGTCAATGAACAAACGCTATCGACATCGTATTCCTCATCTTTAGATTGAGGTTTGACGGCCGTACCTAGACGAAAAGAGCCTTGAACATAAACATCTGGTTCAAAATCGCGTACACTAGAATCTTCACGATGCAACCATTCTCCGAGAGATTTGTAGCTTTTTTCAGCCTGTTCATACTTTGAAGGCGAAATTTCTATCGAGTTTACCAAGGCTTCAAGGTAATCCTCTGCCTGCTTCGTGATCTTGCTAGTCATTTAGATAACTTCCTCCTGCTTGGGATAAATGCATTCTTTATTATTCATTTGCTTTGATACCTTCTAATCGAAGCTTTGCTTATTCTTTTGAATTGCTTTGTCAAGCTCGTCATGTGTTAACCGACTCTTATCAAGGCTGTTCTTCGTTTTATCGCCTAAATCCCTAAGCTTTTGTCTATTTTCTTCCGTTTGCCTCTTCTTGTTTCTTCGCAAACGATTATTTAGTTCATAATCCTCTGAGAAATTTATGTGTTTCTTATCTTTTATTGGCATATGATCCTCCAAATATAAGTGCACTTATTTAAAACAAAAATAGTGAAAAAACTTTTAAAATTAACAATATACCTTCCAGTTGAATATCGTTTTACCCAGTGAATTTCGAAAGGGAAAACTAAGTATTTTTTTACGGACCCGGTGTTAAGTTAACTGTTTCGCGCACTAAAGCAAAAATAAATATAACGCCTTAGTACGATATTGACTCCGATACATCAAGAGAAAAACCATAAAACCCGATTTAAAACCCTATATAAAGAGAAAATATCACGCTACGAAGCATATTTATATATTATGTGGACCTACTTCACATTTTTCAAACCTTAAATCCGACAATTTCTCGAATAACGCGATAAAATATGCTATTTTTTGTAGATAAATCTAAGCTTAATGCGTAAATATCACTATAAGAGCTTGTAAATGCTAGTAAAATTCAAGGTAAGTAACTTCTTATCATTTAAAAATGAGGCTGTACTCTCTCTAGTTCCTAGTCGAGAAAAGCAGCACATAAAGCACCATATCTATTCATCAGCGAACAAGTCGTTTACAAACCTACTTCGCACTGGGGTTATCTATGGCGCAAACGCTTCTGGGAAAAGCAACTTTATTCGAGCAATTGAATTTGCCCAAAAATTCGTAGTAAGAGGCAGTAGCCCAAAGAGAACTATTGGAAATATATCTTTTAAACTAGATAATGAAAGTACAAATTTACCGACATGTTTTTACTTTGAACTTCAAATAAAAAATAAGTCTTATTCATATGAATTTAAGATTCTTAGAGACGTTGTCGTTTTCGAGGAGTTGAAAGAAATAAAAGCTACCGTTACACAACTAATTTTCAGAAGAGTTGTAAACGATGAGGAGTCTAGCGAATTCACTTTTGGAAAAGAACTAAAGTCTCTCAAAAAGGACGAATATCAATTTATTAACTTTTTGTCAGAAGGAACTAGAAATAATCAACTATTCATTACGGAATCCGTTGAACGAAATTCAAAGCATTTTCAAATGATTTATGACTGGTTTGATGACTATGTGAGAGTTTTTACACCCAGAAGTATCAGTCATGGAGTTGAATTCAGAATCGGCAATGACAAAGATTTTTCAACGTTTTTAAAACAAACTCTCTCAGAATTTGATCCGAGTGTTGTTGAGATTAGCACGAAATTTCTAGATGCAGATTCAAGTGATATACCTATACGGATTCTAGATGAGATTAATGATGAGATTAGTGAGGATGGAGCTGTCTTTATCTCTAATCCTTCGACAGGGAATCGCTCTGTTGTCTTGAAGAGCGATGGTGTACTTAAACTTCTTAAAATTTGCACTCAACACTTATCTGTAGATGGAAAAAATAAAGTAACCTTTGACCTAGAAGAAGAATCAGATGGAACAAGACGAATCATAGAATTAGCTCCGTTGTTTTATGAATTGATGAATACAACTAATGCAGTTGTAGCTTTCGTAGACGAATTAGATAGAAGTCTACATCCAAAATTAACTAAGCACCTAATCGAGTTATTCTTAAAAAAGAGCACTGGGGACAATTCACAATTAATTGTTTCAACTCATGATTCTGACTTATTAGATCAAAGTATTTTAAGAAGAGATGAAATTTGGCTTATAGATAAGAAAAATGGTTTATCAGAATTAAAGTCTCTATCTAAAGAATTCAGTCCTAGGCACGACAAAGATATTAGAAGCGAATACTTAAAAGGAAATTACGGAGCAGTACCTCATTTTGTCTAGCGGTTTAAGCGCTGTGATTTTTAGTATCTGTAAGTTACAGATATATTGATATTTAAATTAATGACCCTGTAAATTATTCTGTGTAACTGCCAGTTCAAACATAGTCATCTAAGCGGCCATCAAATACAATCATAAAATGATTTAAGGCCGCTTTCCAATTTCTAATAGGCATAGTCCATTTTTTCGAAGCGTCCATAATCGCTAGATAAACCACTTTTTTGGCGGAGTCATCTGATGGAAAGAGCTTTCGCTTCTTAATCGACTTTCGAATCACACTGTTGAGCGACTCAATGGCATTGGTCGTATAAATGGCTTTGCGTATTTCAGGCGGATAATTAAATAACGTATTTAGATTGTGCCAATGAGTTTTCCAGGAGCGACTGATTTGCGGATACTTATCGTCCCAACGCTCAGAGAATTGCTCTAACGCAAGCAGCGCATCTTCTTCAGTGGCTGACTGATAAATGCGCTTTAAATCCGCTGTCACGGCCTTGTAGTCTTTCCAGGGAACATAGCGAACGGAGTTTCGAATCATGTGCACTATACAAAGCTGTACTTGCGTTTCGGGATAAGCCGAGTTGATAGCGTCAGGAAACCCTTTTAAACCGTCAACACAAGCAATGAGAATATCTTTAACTCCTCGATTTTGAAGCTCAGTTAAAACGTTGAGCCAGAATTTAGCCCCCTCGTTTTCTGATAACCACAAGCCTAAAAGCTCTTTTTGGCCTTTGTAAACCTCCCCTAAAATAGTGGCATCTACATTTGGAGTTCTTCAGGGTAAACTAAACCCATAGGGAGAACTAGAAATGAAAAAATCACGCTACTCAGAAAGTCAGATCGTTAAGATCTTGAAGGAAGTCGAAAATGGCCGTTTGGTTAAAGAGGTGTGTAGGGAGTACGGGATAGCCGATGCGACCTATTACAACTGGAAATCAAAATATGGCGGAATGGAAGCTTCAGATGTTAAGCGGTTGAAGGAGCTAGAGGAAGAGAACCGTCGATTAAAGGCCATGTTTGCCGATCTCAGCCTTGAGCATAAGATCCTAAAGGACATCGTAGAAAAAAAGCTATAAAGCCAGCGATAAGGCGAGAACTTGTTGACTATGCGAGAACTCAGCATGGCGCAAGTTTGAGAATGGCCTGTCGCGCAGTTGGCATCAGTGATTCTACATATCGTTACAAGCCGGACCCGCATCGTGATGATGATGTCATCACGAAGCTACAAGAGGCAGCAGAGCGTTATCCTGCTTACGGTTTTAGTAAGTTATTTAAAATACTACGACGCTGGGGTCACCGATGGAATCACAAGCGTATCTATCGAGTTTATTGCATGCTGAACTTAAACAAACGGCGCAGAGGCAAAAGACGGCTGCCAACGCGAAGCCCAGAGCCACTTGCTATCCCTAGCTCAGCCAATCACTGTTGGTCGATGGACTTTATGAGTGACAGTTTATTCTGTGGTCGCCGCTTTCGAACGTTTAATTTGGTCGATGACTTTAATCGCGAGGCGCTCGCTATAGAAATAGATTTAAGCTTGCCAGCACCTCGTGTTATTCGCGTTCTGGAGCGAGTGATAGCATGGCGAGGTCAGCCAAGAAAGTTGCGAATGGATAATGGGCCAGAGTTTATTTCAACCGCACTAGCCGATTGGGCAGAAGAGCAGCAGATACAGCTGGAGTTTATAAAACCTGGGACGCCAACACAGAATTCATATGTAGAAAGATTTAATCGAACTTATCGAGATGAAATTTTAAATATGTATGTATTTAAAACACTCCAAGAGGTTCGGAAGATTACTGAGGATTGGATACGAGAGTACAACGAAGAAAGGCCGCACGACTCCCTGAATGATTTAACACCATGGGAGCATCTAGCCAGATTCAACAAGCCTGAAAACTCTAATTTAGAGTGCCACTAAAACAGGGAGGTTTACATTATCAATCCAAAGACATAAATAGATACTTCTGCCCCATATCTGGAGTGGCATCGAAACCCTGTTCTTCAGCAATTTCACTAGCGAAATTGAAAATTTGTTCCCTTTCGTTTTTTCCAGATGGGAGTAGTATACAAAGTTGCCCAGTATTTTCTCGCCTATACTCAGAAGTAGCTCTATCAATATCTAAAGCCCAAACTTCCTCCACACCTAAATTTTCAAAAATTAATAAAATCGTTAAATGTTACACCTAAACCTCAGATTGGAGCTAAAGCAATGCGAGCCGATAATGTTTGAATCCGGGATATTGCGTATGTAGTACTCGCAGCAATAGCAACCCTGAATTTTATCGGGTCATTATATTATCGCATTTGACGCTCAATCTTAATCTAACTTAGGGCATCAAAGTTAAGATAACAGATGGTCAGTTAGCTTAGTAGATGAATATCCATGTTTACCCAAACTTTATACTTGTCAGTGGCTACCCGGCTCTATCACCTCTATCCCCAATCAATAAAGTCAACTTCTTTTGTAACCTCAGGTATATAAAATTCACCTTCATCCAAAAGTTTAATTTTTGTTGTTAAAAACTTCTCTGCTTTATTCCTTTTAATCCCATCTTTTAAAAGCGTTCCGTTTATAGCGATAGATGCTTTTGTTAATGCATCAGGTCTTATAACTTCGATTACAGAGTTAAACTCATGTTTTGGAAAAAAGTAATCGTCTAAATTTTGCTTCCCAGTATAAGAAACTCGCTGACAAGATTTGCAAATAAAAGTTGTCCGATATTTTTCATTTAATGATATAGAGTTCTCTAAGACATAGTTTATTCTCGGCTCATTTAAAAGCTCAAAATAATCAGTTGATAGACCTTTAAAAAAAACCTCTCTAAATGTTAAGGAATTATTTGAGTACATTTGTAGCTTCCTGACTAAAGAACCTCTAAACAAGTAGATTCTTTCAACTGGTGTTTGAATGCTCGTAATTCCTGCCGATGGCTTTAACCTTAAATCAAATGGTTTTTTACTTCTTTGACCGCGAGGATAACTGCACGATTCACATACACCGTCAATAAAATAACTTTCTACATCATCTACCTCTGAGTAGCCAATAGGATTACATAAATACCACTCATCGGAACTATAGTTTAATATTTCAATCTGAGGCTCACCGTCACCATTCCATTCGAGAATACTTTGATAGAGCAATTCCTTCGCAAGTTCAAAATCATTCGCCTCGCCACGAATATCTTCATTGCCCTGTAAGTAAAGAACATTTACACCTTTAGATATACTCCAAATAGCATAATAGAATTTACCTTCCATATGATCCCTCTATTTTAAAAATTTTGACTTATTCTTGCGCACAAATAAATCCAAACTTGTGTGGCCTTTTAGTTTGCGCAGATTTACAACTACTTTAGCAGACAATCTAACTTTCATATAAAGAAGCTTCCGACCTTTTAGATCAAGTCTAAATAACCTATCCCATTTGTCTGAGCTACTATAGTTATTTAGCCCACCTAACCCTTTAGACTCTTTGAGTACTTGATTTAACACCAAAAGAAATTTAAGGACATCAACTGATTTTCAAGAAATAATTGAATAGAACTAAGAACGGATACTAATACAGAGATCAATCCTCAGATATTCGAGGTGAATATAATATCTCATTTGACGCGTTATCCCAAAAAGCTGTCAAAGATTAATTCACCACTAACAAGTATCGATTTACAATCTGACTATTAAAAGGAATTGTTGACTTCACATGGAGCTTAACTGATATCAAGCTAATATCAGTACATTGTCGATAAGCAATAACGGAAGAATAAATATATGAACACTTACAGAGTTAAATACTTTAATTCAGGTGGATACAAATCAACCGGAACATTAACGACAGATTTACACATTAAAAGAGAAAATGACAATAATCTCTGCCTTTGGGACGGAGAGGTAAAGGTTGGTGCAATAGAAGCTATCGAACAGTTGTTTATACAACAGTTGGGATACATAGAAGAGCTGACAATTATCGATGTTACTTTAGAGTCAGACGCATAAACTCTAAAGAATACAATGTATTAGATAATCTAATTCAAGTCATTTCGAAATTGAAAACACAAGTATTACGCCTCCATAAAGCGCATTATTACCACTAATTTGTGCCATTTAGGTCACACAAGCGCACGCTTCAACTATGTATTATGGTCACGTTGATAAAAAATACTTTTTTGACCAAACTTCTAAGACTCACCCACTCTGCTCGGAGGCGCTCGTGGAACCCTTAAAAATTAACAGAACCCTCATTTGTGCATCAATAGTCGCATGCTTGTCGAATCCAGTCATTGCAGGCGACGACCAATCTGTATGGCAGAAACTGTCAACCCAACAAAGCTACTCGACATCTACTGGTGAAGTAATCGAGCTTGCATCCGATATTTATCGCTTAGATATTGCGTCTCTGAAAGTACATTTGAACAATAAAGATTCGTCTGACTTTAAGATCAAAGTGCCCAGTTTAAAGGGTCATAATATTGAGTTCATCTTAGTTGAAAACAGCACCTTTCCTAATGAGCTAAAAAAGAAGTTTCCCAATATCCGCTCTTACACCGCTCGAAATACTGAGAATAAGCAATTAACCGGACGATTTGAATTATCAAGCAAAGGCTTGTCTGGCATGTACCGCAATAGCGATGGAGACTGGATCTTTATTGACCCTATTGCAAACAGTGTCGATAAACATCGTATTTATAACGGCTCTGCAGCTCGGCTAAAGAGCAAACAAAGACCGGCAGACTCTGTTCTTGAATTACTTGAGAACAAGTCAACAAACAATTCAAAGACAGTCGCTCCAGACTTTGGAGATGAACTTCGAAGTTACCGAATCGCGGTAAGTGCCGCAGGGGAATTCACCCAATATCATGGTGGTTCAGTGGCCGAAGGGCTTGCGGCAATCAATACCACCATTAATCGAGTCAATGAAGTTTATAATCGTGACTTAGCCGTTCAATTAAATATCGTCGCCAATAATGATCAACTAGTATTTACCGATGGCGGAACCGATCCATTCGCTAACGATACTGGCGATATTTATACCAATCAGACCGTCATTGATAATGCCATAGGTAATGGCTCATATGATATTGGGCATATTGTAAATACGGCTGGTGGTGGCTTAGCTGGGCTGGGAGTTGTTTGTAGTAATACAGCTAAGGCTCGCGGAGTAACAGGATTATCCAACCCGATTAACGACGTATTTTATATTGATTACGTAGCTCATGAAATTGGCCATCAATTTCGTGCGAATCATACATTTAACGGAGGAACCGGCTCTTGTGGCGGAAATCGAGCTGCAACGGCTGCTTTTGAGCCAGGCAGTGGTTCTACTATTATGGGCTACGCGGGAATATGCGGTGAACAAAACATTCAAGGATTTAGTGACGCCTTTTTTCATACTCACAGTGTCGATGAAGTTCGAAGTTTTGTTACCTCAGGTGGTGGCTCGAACTGTGGTGTCTTGAGTAGCTTAAGCAATACTCCACCCTCTGCCGATGCTGGCGAAAATATCGTAATTCCTGCCAATACTCCTTTTCAACTTGTTGGTAGTGCCACCGATGCCGATAATGGCGATCAAGCAAACTTAACCTATTCATGGGAACAACGAGACCTAGGCTCACAAACACCTAATCGAGCTGCGATGATCGATGACGGCTCAAGACCTTTGTTTCGAGCGATTTTACCGGACTCAGAACCACAACGGTATTTTCCTCAACTGAGCAATGTGGTTTCAGGCACGTCTTCTTATACCGAGGTTTTGCCGACTACCGACCGAGTCATGAATTTCAGATTGACTGTTCGAGATGATCGCGGAGGTGTTTCTTCAGACGACATCACCGTGACGTCAGACACATCGGCAGGACCTTTCGAAGTTACAACACCTGCTACAGCCGACCCAGTAGCTGGCGGATTGCCTACGACAATTAATTGGAACGTTGCAAACACCAATGCTGGCGCAGTCGCTTGTAACCAAGTTGATATCAAATTTTCGGATGATGCCGGAGCAAGTTTCTCACAAACGCTGTTGCCACAAACCAACAACGATGGCTCTGCAGAAGTGATATTGCCCAATCAAAACATTGCGGCGGCAAGAGTCATGGTAATGTGTTCGAATCAAAGTTTCTTTAATGTTTCACCGGTTAACTTTTCAGTGACCAGAACAGAGGGCATACCATCAATCACCTCTCAAGATCCATTAAGTACCAACGAAGATATCGGTCTCACCATCAATGTAGCAGACTTAAATATTGAAGATTCAAATAACACTTCACCTAGCGACTTTACACTCACGCTTTTAGATGGAAACAATTACACAGTAAGCGGAACCACGGTGACTCCCGCAGAAAATTTCTTTGGAAACTTAACCGTTAACGCCTATGTAAATGACGGCACCTATGATAGTCCTGTTTACCCACTGCAAGTTTCCGTGATCTCTGTGAATGATCCGCCTCGAGTACTGTTTGTTCAAGAGGGGCTCGGACTTAATGAAGACTCGACTTTCACGCTTTACCCCATCTATTTGGTCATCGAAGATCCTGATCACAGTGAGTTTACGGTACAAATTGAAGATGGAACAAACTATTCAGCGAACGAAGATATGGTGATACCGACGCCGAATTATAATGGGCCTCTAACGGTTTCGTTTCGAGTGAGCGACGGTGAGTCGACTAGTTCATTAGCGACCATCGAACTCAATGTAAACCCACAAAATGATGCGCCTACTGCATCAAACGATAACTTCTCAGTCACTACCAATGCTACGAATATCACACTCGATGTTATGGCCAATGATCAAGATATTGATGTCGGTGACGACCTAAATATTACAAGCGTTAGTTATTCCGGAACTGGGACGTTAGTGATTAGTAATGATGGAAAAAGTTTAATCTACACCCCAGCTTCCGATTTTGAAGGCACCGAAAGCTTCAATTACTCAATCACCGATCCGGGTAACGAAACAGCAAGCGCATCAGCGACCATTACCGTAAGCGCGCCTTCAAGTGGCGGTGGTGGCTCTATTAGTTTATGGATAAGCCTTTTACTGGCAGGAGCCTTCTTAAGAAAACGCATCTAAACAGGAAAAAGCGCTCTGCCTAGTTTAAAGCTTGGCGGAGCGCTATCAATAAACATTATTAACTTAGTTGGGTATTGACCATGTTAATTAAAAAAACATTCCTATTCTCCACTATCAGCGCTATTGTTCTAACGCTACTTGCTTGTAATTCCTCAAGCAATGAAGGCGATCAGCAGACGAAAAAGCAAGCTAGCGAGCCTAAATCGAGTAACACCGCTCAAACTGTCGCCGATACCAATAATTCACAGAATAATGAAGAGCTTCCCGAGTATTTAAAAAATTTACAGTGGGTCGTTGAAGCAGACGTAGAGAAAGACTTAAAAGCGGCAGTAGAAAAAAGTGACTATTCATTTTTGACGCTAGCAAGTCGAGTTCCAGTGGTACCAGGCATTGACCCAAATGAGGCAGCAGATTTGATTAGTCGTTGCGGACAAAAATACATTCCAGGGTTAGGCGACGTTATTTTTGACGACGCACACGAAAAGTTGCACAGCAAAGCGATGAGCTATGCAAAGCAGTACAACAAAGAGCTCCTAAAGTATTGCAAGGAAGCCTCTATGTAATGAATTGAATTCTAGTAATCGCCATTATTACAACCTACTTTAAATACATAATTTAGGCACCGATCACTATTCCGATCACTATTCCGATTACTATTCAGTAATACACTGCAAGATTACTCGATCTAAGATTTTTCAGATCAAAAGATAATATTTTATATTCGACATAAAAATATCGAAAAATCTTAGGCAATTCCTACCAGCAAACTATCTTCTTCTACTTTGTCGAACTGTTCTGCCATTAAACAACTTTCGGCATAATCTTGATAGACCTTTTCTTCGATGAACAAACGGAAGAGCTCAGGGTCTATGTGCCCTTCTAGCGCCATGTTGCGCATTATGAATAAAGATTGAGAAAGCGTCTTAGCTTTTTTGTAGGGCCGGTCTGAAGCTGTTAGCGCTTCAAAAATATCTGCTATAGCCATGATTTTCGCTGGAATTGAAAGCTGATCGCCAGTTAAACCACGCGGATAACCTCCTCCATTCATCTTTTCATGATGACCACCGGCATATTCAGGTACTTTAGACAGTTCCTGAGGTAAAGGCAGAGTCTCTAACATTCGAATTGTGGTAATTATGTGCTCATTAATAATAAAACGGTCTTCATCCGTGAGCGTTCCCTTTTTAACACTTAAATTGTAAAGCTCGCCTAAATTCTGCTTAACCGCAGGGGCTTGTAAAGTAAATCCAAAGACTTGGTACTTATCGCTACTATTTTCACGAATTTTTATGTGCTCCTCTCGATCTTGCAGTAAGCTTTCAATAGCTGGCGCATCAATTTTTGAAAAATCTTTAATAAATTCTTGTTCATCAGGGGAAAGACCAAGTCGATCATCTAAGTTCCTTACCCAGGTTCTCTTTGCAATAGACGTTAAGCGATCAATCTGCTCGTCATCCATAAACTCACTACCAACATTACAACTAGCGACAAAAGCAAAGTCATCTTTGATCCGTTGGTGTTCTATTTCTAATTCACTTTTGTATCGCGAAACCTGATCGGGATTCTCCAATATTTTTTCGAAATACGAAATCTCAGCGTCGCGCCAAAGTACTTCAAATCGCATTCTTATCTCATGTATTCGATTATAAATCGATTCTAATTTACTGCCTTTATCGACAATATGTTCTGGAGTGGTTATTTTCCCGCAATCATGTAACCAAGCGGCCACCTTAAATTCTCGCCACTCATCTCGAGAGCTAAATTGAAAGTTCTTTAAATTACCCTTGTTTGACTCACACGCTTTTTCTGCCAAAAGAAACGCGATCTTAGGGACGCGTTCGCAGTGGCCTCCTGTATAGGGAGACTTTTCATCGATTGCCTGCGCTATTAATCTAATAAAGGCATCCATTAGTTCTCTTTGAGCGACTTCATAGTCACAAATAGACTCAGAAAGGTTGACTAGCGATAAAGATAATTGATGTATTTCTCGAATAACCGTAGGTGTATGCTTTACCTTTTCAAACTCTCTTCTTCTAATTTTATTATTTTCATGTACGAGTAAATTAATCGGTTTTACAATCGATGATACAGAAATCATAACAATCGGTATCAGTAGTAAAAGCAGTGCACACGTAATGCCGATAGCTATCCATAAGTCACGTTTAAAGGAAAACTCTGCTTCATCTTTTTCAACGAGCAATCCGATGAATTCTTTTCGGTTACTATCGATAAATCCGTCAATCTCATCGACAAAGGCATAATGTGCTCGTCCGTCGATTAACATAGAAAAAGAGGTGCCTTGTCGTGACGATTGCTTTGCGTAGTCTAGTAACTTTGCGCTAGGTAATTTTCCGGAGGTTAGCTGACTTTCGGTCGTACTATCTTTATCAGAAAATACTAACCAATGACTTCTTAATGAGTTCTTAACCTTATCATCCATTTGATGATAAGCCTTATTCAACAATGGAATTAACGGCTGGTGTTCTTTTCTCACTAAAAAATGCAGGGCGAATAACGATTGATTTAACGAATCAGATAAAACAGGCGAATAACTTAAGTTTTCAAGAAAAAAGTAATGTTCGTTATATTTTAAGACTGTTTTGTGATCAATAACCGCGTCTAACTTATCATCTCTAAGTAATTCAAGCGCACTCAAAGTGTCGTCAGTTTCTATAAACACTTCTTTCGGAAGAATTCGCTTTAAATATTGGGTGACCGCATAGCCTCTTTGTGCAGCAATTCTTAACCCTTGGAGATCGTCTATTCTGTTAATTTTATATCCTTTCCTTTGATCGGTGACTGCGACTATTTCTGGTAAAGTAATCGGAACACTAAAAGCACCAAACTCTTCTCTTTTGTTGGTTCGCATCATCGATAGCATTACATCTACCTTTCCATCGTAGAAAAGATCCATTAACTCTGGAAACTGGTACCCATTTACGAAGGTCAGCTCGATTCCTAGTTGTGATGAAAGAATTTTAAGCAACTCAACACTATAGCCTCTAGGTGTACCACTCACCGTATACTCAAAAGGTGGATAGTCATTCATATTGGCGACTTTTAATGGCGGGAGCGATTTCAAGTAGCTCTTTTCGAAAGACGTTAATGGTATTTGGAGTTTAGGCGTTAATTTTGGCGTTTCTTTGCCTGAGTTGTAAGCAGTTATCATTCCATTCTCATCGAAGATAAACGATCGGCTAGTATTAGGAAACTGAGAGTTTCTTAGTAATTGGTCGAGACTCGATGTCAACGTGGTGGCCCCCACCACGGCGCCTTTGTCGGTACGAATTGAATAGCTTGTGCCCGGGCGTTGAATAAACTGGAATAAATAAGGCGGCTTCTTGGTAACTTTATCGACAACCGCTTCTTCAAACCATGGGCGGTCACTTGCGAAATAATCACTTGCTTGATATTTTTCAAAGCGAACACTCAAATCGTCGTTAAGATACTGAGTGATACGAACTCTTTGTCCGTCAACATTGAGTATTTTTACCTTCACCCAACGATCGTTTGGAGCAGCCTGCCAAACCTCTCGTAGATTACTGGCGGCTTCTAAGTTGGAAACTTCTAAATAGTCGCCATTCGAAAACCCAATAAATAATGAAAAAATACCATTAGTCTCGTGCAGTAATTGAGCCATATCTTGAGCAAGTGGATGCGTTTTCTTAGGATGCAGGGCTTCATCGGTATTTCGATTATTCTTAAGCGAGAAGGCAAAGCTAATCCCCGTCTTCTCTAGCTCTAGCGACCTTTCAGAGGTGCGCTCAGCAATTTGATAAAATTGTTTCTCGGCAGCCAAACGGACAGATTTCATTCCAAAAAAATAATGTAATGACAACGACATGGCAGCGACTAACCCACAAACCAAGAAAAAGGTCGTCAGAATGGTCAGCCGAATGGTGATCCGCCGATTCTTTTTGTTATGCATGGTGCGGTTTCCATCGTAAATTAATGATTCCACAAGGAAATATTAGTTTAATTATGAAAGGAAACCCAATTTTTTCGAACGATAACCTTAGATAAAATCTCTACAAGAGTTGAGCTAATAGCGAGTTTTTAGTCTTAAGTATCAATTTACGTTTGCATAGGGTTTGTCGATCGGTTTGGCGATTGGTTCGGCAGTGCCAAAGAGATTATCCATGTAATTGCAATAAACCCTGCCGCTACCCATAAGCATAACTCAAGCCCATTAAGCTGAAATAGCCAGCCAGACAATACAGTCCCGATCAACCGCCCCATTGCATTAGCCATATAATAGAATCCAACGTCCATAGAGACACCATCTCTTCTTGAATATTGAATAATCAAATAGCTGTGCAGCGAAGAATTGATAGCAAAGACAAAACCAAAAAGAATTAATCCTGGAATTAA
Source organism: Pleionea litopenaei (assembly GCF_031198435.1). GTDB lineage: Bacteria > Pseudomonadota > Gammaproteobacteria > Enterobacterales > Kangiellaceae > Pleionea > Pleionea litopenaei. The sequence continues at coordinate 720,318 of NZ_CP133548.1, forward strand.
CCAACTCCACAATGCTTGATGACTGGTGATCGCCAGAGAAAGCATTACCGCAAAAAGAATTCCTGACCAAATTAAAGCTTGGCGGCGTAATTGCTGAAACGGCACAGTACCCATTGGCAAATCATTTGACAGGCTCGGCTGTTGGCGCACTGGCTGCGTCAGCAAAGGAGCAACGCTTTGAATAACGCCATAGCCAATAACCCATATCGCTAAGAAACTACCGACTTGCCAGTGATCCCATGAAAAATGCTGAGATAGAAAGATAGGAACCGCAATAACAAACCAAACATCGCGAGCGCCAAATAAAAAACAACGCGCAGCAGAAAGAACGTTAACCGCTTTGGATTTCGAAAATATATCGGTGAATTTCGGCTTAAAGCTAGATTGAGCGAGTTCACGTCTTAAGGTAAATAGACTGACTATCCATATCGTTGCAATAAGCAAGCACAGTAGTAAAATCGCGAACCAAAATCCTACGACCGCCAACAATAAGCCGCCAAGAAAAAAACCGACTCCTTTTAGCGCATTTTTAGAGCCGGTTAAAAATGCTATCCAACGAAAAAGTTGTTGATTTTTATTTTCTGGAATAAGAACTTTAATGGCACTTTTGGCACTCATTTTATTCAGATCTTTTGCGATACCAGAAAGTGCTTGAGCGATCATGGCCCAAATAACGGATAACCAACTATTAGGAACCAGAAGCATACTCAGTGCTATTACTTGTATCGCTAACCCTATATTCATGGTTTTATTCAGACCTAGTCTTGCGCCTAACCAGCCACCAACTAGGTTTGTTACAACACCAAAGAACTCATAAAATAGAAAAAGCGATGCAATTTGCAACGGACTGTAGTCTAAGCCATAGAAATAGAGCACCACTAGCATTCTTAGTGCGCCATCGGTCAGCGTAAAACACCAGTAATTAATGGTGATCATCAAATATTGACGCAGTGCATCTCTATCAGAAGAAAAACGAGTCATTAATCGATTACAAGCCTTGTTCGATAATCATTTCTGCCAATTCTACCGTACGATTTATGTAACCCCACTCATTGTCATACCACAAATAAATTTTCACTTGTGAATCATTCACTACCATTGTAGACAAAGCATCGACAATGCTTGACCGTGGATCGGTCTTGTAATCGATCGACACGAGTGGACGAACTTCATAACCTAAAATATCTTTTAAGTAAGTCGATGACGCTTCTTCAAAGAAACGGTTGACCTCTTCAACGGTTGTTTTTCTTTCCATTTCAAAAACACAGTCAGTTAACGAAGCATTCGCTAGAGGTACTCGAATGGCATGACCATTAAGACGCCCTTTCAATTCAGGGAATATATGGGTGATTGCAGTAGCCGATCCTGTCGTCGTAGGAATTAAACTCATTCCACAGGCTCTTGCTCGCCTTAAATCTTTATGAGGCGCATCAAGAATCGTTTGAGTGTTCGTTAAGTCATGAACCGTGGTAATGCTGCCATGTTTTATTCCTATTTTTTCATGCAACACTTTAACTGCGGGTGCTATACAATTAGTGGTACATGAAGCAGCGGTGACGATTGTGTGAAGCTCTTTACAATACTCATGTTGATTGACTCCCATCACAACGTTAAGCACGCCCTCTTCTTTAACCGGCGCGGTCACTACGACTCGTTTTACGCCTTGATTTAGATACCCTTCTAATTGTGCTTTGGTTTTAAATTTGCCGGACGCCTCGATGACTAAATCACAATGACTCCAGTCATTTTCTTCTATGGTTTTAAATTGAGAGCATTCAATCCTTTGTTCTTCGACAATCAATGTCGAGTCTTTTGCAGCGACTTGTCTTTGCCACTGACCATGAACGGAGTCAAAGTTAATGAGATGAGCAAAGGTTTCGGCATCACCAGCCGGATCGTTAACTTTTATAACTTCGATTTCTGAATTATCGAAAAGTCGACGAAAGCACAGTCTGCCCATTCTTCCGAAACCGTTGATTCCTATCTTTATTTTCATATCAGACACTCGTAACTAATGATTCAATTAACCACACAACCGACCTGCTCTTTCCGGCCGATTGCCCATTTTCTGCAGACGTTCAAGTGCGCCTTGCAACGTCACGGCAAAACTAGCATCGACCTCCACTGTACTGGCTCCAAGAACGCCCTGTAACAGATCGTACAACCAAGTAGGTAATCCATCTATTAACCGATAGTAGACCCACTGGCCGCGGCGCATATCATTAAGCAAACCAGATTTCTTTAATATCGCTAGATGGCGGGAAACTTTCGGCTGACTAACGCCCAAAGCATGAGTAAATTCGCAGACACAAAGCTCAGACTCTTTTAACACCAGCCATAGGATCGCTAATCGAGTAGGATCAGATACTGCCTTAACAACTTTTAATGTTTCTTGCATTTCTAACGAATGATCCATTTTCTCGCTGTTGTTCAAGAGTTACCTTAGCTTTACTTTGATTCATAGACTATTTGAAGGCTTTATATATGGATATCCATATATATTCAAGCAAAACTTAAGCGCCGTGCTCTGATAATTTAGATGACATCTAAAAATCGCTTACATACATGATTTGCGGTTCAAATATAATTAACGTTTAACGGCTTACTCTGTATTGGATGATTTGTCTTTATTGAATATTTGACGCTTTTGAGTCGGAGCAAGCTCAGTGGGAGTGACTTCGTAAGCTTGTAACTTACCTTCATCAGAAACTCTCGCTTTAAATTCGACTTTTTGCTGTTTAATCAAATACTTAAAGCCATCAAGTTGAATTTCTGAGTAATGAAAAAAAGCAGGTACTTTGAACTCTTCAGCTCTGATGAAGCCGTAGCCTTTTTCTCGATAGTAGTTCTGCACAATACCTTGATAAACCTTCCCTTCTTCAACCTCAGGTACATACCCTTCTAAATGATCGTCATTTTGCTTCTTTTGAAAATGATTATCATTACCATGATTATGTCGAGCTCTTTGCTGATTTGGTCGATTTTTTTTCGGCTTGTTTTGGTATTGTGGATTACCTTCAGAATAGTTTTCTGAATAATGGTCAGAGTATTCAGCCGTATTACCCGATTGGCCAGCATTCGATTTTTTCTTTCGATTAGGATGATCATTTTTACGTCGCTTTTTATTAGCGACCATAAATTCGTGACTCGTTAACATAGTCTTATAGGTTCCGACCTGAAAGTGATTAAGTGAAGTAACGTCTAGGTATATACCCTAAGTTTAAGTCCTCAATTAGAATTTATCAATTTTTGAGCGGTTTTATTATTTATAACCAGTGTGAATATTGATATTGTGTTTCCCTAAAAATCAACAATACCGATTAAAATGAGTTTCACAACTTGAACGTGTAATGACAGTTAAGAGTCTGTCGAATTATCGTAGTTCCGTTATACAACTTCATTTACAAAAAAGCAGAGGCATCTAGATAACTTCCTTTTACACAATAACATATTAGATTATACTAATTTAGAGCACTTCACTTTTTAGACGTAAAATCATGACAAAACCGACTGAAGCAAACAATCGTTTAGATCTACAACAACATGCAGCTGAGGCAAGCCGTTTGTTAAAAGCGTTAAGTAACGAAAGTCGACTACTCATACTTTGTTTGTTAAGTCAGGGTGAAATGTCAGTAACAGAATTAAATGAGAAAGTGACTATCAGTCAATCGGCCCTTTCACAACACCTAGCGGTTTTAAGAAACGACCATCTAGTTGAAACACGCCGAGAATCGCAAACTATTTACTACTCGATTGCGAAAGGCCCGGCAGCGCAAATTATCAATACGCTGCACGGTATCTATTGTCCTTAATCTTATGGGTTTTGTTGCAAAGCGATCTCTCGCTCAGTTTTAACTTTAAAAACTTTTCTAAACACGATAGTCGCAGGACAAAAACCTGTAAACGATTGTTGAAACAAATTTGCTCCAATAAATACCGTGAACCAGATAAACCCGGGATGTACCCATTGAGTCAAAGCGACTGATAGTAACACCATAAAACCCGCAAACGCGGTTAAAACTCGTTCTGCAGACATAAAACACCTCTCAATAATTGTAACGGAGTCGAACAAAAACCTGACTGTTCTCTTGGAACTGTCCCCAAAAACTAAAATCATTCTCTCCACCGAACCAATAAACACCACCTGAAAGACTTAAATCATCGCTATACCGGAAGCTGCTACTGAGTCTAAGGTGATAATCTTTATCATCAGGCGAGTAAAATACGAACAAAGAGTTCATTAATTTTTGTTGCATAGCTTGATGAGTTACTCGAGCAGTTAGAAGTTTATGAACCTCAGCCTGCTCTTGCGAAGGCACTGCGCTGTTCGCAATAAGAGCCTGGTAATCATGAGTTTTATCTAATACCAATTGAAACGATCCGGTTACATTAGTCATTAATTCATGCTCAAACCCTAACAACAACTTAAATTGGTCATTTGGAATCATTGGATTTGTGCCGTTAGCATCATCAAGGCTGTTGTATGAACCCAGTTCAACAGAACCTATACCACCTGCAATGGGTGCTCGAACACTCGCCCCTAACACCTCTAGTCGAGGAAAAAAAGGAACGCCCAAGGCATTGGTGCCCTTTGGCGTCTTGTGGAAACCTGAGTAGGTATAAAATGCCCACTCTAATCCGTCTATCTTTCCATAAATTCTAGTTGCCAACTCATCATCACTAGACAAGGGTTTCGCTACCGGAAATAGCTCTGGCTGAACAATACCAAAACCGGGATAATAAAAACTAAGACGCTCACCGTTGATATAGTTATCTGAGTCGAACTCAGGTGAATAGACTAAATTGAAACTTACTTTCTCGCCAAACCAAGAGAGCTTCATGGCATCAGAAGGTGCTTTTAAATACTCATCGTCTCTACCAACAAAAAATGACTGCCAATCTTTTGGAAATAGATCATTGATAAACACTAAATCTCCGGTACCCCAGGTAAGAATTTGCCGCCCGACCTTTAACTCAAAATTATTTCCAATTGGTATCAAAGCGTTCGCTTCTCGTACATGAGCATCCCACCCTTTTTCTACAATCCCGTCGTAAAAGAAATCACCCTTAAATTCAAATTGCGTCGTACTTAACGTATCTTTCCACTCAATGCGACCACGTAGCTCTTGCAAAGCATCGCGATTACCAACATCAGCATCAACTTTTCTCGACAAGGCCGCTTCTATAAATCCATGAAACAGACTCTCTTTACTCGACTCATCCCAAGTATCTCCCCACTCGCTATCTCCCCACTCGGATTCAGCGCTATTTTCATTGTTTAATGCCACGGTTTCTTGCGAAACCGTTAGCGTTAAAAGTACTGCAATAGCAATTGGTAAGTTATTAACTATCGAGAATCGCATTCTACTGTCTCTTTAACCATTGAGCAGGAGGATTTCTTAATGAACGTTCACTAAATACACTCTCGGGTACTCCCAAGTCATATTTCATGAATGCAAATTGCATTAAGGTATAGCCATTTAGTTTATGGTCCGTGATTTTTGACTCAATTACAGTAGGAAAGCCTTGAATAACTTCAACCTTTTGAACTTCTACTGAACGTATTAAATGATCACTTGAATCGAAGTACTTAATCTCCATAGGCAAAAATGTTTCTTTATCTATTTTAGTTGTATAGTACTTAAACTCTACGGATTCAGGATTTTTTGGACGATGTTTTAACTGATAAAACTTATCATCTTGTCCAGTTAACTCATGAATATCTTCTGAAGGCGGTCTTCCAGAAACATCTTCGTAGTAATAATGAGATCCTACAAAACTGGTGCGTTTATCCCCCGCCGAAATACGTTTTACCAAATCTAGTCCGGGTAAATATAACCATCGATCATCATCTGCTTTAGGGTGTTTATTCACTAGAAAACTGGTTCCGCTTACATCTGAGGGCCGACTAAAAACAACGAGAAAGTTTTGGTCATCACCATCGATTACATCTTGGCGCAAAATCACAAACTGTCGTAGTTGAGTGCGACCTTGTGCATCAACAATTTTCATTCGCGCATCACTGCGCCCGTCTTTGCCGGCATAATAAGAGGCTAAGTTTGCCTTCTCAACGATAGCATCGGCAGTCAAGCTCTCGCTAAAACCACTTATACTACCAGCAAGCAAGGTTATAACGGACGTGAGTTTTAACCATTTAGAAAACTGATTCATATTGTTTCTCCGTCTCAACTAAGATTTAAAAATCCAGCGTTTAAATACATTCATTACCGCTGGTAACATAAGCAAAGTCACTAGCGCCGAAGCTGCCATAATACTGGCTAGAAACACTCCAACAGTGATGTATGGAACCAAAGGTGCAAATAGCAGCGGCGTAAAACCTACGGCTATCACGATAGCGTTTCTACTGATCGCTCGACCAGGCTCATCAAACATTAATGACATGGTTTTTCGAAAATCCTTGGTCTCTTCAAAGAGAGAGCGAGTTCTTTCTAAGAAATGTATCGCAAAGTCGACTGAAAGCCCCAAAGTTAACGCAGATAAGACTGCAATGGGCATATCATAGTCTTTTCCAATCCACCCAATTAACCCATATATAAAAGTAATGGTTAAAGTCAGCGGAAGCATGGCAAGCAAACCAAAAACAAACGAGCGGAATAAAACAATCATCATTATGAGCACAACGACGAATGCACTGCTTAAACTCTCCAACATCCCTTTAACCATTGCATCTTGCCAAACCACATTGATATAGGTTTTACCCGCCCAATTTAAAGACATGCCTTCCGGTAAAGGGTTCTTAGATACATAATTTTCTACGGCTTTAATAACTTTTGACATATCTTGATTATCACCACTGGTTAGTTGTATCCAAATATTGGTACGACTAAAGGTAGGATTCACCATTCGCCATAGATCTTGCGGCCGATGCGAAGATTGAAACTGTAAAAGAGCCTGTGCGACGCCTGCCTGAGTCTCTGGAAGGCGGTAATCTTTAGATTCACCACTGAACAATTCACGATTGACCGTTTTAATTAAATCGGTCATGCCATTCGTTTTACCAACGAGTCCTGTTTCAAGAAGTGCTTGTTGTAAGTTTGCTAAATACTCCAGATTACTTGGTTGAGTGAAATAATTAAGTCGTTTTTGATACTTATCACTAATCGCTAATAGACGCTCTAGTGTCTCTAGGTTAGCAGACTCCGCTGAAAACATAAGATCATCTATCTTACTAATTTGAACGCCAATATTAATGTCTTCAAGTAACTGTAACTCACTCGCTAACTCACTGTTATTAAGGTCATCAATAACTTGGCTGTATTCCTTTCGATAATTGGCTAACACTTCTTCTCGATCACTGTTTGTCAGCACAAGGAATGCGTCATAGGTGCCAGCAAAGTGATGATTTAAAACCTCATCAGCAACGCGAATCGGATGGTCTTCTTTAAACCAACGAACAGGGTTGTCATTAATTTGTATTTTACTAATTCCAATCAGGCTAACCACGAAAACCGCACTAAATAGTAAGATCAGTGTTTTAGAACGAGCCAAAGTTATACGGTTAAACCAGCCTAAAACTCTACTATCACCAGATCCTTCTCCATGCATTTTATCTTGCAAAGTTTTGAGTTGTTCAGGTGTCATTCTAGAGATATAAGCTGGCATAAAAATGATCGTCCAGAAGAAAGCCAACATGATCCCAAAACCGACAAACAATCCGAATACTTGCACTGGAGGAATTGGCGTTAACGCCAGCGACAAAAAACCAACAGTCGAAGTCACCGATGTATAAAGCATGGGAGTAAATAGATGACTGACGACTTCTTTCGCTACGTCTTTTGCGTTGCGTCCGGGTTTAAATCTATCTGCAAACTCAGACATAATATGCACCGAATCTACAACGGCTATTGGCATTAAGAATATAGCGATCATGGAACTCATGATATGAACGGTAAACCCACACGCAATGAGTAAACCCATGGTGCTAATCACCGTCGACATCGCAACGATCATCGGTGCAATAACTAACTTTAAGTTCTTAAAGAAAACAAGCATCAGAATAAAAATCATGAGCGCGGCCATTGGCGCAGAGATTCCCATTTGAACAAACATTTCAAAACCAAAAGTATCTTCTGCGACCGGTAATCCAGTGATATGAAAGTCAGCATTACCTTTAAGTTGCTCAGCGTATGATTGAATGTCTTGAGAAATTCGATAACTTTCATTTTTATCAATAATTGGAACATAAATCGTTGCAGCCTTGTCATCTGCTGACACCAAGGTATCTAATAGCAAGGGCAGTCGTTTGACATGGTTAGCAAGATTTTTAGCTTGAGCCTGATTCTCTGGTGGTTGACTCATCATCCATTCAAATCGCAAGGTGCCACCTTCCCCTTGCAAAATATTATCAACCGTACTTAACGACATTAAATCGGGTTGCACAACCCCTTCAATGGCCAGAATGTGTTTAGTTAACTCGTGAATATTCGCTAAAGTAGATGGATTGTATATGCCTTCTTCATCAACAACGCCAACGACAATGGCGTCGTACAATGAAAACTCTTTCTTAATTTGATTGTGAAACACTCGGTCGGCTTGTGTTTCTGGCAGCATATTTTCAGGATCGGTATCGATCTGAATCATAGGAATAAAAGCAGCCAACCCAAAGGTCACTATGACCATGAGTAAGTAAACTTGCTTCGCCTTTTGCAATGAGAAGTTAATAAATCTATCTTTCATCTTTGAGACCTTAGGTGAATATCGACTGTTTAACGCAGTTTATATTAGATATTACTAATTTAAAGGCTATTGTATATTAGAAATATCTAAATTACAATGTTTGAAAATGAATTTATTAGTGACTCGAGTATAGGTTAACCCGCTCTTTGGAGAAAGAATATGCAAACAGCTAATGATATGGTCGCCGCGGCCAAACTGGACATTACCGAGGTTTCACCTCAACAACTTCATGATGCAATCGGAGAAACACCCATCATAATTGATGTACGGGAGCCAGGAGAATATAGCGAAGGCCACGTATTTGGTGCGATTAATATTCCTAGAGGCGTACTAGAGTTCCAAGTTGAGGGACACCCAGCGGTAGCTCAAAAGCTCGCGCCCGAGTTACAACTCAAAGAAGCGCCTATTTACCTCTATTGCCGTACAGGCGGCCGCTCCGCTCTTGCTGCACAAAGCATTCAGAAAATGGGTTTTAAAAATGTTTATTCACTAGCCGGTGGATATCTAGGCTGGGAAGCCGCTGGATTTAGTGTTCAAAAATAGTCATAAGATTTAAAATTAATAGGTAATATACTTCCCTTTCTAGCTAAATTAGCTATTATAAGAGTATTATATTACCTATTATTAGAGTGCAATGTCAGATTTGAATGAGTACAGTGACGAAGCCATTTGCCAAGAGTTATTTGAACGTATTGAAGCCATTCGTTTAGAAAAAAACCTTACCCAGCAATCATTGGCCGACGAGCTCGACATTACCACAAAAACTTACCGAAATATTGCAACCGGAAAAACTCGACTTCAGGTCTTGATTGGCGTTTTACGAGTATTAGACAGGCTCGATGTGATTGAAAACTGGATACCCGACGAGCCGATGAGCCCTCTCTTGATGGCCAAGTTAAAAGGTAAGCAAAGAAAACATGCTAGCCCAAAAAAAGGTTCGAGCCATGGCACTTCGCTTAAGTCGGATGCTAAAAATACTGCTAACAACGACGAGATAGACTGGTAATGGCCCAAAAGCATCAATATGCAGAAATTTACTTTCAAAATAAGTTTGTTGGAGCATTGGGTTATGTGACTAACGACTTAATAGCAACCTTTGAATATTCGCCAGAATGGCGACAAAGTGGAATAGAGTTATCTCCCATTAAAATGCCATTAAGTGCAACTAAGTATCGCTTTCCCCAACTTCCTTTTCCAACGTTTCGCGGTCTGCCAGGTTGCTTTGCAGACGCGTTACCAGATGACTTTGGAAACGCAGTGATCAATGCCTGGCTCGCAAGACAACAACGATCGCCAGACTCTTTCTCAGCCATTGAGCGACTCCTCTATACGGGTAAAAGAGCAATGGGTGCACTTGAGTTTAAGCCAGCTATTCAACGTTATAACAAAGTGAGTAAGCTTGAACTTGACGCCCTTATAGAAATGGCACAAGCAGTGTTTAATCAAAGAAACGACTGGAGCGCTCAATTGGATGAACAGTCAGACGAAGCCCTACAGCAAATACTTCAAGTCGGAACGTCTGCCGGTGGAGCGCGAGCAAAAGCAGTTATAGCGATGGATCCGCTGCGCCAACAAATTGTAAGTGGTCAAGGAAATGTCCCCGACGAGTTTGAGCATTTTGTCATCAAATTTGATGGTGTCGTTCAAACGGATAGTCACCGGGAAACGTTTGGAGATCCTTTTGGGTTTGGTAGAATGGAATACGCTTACTACCTTATGGCTGTTGAAGCCGGTATTGAGATGATGCCCAGTGAGCTCCTTATTCAAGGTGAACTTGCTCACTTCTTAACAAAACGATTTGATCGCGACAAGCAACATAAAATTCATTACCAATCACTGTGTGCATTAACCCATGTCGATTACAAACAACCGGGGCTTTACAGCTATGAGCAGCTGTTTGGGTTGTTGAGAAAGCTGAAATTAAAGCGTAAAGAAGCATTAGAACTTTTTCGTCGCATGACGTTTAACGTGATTATGCGCAATCAAGACGACCATACAAAAAATTTCGGTTTCATTATGAGTAACTCCGGCCAATACCAATTGGCGCCTGCTTTCGACGTGGCCTTTTCGTATAAGCCCGGTTCCCCATGGGTCGCTCAACATCAAATGAGTATTAACGGCAAACGAGACCACTTTTTAAAAGAAGACCTACTAGCCGTTGTTCCGCCTTCTTTAAAAAGCGATGGGCTGCAAATTATTGAAGAAGTCTTAGATATCGCAGTACAATGGCCGACGTTCGCCGAAAGAGCAGGTGTATTTCCTGAGTTACAACAATTTATTGGTGAGTCACTGCGATTAAAACTATAACACTCTTCACGGTTTGACCATGCCATTCTTGCTAAGATTTCTCTCATTCATATCAGTTGAATGCCGAGAGGCGACGTTAATAAGTTTAGAATTAAAAATGCAAGCACAAAAAAACGTTAAATGCTGTAACTATTAATTTTTTATTGCGCCAAAAACGAGCTTTGAAGTTTGCTCACTGTAACAACATACCGACTAAATGTAAGGAATCTAAGTTATGGCAAGCCACTGCCGCGGATGTCAAAGAGAAATATCTTGGGGTAACAAAGACTGTCCTTTTTGTGGTCAGAGCAATAGTTCGATCAGCGGCTTCTTAAAGTTCATTAGCTTATTAACATTATTCCTGTTTATCAGTGGCTCGCTGGGCTATGGGTATGCAGAGTGGCAAAAAAAGCACTATCAAGAAGAAATTAAAAGCTCATACGATCGACAAATACAAGAGCTATCACAGGCAAATCAAGCAACTGAGAACAAAAATCAAGAACTGATTGAAGAACGCTCAAGTCTTCTCACCCAAGTCGACAAGCTTAAATCAGCTCAATCAAGCAGTAATAATGCGTCAGATGAACAGATAGCAAACCTTAAACAGCAACTCGATAATGCTGAACAAGAAGCCAAACGGCAAGAAGGTAGAGCCAGCTGGTTAGGAAAGGAAAATCAACGATACAAAGACGAACTAGAATCTCTCAAGCTGCAGGTGAACAACCTTCAACAACAACTTAAAGCGGCATCATCACAACCATCCACACTTAACATTCCCGAAACAACTCAAGACTCGGGTCAAACAAATGAAGAGAAAGATCAAACACCTGTAGACAGTGACCAATAGGCAGACTCGATATCAAACACATGGTCACCTCTTACCCCAAGATCTCTTAACGAGTCAGCTAACCTTAATAGATATTCGCTGTTAGCACCGCTTGGACCATGGGACTGGGAAATTTGGCGTGCAATTTCTTGATCGGTTGCTGGACCTAAAAATGCCTCATTGTCTGGAGAAGCGTGATAAACAATTCCGGGGACTTCAACCAATGAGCCGCTATTTAATTCACTGTCAAATTGTACTGCGGCCGAGCGTGTTTTGTCAGTCTGAGTCAAAAGCTGAATGTTGATCGCTTCTCTTAAGTATCCATTTTTCTCTCGATGGTCTAAAAACTCAAAGACGCTTGCATTGATCTTGTAAGCCATTCCAATACAACGATGTCCTGTTTCTTTGACAAGCGTTAACACTCTCCCTGGATGACTTGGCGTTCCTCGGTGATCATGACTACCCTGCCAAAACCGTCGAGCCCACCCTGTTATTGCCGCGGGTCGGCTTTCTAGATAGTCAAAGTCTACTTTATGAATAAGCGAGCCATAACCAAAAATCCAAACAGATTCAGTTGGCTTAAATTCGAAACGACGTTGATTCAATGCCTGCGTATCTCTACTCATGAACTACAATAAGAAAAGTTAAGTTACGATTGCTATTCATTATTTCTCTGACGCTTTTGCTATTCACTGACTTTTACGGAGCCTTGCTTAAGAAAACCGCTGCTCCATGATAGAATTTATTTGTTCCAGTGAAAAACCTCGAGACGGGTTGGCTAGTTTTTTGAGCTGAACATGAGGCCAATCTTTAAACGACCGCCAAAAACCACCGGCAGTCAGACCGAGTAACTTAGCCTGTTCGGCATAAACCTGGTACCCGTTTTTACCTGAAACCTTCCGCCTTGTCGACCATTCAGCACTGCCATCGATTAGCCAAAAGCAATCCACGGCTTCCCCCCACTGATGCCAAGAAAAGCCAGGTAATGCATTGGTAACATGTCGACCATTTTGCGGGCCTACGCTTTCGATGCAATGGGCTAAGAACGGAGCCCCATTTTGCTGAAAGGTTTTGATTTGCTGAACGACTTGCTGAGTTGTTCTTGATTGGCGCCACAACTTTCCTTGCTCAAATGGTGATCTAAGCGTGCAGAAAGGTCGCATCGGATACCCAAGCTGCTCGCAGTTAGCCAGTAATTGCTTAGTTTTTTCTTGAAACGTTAACTCTAAGTCTTCAATTTTTCGAGACATTCGCCACTCCTTGCTTATCAATGATTACAATGTGGCGCTACCTCCTGTACAACCGCAAACCACCGTGTTTCAACTAACTAATCTTTACTATAGCAGCTAACAACGCAATTATAAAAAGTAGCAGGCGATTAGCAGCCTGCCGTAGACTTTAATGTCGTCTAGAATTCTACGTCGACTTTTGACGAAACCGTTTTTGCTAACTCAATGGCATCTTCAACAGTTTCAGCTCGGGCTAAGGCAACCCCCATTCGACGGCGACCATCAATGACGGGCTTACCAAATAAACGGACTTGGGTATTTGGGTATTGCAACGCCTTGTCTAATCCAGTGAATTTTAATTGGGAGGATTTACCTGTCGGTAGAATAACACTTGAGGCAGAAGAACCGTGGTGGGCAATATTAGGAATTGGTAGCCCTAATATTGCTCGTACGTGCAACGCAAACTGAGACAAGTCTTGTGAAATTAACGTCACCATTCCGGTATCATGGGGGCGCGGGGAGACTTCGCTAAAATAAACGTGATCACCTTTGATAAAAAGCTCAACACCAAAAATACCTCGTCCAGATTCGCCGCAAAGTGCGTTTGTAATTTTTTCAGCAATTTCTTGTGATCGTTGCAAGGCTACTTCAGTCATTGCACAAGGTTGCCACGACTGACGGTAATCACCATCTTCTTGAACATGTCCTATTGGCAAACAAAAACTAATGCCGCCATTATGGCGTACGGTTAGCAAGGTAATTTCATAATCGAAATCAACAAATCCCTCAATGATCACTTTACCATGTCCGGCTCTTCCGCCCTCCTGTGCATACTGCCAAGCTGCAGCAACGTCGTCACTCGACCTAATTAAGCTTTGTCCTTTGCCCGATGAACTCATAATAGGTTTAACGACACAGGGAAAGCCTATTTCTTGAACGGCACGATTAAACTCCGACTCATCTGAAGCAAACGCGTAGGGAGACGTTGCTAGGCCGAGTGTTTCTGCCGCTAAAGTCCGAATACCTTCTCGGTTCATGGTAAGCTGCGTTGCTTTAGCAGTTGGTATAACATTGAATCCTTCAGACTCCAGTTCTGCTAGTGTATCAGTCGCAATGGCTTCTATTTCTGGTACGATAAAGTGCGGCCGTTCGGCTTCTACTAACTTTCTCAAAGCACTACCATCAAGCATATCAATCACATGACTTCGGTCGGCTACTTGCATTCCGGGAGCATTTTCATATCGATCAACGGCAATAACCTCAACGCCTAGCCGCTGTAGCTCAATAATAACTTCTTTTCCTAGCTCCCCTGCTCCACATAACATTACGCGCGTCGCAGTCTTTGAAAATGGCGTTCCGATAGTGCTCATAGTCGATCCTGTAATAGTAAGAAAATCCGGGTGCGATTATACGCCATATTGTTAAAGAGAAAAAATTAATGTCAAATATGTCGATATTGGAATTTAATAAACGTCTAGTTAAAGGGAGTGTTAAAACTTAGTCTCACGTTAGTAGATAAGCCGAATCAAAATATTGGCGGCTTTCATCAACTATCTAGCAATAGCTAACCCTACTAACACCTCCTAAACATCAAGTAACTAAACTAAATATAAGGAATAAGCGATGCAGTTTTTATGTTTGATATACGAAGATGAGTCTATCGTAGATGGTAATACCGATGAGCAAAACCAAGCTCTCTTTGCTGACTATATGAAGTTTACCGAATCGGTAAAGGCTTCAGGCAACCTCGTTGCTGGTGATGCACTGCAACCAACGTCAACGGCAACGACCGTTCGCGTTCGAAATGGTCAAAAAGAACTGTATGATGGGCCTTTCGCAGAAACCAAAGAGCAACTCGGTGGTTACTATTTACTCGAGTGTCAATCATTGGATGAGGCTATCGAACTGGCTTCTAGAATTCCGAGTGCACAATATGGAAGCATAGAAGTGCGGCCTATTATGATGTTTGAATAGTCCATAGAATGAAGTGGCTGGCTCTTATTGGATAACTTTCTTAATTGAATTGCATTTTTAATTTAAACATGTTCTCGATTGATAGGATTCAGTAAGAGCCTTGTATAAAGTAATTAGATAGCAGAAGCCGTTGGCTGGATAATCTCGTGTGAAAGACTTAAATATCCGAAACAAACCCGTTCAAAAAACCAAGAGTGCAACTGCACAAGTTAGTGGCAATAGTGCCTTTATTAATACATCAATTAAAATCGCCTATCCTCAAGTATTGTCAAAATTAATCACTAAACTGAATGATATCAGTCTCGCTGAAGATGCTTTACATTTGGCCGTCGAAAAAGCCTTAGTGTCATGGCAAAAAGACATGCCTAGAAGTGCAGCAGCTTGGTTGATTACCGTAGCCTATCGCTGTGCAATTGATACGATACGTCATCAGCAAAAGACAACCAATATTTCAAATGACTCTTCGCTTGAAAGCTCTTATGATCTAGAAGACAGTTTAATTTATACAGAAGACTTCAATGAATCTGCGTTGCGTTTGAGTTTTCCAGATGATCTATTACGACTGATATTTACTAGCTGTCACCCAGCACTTGAGCAAAAGACTCAAATGGCACTGACATTAAAGCACGTCCTGAATTTTAGCAATCTAGACGTTGCAAATGCACTCGTTACAAGCGAGTCAAATGTGCAGCAGCGATTAGTTAGAGCAAAAAAGAAAATCGCCTCTTCAGGCATAGTGTATGAAGTTCCAAAGCCTGCTTATTGGAAAGAAAGAATCCATGCAGTGCTTAATACTATCTACTTACTCTTTAATGAAGGATATTTTACGACTCGAGAAAATACCTTAATCAATCGTAGTCTTTGTCGAGAAGCAATCTACTTAGCTCGTTTATTGCACAAATGCTGCCCGAAAGAACCTGAGGCGACTGGATTACTCGCCCTTCTTCTACAACTCAATGCTAGAGCTGACGCAAGAACGGATGAAAACCTGGAGCTCTTAACATTACAAGAGCAGAATCGAAGCCTATGGGACCAAAACGCTATTGTCGAGGGCAATCACTTGACTGAAAAAGCATTAAAGCTAGGTAAAGGAACTCCGTTTGCGATACAAGCTGCCATTGCTAGCTTACATAATCAAGCCAAGTCATTTGAAGAAACAGACTGGCTACAAATTGTTTTTCTATACCAAAAACTTAGGTCACAAACCACCAACCCTGTCGTTGAACTAAATTATTGGGTCGCCTTTAGTGAGTTACCAACCCATATTTTTCCAAACGCCCTTGAACATGCGATCAATCAAATTCACCAACTTTCAAACGTTTTGACTGACTATCGACATTATCATACTGTCTTAGCCGGTCTTTACTTCAAGTTTTCTAACTTCAAAACAGCATTGAAGCACTTTAACTTAGCCTATCGAATTGCAATATCTAGCCAGCAAAAAAACTTTATAAAAAAAAGAATAGCGATATGTAAACTAAATCGTTAAAGAGCAATTTTGATGGAACACTCAAGGGCCAACCGATATAAGACATTTTTACTAGGCCCTCAAGTATATTCGAGTTTTATATCAGGTTTTTAACACATTAATTACCGTCATTAATCTGCATAATGGTTGTCTTAACTTTACCCGCATAGCTACCAATCGAACGTCCATCAATAGTAATTTCACTTTGATTCTGATTGGTACCACGAATCAAAACCGAAAACTGATGCGTTCCAGCATTGAGTTGAGTTGGAAGTGTCACATCCCAACTAGTACCGCCACTCGATAGATTATCGTCAGAAACCATTCTAATCGTCTCAACAGCACCTAATGCAGGTGTCGTACCATCGATTTGAATCGCGATGTCTAAACTACTAAAGGCACTAAAACTTGTAAGATAAGCCTCTCCTGTCGCACGAATAACCACAGTCGTATTGTCGTTATCAACATTAAAGCTAATTTCATTAAGACCAGGAATTGGATAGTACTGATAATTAGTTTCTACCGTTTCTGCAGGCGTTTGATTTCCAGATGTAGATGGAATAATAATTGTACCGTTGGCATCGTTTCTAACGAAAAATAAATCCGTTGCATAATAGGCATCGTATTTGATGGAAAAATTATTCTGCGGTTGAGCTTCTAAGACTTCCACCCTATTCGTCAATGCCGTTAATGCAGCTTCTAAAGTTGTTATTCGATTATGATTATCGTTCACTGACGTTGCTGTGGCTGAAAAGTTGTTATTGACCTCCGAGGCTTTAGCCGGAGTGTTCGCCTGGAATGTATTGGGTATTGTTAATTCACTTGCAGTACTCAATTGATGACTGAATAAAGTAACAACACTCACAAATAATAAAAAAGATTTCATGCCCATTCTCCTTGGTCCCAAATCATCATATCCCAGTTAGTTTCTACTTGAATTGGTGGTATTCCGTTATTAGGCGGATCATTCTTACTACTCCCTCCGCAACTTACTATCAATGTCGTGAAAACTATATAGGCTAAATATTTCATAGTCCCTCCTTTATCTTTTTATTTAGCCAACAACTGCCATTTTTAAAACATGGCGACTTCCTTGCTGGTGCTATCGCTCTTGCCGATGCTATAGCTGAATCAAGATAACATGAAGAGATACTCAATGCGTAATCGATTGCTCCCTCTTGTGTTGTTAAAAATACCAACAGATGATGCCGATACTGAGTAAAGCTAGACTAAAATACTAAGATCCTTTAGCAAGTCATTGGTTTCGTTGTAGATCTTAGTTACACTTTCTAAAGTATTAGACGATAAAGCAATGCACAATGCCTGGAAACCTAGTTAATCTTGCTCAAATACTACTGATTTATGCCTCTGTTTTAGGCATTGCACTTCTTGTGCCTAAAAGACGCTTTCTGGGGCTCACTTTGTTCTCAGTTTTTATCATTCTTTCAATGTTCTTAAATTTACTCGAAGAAATAGGTCCGCTAAAAAAGATATGGCTAGTGACGCCAGCCTTACTACTGCTCAAAGGGCCATTATATTATTTGGTGGTCTACACAATGGTATCAACTGCGCCAAACTTACCTAAAGGATATTGGCTACATCTGATACCATCGATCGTCTCAATACTTTTAACGGCTTGGCCTCAGTGGATAATCGCGGTTGCAACAGTCAGTCAAATTATCTACCTCTACTATGCCGCTAAACTGATTAAGTTTTACCAAACAACTACCGAGAACCATCGCTCAGACGCTATCGACTTAACCCTCAATTGGGTCCGAGCCGTGCTATTTACCCTCGCAATTCTCGCGATCTATGATCTTACTCGGTTAAACCTACAGCCTTATATAACAGCCGCAACCAATACCAATGGACAACTGATTGGTACCGTTATGGGATTATTGGTCTATAGCTATTTGCTGGTAAAAGCACTCAAACAGCCAAGTTATTATTCCGGGTTAACTGATCATTCAACAAAGACCGAACTCCATTCAAAGGAATACAAACATAGTGTTCAGATACAAGAGGCTGATGGACAAGTTGGCACTACAAACACTGACAAAAGCCACTACCAAACACTATTCCAAGAAATTGAAAAGACCATTGTTGCTGAACGACTCTATTTAAAGCCAAGACTTTCACTCGCAGACGTTGCGAACGCCACAGGCTTTCTCACACGAGACATATCCATTGCCATTAATCGAACAGCGAATCAAAACTTCAACGATTACATCAATTTATTCAGAATCAACGCAATAAAACAGGAATTAAACCAACGAGACAGTGCCAATATAAACCTACTCGACATTGCTCTCGAGCATGGTTTTAACTCTAAATCGAGCTTTAACCAAGTCTTCAAACGGCTTAGTGGAACAACGCCAAAAGCCTTTATCGACTCAATTGCCAAGCCGAACTAACTCTATTATTGGCCTAAATGATAACTTCATAAGGGTAATATCATGATTTCATTAGGGTGATATCATGATTTAGGACGGCGACTCGCGGTCTTTAAGCCATTCTCTACCCATCGATAAATTGTGGAGAATCGACAATGGCTAACATCAAATCACGATACCCGAAAACGTTCATTGGTTTATTACTTTATAAGTCAGGCCTATATCTTTGCCTTGGTATTTTTGCAATAACCTTGCTTTTTTTCTTGGTCGCAAGTTATTTCAATTACAGCTATAACGGAAGTCTTCCTAAAGTTAATCAGATCCCTATTGTACTTGATCAGGTTTCAGTTATTGATGTGACCGCTGAAGATGCGAGCCGCGCATTAATTCCTAACCAGCAAATTGTGATCGAGCATGACCGAATAACCCAAATCAAACCCGCAGGTTCACCGATCAATAAAAACTATATAAGACTTAACCTATCAGGAAAATACGTTGTTCCAGGCTTTTTTGATATGCACGTTCATATTCAAGATCCGCAACAGCTGGCGTTAGCAATGTCTTATGGCTTTACCAGTGTCCGTGATCTTAGTGGACAAAAGCGACACCTAGCCTGGAAAAATCAACTTAAAAGACAAACTTGGTTGGGCAGCAACCTCTTCGTCAGCTCACCAATCATCAATGGCAAAAGTGGTCATATACTAAACCAAATCATTACCACGTCGAGCCAAGCAAAAAAGTTCGTTCAATTTGTTCACGAAAAAGGTTTTGACCTAATCAAGGTGTATGGCTACGTCAATAAAGACGTGTATGAAACCATAGCTAAAGAAGCGAGCCGATTAAATATGCCGATAGCAAAGCATGCCCCTCACCCGGTCGAGGGTTCAAATTGGGACTATTTGAAAGGCTTACAGTCATTGGAGCACGTAGAAGACATCTTTCAAGGACCATTAAACTATGAATTTGACATCGACAAAGCATCGGATGTCGCAAAGCGCTTAAAACAACTGAATGTACCAGTCACTCCTACACTCGCTACCTTTGATCACTTGACTCAGTTGAGCCGCAACAAACATGAATATATAAAGCAATTCAATAAAAATCTGCATAATCCATTTTATTTAGACTTAAAAGAAACTCATACCATTGCAAGGTGGCTAAACGCCTCAGAAGCCCACGGAGACTACAATAAACGTGAGCTAGACTTCCTTAAGCAAGTTGTATATTTACTGCATGAAAATGATGTGCCTATGGTTTTGGGATCCGACGGAGGAACCATGTATACCCTTGCTGGTCCCGCAGGTATTAGAGAAATTGAACTATTAACTGAGTCAGGGCTGGCACCCTTAGACATAATAAAAATGGCGACTTATAACTCAGCCGTTGCTTTGGGTGTACAAGAACATCAAGGTGTAATAATTGAGAGTAGTATTGCGGATCTCATAATACTCGATGAAAATCCATTAAATAATTTGCAGACCGTAAAAAGCCCATTCGCTATTGTTAAAAGTGGTCAATGGCTAGACCGTGAAGCCATAAAGAAAATACAGTTTAATGCAGAAAAAACTGACTCCTGGTTCAAAACGGCTATTCAGGTCATTGATGACTGGATCTGGCGTAATGTTTAATTAACCAATCTTATGATTCAATCTAACTCTTTGAAGGCGCGGGTTTAAACTCCGCGCTGATTTTTCATTCAATCGAAAACAAGTTTAACTCAGGCTTTCTTCACGAACTCTGACTTTAACATCATATTTCCCGCACCATCGACTTTACAGTCAAGATCATGATCGCCATCGACAAGTCTTTTAATCGTGGCTTTTGTACCTACCTTCAAGGTCGTTGATGTTCCTTTGACCTTGAGGTCTTTAATCAGAGTCACTTTGTCACCCTCTGCTAATAGATTCCCATTACTGTCTTTCACGACAAATTCCGACGCTTCTTCCAATACATTTGGGTCCCACTCGTGACCGCATTCGGGACAAATTAAAACATTTCGGTCTTCGTAAGCGTACGGAGATTGGCACTTAGGGCATGGGGGTAGCTGAGATGACATAATCAAGGCATTCCGGTTGATAAACAAAAGGGAGATTATAACCGATCAAAACAGCTTTGAGAGAACTAATGTGGAGATTAAGTGCCTCTTACGAGGCACTGAAACTGATATGAGGTATTCTTAACAGCTATTAACACTAAGCGAATGCTACCAAATCTATCGAAAATACTGGCTTAACGAGTACCTGACTGGCTCCGCCAAGAACTAGCGCTGATGGGCGTAAACAAATTGAGCCATTCGCGATTCAACTGTAACTCAAACAATGTCCCTTACTTGACCACCCACTGGGTGTGGACTAACCAAAGAGAAAAGCAATTGCAGCATGTGTGCCACAATGCGCTAGTCGTGAGTGACCAAGTAAGCGCCTATCTGGCTGGACGTTTAAAGACTAATACACATAGCACTATTCTGATATTGCATTTGCGACAGATATTGGACTGCAGGCGACAAACCTCTCTAAAAACCAGCGATAATCAGACATTTAAAGTTAACGTTTACTCCCTTGAGATTCCGTAATAATGTTGCAAACCCCTGATTATCAAGAGATACTTGATGTTGCAGGACTGAATTATTGATTTTTTGGAGCGTTAACCGTGTGCGGATTTTCTGGCTGTTTGAATTTTAATCAACCCAATTACTGTAGTCTCGACGTACTTAAATCGATGGGGTCAATGTTAGAGAACCGTGGTCCTGATGATGAAAATATTTATCAAGATTCCTCTTTGTCATTTGTCTTTAGGCGCTTGTCCATTGTCGATCTAAGCGGTGGAGCTCAGCCAATATGGGACTCTGAAGGTCGCTATTGGGTTGCCGTCAACGGCGAAATTTACAATCACAAAGAACTAAAAGAACAGTATTTTCCGACGATCAACTTTGCTACACAATCTGATTCTGAAATCGTTCTTCATCTTTATAAAAAGCTGGGGCCTGAAGCTTTCAGCAAGCTCAATGGCATGTTTGCGGTTTGTATTTATGACAGTCACTCGCAAACACTTACTTTGGCTAGAGATAGACTGGGAATCAAGCCACTGTATTACAGTTCTCATGACAAGGGATTCCATTTCTCATCTGAGTTAAAAGCATTATTAATTCACCCAGACGTATCAAAAACTATCAATTGGCAAGACAGTCAAGTCATCGGCTTACAAGATAATGAAATAATCCCGACTTACGTAGAGGGTGTCAGGCATTTTCCCGCCGGTCATTATGTTGAAATTGCTCAAGACATGAAAATCGAAATAACACCGTTTTGGAATATCAAAGCGTATTTGACCGAAGATAAAGAGCAACAACTTAACGAGAATGAAATTGAGCAACAATATTTAGCGTTGCTTAAACAATCGGTTAATTATCGATTAATGTCAGATGTTCCGGTGGGTATTTTCTTAAGTGGCGGATTAGACTCGTCGATCTTAGCAGCACTTGCCGTAGAGCAAAATCCAGACATTCATTGTTTTACAGTCGTCGAATCCAATACATGTCGTTCCGGTGATGTTGATAATGCTAAACTCGTATGTGATAAACTGAATATCAATTTTCACCCTATTCTATTCGATCGAACGGAAATGATTGAACGTTTTAATCTTTATGAATTAGAACGCATGATTCATGTAATGGAGTCTCCTAGATTTGATTTAGAGTGGTATTACAAATCAGAATTGCACCGAGCAGCAAAGAATATTGTACCTGAGCTAAAAGTCATTTTATTGGGACAAGGTGCCGATGAGTTTGCAGGTGGATATTCGAGAACACTCACTTCTCCATGGCAAAATTGGGAAGAATATATAAGCGGTGAAGTTGCACCATCATTGAAAGAGCGACAAATACACCAGCACCATGTTCCAGAGCGCTTTCAAGATCTTATCGACGCTATACCAGATGATTTATCGATTACAAATGCCTACAAGAAAAAAATGCATGCTTTATGTTACCAGCTACAACACTTCAATCTTTGGCACGAAGATCGAACAAGTTCTTTTCACGGTATTGAATCAAGAGTTCCTTACTTAGATCATCGCTTAGTCGAGTTTCTATCGACGGTACCCAGTGAATTCCATGAAAGTCTGTTTTGGAACAAAACACTAATAAGAAAGACCGTTAAAGAATTAATGAACTTCTATCCAGATGACCATGCAAAGGTTCCTTTTTTCTTATCTGACGACAATACATCCATCGATCAAGTCGCCAAACTCATCTGTAAGAATGTGTATGATGAGTTTGAAGAGAAATACTTAGTATCCAATAAAAGTTATTTTTCACAGTCATCTCTCAGAAATCTATTTGAGCAGTCACAACAGAATAATCCAGAGAGCAGTGGCTGCGCTTGGCAACTCATTGAAATTATGTCATTGGTAATATTTGAAGACTTTATAAAACGAACAGAGTCATTTGTTAAAACAACCCGAAGTGCGCAGCAACCCATTTATCCTGAAATTAGTGTTGACCAATGGTCTTCAACGATTGACCAATTGAAAAAAGGAAACGAGACTGACTTTCAAAATCAGTGGAGCATGGATTCTATAGTGGCAATACCTGAGCACTGTGAGATCGTAAACCCACTATCAGAAGAAGACGGTAATACCGTGCTCATTCTATTATTAAGAAAAAAGAATTGAGTCGTATTGTAATTCCAGAGCAGTACGATTGGATTACTATGCTTCTCGATGCACTAGGCTTTAACCGAAGTAATCCTAAGCCGTTATCACATTGGGTTAGTAAGTTAAATGTGGACCCTCAAACTTTAGTAAATATATTAGCGAACCTCGTAAATGGCGGGTTCCTTGTAAAATTGAATTAGGGTAATTAAATGATTAAAGACTTCTTAAAACGGAAAGAAATTACAAAGCATGCAAAGTTGATTGTATCGCAGCACTTAAACGAGCTAGGTATAAAAAAGATTAAAGAATCTGAAAGTGACAAAGCAGAGAAAAAACTAGATAAAGTGATAAAGAATATAAAATACGATTTATCTAAATTAAGGCACAAAGAAAAATATGGTGTGTATGGAAAAGCCAAACTGTTAAAAGAAGTTCAGAATTGCCTTAATGAAACAGAACTGACAGAAGAAACCATCGCTAGAATTATGAAAGAACTATTCTACATTTAAAATTAGAGTTAGAAAGTTGTTGTTCTAGTACAAGGATATCATCGAAATGGGAACTCTTAATGATTTAACATTACGACAACTAGAAATTTTAAAACTTTTATCGAAAGGCTTGAGTAACAAGGAAATTGCTAACCTCCTTGATATTTCACTGAATACCGTCAAAGTACATGTCAGCTCACTAATGCGCTCATTAGAGGTTGAAAACCGAACTGAGGCGGCATTTGCTTACAAAGAACTACACGATATAGAACAAGGTCAAAAAGTTTTAACTACAGACGACTATTTAGAAACCATACAGCCTATCACCTTATCTATGCCAGTGGTTGCTGCACTAGCACTAGAAAATAGGTCGCAAGAAGCTTTCTTTGAACATATTGGTGAAAGTATTTCGGAAGATCTGTTGATACGTTTATCTTCTTCTAGATTATTTAATGTCATTAGTTTTCGCTCAAGTCGTCGCTATTCGCATGAGGACTTACTAGACGATGTTATAGAAAAGCTTCATTGCGATTATTTAATAACGGGATCCGTTCGCTGGCAAGATGACGCAATCAAGCTCAATATCGAGTTCATACGGTGCATAGATAAACAACCGATTTGGCGAGAAATATTAAATTTTCATGTCGATGATATCGTTTCAACTTTACAGAAGATCTCGACGTCTATTGCCAGCAGCATTAATATTCAAATTACTGAAGATCAAGCTTTATCTACCCCTCCTATTACTGGCGATATCTGGCATCACGCTATGAAAGGCTTATGGTATTTAAATCAAAGAGAGAAAAAGCATTGTCTGGCAGCGTTACATAGATTTGAAACCTGCCTCGAGCAGCAGCCTACCTGGGCATTGCTTTTTTATGCTCGGGCAATGGCTAATTACCAACTGTTTTTTGAACAATGGTGCGAGCCTGATGAAATAAAAGTTGATGACATTGAAGCGGATGCAAAGCAATCAATTAGGCTAGACCCATTATTCGCAGAGGGCCATCTAGCCTTTGCCCTATCACAAATTGCTAAAGGGCAAATGATGGTAGCTTATCAATCATTGGTTAGAGCCCTTGAGCTAAATCCGAGTCTACCTCGGGCTCATAGTTTACTTGGGCAATTAAGCGGTATGGCTGAAGATTACACTTCCGCTATTAAACACCTCAACTTAGCACTAAGAATGAATCCTAGAGACCCCGAAAGGTGGAGCTATTATGCTGCATTGGCTATGACCTTTTATGCCAAAGGTGAGTATTCTAAAGCCATTAGTTACGCTGGAGAGTCTCTTTCATTTGGCAGTCACTCAGCGATTCCGCATATTGCGCTTATAGCATCTTACTCGTCTCTTCACGAAAAAGAAAAAGCTATTGAGGCTACTCAAAAATTTAAAGCAGCCTGCCCAACATTTAACACGGAAGGTCTCAAGTTAATGTTAAAAGGCGCTAAACCTGAAGCGGTCGCTAAACTTACTCATTTACTTGAAACCTTGGGAGTCGATTAATCAACATAGTTACCGACAAAGTGCAGCGTTTGGCAACGTTGTAGATCGCATGGTGATACACAATTTGCAGGTAAAAGACGGCTACCTGCTATTACGGTTTGCTTCACAGAAGGCATTCCCTTCATTGTCATTTGCTCAACTAGTAACTGGTTAGCCTGATAAAACAAAGGGTTTTCTTCCGCCATAAAATCCTCTAAGTTATCTAGAAACTGTTCGCAATCTAGCGGCAAGTTCTGAGGAAGCTCATTCCCGCTTCGGTGGCGACCTATCACTTCAATTTCTAGACCGTAGGGCTTTCCATTTCCATCGCTAGCATCCCAAAAACTTTGAGCAACGACCTCAGAACATATCACCGATCTCGATTCGCTGTGCTTTATGTGTTTTTCATACCACTCTCTAAGTTTAGTAAGCGCTACACCACCAAAAAGTTCAATAATATCTTTCAACAGACTGATTGATGTAACCTTTCTCATAATCACCAACATCGCGACCAGAACCAATTCATCATAAGCATATGGCATTCCAAGCATCGTATGAGAAGCATTCGTGACCGGTAATGACGGTAAACTGACATCCAACGGATTACCTTCACTGTCTAAAAATCGATAAACATGGAGGTAACTTTGATGCTCTATTTGTCTTACTGGTTCACTAGCCACTACACCTTTTGTCGTTGCTTGAACAAAATGCTTACCGTCAAACACTGCAGCATGAGAATAATCACCGCCATCCAAAGCAAC
This sequence comes from Pleionea litopenaei, assembly GCF_031198435.1. Classification (GTDB taxonomy): domain Bacteria; phylum Pseudomonadota; class Gammaproteobacteria; order Enterobacterales; family Kangiellaceae; genus Pleionea; species Pleionea litopenaei. The sequence continues at coordinate 746,579 of NZ_CP133548.1, forward strand.
TATAATATCGGAAATACATAATCCTTTTCCTGTACAAATCCCCCTCGATAAGATGACATCCCCCGGTAAAAGGTCTTTTAATGCCATATCGGGTAGTGCATTGTGTTTCAGCTGGTGCCCTAACTTGGTTTGATTGAAATTAGTCATAATGAATCTCCTGACAAATAATATCGCGTATTCAAATATCCTTACTACTGGAATGGAAAGCTCATAAATATCGAGCACTTAGTATCCCTATATGACCTAAGGCCAATAACGCACTAAAAGGATTTGTAAACACTAGCAATGAAATCGCAGTTTAGCATCACCCAAAAGTATTAGATTGCGAATAATTCATTTAGGTAAGTGTTAAAAATTTTGGGTTTTCATACTATGAGCTTACTTTGTTGCTAAGAAACAAAGTCATTAGGTTCCATCAATACAAATCCACTTTTTGATATTTGTAGTACAAACTTAAGGAGTAAGATCATGACAAATCTCGTCAAATTTGAATCTTCAAACATACTTTACAATCAGAGTTTTTTTGACCTAAAGACTGTTCAAAGTTTTCTAAAGATGACTCCAGAGGACAATAGCATCTCGAAAGCAAAGACCAGTTTAAAAGAATTTTCGACTTTAGCTAATGACCAACCTGCTCCAGCACAAGATGCCAGTGTTTCAGGTATTACCGACACTATGTCTCTCGAAGATATTATTGAAAAGACAATCACTGAGTCATCAAAAGATCCAGAGCTTGCTAAAGAGATTTCCATAAGTAAAGAAAAGCTCAAAAAAGAACTTTCAAACAACTTAACCGCTGCTCTTACATCAGAAATTGACCCAAAACTTCTTAAACATAATTTAAATTCATTCAGTTTGACTGAAAAAGAATGCGAATCTGGCATCGATTATTTTATAAACAACGAACATATTTTACACATTCCAACCAAAGATGCAGGAAGTCCACTAGCGGTCAGCTTTGAAATGATTATTGCATGGACAATGCTTATTTGGCATTCAATATCATTTATCGCAACCGTTGTTAGCATCTGGATGCCAAAAGCCGATGGAAAAAGAGTATCTGAAGTTGGTAAAGTTGTGCAGAAAGAAGCTAGCTATTGGCGCAGGTTTATTGATCAAATGAAGAGAATCAAAGACGCCGTTGATGCCAATGAGAAAGTCCAATGCTTTATAGAAGCCTTCAAGAAAATCAATGTATTCCTGCAATTTAAGAATGTCGTTAAGTCAATCTTATCAAATCTTAAATGGTATGAAATTACCTTGGCGGTTATGCAGTTTATTTGCGCGGTCGCTACTTTGTTCGTTACTGCGGGAGCTTCGCTCGTTGCAAAACTCATTAAACTTGCCAGCAACTTAATCAGTATCGTTCAAGACGTTATTGCAATACTAAAACTCGAAGGAAAACTGTCTCTAAAAGATAGTGTCTCAAATGTTGCCTAAGGGTATTATTCATTTACCTAAGAAAGAACAGATACATTGCTAATCTAATTGTGATGCCTTGTTTTTATATTATCGAATTCAATGCATCACTCTCTCCTTCTATAGACCTCGAAAATCTCAAATACTTTTCATATGAGATATATGTAAATATTTCGTAATAAGTAGATAAATATTGAGACTCCTGTATCGCGAAATAATTAGCCAGCTATTTTTGCATTGTCCAAAACTATACTGTTCATAATTTTAGAATTGGACACATTAATGTAAGAAATACCCAGTAAGGTTAATTGTCGCATCATTATCAAACCAAAATTAATAAAGGACTTTTTATGAAAAAAATACTTAGCATTGGAGCTTTATTAGCTGCTTCTACTTTGAGCTTACATAGCGCAGCAGAAACCTTTATCTACCAAGTTGAAAACTTAGGCGTGAATACTCAGTCAGCGTATCCAAATCTTGATCTCAACCAATTAAAATCTATTCGAGTAATTGTTGAGAAAGATTCTTGGAACGATGAAGGTCAGATCAAACGTATGGACCTTGACTTTGAAAATGCTACTGATTTAACCATCACTAATTTTTCAAGTGAATTTACGACCTATCGTGCGATTGTAAATGGCGCCTGGGTTTATAAACAAGTCGCCGCTGAGCTGAATGTTTATGGTCCCATCAATGACTCTACTTCGTTCGACTTAAAGCTTCACGTCGTTGAGCAAACCAGCAATTTAAACAACCCAGCTGAATCTTATGGCCTACAAATCCTGCAAGCACTGGGTAATTTTAAAGATATGACGCCTAATAAACTCGCAGATGCGTCCAATGTGACCGTTGATGGGAAAAGATTAAACCTTAAACTGTTCCAGAAAGCTGAGACAGGTATGAATGGCGAAGGGTTTCGTATTGATGCTTCTTGGCTAGGTCATGGCGACAGAACTTTGTTTTTAAACGCGCCTTTTGCACCGCCAGAATACGGACGCTTTAAAGCAATAGCCATTGATTTAAACTCAGTGACCCTTCCCGATGGAAATGTCGATCATCAAATTCAAGTTCGATATGAAGATGAGTTTGGAGCGCAAATGACGAGTGGATATGAGCCGCTACAATATTTATTAGACGTAGCCTATCCTCCACAGCCGTAACAGAAAAGGCTCGCTTAAATTCTGAGCGAGCCTTCTGCTTAATTAATACGACACCATTTTTTACTTGGTTGACACTAGCGGGTTACTCAGTTGACACTACCGGGCTTTGGCTGACACCCTGTCGAACCAACCGAACAATTTGCTGGTGGAGGCGCACACCCGTCAGGGTCTTCTTTACAGCTTGATGCAAGATAGAGTTGGCTACGCACAAATATACCCCCGTAACCCGTATTAAATGCCGTCATAGAACGGCAAACTTCTTCAAATCCCGACGCCAAACAAAACGCATTACTTGGAAGATAATTCAGTTTTTGCAGCTGATTGCCATTCTCGTCGTAATAGTTTCCATTTTTTTGCACAAAGAAAACGTTCCATCGACGTTGCTGACTCCGCATTGGTTCGCGGATCAAGTTAACAAAGTAGTTATCTTCAGACTTAACTTCAACCGCGACCGGATTCTCTACAAAATGAAAGCCATTTAAAGAGATACTATCTAGCTCTGCATTAACTTGGTTTTCAACCACTTGATCAAAACGAGCCGTACCGATCCAGTTGGGAGCTAAATAATTTAAATATAATCGGTTCCAATAGCCTGCAATAGACTCTCCACTACCTGCATATTCTGAAAAGTCGAAGCTCGAATTAAACCAATTAATATTATTAATGAAGCTATTGAAATAGTTCTGGGCGATTACCGAATTTGGCTGCATGGTAACGACCAGCTCAACGGTCGAACCAGCCGTTCTTGTTCCAAATCGAGAGTTTGCTCTTCGCTGCCACGCGACATTGACTGTTTTAAAGGCTTTAGCTGTTATATCCGCGACAATGTAACGCGCCGACTGATTACTGGTGATAGCATTCTCATCGAATGGAAAGTTTTGTTCAAAATGTATTCTAGCGGTATTTTGAAAATCATAGTTTGATTTACAATTGTTACAGTTCAAAAAGTACTCGCCGGAAGAATAAACCTCCGAACTTGCTTTGAAACTGAAAAGCATTGCCACTAGCAATAAATAAATTCTCATAATGTCCCTCAATATAAATGTCCAATTAAAACCAGCGCAATATATCATCTCAAAAGACAATTGTGAGTGAGTTATTACGAAAATGTGAAATAATTACGATCTTATCGCTAGATAGCCATTTAGCGCAAAACATCACCAGTTTAAGGAAAATCAAGATTTAAAGTTTAATATGATGTTTTCGTCGATCTTCCATCATTAAACGCGGTAGGTTTCAGCACATACAGTGAGTAGAACTCACTTTTAGACATAAAAAAAGCTAAATGGTAAATGCGCTACAGTAGTATCCCGATGGCTTTGTCGAGTCGTCTATTTTCAGTCGCTCGTCGTGCTTGATGATTTCATTGTATAATTCATAGTTAGTCTGACGGATTTCAGCCATTCGTTTTAAATGGTAATCCTTAATTTCTGGCTGAAATTTCAAAACGGATAAAATAAGTAAAAGCTTATCAAAATTCTTTTCATCGCAATTCGAACGTAGAGCGATAGCTAAAGCGTCTGCACGGTCAGTGGAAAATCGATAAGTGAATTGGTTCTCATAAAGCCATATTACATTGGATATCTTGCATTGCGAAGTAAATATCTCAACTAAACTTCTGTCATTTTTTGTTGGCAAATTTAAATCATAGCCAAGTTGATCTAAAAGCGCGATATGACTTATGTCAATGAAACTACCATAGCCAGACACCAACAGGTCAAAGAACTCTTCTTGAGAAGGCATCAGATCATGATTAACCAACAGGCTAACCTGTGACCCACGAGTTAATAGAAAAGTCGCCAACAATTGCGCCTTTTGAGAATCTGATAAGTCTTCTTTTAAAGCTTCTTCAACGATGCTTTGCGGAGACTCACCCTTGCCGATTCGCGTTGTCCAACCTACTAATTGACTAAATTGTTTTTCGGTCATTCTGTCTGGAAGAAGATAAATAAAATGAGGATCATGGTCAAAACAATCAACCATCCCCGGTTCGATTTCTGCTAGACGATTTCTCAACGCTAGGCTTTCTTTCAACGAGTTTCTGCTTTCGCCAGCTTGATTGGATTTATCTCGCAGTACGTCATTAAGCTCGTATTTCTTAACACCAATTTCAGCTCTATCAACTAAATCAATGCAACTTTCATAGTAGTTTAACGACTTCACTCCATTGTTGATAAAAAAGGACTCTTTATGCGAATATAAGCGCTTGAACAGCTCATTATATGGATTCGACTTTAACATTTCTTCTTTATCTTGAATCTCTCGAAAATGTATCCCCTTTTGCTGAAATAAAGATAAATCAGATAAAGACAGTCGCGTTTGCTCTTGTTCAGGTCCAATTTCCACCGTTCCGTCAACACCTATCGTATACCTAACTTCCATTCCCTGCGCAGTTAGCATTTCAAAAATAGGTTGGTATTTAGAATCTAAATCTGCTTTATAAAAAGAGACTAATTTCTCTAATGAATTATTTTGCCAGGGCAGATCTAAAGCTTTCCCTCCGTGATCGAAATACAAACGAAGTAGATCGGAAAAACCCATCGTTGCCAGATAGCCACCTAAATTTTCATGTCTATTTTTTAGTACACTTGAGATATCTTTGATTTTAGGAAATACTAATTCAAACGTAATTTTATTAGCTCTTCGCCCCCGCAACATCTCTAAAATATCACTGGGAGTATAGGAAGAAGCCTTTAGAATATCGTTAGGAGTAATCTTGTTCCACAATATAATGTCATCTACTAAGATACTAGTATTATAGTTATTGGATATTGACTCAATAAAATCAGACTGATCAATATCGACAGTCGGTTTATAAAAATGTTCTAACGCTAAGGGTAGTTTAAAGACATCAACGTTTTTTTCTTGTAATTTAAGAGTCATAACAATGTCTTTTAAACGATAAGTTTCAGACAAAACCTCAGTAGTCTCTTCTAAACTAGCCAACCACAACTTGGTAACACGCTCAAACTCTTGTTTATCAGTACGACATTGATGGATAATTTCATACTTAGTTAACTTGACAGGGTTATCGTCGCCGCTAGAGGTGAGTATCTCTGGCACATACAAAGTGTTTACCATTTCGTTAGCTAACTCTTTTGAATTGTGATTTTTATCAGACTCAAGAAAACCAACAATAAGGTAATAACTACCGCACATCAAAATTAAGAAAAGCAGCGATTTAACGAGTTTTGACATTAATTTTCCAGTTAAAACCTGTTTTATTCCAGGGAAAGGCTTCTTTCATCGGGTAAAAATTTATATTGTTATCCTTCAATCAAAATCTTCTACAAGCTATTCCATTAGCGCTTAAAAGCCCAATAACATCATCGAGCCCCATCAAGGCTCCATTACGAGATAATTTATAATAAAATTTCAATAAGTACAAGGCTAATTCTCTGTCTTCTACCCTATTAAAAATCGGCTCAGCCCGGCTTTCAAAATAATGAGTCAATGGCCAATTAAAATTAGTTTTACAGACTACACTGACATAGATAGCAGCGCCAATTTGCCTATTGCATCCGTGGCTTTATCTATCGCTTGCGCGGTTTTTTGAATTTTAAGTGCAATATCATTGATTTCTTCTTTTGCACTTTCTGCTAATTCACTCAATTCTTTAAGCGATGTCATAGCAGAACGAAGATCTTCATTTCCGTCTAACAAGGTTTCATTAGCTAAAATTTGAGCTTGGCGATCAAGCTCATTTTTCTTCTCAAGCAACTGCTCACATTGAGCGTCGTCGTCGCAAACTTGCCATAATTCATTCAGTTTGATTATTGCTCTATGTAATTCTTCTAATTGGCTCATCTAATATTCCTTTTTAGTAGTCCGATAATCTTAATAAAGTTTCAATCGTTTGGATGCTATTCTGGCTTTTTACACACTAATCCCTTTGTGTCATCGGCTACTATTTCAGTTTCGCAGGATAGCAATAAAGTCTCGAGATCGCCGTAATGGGTTTCAAGATCACGCAAACGCCCGATACTCTCAATCATCGCACTGCTGCTAAATCGATCTTGTTCAAGCTCACTTTTTAATGTCGAATGTGAAGACTTTATTTGTCGAATGGCGTTTATCGCGTGTGAAACGGATGCACTCGAAGACTGCATCGCCAAATACCTTTGATACAGCTCCTCAATCATTTTTCGTCTTTTCTTAAAAGTAGCTTTAGCGACCTTTGCATTGTAGTCTTTGATATAACCGGATAGCTCCGTGTGTTTCATAATGAATAAACGTTGCTCAATAACACCCTTTAACAATTCTTTTATCAAAACATCGCTGATAGTTTGTACATAAGGATCGGCTTGTACGATAATCTCTTTTAAAGCTTTACCTCTTTTTTCATCAGCGTAAATACTTCCCATTGCCGCAATAACTTTGCCAAAGCTGGCGCTTGACTCACTCGAAATCAAGTCATTTTCAGAATTAGTTAAGTTCTTATACTCTTCATTAAAAGCATTCAATGAGTAATAAAACTTAGAAGCGGCGAGATCGACCTCTATTCTCTGCCCAGCTCTAGCTAAATCAGCAAGAGAGTCAGCATAAGCACCTAATGCTTTATTCGCTTTATATAGTGCATATCGCTTTTTATCGGCGTCTCGAATCAGTACCTTCTCCACGCTATCAAAACTCGAACTTGTAATAGGCTGTCGACTTTGCGCTATTTTATTTAATTCATTATTGATGTTTTCTTGGTTAAATTCTCGAATTACGTCGTCGATTTTATCAGTCACACCCTTAGTAGCGGTGCCAAATGCTTGAATATTACCCGTGGGTGTTGACGCACACCCGCTTAACACAAGAAAACATAATCCACCGATTAGTCCTAACTTCACAAACCCACTCCTTGTTGCAATAATTATATTTTGGTTGCAATTGTTATATTTTGGTTGCAACGGTTATATTTTGAATACTGCTTGTTATCTTTAAATTATATCTAAAGCCTACTACTAACGAATGACTTCTGTGTTTTTTTTATTTGTTGCATCTCTGTCCTTGACGACGTTTTTATCTCCGTTTTTATCATATATAGGCATCAGCCATATTAACTCTAAGAACAGGTTGTTTTTTATACAAATCAACGAATAAGCCAAAGGTTGAACTTAGACTTTTTACCATGTTCTTACTTTGATCGCTATTACAGAGACGAGATATCAAAGTACATAAGGAGCAAGTCAAGGTCCTTCTGAAATTAAGCCATATTTTGCCTTTTAATCTCAAAGTTGAAATGTGCTAATATCGATGCATCTTTACTCGATTTAGAGGTATTCATGAGTTTTACTGGCACCGACAAATACATAGCGACAGCAGAACTGCAAATGGCGGTGAATGCGGCCAAGACTCTTCAGCGTCCTTTACTTATCAAAGGGGAGCCAGGAACAGGCAAAACCATGCTCGCGGAAGAAGTTGCCGACGCATTAAATATGCCATTAGTGCAATGGCACATCAAATCGACCACTAAGGCACATCAAGGGCTGTATGAATATGACGCCGTATCACGGCTCAGAGATTCACAACTCGGCGATGACCGAGTTCATGACATCAGCAATTACATCAAGAAAGGTAAGTTGTGGGAGGCGTTTACTTCAGAGCAACAAGCGGTCTTGCTAATTGATGAGATAGATAAAGCTGATATTGAGTTTCCAAACGATCTTTTACAAGAGCTCGATAAGATGGAGTTTTTTGTCTATGAGACAGGCGAGACCATTAAAGCCATTCATCGCCCTATTATTATCATTACGAGTAACAATGAAAAAGAATTACCCGATGCCTTTTTGCGGCGTTGTTTTTTTCACTATATAAGCTTTCCTGATAAAAATACGATGCAGCAAATTGTCAAAGTCCATTTTCCAAATCTTCAAAAAGATCTTATAGAGGAGGCCATGGATATTTTCTTTCAAGTAAGAGAAACCAGGGGATTAAAAAAGAAACCTTCTACTTCCGAGTTACTGGATTGGTTAAAACTTTTAGTTGCTGATGATATTTCAGAGCAGGCCTTAAAAGAGCGTGATCCTACAAAAGCTATCCCTCCATTATATGGCGCGTTATTGAAAAATGAACAAGACGTTCATTTACTTCAAAAATTAGCATTTATGTTAAAACGCGGCTCTTAATAGCTAAAGGCTCAGTACAATGCTAGTAAATTTTTTGTATAGGTTACGTCAAGTAGGTCTACCCGTAACTACCAAAGAGCTACTGGTGTTACTAGAGGCCTTAGATAATCGCCTAGCTTCATTCAGTATCGATGAGTTTTACTTTATTTCAAGACTTTGTTTAATCAAAGATGAAAAATATTACGACCGCTTCGATAAGGCATTTTCGATTTATTTCAATGATATTGATGATATCGATGAACTTCTTGAAGCACTCATTCCTGAAGATTGGTTACGGTCAGAATTCATAAAAAGCTTAACCGAGCAAGAAAAACAAGAGATTGAAGCGCTTGGTGGTCTCGAAAAATTATTGGAGACCTTTAAGGAACGACTGAAAGAACAGCAAAAGCGCCATGCTGGTGGCAACAAATGGATTGGAACCGGAGGAACATCCCCTTTTGGGCATAGCGGTTATCACCCTGAGGGCATTCGAGTTGGTGGAGAAAGTCAAAATAAGCGTGCTGCCAAGGTTTGGGAAAAGCGTGTCTTTCGTGATTTAGACGATGAAGTTGAACTCGGAACTCGCAATATGAAAGTTGCCTTGCGTAAATTGCGTAAATTTGCTCGTACCGGAGCAATGGATGAGTTAGATCTTGAGCAGACGATCAGCAGTACTGCAAGAAATGCTGGGTTGCTCGATATAAAAATGCTACCTGAAAGGCACAACTCAATTAAAGTATTGCTTTTTTTGGATGTTGGAGGCTCCATGGACCCTCACATTAAGGTATGCGAAGAACTTTTTTCTGCCTGTAAAACCGAATTCAAGCACCTTGAGTACTTCTACTTTCACAACTTTATTTATGAGAATGTTTGGAAAGATAACGCAAGACGTCACTCCGAAACGATACCACTTGAAGATATCATACATACCTATGGTTCCGATTATAAGGTAATCTTTATTGGTGACGCCTCTATGTCGCCGTATGAAATCTCTCACCCCTATGGCAGTGTCGAACATATGAATGAAGAACCAGGATACCTTTGGATGCAAAGAGTTAAAGCCCAGTTCGAAAAAGTCGTTTGGTTGAACCCAGTGGAACAAGACTATTGGAGGTACACCCACAGCATCGCTATGATTAGCCAACTGCTAGAAGAACACATGTATCCGCTTAACTTATCAGGAATCGAAAGTGCCATTAAATCGCTGTTACGCTAGTTGATTTAGCCTAACATTTGCTTCAAATCAATATTCAGGCATAAATACACTGTAACACCTTGCGCTTTACGGCTTGTTAACCTTTAATTGAAACTACCCTATTCTACCTTAATAATCAGGAACCCATATGCCGCACGGAGATCAAGGTAAGTCCGTTCAGCACATTTCCAATGGCGACGGTGACGTATTGTTGCATTGCTTTCCTGATATCATACTCGTCTCTGATGTTCACGGACGAATCATTTGGGTTAACGAACAAATTTCTGCCTTAGGATTTACCACCGACGATTTAATTGGCCAAACCATCGAAACGCTGGTGCCTAACCACATGCAGCAAACACACGTTAGTCTGCGAGAAGAGTATCTACAAGATCCCACCTTTAAGTCTATGACAAATGGCCGAAAACTTACATTAAAGACTCGAGACGGCCGCAATCTTAAAGTTTAAATAGAGTTGGTTCCAATAAAGTTTGACAAGCAACCCAGCATTTTGAGCATCGTTCGAATTGCTGCAAAGAACGCCAACACAAAGCAAATGTTAGCCCATACGGAAATGCTGCTTAAAGAATCGCAATCAATCGCTCAACTTGGTACCTGGGAATGGGATATTACGACTGGTTTTCTGTTCTGGTCCGATCAAATTTATCGGATTTTCGGTGTGCAAAAAGCAAAGTTCGAAGCAAGCTATGAAGGATTTCTATCATTTATACACCCTGACGACGTTAGTTTAGTTCAAGACGCTGTTAATCAAGCCGTTGAAAATAAAGCACCTTACAAAATTGTGCATCGAATAATCCAACCTGAAGGCAAAATCATTCACGTCGAAGAAAGAGGAAAAGTGTATTTTGATGAGTGCAATAAGCCTTTAAAAATGATTGGCACTGTACAAGACATTACTGAGAAGCACTTGATTCAATTAGCTATGGAAAAAGCCAATCAAACCATATTAAAAAATAAAGAACAGTTAAATCGATTAGCCTATTACGATTATTTGACTGAGCTACCAAATCGCAATTACTTTTTACAGTATTTAGAAGAACGACTCGCTGAATGTTCTCGAACTAACACCCCCTTCTCTTTACTATTTCTCGATTTAGATGGCTTTAAAGAAATCAACGACACACAAGGCCATGCGGAAGGTGATAGAGTCTTAAAAACGGTATCGGAGAAATTAACGAGTGTGCTCCCACAAGAGGCAATGATTTCTCGGCTTGGCGGCGATGAATTTGCGATTTTTATAAACAACTCTCTTAGTCAAGATATTGAACATGACATCCAACACTGGCTCGACGCTTTAAGCTTTAGAAAGATTTATGATGGAATCGAATTTAACGTTACTTTTAGTACTGGAGTTGTCTCCTATCCTAACGATGGAAAAAGCTTATCCGGCTTGATTAAAAACGCTGACATCGCTATGTACCAAGCGAAGGCGTTAGGTAAAAATCAATTCAGAATATTTGACCCGAAATTAGCAGAACGCCAAGAGCTACGAATTCGTTTGCAAACAGAGTTAGACATTGCTTTAAAAGAAGAGCAATTTGAAGTCTACTATCAACCGAAAATTTGTTTAAACTCAAATACATTATTAGAAGCGGAAGCGCTAGTTCGTTGGAAACATCCTCTACGCGGCTTAATTTCTCCTTTAGAATTTATTCCTCTTGCCGAAGAAACCGGCCAAATTCATGAGCTAGGCGCCTATGTTTTTCGTTCAACCTGTCAGTTTATTAACGAACTGAATACTACGCTAGATAAACCCGTGAGAATCGCAGTGAATGTTTCGGTCAAGCAGCTATTAAAAGAAAGTATTACACAAGACTTTTTCGATATCATCGACACTGTCGGTATAAAACCGAATCAAATTGAACTCGAGCTAACCGAAAGCGCAGTTATGGAAAACATAGTTGAAGCCAGAAAAGCGATATCTGCGTTTCAGAATCGAGGGATTAACATCGCGTTAGATGACTTTGGAACAGGCTACTCCTCGCTAAGCTATCTTGCTAAACTCACGATAAATACGTTAAAAATCGACCGTGAATTTATCAAAGATATACCTGAGTCTGAAGAGAGCAAAGCTATCTGTCGCTCAATCATCTCGCTGGCACACAGCTTAGGAAAATCCGTTGTTGCAGAAGGTATAGAAACCGAAGAACAATTAGCATTTTTAAAACAACTCAACTGCGATATTGCTCAAGGCTACTACTTCGCTAAGCCTATGAACAAAGAAGACTATATTAACTTCTGCAAAACTCAAAAAACGGAGTCTTAAACGCCAGTTCTTTCTAAACAGTAAATTTCTTAGCAACCTCTTCTAAATTGATCGCTAGCTCACTAACTTCTGTAAATTGTCTTTTTGTTTCGGCGCTGCTATTTATTAGTTAAAACGCTTTCAAGCCCCACAACGGAGGCTTGATTTACCTATGTAAAACTAAGGCGTGTAATATGTTTCTGCGCCTGGACCAACTGGCATGCCCAGCAAAAATACCCAAATGTAAAATAATGCTGTCCAAGCCACAAAAAAGATCATTGAGTAAGGAAGCATCATGGCAATGAGAGTGCCCATGCCTAAATTCTTTTGATAACGCGCCGCGATGGCAAGAATAAGACCGAAGTAACTCATCATAGGCGTTATAATATTCGACACTGAGTCACCAATTCGATATGCCGCCTGAATGACCTCAGGCGCAAACCCGATCAACATTAACATAGGCACAAAGATCGGTGCTGTTACTGCCCATTGTGCCGATGCGCTACCTAAACTAAGGTTAATCATTGCGCACATAATAATGAACAGGATAAACACTTCAGGGCCATCTAAACCTAAGTACTGTAAAAACGCAGCCCCTTTCACCGCGAGCACTGTACCCAAATTCGTCCATTTAAAGAAGGCTACGAACTGAGCCGCAAAGAATACTAAAGTAATGTACAGTCCAAGACTACCAATGCTCTTTCCCATTGCATCAATGACATCGCGATCGGTTTTCATTGTTCCCGCATGACGCCCATAAACAAAACCGGTAATAGCGAAGGATAAGAAGATAAATACCACGATTCCTTTAAGGAAGGGTGAACCGGCAACTGTGCCAGTCTCAGGATTTAATAAAATACCAAAACCAGGAATATCAACGTCTGGAACAATCGTTATGACTAAGGCGGCTATAACAATAAGAAAAGTGACACCCGCCCATTTCAGCGCTTTTATTTCTTGCGTTGATGGACGATCCATTTTTTGTTCACCCAAGTCGATCGATGCTTCATCATTGCTGTAACTGCCAAGTCTAGGTTCTACAATTTTTTCAGTAACAAAAGCACCTGCAGCGGCAATAACAAAGGTACTGACGATCATAAAATACCAATTGACTTCTGGCCCTACGACATAATCCGGATCAAGTAAATGCGCAGCCGATTCGGTAATGCCCGAGAGCAAAGGATCCACCGTACCCAAAAGTAGGTTTGCACTATACCCCCCAGATACTCCCGCAAAAGCAGCGGCTAATCCAGCCAGAGGATGCCTACCTAAAGAGTGAAAAATCATTGCCGCAAGTGGAATTAAAACGACATAACCCAACTCACTTGCCGTGTTCGATACAATTCCAGCAAAGACAACGGTAACCGTCACCATACGACGAGATGCATTCATTACCAAGGCACGCATAGCAGCTGACAACATTCCTGAGTGCTCAGCAACGGCGACGCCGAGCATGGCCACTAGAACCGTTCCTAGCGGCGCAAACCCGGTAAAGTTTGTCACCAATCCTGTGACTATTCTTTGAAGACCTTCGGCGTTCATCAAAGAAATAACCGTAATCATTCCATCAGCTGATCGCCCTGCACTACCTTCTGGTCTCGGGTCTGCAACACTCACGTCAAAATAGCCTAGAATTCCGCTTAAAAAGACGATGCCAAGCGCAAACATAGCAAACAAGGTAACAGGATGGGGTAACAAATTCCCCAACCACTCGACGGTAGCAAGAAAACGATTAAACCAACCCTTGTTAGCCGTCGCTGCAACTGAATTTGATGAATTATTAGTCAAGATAACACCTAGCGATTTTAGAATAGCGCAACAGTGTATAAAAAATTTAACCGTTACTCAAAATGAATTGCAGAATCTTATTGCCCCTCAAAATGATTACCCGATTTCTCAGGTGCGCAGAAGTCAACGGTCCGACGCTTCGGCCTGCGGCCTAGCCCTTAGGAGGACCATTATTTCCACCTACTTATCCATCTGTTTTTTGTGTAACCTGCTGATTTTACAAAGATTAAACTTGGCCCGAATCAAATTTGAAGTTTGCCACCTATCTGGGCTAAATTTGCGCGAGGTGGATTGAGGCCTGAGTTGCAATGGCCTTTCATTAGGTACAAATAGATGGTACTGAAGCAGAGATATCGTGGGATTTAGTTGCCTAGACATGAAAAAATACGCTTAAATGGGGCTTCCGAACTCTATCATATGTTTCCCGGGCGAGTCTTCTTGCCAGCAGAACCAGTAGCTCTAGAGTTTAATGCTAAAATAAGTCGTTTTCTCGCCCAATAAGTCTTAGTTAACTGCGTATCCCTCCTGTTACACACAGCTTTGGCAATATGAAACCCATTAATAGAAATGAATGTCCTTGAATAAGTTAGAGCTGTTGAAGTTATCGACCTATTCAAAAGGAATGAAGCCTGATTATGTTGCACTTGTAAACCTCCCCTAAAATAGTGGCATCTACATTTGGAGTTCTTCAGGGTAAACTAAACCCATAGGGAGAACTAGAAATGAAAAAATCACGCTACTCAGAAAGTCAGATCGTTAAGATCTTGAAGGAAGTCGAAAATGGCCGTTTGGTTAAAGAGGTGTGTAGGGAGTACGGGATAGCCGATGCGACCTATTACAACTGGAAATCAAAATATGGCGGAATGGAAGCTTCAGATGTTAAGCGGTTGAAGGAGCTAGAGGAAGAGAACCGTCGATTAAAGGCCATGTTTGCCGATCTCAGCCTTGAGCATAAGATCCTAAAGGACATCGTAGAAAAAAAGCTATAAAGCCAGCGATAAGGCGAGAACTTGTTGACTATGCGAGAACTCAGCATGGCGCAAGTTTGAGAATGGCCTGTCGCGCAGTTGGCATCAGTGATTCTACATATCGTTACAAGCCGGACCCGCATCGTGATGATGATGTCATCACGAAGCTACAAGAGGCAGCAGAGCGTTATCCTGCTTACGGTTTTAGTAAGTTATTTAAAATACTACGACGCTGGGGTCACCGATGGAATCACAAGCGTATCTATCGAGTTTATTGCATGCTGAACTTAAACAAACGGCGCAGAGGCAAAAGACGGCTGCCAACGCGAAGCCCAGAGCCACTTGCTATCCCTAGCTCAGCCAATCACTGTTGGTCGATGGACTTTATGAGTGACAGTTTATTCTGTGGTCGCCGCTTTCGAACGTTTAATTTGGTCGATGACTTTAATCGCGAGGCGCTCGCTATAGAAATAGATTTAAGCTTGCCAGCACCTCGTGTTATTCGCGTTCTGGAGCGAGTGATAGCATGGCGAGGTCAGCCAAGAAAGTTGCGAATGGATAATGGGCCAGAGTTTATTTCAACCGCACTAGCCGATTGGGCAGAAGAGCAGCAGATACAGCTGGAGTTTATAAAACCTGGGACGCCAACACAGAATTCATATGTAGAAAGATTTAATCGAACTTATCGAGATGAAATTTTAAATATGTATGTATTTAAAACACTCCAAGAGGTTCGGAAGATTACTGAGGATTGGATACGAGAGTACAACGAAGAAAGGCCGCACGACTCCCTGAATGATTTAACACCATGGGAGCATCTAGCCAGATTCAACAAGCCTGAAAACTCTAATTTAGAGTGCCACTAAAACAGGGAGGTTTACACAATGGTTTCACTTGACTCATTTGTCAAAGTAAAAACTGCAATAAAGCTATTATCTGAATTAGTCTCGACTTAATCTGACACATCAACTTGAAAAAGTGAGAGTTACCCGTTTTGATTAAAGGTGTCGAATCTTTAAATCAGAACGTTATAGAGGTAACTCTCATGCTACATACTAACAACCCAATCATAAAACACAAAGCTGGTTTACTTAACTTAGCAGAAGAACTCGGGAACGTATCGAAAGCCTGTAAGGTAATGGGCGTATCACGAGATACATTTTATCGCTATCAAGAACTGGTCGAAGAAGGCGGTATCGATGCCCTTATCAGCAAGAGCCGTCGCAACCCAAATGTTAAAAGTCGCGTTGATGAAGCCACAGAAACAGCGGTTATCAATTATGCCATTGAGTTTCCGGCACACGGCCAACACCGAACCAGTAACGAGTTGCGAAAGAAAGGAGTCTTTGTATCAGGGAGCGGTGTCCGGTCGATATGGCTCAGGCATGACCTAGAAAACTTTAAGAAGCGCTTGAAGGCACTGGAAGATAAGGTTGCTAAAGAGGGCATCATACTGACCGATAGCCAAATAGCTGCACTTGAGAAGAAGAAAAATGATGATGAAGCCTGTGGTGAGATTGAAACAGCTCACCCTGGCTACTTAGGCTCACAAGATACCTTTTATGTCGGTAACCTAAAGGGCGTTGGACGAATTTACCAACAAACCTTCATCGACACTTACAGCAAAGTTGCCTTTGCCAAACTCTACACCACAAAAACACCTATTACCGCAGCCGACATACTTAATGACAAAGTGCTACCTTACTTCCAGCAACATGAGTTACCCATGTTGCGAGTATTAACGGATCGCGGCACTGAGTATTGTGGAAAAGTTGAACATCACGACTATCAGCTGTATTTAGCAATCAATGACATCGAGCATACAAAGACTAAAGCAATGTCACCGCAAACCAATGGTATCTGCGAACGATTCCATAAAACGATATTGAACGAGTTCTACCAGGTTACATTTCGGAAGAAATTATACAGTTCACTGGATGAGCTTCAAAAGGATCTGGACGAATGGATAGTTTACTACAATAATGAACGCACCCATCAAGGAAAAATGTGTTGTGGACGAACGCCCAATGAAACATTAATTGATGGTAAGAGAATTTGGGCTGACAAAAATCTAGCTCAAATCTAAACTGACAGACACCAATTGAAAAACGGGTAACTGTCAGATTAAGTCTGAGCTAGTACATATTATCAACATCGAGACTGTAAATAACTCTGTGTAACTGTCTATTATTAACCTATTGAATAGGAGATGATAGACCTATGGACAAGAAAGAGGTTGAAGCCTGGGCTCGTAAAGCAGCCAAAGGCATAAAGACTGAAGAAGAGTTAAATGACTTTCGTCAGATGCTGACGAAGGTCACTGTCGAAACCGCTTTGAATGCAGAGCTTGATGAGCATTTGGGCTATGAAAGACACGCTCAGTCAGATTCTGATAATTATCGGAACGGCTATACACCGAAAACGCTTCTTACCGAAGATGGCCCACTCTCAATTGAAACGCCACGAGACCGGCAAGGCACATTCGAACCCCAGTTAGTCAAGAAGCAGCAAACTCGCTTCACTACGATGGACGAGAAAATCCTGAGCCTTTACGCCAAAGGGATGACGACTCGAGAAATCGTAGCCACGTTCAAAGACATGTATGATGCCGACGTCTCGCCCACATTGATTTCAAAAGTCACCAATGCAGTTATTGAGCAAGTCATTGAATGGCAGTCACGCCCACTAGATTCAATTTACCCCATCGTTTATCTGGACTGTATCGTGCTAAAAATTCGGCAAGATAAACAAGTCATCAACAAGTGCGTTTACTTGGCGCTAGGCGTCACTATGGAAGGCCACAAAGAGCTTTTAGGCTTGTGGTTATCAGAAAACGAGGGGGCTAAATTCTGGCTCAACGTTTTAACTGAACTTCAAAATCGAGGAGTTAAAGATATTCTCATTGCTTGTGTTGACGGTTTAAAAGGGTTTCCTGACGCCATCAACTCGGCTTATCCCGAAACGCAAGTACAGCTTTGTATAGTGCACATGATTCGAAACTCCGTTCGCTATGTTCCCTGGAAAGACTACAAGGCCGTGACAGCGGATTTAAAGCGCATTTATCAGTCAGCCACTGAAGAAGATGCGCTGCTTGCGTTAGAGCAATTCTCTGAGCGTTGGGACGATAAGTATCCGCAAATCAGTCGCTCCTGGAAAACTCATTGGCACAATCTAAATACGTTATTTAATTATCCGCCTGAAATACGCAAAGCCATTTATACGACCAATGCCATTGAGTCGCTCAACAGTGTGATTCGAAAGTCGATTAAGAAGCGAAAGCTCTTTCCATCAGATGACTCCGCCAAAAAAGTGGTTTATCTAGCGATTATGGACGCTTCGAAAAAATGGACTATGCCTATTAGAAATTGGAAAGCGGCCTTAAATCATTTTATGATTGTATTTGATGGCCGCTTAGATGACTATGTTTGAACTGGCAGTTACACAGAATAATTTACAGGGTCTCAACATCTAGCTTCAGTTTAAGGTTAAAAGTATCTTCTTTAGATTTAGCTGGAGTACTCGCGCTTATAAAAAACACCAATAATAATATTTTCTTCATTTTTTACCCTCAAAATACTCTCTAATCGAAAATGAGAATGCGTTAATTTGATTCTTTTTGTTCCGCAATATATTCAATTAGTCAAAGTAAATCCGGACACCCATGATTTTTTTGCCATTTAATCACAAAACCGTAATCAACTCATACTTTAAAAAAGGAGAGTTTTCAACTCGCTTAATGATTGGTGTTTCGTATTCTATTTATCAACCTCTATTGTTAGTAGAGACTCGTTAATTTAACGATGCGTGTTCACTATCATTACTTCTCTAACTTTTCCTTTTCGACAACGTTTTTTAATGCAGAATTAATTTTAAATGTTCGATAGGAATAGAGCTGGTTTTCTTGAATCGATTCGATTTCTGACATATCGAAAGAAGTTAAGTATTCATCCCAGTCAATCGACAGATTGCGACCAATACTCTGAGCTTCTTGATAAAAGCGGAGAGCCTCATCTCGATTATTTTGCTCTACTGCCATCACCATCATTTGAAGCGCCACATCTATTTTTGTGTAATCGAAATTATCCTCATCAATTGTCAGTGATTGATCATTTGCCAACTGATACGCTAACGCTGCGTATCGAGTGGCGCCGGGTAAGTCGTCACTGGCTAATAAAATCCAACTGAGGTTAGCATTGATTTGAACAGTTAATTCGAACATATCTTGCTCAGATATCAATTGCTGCAAAGTTAATAACGCTGATTCAGCATCTTTGTAACGACCTTGTGAAAAGTAAAATTCCGATTGGGCAAACAGCACATCGGCACGGCTTGGGCTTGAGACTTGCTGGCTATCTTGTTCTGCTTGTTGAAAATAGCGTTCAGCCAAAACAACATCATTTTCACTTGTGGCATAAGCGGCCATTTCTAACAAGCTCGCGATACTTAAGTCATAATGAGCGTTATGTTTATAATTTTGATAAGCCACTTCATAGAGATTAAGTACACTGCGATAGTTAACCTCTTTATAGGATGCAAATGTGCCTAATTGACGTAGCGCATTACTCTCACTTAGCGAAAGATTATTTTGTTTAAGCGGTGTTATCAATTGTTCATTGATGACTTGCTCGGTATTGATTGCCTGCGCCAGTACTGCAATTGAATACCAGCTTGATAAGTTTGGCTTGTTTTTTGACTCCTGCAGGATGTCATTAAAATAGTCATTAGCGGCATCGTCCGACAAGCTATAGGTCATATAAATTCCGGCATTTAACTTCGCCAAGAACTTTTCGTCAGGCGTTTGGGCATTTTCAATTTGTTCGTCATAATAGCCCTTACCTGACATGTATTGCGCATACAGATTGCCACCAAAGTAAATAAGCGGCGTCAAAATAATCGATAGGTACAAAGATAACGCAATGACCGTTTCCCACCATTTAGGTAGTCGATGTCGCATGCGCTCTAGCAGTTTTACCGAAAGCGTATATTTCTGATGAAAAGTAAACTTTTGATAAGGCTTAGTTAATAAAACGTTAAGAACTGAGGTTAAATTTTCACTTTCACTCGAGGGCTCATAACCTCGTTGCAAGACCAGACCCAGTACGTTTGTTTCAGTTAATTGACTAAACAGGCTCATGGCTAACAAAATAGCGAGCCCGGTTAATATTGGATCGCTAAGAAGCCAAGCGCCATACGCTATGGCTAGCGTGCTAATTACGATAAAAGCAAATTGCAGTCGAGGATGACGATCAAAAATAACCGCGTTCAGTAATTGGCCACCGTCAAGTGGAAAAAATGGCAAAAGATTTAAAAAGTTTAAAATAAACAAAATTAAAATCGTATCGTCGATCCACTCATTGTGTAAATCTGAATTTACATAGAGCAATACCCAGCCTAATAGAATGCCGGGCAATGGCCCCATTAAGCTAACGATAGCTTTTTGCAGTGCAGTTGGATCGTTTTTCTTACCTGATGCCGCAGCGCCGAATAGCGGAATAAATAAAATCTGTAGATCTCGATAACCAAATGCCCACATAGCCGCTATGTGTCCTAGCTCGTGAAACAACACGACTAAAATTAAGATTACAATAAAGTCTAAGGACATGGTCATTCCAAACGCCATGGCAAACACCAATACACTGACAAAAAACAACAGGGTTTTGGTGTAACGGCTAAATTGTGTTGATTGCGACACTTCTCGGTTACAGAAAATCGCATGGCGTTCGGCAGCTAATAATACGTTTTGTTGAGAAGGTGTAATTTCACGTTCATTGTTAGTTTTGCTCAAGGCTAATTTACGCTTGTTTAATACTTTTAAGCCTTTATATAGTCGTTTATAAAACTCGGTTGCGTGTTGCAATGTAAATGCATAGTACCCTTCTTTCGCCGTTAGCATTTTCTGATTCAACAACGAATTAAAAAATGTTTTATATAAAGTATTACGAGCAACCATGTAGCTTTCAGCACTCAATCGTAAAACGCTGGCCATTCCTTGCGTTGAACCAATATATCGCTGTTCGCTGGCTTTATGCGCTTCAATAACATCGACGATGTTATCGGCCAAAGCATCTTCCATTATAAAATCAGGGCTTTCACCAATAACCGAATGCTTTTCATAATTCATGGTAAGCAATGTTGTGCCGTCATCAAAATAACTGTAAACGTTAAATTTAATTGGTGATTCGATATCCGGTTCTAAATGAGGGGTTACTTCTATAACATGACGGTGCTCTGGATGTGACATAACGATAGTCCAAGCGGGACTGCTCAGTTCAGCTCGAATTTCTTTCGACTGATAACATACCAAAAACTGATAACCTAGCTCGGCGAGTTCCTGCTCACCAGCCATTAAACACGCTTGAATGGAATCTGGAATATGCTTGCGCTCAGACAATACCGCCACAGGTTGCTGAAGCTTGACATTCATTATCGTGAACCAAAGTTTGCCGCGAATAAAAACAACCAACAAAAGCCAAAACGCAATAAACAAAAAAATAAATTCCAAGATTAATAAGCTCCGTATCGTAAGTGTGATAGCCAATACTGGTTAGGCTGTTAAATTCCATTACTTAGTTTTAGTTCGGTCATCCGTAACCAATCATTTTTCGTGGCAAACGTTAAATTGATAATTAGCAAACATGGTGGTGCGCCCGGCAGGAGTCGACGGTCCGACGCTTCGGCCTGCGGCCTAGCCTTGAGTCTGGTGCGCCCGGCAGGAGTCGAACCTGCGGCCTACCCCTTAGGAGGGGGTCGCTCTATCCAGCTGAGCTACGGGCGCTTTAATAACCGGCTTTACTAACTGGCTTTATAACTAGATTTATAACCACGCTAATTTTAACTCCATTTTGAACTTAGCGGTAGGACAAACAACGGAGTGATACAAAAGATTTTTGCGCATTTATTAGACAATAAGGTATCAATATTCCGGTTTTATAAATCAATGAGCAATCAATTGAAGTATGCGTTAGCTCTAATTGCTATAACTAGAAACAAATACGCGCATTATCAATAACTTATATTTCTGTTTATTTTTTAATCTAACGCAAGTAGAGATACACTATTACGCTCTTTTGAACTAATCTTTATAGGACGTTGGCAAAGACACGGAGAGCTCTCAATGATGTACCAACAAATACCCGCGTTGTTTTATTCATTAAAACCAAGGTTCGAAAAAACCGAGTCCGTTCGAATTACGCAGTCGCAGTTTGAACAGCTAAAGGAACTAGTTACCGATTACTGTTACACCCACGATGCGCCACGCTTAAAAGGTCTTGTAAAAAGAGTGCAAAGACGGATTGAGCAGCACGCAGAACACCATCTCTGGCATACCGAGTTTGATTATATTTCTGACCATCTTATCGGTGCGATGAAAGAAAATGGTTACTGTCGCATGGAGGATGATCTCAACTCCGTTGTTTCAGTACTGAATCGAAACTCAGAGCGAGCTTCGGCCCGTAACAGTGGCCGTAGTCGTCATAATGACAGCATGATGTTTAGTCAGTCAGTACGAAACATTTTTGATAAATGGTTACACCGTTCGCCTTAACCTCATAAAAAAAGCCTTCATGATGAAGGCTTTTTTCATTGCTGCTTTGTGGTGAAGCGATTCTTTAAATCAACTCGTCTGATAATTCAAACGTCGACAAATAGCCCTTGCTGATTGAGGCCACGTAACTGTCTATTCTGGGCATCAAGTGATCATAAAAGAACTGGCATGCAGCTAACTTTCGTTGTTTTTGTAAGTCAGTTAAAACGTCACTTACGTTCAATTGTTTCAACCACAACCAACCACCAATCACATAAGCGACCGCATTAAGATATTCCACAGCACCGCCTTGCGCGGCAAAAGCATTTTCTTGCGACTGCTTAATAATTGTTTGGCTCAAATCTTTAACCTTAGCTAAATCGATCGTTAACTGATCGGCAAAAGCTTTAAACTCGGCATTTGTTCCGGCAATGGTCTGAGAAATTTGTTCAAATAGATCAAACAAAACCGCTCCTTGATCAGCGCAAACCTTTCTAACGACGAGATCTTGCGCTTGAATCCCATTGGTTCCCTCATAAATCTGAGCAATACGAGCGTCACGAGCAAACTGTTCCACACCCCACTCACGAATATATCCGTGTCCACCAAGAACCTGGATCCCATGATTACAGTTTTCGTAACCTGTATCGGTGAAGAAGGCTTTGGCAATAGGTGTTAATAAAGCAACCATTTTTGATGCTTGAGATTTTACGGATTCGTCAGTCGAGTGTTCTTCAAGATCGATATTCATGGCCAGCAACACCGACAGAGCGCGGTTAACTTCATTGGTTGCACGCATGGTTAAGAGCATTCGTCTCACGTCAGCATGTTCTAAAATCGCTGCTCCTTTTTTACCTTCTCGAATGCTGCGACCCTGAATTCGTTCTTCAGCGTATTGCCGTGCCACTTGATAAGAGACTTCTGCTAGACCGGTTCCTTGAAGAGCAATGCTCAGTCGTTCTTTGTTCATCATAGTGAACATGCAGGCCAACCCTTTGTTGGGCTCACCAATAATATAACCCGTCGCGTCGTCAAAGTTCATCACACAAGTAGCCGATCCCTTGATGCCCATTTTGTGCTCAATAGAGCCACAAGAAACGCCATTGCGCTCACCTAAAGAGCCGTCTTCGTTGACTAATACTTTGGGAACGAGAAACAACGAGATTCCTCGTGGTCCCGCTGGGGCATCTGGAAGTCTCGCTAAAACTAGATGCACAATGTTGTCAGTAAGATCGTGCTCACCGCCGGTAATGAAAATTTTCGTACCAGAAATTTTAAACTCACCGTTATCAGTAGGTTCTGCTTTGGTTTTTAAAATTCCTAGGTCAGAACCAGAATGCGGCTCTGTTAAACACATAGCGCCAGACCAAACACCCGACTGCATATTTTCTAAATACGTTTGTTTAAGTTCGTCACTAGCATGGGCAGCAATGGCAGCGCATGCTCCGGCTGTTAAACTAGGGTACAGGGTAAACGAAGTGTTTGCAGCGTAAAGCATCTCCTCCACCAGAACGTGTAAGGCTTTTGGGAGGCCTTGTCCACCATATTCTGGAGAGCCATTGATGCCCTGCCACCCACCTTCACAAAACTGCTGATAGGCTTCTTTGAATCCCTTAGGGGTAATAACTCGATCACCATCTTGCTGACACCCTTCCTCATCTCCATCACGGTTAAGAGGATAGAGTACGTTTTCGGCAAACTTCGCACCTTCTTCGAGTACGGCTTCGTATAAATCATAATCAAAGTCTTCAAATACTTCGATGTCTTTAAATTGCTGTTGTACGTCGAAAACGTTTTTTAATAAAAACGCCATATCATCAACAGGGGCTTTATAAGTCATAATCTGTTCCTGACTGGTCTGTATAAAAAAAGGCTTTAAACTCATTACTAAGTCTAAAGCCCTTTGCTGTTCAAGTAAACTGGTCTAATCAGTTTGTTAAGGCTTTGTAATACCTTTTTGAACTGTACCGTTTAATCGGCGTGGTTTTTCTTAAAGTGTTCCCAGTAATCATTGACGGTTTTTTTCATGTCTTTATGCAACATCAAAATACCGATCAAATTGGGTATGGTCATCAGTGCAACCGTAACATAAGCGACGTTCCAAATGACCGTAGTGTCTACCATCGAAGCAGTTAAGAAACATCCAACATACAATAAACGATAGGGAAGAACGCCCCGCTCTCCCACTAAATAGATAACCGCACGATCGCCGTAATACGACCAAGCGATGGCTGTACTAAAGGCAAAGAGAAGCAGCCCTATCGCAACAATGTACTCACCATACTCGCCCATGGCGCTACTAAACGCTGCAATCGTAAGAGGTACTGAGTGAACCAGTGACTTACCGGTGATGCTGACGCCAGAGGTTGCATCTGGCTTGCCTTCGCTGATAAGTAACTCGCCGTTGAATGGTGCTCCATCTTTACTGTAGACAACATCTTCAGCAACCGATTTCGCATTGATAAGCGTGAAGTCCTTATTGATGCTTGAGCCATCTTTTATAATCAACTTGCCAGAGTATGCTTTAACCTCGCTCTCAACACTGTTCACATAGGCCGAAAGCTTCGCTATGTCGCCTTCATTCTTATCACTATAAACACCTGCGACATAAATCATATCGGACTGATCGAATGTATTTTCAAATTTTTGTGTCCAAACGCCCGACGATAAAATCGCTAAGCCAGTAATGGTACAAATGATAATAGTGTCGATAAATGGCTCTAATAGACTTACCATGCCTTCGGACGCTGGCTCATTGCCTTTTGCGCTAGCATGCGCAATCGCCGCTGAACCTTGACCGGCTTCATTCGAAAATAGACCACGAGCAACTCCTTTTTCAAGAGCAAAGGCAAACGTTGCACCTAAGAAGCCGCCGACAGCCGCCGAACCGCTAAAAATATCCCCGAAAATGGCCATGAAAGACGGACCGATATTTTGGTAGTTAGTAAAAATAACGACCAAAGCCCCAACGACATAAACCAGTGCCATGGTAGGAACGATCGCCTCTGCCACATGAGCGATTCGTTTGATTCCGCCAACAATAACCAGCGCAAGTATCACCGAAAGTACTGCCCCAGTAATCCACGCTTCAATATTAAACGTCGTTTCAATAGCGGCCGCAATGCTATTGATTTGCGGCATATTGCCCGAACCGATAGAGCTAACGATTGTGGCGACAGCAAAAATGACCGCCAACCACTTCATGTTTAGTTTTCTCTCCATGTAATACATGGGTCCACCGGCCATGGTACCGTCTTTGGTTTGTACACGATATTTATGCGACAAGGTTACTTCGACAAACTTGGTGGTCATACCCAAAAATGCAGTGATCCACATCCAGAATAAGGCAGCCGGCCCACCCAAAAACAGAGCTAAGGCAACGCCGCCAATATTTCCGGTACCAACCGTTCCAGAAAGCGCCGTCGTTAGCGCTTGAAAGTGAGATGTATCGCCAGGTGCATCGTCTTTTGCGTATTTACCACGCAAAATACGGGTTGCTTGACCAAAATAACGAATTTGAGGGAACTTTAAATAAATCGTAAAGAACAGGCCTGTTCCTAGCAGAAGTATCGGAAAATAGCCTGCTGACCCTAAGTACCCGTCAATAGCGAGTAAAAAATCATTAAACGCGTCCAAACCCTTGTCTCCAACAATTTTTGATTAAAAAACAGCCTCTTACGGGCTTTTAAGAAAATAAAATCGACGCTAAAGATACCATAGGTAGACAGTGACCACCAGAAACCTGTGCGATCTGTATAGAAGGAGAAGTTTTTTGTGCACTATTAACGATTATTGATACCGCATTCGTGTTCCACGTGCGATGGATAACTCAATTTCGTTGGGGTTTAGCTCAACGGGAAAATAGCAACCGGAGACATGAGCACTTGCAATACTCGCCCCACGGAGATTAGATTGTGAGAAGTCAACTCCGCGCAAATCTGCCCCACGAAAATAGGCACCGCTGAAATTAATCCCTGTGGCATTCAACCCACGAAGGTCAAGGCCTCGAAAGTCACAGTTACTAAAATCTAATTTATCAACAGACGCCCTTTGTTTGTTAAATGCGGCGACTTGCTCGTTGCGCAAAAGCTGATAGAGAGGATCATCAATAATTTTAACGGTCATTGTTCAACTCGCACTCATCTAGATAGATACAAAAAAGTATAGTTTTTATTCTACAGAATGCGAGTAGGTTACCTTTAGCCAACGATCGCCAGTAACACCCCAGCGGCCACGGCAGAGCCAATAACGCCTGCTACATTTGGCCCCATGGCATGCATCAATAAAAAGTTATGTGGGTTCGCTTGCAGTCCAACTTTGTTGACGACTCGAGCGGCCATAGGCACGGCTGAAACGCCAGCGGCACCAATTAATGGATTAATAGGATGCTTGCTAAATCGACCTAGCAATTTTGCCATTAAAACACCACTGGCTGTTCCAATTGAGAAAGCCACAGCTCCTAATGCCAAAATCCCTAAGGTTTCTAACGCTAGAAATTTATCCGCGGATAACTTAGAGCCAACACTTAACCCTAAGAATATGGTAACGATGTTAATCAAACTGTTTTGAGTGGTGTTACTTAGTCGTTCTACCACACCACACTCTTTCATTAAATTACCAAAGCAGAACATCCCTATTAGCGGTGCTGCCGATGGTAAAAAGATCGCGCATAACAGGAGGACCATAATGGGGAAAATAATTTTTTCTAATTGGCTCACATGTCGCAATTGCTTCATTTCAATTGCTCGTTCCTGCTCGCTCGTAAACAACTTCATAATTGGCGGTTGAATGATGGGTACTAGCGCCATATAAGAATAGGCGGCAACGGCAATGGCTCCTAATAATTCTGGAGACAGACGAGACGCTAAAAAGATGGCCGTTGGTCCATCGGCTCCACCAATGATTGCAATGGCCGACGCGTCTTGTAAAGAAAAGTCGAAGCCAGGAATCAAATCGAGTGCCAAGGCTCCAATCAGTGTCGCAAAAATACCAAATTGAGCGGCGGCTCCGAGAAATAGTGTTCTAGGGTTTGCAATTAAAGCGCCAAAATCGGTCATTGCGCCTACACCCATAAATATAATCAAAGGCGCGGCACCGCTCGCAACGGCAACGGAGTAAAAGTTATACAGCATGCCATTTTCGAAACCCAAGTCTCGGGCTGTTTGCAGGGCTGCTAGATGTTCAGCTTGCGGCGCGGAAGAATAGAGCTTAAGTAGTTCTTGAGCCGAATTAACGGTTGCCCCGAGACTGTCTGCGATGGCCGCAAGCACTTGTGGTTGTGCACTACCTATCGCGTTTTCTACGGCATCGAAAGCCAAACCAGCACTGGGAATGTTAGCGAGTACACCGCCAAAACCAATCGTTACCAACAACAAGGGTTCAAACTTTTTCGCGATGGCCAAATACAGTAAAGCTAAACCAACGAGAATCATAATTCCCTGACCCCAGGTAAAATTGGCAATACCGGTATCGTTCCAAAGCTTTAATAAACCATCCATACCTTTTCTCTTAATTTTAGCGGTTTTTGATCGATGTAAAACTAATTACAGTGGCAGCGATGCGTCTTTAAAACGCTACCAAAACATCGCCAACTTTCACGGCATCACCTTCAGAAACTAACACGTTAGATACCACTCCATCTTGTTGCGCTTTAACTTCGGTTTCCATTTTCATCGCTTCTAAAACCACGATTGTTTGACCAGCAGAAACCTGATCGCCCTGCTTCACATTAACTTTAAATATATTGCCAGCTAACGGCGCAGCTAAAGTAGCACCGGATGAAACAGTTGTGCTCGATGCTGTTGCGGATGATGCTGCACTGGACGATCCGGCAGAAGAAGCATTAACTTGCGCGACCGAACCATCAGGAGCAACCGTTACAGAGTATTGTTTTCCGTTCACAGTCACTTGATAATTTTCTGGTCCAGAAGCTTTACCATGTTGGATACTTTGAGAAACGGATGAAGCTGTATCACCGGAAGCGCTAGGTGCAGGTTCAAATGCATCGGCGTTGTTTCTGTTCTTTAAAAACTTTAAACCAATTTGAGGGAACAAAGCATAAATTAAAACCGAATCGACAGCCTCGCCTTCAATTTCAAATCCCTCTTTGTCAGCGAGTGATAAAAGCTCAGTCGTGAGCTTTTCCATTTCTGCCTCTAATAAGTCGGCAGGACGACAGGTAATCGCTTCATTTCCCTCTAACACGCGTTGTTGCAATGATTCGTTAACCGGCGCTGGTGTTGCTCCATATTCACCCTTAAGCACACCAGCCGTTTCTTTGCTTATGTTTTTATAGCGTTCACCAGACAGTACGTTGAGCACGGCTTGTGTACCAACAATTTGCGACGTTGGGGTCACCAAAGGGATAAACCCTAAATCTTCTCGTACCTTCGGAATCTCTGCTAATACTTCGTCGAATTTATCTTCCGCACCCTGCTCTTTTAGTTGGTTTTCCATGTTTGTTAACATACCGCCAGGAACTTGCGAGCGAATAATTCGAGCATCAACTCCTTTAAGACTGCCTTCCCATTTAGCATACTTCTTTCTTACCACTCTAAAGTAAGCGGCAATCTCTTCGAGTAAATCTAAGTTCAGCTGAGTATCACGTGACGTTCCTTCAAACATCGAAACAATCGTTTCTGTAGGTGAGTGTCCATAAGTAAGGCTCATTGATGAAATACTGGTGTCGACCATGTCTACGTTAGCTTCAACGGCTTTCAAAATCGTTGGCGTGCTAAAACCAGTGGTTGCATGACAATGTAACGCAATAGGAACCGAAACCGCTTCTTTTAAACGGCTCACTAAGTCTTGCGCAACATAAGGTTTTAAAAGACCGGCCATGTCTTTAATACAAATGGAATGAGCCCCCATGGATTCTAACTGCTTGGCCATTGTTACCCATTTATCGATGGTATGGACTGGGCTTACCGTATAAGACAAGGTGCCTTGCGCATGTTTTTCGTTCTCAACTACCGCTTTAATCGCAGTCTCTAAATTTCTCGGGTCGTTCATAGCATCAAAAACACGAAAGACATCCATCCCGTTGACAGCGCAACGCTCAACAAATTTTCGAACAACGTCGTCGGCATAATGACGGTAGCCTAGAATATTCTGAGCTCGAAACAGCATCTGCATCGGAGTATTGGGCATAGCACTTTTTAATAATCTAAGACGTTCCCAAGGATCCTCTCCCAAAAACCGTATGCAAGAATCGAATGTCGCACCGCCCCAAGTTTCAGCGGACCAATACCCTACCTGATCCAGTTTTTCGGCAATCGGTAACATATCATCTATTCGCAACCTGGTAGCAAAAAGAGATTGATGAGCATCACGTAAGACGACATCGGTAATTTTTAGTTTTTGACTGTTCATAAGTATCCTTCTCTCTCAAGACTCGGTGGTAGAGCCATGCAATGTTACTTATTTCTAAAGCGATGAATGGCGGCGGAGATAACAGCTAAAAGCTCATGGTCAGTTTGTGCTTCTGAAGCTGACCCTTCGGAAGTTTGTTCAGGAAAAAATCGCGTAATTATTGAAGAGGCCAGAGTGATAAAGATGACCAACAAGGTAAGAAATGCGAACACGGTTCCCATACCTATCAGCATTAATGATAAACCCTCTAAGAAATTGCCCATCGTGAAACCTCCTCAATAAATCAAACCCGTATCATCTTAACGATAGCGTAAACTAGACTGCATCTTACTCAAAAGCCCTGAGCCTCAATTCGAGCCTCACTTTTTAACATCAAAATGCAGTCTAACCCTATGTTGATAGCTCTCTGGCTAACACTGGCTTGTCGATAGTACAGCAAGCCTTAAGACGAATATTCAATACTTCAGTTTGTGCAAAGAGTCGAGCAGATTTCAGGCTCGATTAAGCGAACTGACTCAAGTCGTAGCATTGGCTGTATTTTAATTGTAGCTACTTCGTTTTATCCCAATCGAAGTCACTATCTTTTTATCTTTCTAATTCTGTGAAAAGCTGTCTAACTTTATGAATAATGGTCTTACTTTGTGAACAACTGTCTTACTTTATAAACAACTGTCCATCTTAGTGAACAAGGAAACATGCTGATGTTTGACTAACTAGTATAGTTGCTTTTAAACATTTACTTGGCTATACAACCATTTTCTCTTAATAATTATTAGATTCTCTTATTTATTATTATATTCTCTTATCTATTATCAAAACGAAGACCGCTTCACTCGTTTTATTCTAATTGTGCGATGCAGTAAATCAAGAAATAAGATTAAAGTCAAATGACCAAAAGTTACCAAATAGTCTCAAAGTAAATAAGCGTTTCCAATAGGTCGGTTTTCAGGTCAGTAAAAAGGTAAAGATAATTGCTCCAACTCCCCTTCTACCTGACTATTTAACCTTACCCCAACACCTAACAAACGTACACCTTTCGGTTTCGAGTCAATCCCTTCTCGTATAAGCTCTTCTAACACGTCCAATAATAAATATTCAGCTCTCCGTTCTCGGGTGATCACTGTAAAGTCAGAAAATTTAACCTTTATAAATAGTGAACGGAAATCATTAGACTTTGCGCGCGCAATCCTTAATTTTAGGCTATCTAAAAGTTCGGGTAATTTATTCAAAACTTCATTAATATCTTTACAGTCTTCAGAAAAGGTCTTTTCAACACTGATTGACTTACGCTCTCTTTCGCTTTTCACTTCTCGTTCATCAATTCCTCGAGCATAACGATAAAGCGAACGACCAAAGCGCCCGAATTTGTCTGTCAAAAAACGTTCACTTGCTTCTTGCAAGTCACCACAGCTGCGAAAGTTTAAGTTATTTAATTTACGTGCGGTAACTTTTCCTACACCGTGTATCTTATTCACTGGTAAGTTAAAGACAAATGACTCAACTTGTTCTGGAGTGATCACCATCAAACCATTCGGTTTATTCCAATCACTCGCGATCTTTGCTAAAAATTTATTAGGCGCAACACCTGCCGACGCGGTCAAACTGAGTTCGGCTTCAATCGTTTCTTTTAAGTCTTTCGCGATGAGAGTGGCACTTCCCTTAAATTTAGTGCTTTCAGACACATCAAGGTAGGCTTCATCAAGACTGAGAGGCTCTATTATTGACGTGTATCTAGAAAATATTTCTAGTATTTGTTTAGAAACATTTCGGTATTTATTGAGATTTGGGGGAACAATGATCAAATCTGGGCAACGCTTTTTTGCGATAGCGGATGAGAGCGCAGAGTGAACACCAAACTCACGAGCGATGTAGTTGCAGGTCGCTATGACACCTCGACGATCTGAGCGGCCGCCCACCGCTAAAGGTACATTTTTTAAATTTGGGTTGTCTCTGGCTTCGACGGCGGCGTAAAAACAATCCATATCAACATGAATAATTTTACGCACGCGTTAATTAACTCGTTTAAAAACAAAACAAATTTTGAAGCACGCTCCGTCAGTATATAAAGGATCTATTTCTATGGTTCCACCATAGTGATGGACCAATTCGGCGACGACTGATAGACCAATTCCTTGTCCTTCAGTTTGTTCATCTAAACGATGGCCTCTTTGTAAAACCAGCTCATGTTTTTCTTTTGGTATGCCAGGGCCATCATCTTTAATAAAAATTTCAAGCTGATGCCCAACATCAATGGAAGATGCGTTCACGTCTACCCAAACATTTTCAGACGTCCACTTACCCGCGTTATCAAGCAAATTACCAAGCATCTCCATTAAATCGCCTTCATCACCAAAAAATCGAGCTGAAGCATCGCCTTTATAGGTAAATTTAACGCATTTGCTTTGATAAACTTTTTCTAAAGCGGAAAGAATTTTCTCAATACAAATATCCACATTAACCGATGAAAGCATACTTCCAGAAGAGCCAGAAACAGCTCTGGTAAGTTGATACTGAATAATTTCATCCATTCGATTAATTTGACTGTTTACTAATGCTTGATCGGTGGTACCACCATGCACTTCTCCTTTAATAACAGCTAAAGGCGTTTTTAAACTGTGTGCCAAATTCGATAACGTGTTGCGGTATTTTTCTCGCTGCTGTCTCTCTGCCTCGATTAAAAAGTTAAGATTTTGCGTCAAAGGATATAATTCTCTTGGGTAGTCGCCTTGTAAAGAATGTTGCTGTCCAGATTCAATTTTTTTCAAATCAAACGCAATTAAATCGAGCGGTCTAAGACCCCAATGAAGGGCTAGTAACTGAATAAGAACCATCAGAATAAGCACTAGAAACAATCCACTCCATAGTGTCACTCGGAAGTCATCGATAATCGCTTGTAATAAATGACTTTCTTGCAACAAAGTAAACTGGTAATAATGCTCTGAACCATCAAAACTTTCCCAAATAACCGCGTATCGTAAACGATAAAATTTTACGTTATTTACAATGGCTCTATCGAACAAATAGTCTCCAGTAGGAATGACTTCAGCTAGCTGTAAGTCGAGATCGACTGCACTAAATGATCGCCATAGCTCTCGGCCGACACCCGTATAGACAAAAGCGTAATTACCACTGTCAATTTGATTGAAGGTATCTTCTCGAACAACCTCAGGTAAATATAACTTTCCTGGTTCTTCCTCTTCCGCCGCTGTGAGTAACATTAGAAGCTGGGTTTTCATTCGCTCATTTAATTGAGTCGTCAAGCTATTATCGAATGCTCGCTCTAAAAAATAAGCAACTCCGCTGGCTAAAAAAATCAACGAGAAAAAGGAGACCAGTGTCAGTCTAAGTTTGAAAGAATAGCGCATGGGTAGTTATAAATTCGGGTTTATTCGGTACCCTCGCCCTCTTAATGTTTCTATGGGAGACAATTGACCATCCGGGTCCAACTTTTTTCTTAGTCTTCGAACAAACACTTCAAGTACATTACTGTCTTTGTCATGATCTTGCTCATAGAGATGCTCGGTCAGTTCAGTTTTACTAACAACCTTGTCTGGATTCATCATTAGGTATTCCAAGACCTTATATTCATAGGCCGTTAACTCTAGCTCTTCACCGTGCATGCGAATTTGCTTATTATTCGAGTTCAACTCTATTGGTCCACGCGAAATGATAGGGGTAGCAAATCCTGACGATCGACGCAGCAACGCATTAACTCGAGCGAGCAACTCTTCGATCTGAAAGGGTTTTACCAAATAATCGTCAGCACCGCGGGACAAACCGTCGACTTTCTCTTGCCATCGAGAGCGCGCCGTTAATATTAATATGGGAAAAGAATGGTCTGCCTCACGGATTTTTGAAATAAGATCCAAACCATTAAGTTTTGGGAGGCCGATATCAATTATTGCCATGTCTAATGGATACTCGGTGGCAAAATAAAGGCCATCTTCGCCATCAAACGCTTGGTCAACGGCATAACCTTCTTTGTTAAGAGCTTTCTTTAATTGCTCTTGGATTGCTGCTTCGTCTTCTACTATGAGTACTTTCATAAATCAGTCCAATTCAACGACTAGTCCACTTTGATAACTTGACCTTTGCAACCATCGACCAAAATGGTTCGCACACGTCCATTTTCTAATAAAACTTTCACCCGGTATACTACGGTATCACCGCGTTTTGAACGGCTGGCTGACAAAGCTTTTCCTTTAATCGCTGACTGCGCAATCGAAACAGCTTGAGCCTTCGAAATATTTTCACAAGCCGCTTTATTCTCTGCTGCCCATAGAAAAGAGCCAGTGAATATTAAAAAGCTTAATAATATAGATTTATTAACCATTTACCTCTCGCAATCGACTGATTTCTTTCGATATTTAAGTTATCCGCATCTTGCATTAGCAATATAAATTTGTCAATTTAGCCTCACTGGTGTTCACTCCTTGAAACTCAGGCAACCTATCACTCATACTAGACAGAAATCACTATATATCAACTATGCTGACAGTGTAATCGTTGGAAACTGAATGCAATCTGAACCGATAAATTTTAAACACCGCTTTAGCGATCTAGAAGCATTGGTTGAAAAAACTGATGGAAATACATGTCCTTTTTACACACCGAGCTTCTTTGAAGCGTTAGAAGAGTCAGGCTCAACGATCAAGGCAAGAGGTTGGCAAGCTCACCACTACTACAACCCGCAGCACTCGTTGGTAATTCCTGGCTACCTTAAAGATCATTCCTATGGAGAGTTTATTTTTGACTGGTCCATTGCAGACGCAATAATGCAGGCTGGTTACGCCTACTACCCAAAGTGGGTAAGCCAACTTCCATTTACACCCATTTCGATGAGTAGCCCAGCTTTCCATGCTCAGTCGAGTACTTCTCATGACAATCTCCGACAGTCAGTGGAAACCTTACTAGAGTCCTTAGGTAAACAGTCGATTTTGACTGCTCAATTTCTATACCCGCATCAAGCGCTATCAGACGTTCTAGAGCCATTATGCATAGCACGGCAATCTATTCAGTTTGAATGGGAAAATAACCAGTATCAATCGTTTGATGATTTTTTAAGCGATTTAAGCCAAAAACGCGCAAAAGAAGTTCGACGCGAAAGACGAAAGATTCAAAGCCTTGATTTACAATTCGACTGGAAAAATGGCGATCACTTGACACCAACCGTCATTGATCAGTTTGTGCCTTTTTATCAGCGAACTTATATGAAACGCTCAGGGCATTATGGTTATCTTAACCAAGAGTTTTTTCAACGCTGGCTGACACTCAACAAAAACCAAGTACATTTACTGTTCGCCTATGAGGGAGAGCAACCTGTTGCTGCTGCGTTATTTCTAAGCGACAACTCAACTTTGTTTGGCAGATACTATGGAAGTATTTTAGACGATCAAGGCTTACATTTTGAATGTTGTTACTATCGCGGAATAGAGCTAGCAATCAAGAAAGGCTTGCAGCGATTTAACCCAGGGGTTCAAGGAGAGCACAAAGTACGTCGAGGGTTTAGGCCTTACAAACTTACCTCTTATTACCGTTACTTTAACGCCGCACTCGAAAAACAAATTGGTCGGCTATTCAAGCAAGAAGAGACAGAGCTTGATGATTACCTTAATTATTTAAATCAACGCCTTCCCTTTCGTTAAAAACAGTACTAATGAATGTCAGTAAACGTTAGTCACACATCACTTATGCAACCAACCGGAGCTATGCAACCAACTGGCGAGACATAAGATCGAGAGATTCACGCTCTTCAAGTAGCTGATCAAAACTTGTATTAACCTGCTCTTCATCAAGTTCGAGCAGTTCTAGGGTTGATTGAGGTAATCGTCGAGCGGTTTCATCTCCCATCTCTATTCTCTTTAACAATCGATTCGACAGTAACACCAAATTCGAATACACCGCATGTTTGCTCCAAAACTCTTCTTGATGGTGCCAGCGCACAGCAACGATTAATTCATCGGGCATATGCCAGTTTTTCATTAGCCAAGCACCAATCTCTTGATGGGTGACGCCCATTACAAAATGCTCAATGTCTTCGAGTCTAATCCCAGGGTTCGCTTCAATATATGAGTTAATGAGATTAAACTGCGGAGGAAATAAATGACCCAGAAGTAAATGCCCGAAATTATGCAAAAGACCCGCTAAATAGGCTAATCCTCTCTCTGGCCGTTGCTTAGGAGGAATCATCAAACACAATTTCTCGACCAAACTTGCTGAGTACACCGCTTGCCGCCAAAATGCTTGAATGCCCAATGGGCCGTTCTCTGGCACATTCAACGATTTACCAATTGATATTCCCAAAGCAAGATTCATCACCAAGTCAAAACCTAACACTCGTGATATAGCGGTTTCGACGGAATCAATCGTCCCTTTATAACCATAATAAGGTGAGCTAGCCCAGCTAATTATTTGCGCTGCAAGACTGGGATCACGCATAACTATAGCCCCTAATTTTTTCGCATCGGCGCTGGGGTCGACTCGCAATCTCATAATTTCTTGCGCAATATCAGGCATTGCTGGCAGGTCAAAAGTTTCATCAATGCGCTGTTTAATTCGAATAGGTGTAAATTGATTGACGGTTTCCGTCACATCTTGTTGGGCACTTTTACGCGAATACAGCTTGTCATCGCCACAGGCAAAAGATAGACGCTCACATGCTGCTAACAGTTTATGGAGAGATTCTTTTGATAACTTTACTAACTGAGCATCTTTTTCAGTGTAGATATACGCCTGTTCTAGGTGAAAAACCGACTCGTCAATAAGGCCGATTAGATTGAGTAGATCCGGGAGCACTGGCAATTTATGCTTTGAAAAGCGGCTCAAAACTGGGTCTCCGCCTTGCTCGGTCACAACGGTAAATTCTTTATTTTCAATTCGCTTTAATACTTCAAAATCAAGAAGATAACTGGCTGGTAAAACGGCTAGATAACGTACCCCTGCTGCCGTCATCATTACGCCTCTTAGAATCTGAGATTGCTCGATTGTGTGTTCACCATCGGTAAATTGACCGCGTTCATTCTTAGTCAATTCGACGGTAGAAAAATCAATAGCTTGATCAGACAAGTACTTAGAAACAGATGAAGGGTTGCCCACGAACTTCTCCGGTATTTATTACATCACTTTAAATATAGCTAATCTCAGTAAGATTGCAGAAATTAACCAAGACATTTTGCTTAATAATTTGCCTAATAATAGACATCATCGCACAAGCACTTATTTTTATTTATTAATGAGATTATTTTAATAACTCAGGTTGATCTTCTTCTGGCAGATCGACCTTCTCAATCTTCCGGAATCGACTGGTTATCTTTTGCGCAGACGTATTGATTTGGTCGACATCTTTACTCACTTGTCCTATATGCTTTGAAAGATTGTCCATTCTGGTCTTGAATCGACCAAAGTCTTCGGAAAGGTAACCCAAGTGCTCTTGAATGATATGAACTTGTTTACGGGTCGCTTCATCTTTTATCACAGCGCTGGCCGTGGTTAAGATAGCCATCATAGTCGTTGGCGAGACCATCCATACTTTTTCTTTATGCGCCAATTCAACCAAATCAGGAAAGTGACCGTGAATTTCTGCAAAAACAGCTTCTGCAGGTATAAACATCATTGCACCATTGGCCGTTTCGCCTTCAATAATGTATTTCTCTTTAATATCTTTAATATGCTTTTTTATATCTTGCTTGAATTGTCGTGAAGCGGTCGACCTATCGGCATCTGACGTCTCAAAATCAGTCATCTTTTGATAGGCTTCTAAAGGAAACTTTGCATCAATGACGACATGCCCTGTCGGATCAGGTAAAAACAAAATGCAGTCAGCTATTTTATCATTCGATAGTTTATGCTGAATCGAAAAGTTGGCTTCAGGCAATACATTTCTGACCAATGCATTGAGTTGAATTTCGCCGAACGCACCACGCGAACGTTTGTCGGCCAAAACTTGTTGCAAGCTTACGACGTTAGAAGACAGTTCGGTAATTTTCTTCTGAGCATCATCAATTAATGCTAATCGCTTTAATACATCGTTAAAAGTTTGAGTCGTCTTTTCAAAGCCATCACTTAAACGTTTTTCTACCTGTCCGCTGATATCTTTTAACCGTTCGTCCGTTGATTTTGTTAGCTCTCCCATTCCTTTTAATAAATTATCTGAGTTATTCGTTAACGTTTGGGTTAATTCCGCACGAATATCTTTGATAGATTTTCGCAGCTCTTCTATCAATTGGTTCCGCAATTCTAGCTGGGTTTTTGCACTTGTCTGTTCAATCGTCGTTAACGCATTTAGAATATTTTCTTTAAACTCAACGAGACTTTGTTGCTGAGAAAATCGGCTGTCAGAAAGCTTTTGTGCAACATCTAATTTATTTTGCTCAAGTTTTTCGGCGACCTTCGATTCAAAACCGTTTTGCTGAAGTAATAAAGCTTCTTTTAACTGATTAATAGATGAAATGAGCTCCGAGCGTATTTCGACAAACGCCTTATCGGTTTTCGATTGTGCTTCGGCGAATCGGTCAATTTGAAATTCCCGTAGCGACGTTATTGCTGATGCTACCTGGGTATCATGTTGGTCTCGAGCAGAGATCAATTTAAGCAGTGCTTTTTGCTGCAATAAAACCCTTAAAATGACGACCAAGGACACAATCAACAATGCGAGTATTGATACGATAATATAGTCTGAATACTGATTCAAAATGTCCAACATTAAGCGACAACCTGACAATCTAATAAGTCGTAATAGTTAATGCATAGTATCTGCTTAAGTAGCATTCGGCAACGTTCTTTAGTGCCCAACGTTGTACGAGGATCTTCAAGAAGGAAAGGGCCTTCAAAAATCATTATTCCCTAGCTTATTGCTCCTCAATGCATAGCTGATGTTCATCATATCTTATTGATTTTTAAGTACATATGTTAAGTAAACAGGAAATATACAGGTAAAACAAACAAATAAACCTTAATCGTGGGCGCACCTGTACATAAATCAACCAACAAAGTAAATATCATTGTTATTCAGCTGTATGCGCGTAATGAAAGGACATAAGTTTTCAAGTTACGCTCACAACAAGTTCGAATAATGAGATTAAACATAAAAAAACAGTGACTTATATCAGCAGTTCCAGTAAATGTAATTGAAAGTAACTTCCAACGAATTAAGTATCGAAGCCGCTATTACTAGCACTTAATTTAAATTAGGAGATATTAAAATGAAAAACAAAACTATTGGACTTGTACTAACAACAGTATTAGCTTTCAGCGCATCTATTAGCTACGCTGCGACTGCAAAATGTTACCGCTCAACCTCAGGTGTTGAAATCTGCTTCGTGAGCGATGATGCTATGCCTTCATGTAAAGTTGTTACCTTTCCACGATAATTAAACTTGGCCGCATTTGCGGCCTTTCAGGTATAAATATATGAACAAAGTTAACTTTCTCTTTTTTCTACTTGGCTGCGTGGCAACGTCAGTAATCTTTTTTACTTTTTCATCAATCAACTCTGTACCTACCATTCAGAGCTCAATTTCAAATATCGACTGTAAAATTGACGATAAAGAGTTAAAAGGCATCTCTGAAAGCCTAGAAGAGACAAAAACACTAGCTGGAAGTAAGCAAACAGCACCCTCGCCCTCCAGTAAAGTAAATACTTCTTTACCTGACAACAATAAAGTCGATGAATTTTCTTCAAGCATCGATAGAATTGATGCTGACTCTTTAGACGCTCCTACAGTGAGTGCGAATGCAATAAAAAGTGTCTTTGACGATGAAACAAGGGAATCTGCTTGGGCCAATATTAAAGAAAGTAGTATAAACGAAATTATTTTTAGTCCAGAATTTAGTCAACAATTTACTTCATCAAATGTTGAGTGCAAAGCTTCTACTTGTAAATTCCATTTAAATGTCGACTCACCAGAAAAAATAATAGAAGGAATTACCAGCTTTGCCGGCTTAAGTATTCAAAATCCAGAACTGGCGGTACTGGAGATCGCAACTAACAATGATTTAAAGAATAATTCTACCGTTATTTACTTGATCGATAGAAGCAAACACGATTAATTGAATTATCCGATGGCTCATTGAATATGAGCCATACTCAAGAATCTGCATCAAGTCCTCTGCTTAACGACCAATGAGCTTTTTTTTATTTTCGACTATTGAATCGTAAGGCATAATTCCCCAAGCGAAATTAAAGCCTACGTATAGCCCTCTTTCGAGTACTTCATAGAGAACTATCAAGATAATAGATCCCACTGTAAACAATCCCAATAGCTGTGAAAATGCGATTGGAATTAACCCAAAAGCCAATAACTCTCTCGGTTAAATTGTAACTCTGGGACTCTTAGTTGTTGCTATTCTTGTTTCTATCAACTTCGATCTATTCTTCTGTTGATGATTCCGGGTACAAATCTACTTATTTGTGCGGTGTTTCGAAAGATAACCATTTCGAGAGATAAATGACTCAGGAGCATTTAAGACAATAATAAAAAGTCTCGGATATAAAAAAACCGCAAACACAAAGTGCTTGCGGTTTTCGCTTCAACATCAAAAATGTTGATTTCGTATTTGGCGCGCACGGAAGGATTCGAACCTCCGACCGCCTGGTTCGTAGCCAGGTACTCTATCCAGCTGAGCTACGTGCGCGTCGTTTTCCCTCTCTCGAGAGGGGCGCTATTATGATGTTGTGATTTTGTCTTGTCAACAAAATAATGAACTCATTTTTAATAGCGCAATGGTTGCTGAAATCTTACTAAAAATCTTAACAAAACGATAAAAAGTAAGTGGCGGAGAGAGAGGGATTCGAACCCTCGATACGGGATAAACCGTATACTCCCTTAGCAGGGGAGCGCCTTCAGCCGCTCGGCCATCTCTCCTCTCAGCGGCGGCAAATATTACCTTATTAAAATTAAATTGCAACCCTTAATCGAACTTATTCGTCTGAATTTCCAGACATTTCTTTTTCACGCTGAATTCTTAGGTAAATTTCTTCGCGGTGAACAGAAACTTCTTTGGGTGCATTCACACCAATTCGCACTTGATTACCTTTAACACCGAGAACAGTAACGGTCACTTCGTCACCAATCATCAGTGTTTCACCAACACGTCTTGTTAAAATTAACATCCTAACTCTCCTTATTGACTCCCTAGCGACAGGGAAAATTACAGCACTTGATATGAGGCGCCGCATTATAACAGTAAGTTACTAACTTGTTGATAGTTTCATCAGTTCCAATATGTAACGGTTAGTAAGCGGCTAAAAATCGTGCAGAAAACGCGTATTCGAAGAGTTTTGCTCAAGAAGATAGAACCTGAGTACTTTATACAGCGAATCCCTGCTTTTAAATATGTCAGTTAAATCATAGAGCCTTTTATCGTAGGCTTGCCAATTAATTTGGATGGCAGTGCTCATAGAGCTCTACGGTTACTATTTATTTACGCTTAAGTATAGAACACAGATTCACTCGCGAAAACTTTATTAGTTTTGCCAGTGAATCTGATGAAATTATCCATTAATAATCAATAAGTTAAAAAGCCAACCTAATGTAATACTTTACAGTAGTTCAGCCACTAATCCTTCTGCTGAGGCAATGGCTTTGTCTAGATTCTCGGGGTTCGAGCCTCCCGCTTGAGCCATATCTGGACGGCCGCCTCCTTTTCCACCAACCTGCTCTGCTAATTGCTTAACAATATCACCCGCTTTAATGCTTTGGGTGAGATCTTTGGTTACGCCAACAATCAAGTTTGCTTTACCATCATTCTCGACACCTAAAACGACTACACCGGACTGAAGCTTGTTTTTGAGTTGATCTAGCAGGTCGCGTAGTGACTTAACTTCTACGCCTTCTAGTTTCTTAGCAATCAGCTTAATACCTTTAACTTCGACGGCTTCATTGACTAGCTCAGAGCCTTGATTTGCAGCAAGTTTGCTTTGAAGTTGTATCAAGCTCTTCTCAAGCTCCTTACCTCGATTAATCAAAGCGTCTACTTTTTCTTCAAGCTTTGCTGGTTCGGCTCTTAATTTAGCTGACAAGGTGTTGAGCATATTTTGTTGTTTTTGAACATAATCAAGAGCGACTAAACCGGCAACGGCTTCGACCCGTCGAACTCCGGACGCGATCCCCTGCTCTTGTACAATTTTGAAAAAACCGATATCCCCAGTTTTATCAACATGAGTACCACCACACAACTCGACTGAGAAAGGACCCATGGTCAAAACACGGACTTCGTCGCCATACTTTTCACCGAACAACGCCATGGCTCCATGTGACTTTGCTTGATCCATTGTCATGATTTCAGCGGTAACGGAATGGTTCTTAATGATTTCTTCGTTTACTCGACGCTCCACAGCCTCGAGTTGTTCAGCAGTCATTGCCTCTGGATGCGAAAAATCGAATCGTAAGCGGTGTTCATCGACCAATGACCCCTTTTGAACAACATGCTCACCTAAAATTTCACGTAAAGCAGCGTGAATTAAATGCGTTGCCGAGTGATGTTTTGCAGTGGCAGATCGTTTCGCAGTATCTACTGTGAACTGTGCTTCTTGCCCTGCCTGAATCGAACCAGAAACAACCTCAACCTGATGAGCAAACGCATTATTTACTTTAACGGTATCGAGCACCCGAGCGGTGCCAGTTGCTGTAGAAATTTCACCTTGATCGCCTGCTTGTCCACCTGATTCAGCATAAAAGCAAGTGGTTTGAGTCAGTAGCAAGCCTTTGTTTCCTTCTGCTAATGTGTTTACCGGATTATCATCAAGGTACAAACCAGCAATTTCAGCGGAGTTTTCTAATGCCGAATAACCCACGAACTCGGTGGTTAAATCAATGTCTAAATTATCGTTGTAATCTTTTCCGAACTGCCCTGCCGCTTGAGACTGCTTTTTTTGTTCTGCCATTAATTTTTCGAAGCCAGACTCATCAATCGTCAACTCTTTTTCTCGAGCAATATCAGCGGTTAAATCAACAGGAAAACCATAAGTATCGTACAACTTAAAAACGGTTTCGCCAGAAATTTGCGTGCCCTTTAGGTTCTCTAAGTCCTGCTCGAGTATTTTCATACCATTGTCGAGGGTTCTTGCGAATTGTTCTTCTTCTCGTAAGATGGTTTGTTCTATGACCGAGAGTTTTTCCTTCAACTCTGGATAAGCTCCACCCATTTGTTGTGCCAGCGCAGCGACAACCTTATAAAAGAAAGCTTCTTGTGCGCCCAGTTTATGGCCGTGTCGAATTGCACGACGCATAATACGTCTTAACACATAACCTCGACCTTCGTTTCCAGGTACGACGCCATCAATAATTAAAAAGGCCGTCGATCGAATATGGTCGGCTATCACGCGTAATGATTTATTATTATGATCCGTGACTTTGAGAATATCCGCAATTGACTTGATCAAGTCATCAAATAGATCAATTTCATAATTACTATGAACATTCTGCATCACAGCAGCGATACGCTCTAACCCCATGCCTGTATCAACAGACGGTGTTGGCAAAGGCTCCATGGTTCCATCTTTCTTGCGATTAAATTGCATAAAGACGAGGTTCCAAATTTCTATGTATCTGTCACCGTCTTCTTCTGGTGATCCAGGCG
Organism: Pleionea litopenaei; assembly: GCF_031198435.1. Lineage (GTDB taxonomy): Bacteria > Pseudomonadota > Gammaproteobacteria > Enterobacterales > Kangiellaceae > Pleionea > Pleionea litopenaei. The sequence goes on from NZ_CP133548.1 coordinate 789,938, forward strand.
GACCTCCTGCAACGTCTTCCCCATGATCGTAAAAAATCTCTGAGCAAGGTCCACAGGGACCAGTATCGCCCATCGACCAATAGTTATCTTTTTCTCCTAGACGAGAAAAGCGAGTTTGGTCTATGCCAATTTTATTAAACCAAATGTCTTCTGCTTCTTGATCATCTTTATAAACAGTAACCCACAACTTTTCTGCAGGAAGCTGCAATTCTTTGGTCAAAAAGTCCCATGCAAACTCTATCGCTTCTTGCTTGAAATAATCGCCAAAACTGAAGTTACCTAACATTTCGAAAAATGTGTGATGACGTGCTGTGTAGCCGACATTATCTAAATCATTATGTTTTCCACCAGCTCGAACACAGCGCTGTGACGAGGTTGCTCGCTTGTAATCTCGCTTATCAGTACCTAAAAAGCAGTCTTTAAAAGGGACCATCCCTGCATTGGTAAACAGTAACGTGGGATCGTTAGCTGGAATCAGAGAGGCACTGGCAACGCGTCGATGTGCTCTTTGCTCAAAATACCCCAGAAATGCTTCCCGGATCTCGTTACTGGACATAAACTTCATGATTCACCCTGTGCTCTGTTCTTCAAGTTGGAAAACGGCTTCTATTTGCTCACTGCTGAAGCCTCGATACATCAAAAACCTTATTTGTTTTGCCTTTTCTGGCCAATCGGCTGGGAGAACCCGAAACTTCTTCGTCCATACCTGACGCGCTAGCTCAACCCAGTCAGACTCAATGGTTTCAAATCCTTGCTCAATTGTCGAGTGAGCAATACCTTTTTGTGATAATTCTATACGAATTTTGATTGGGCCATGACCGGACTGAATTCTATGACGAATCCACGACTCGGTAAATCGAAAATCACTTTGCCAGCCTTTTTCGACCAAAGCATCTAAAGACTCGATGATTTCGTCTTTCGCAAAGCCTTTATGGGTTAACTTTTGAACAAGTTCTTGGTAGGAGTGCTCACGACGAGCGAGCAGTGATATTGCTCGCTCTCGCGCAGAGTCTTTGGGTTTGGATGGGTTAAACTTCCTCCGCAACCTCTTCAGCCTCTGTTGATTTTGCATTTTTGCTAGGAAGTAGTTTTTCTCTCAGCTGCTTCTCTAGGTTACTGGCCATTTCTTCGTTTTCTTTTAAGAAGTTTATGACATTCATTTTACCCTGGCCAATACGTTCGCCGTTGTAGCTGTACCAAGCTCCTGACTTCTCAACCAAGCCTTCTTTCACGCCGAGGTCAATAAGCTCACCTTGCAATGAGCTACCTTCACCGTACATGATCTGAAATTCAGCCTGACGAAATGGAGGAGCTACTTTATTTTTAACCACTTTAACCCGAGTTTCGTTGCCAACCACTTCATCGCCTTGCTTGATAGAGCCGGTGCGGCGAATATCTAGTCGAATCGAAGAGTAGAACTTCAGTGCATTTCCGCCTGTGGTTGTCTCTGGAGACCCGAACATTACGCCAATTTTCATACGGATTTGATTGATGAAAATAACAACACAATTGGCACGTTGAATATTCGCAGTTAACTTACGCAATGCTTGTGACATCAATCGAGCTTGAAGCCCCATATGAGAATCACCCATCTCACCCTCAATTTCAGCTTTAGGAGTCAAGGCTGCTACCGAGTCGACAACAATAATATCAACAGCACTTGAGCGGACCAACATATCGGTAATTTCAAGTGCCTGCTCACCCGTGTCTGGCTGAGATACTAGAAGATCATCTAAGTTAACACCAAGCTTCTCGGCATAAACAGGGTCAAGTGCATGTTCTGCATCGACAAACGCTGCGGTACCACCATTTTTTTGACAATTTGCGACGGCTTGAAGAGCAATGGTTGTTTTCCCTGAAGACTCAGGGCCATACACTTCGATAATACGTCCTTTAGGAAATCCGCCAACGCCAAGCGCTAAATCGAGACCAAGTGAGCCAGATGAAATGACTTCAAAATCACGTGCAGCTCCAGCATCACCCATGCGCATTATTGAGCCTTTTCCGAATTGACGCTCTATTTGAGAAAGTGCTGCGCCAAGCGCTTTTTTCTTGCTGTCTTCCATCGTTATCTCTCCAAAATTTTGATTCTTTTCTAGTTGGAGCGATTATTCCATATAACTACTCAGATGACTAGTCCTTTTCATCAATGAATTTGCAGCGAACAGCGGTTTCTTGCAAGCTAGAAACTACATTAAGATCATTTTCTATTAATTTTCAGCAAGTTGGATAAGGATCTTAAGAGCCTCTCTAACCGTAGAGATTCGGATATTTTCTCTGGTTCCAGAAAAGTGAAAGGCTTGACTACTGGTAATTTGTTCAGCAGCAGCCCACCCTATCCAAACTAAACCGACAGGCTTTTCTTTGCTACCGCCAGTTGGTCCGGCAATCCCACTTACCGAAATCGCAACATCGGCCGCCGAGCGATTAAGAGCGCCATTAGCCATGGCTTCAACGACTGGCTTAGATACGGCACCATGCTCAATTAAAATGCGTTCTTCCACATCTAGCATACGCATCTTGGCTTGATTACTGTAGGTCACAAATCCACTGTCAAAAATTGCTGAGCTACCCGCTAGATCGGTTAGGCTTTTTGCAATCCAGCCTCCGGTGCAGGATTCTGCAGTAGCGATCATCCAGTTTTTTGACTGATAAAGCGACGCTAAGCGTTGATTCAATTTTAATAGTTCATCCATTAAATTCTCCCATCAATAACCATCTTTTCCTAGAGATTGCTGACTCGCTTAAGTACAATTCGCCTCATGAAGACATCAAGCAAAAACATCGTAGACGATTTAAAAGCGCATACACCGATGATGCGCCAGTACCTTAGCATAAAAGCTGCGCATGCCGATCAGCTTTTGTTCTATCGTATGGGCGACTTCTACGAGCTATTTTTTAATGACGCCGTCCGAGCCTCCGAGCTTCTCGATATCACGCTTACCAAGCGAGGACAAACCGCAGGTGAACCCATACCAATGGCAGGCGTTCCATATCACGCTGTCGATAATTATTTATCACGACTTTTAAAGCTTGGTGAGTCGGTTGCAATCTGCGAACAAGTCGGTGATCCGGCGACTTCTAAAGGTCCTGTAGAGCGTAAAGTTTTACGCATTTTAACTCCTGGTACCGTCAGCGACGAAAGTCTGCTAGCCCATGACAGTGTTCAATTTTTAGCAGCGGTTTGTGAGAACAAAAACATCTTTGGACTAGCTTGGTTAGATCTCGCTGGCGGACAGTTCTGGGTGAGTGAGTATTTCAGTGAAGAAGAGCTACACAGTGAGCTTGCACGATTACAGCCAGCTGAGCTTCTAATGTCTGAACAGTCTAAATTGAATATTAGCCATTCATGCTTGCGAGCGTTACCACCCTATTACTTCGCCATTGAAGAAAATGCACAATCGCTTTGCCGAAAACTTAAGGTAAACAGCTTGGCCTCTTTTGGGTGTGAGTCGTTTACCGCCGCTATCGGTGCTGCTGGTGCGGTATTGGAGTACGCAGAAGAAACACAACGTTCACAACTTCCGCACATTCAACGTATCAGTCCATTTTTTAATCAAGACGCGATAAGATTAGATTCTGCGACACGTCGAAACTTAGAGCTCACCAAGAACCTTCAAGGCGGCGATGAAAATACGTTACTTTCAATCATTGACTCAACTCGTTCAGCTATGGGTCTGCGATTATTGAAGCGCTGGTTGCACCAACCCTTAGCCTCAGTAGAAGAAGTTTCTAAGCGCCATCAAATTGTTGCTGAGCTATTAGATGTGGGTATAGAAGAGCTTCGAGATTATTTAAAATCCATCAGTGACTTTGAACGAATTGCAACTCGAATCGCTCTAGCCTCAGCCAGACCTAGAGATCTCGTACGACTTCGTAGCAGTTTGATTTATGTTCAAGAAATAAAGGAGTTCATGCTTAAAAGCCAGTGCTCTTCTTTGATGAACATTGCCGCACAAATAAGAGACTTTACCGAGTTATCTGAGAAGCTTGACCAAGCCGTGATCGATGAGCCACCGGTTACCATTCGCGATGGAGGCGTGATCAAAGAAGGCTTTAATAGCGACTTAGATCATCTACGAAACTTGTCGAATAACGCCGATCAGTTTCTTGTTGATTTAGAACTGAAAGAGAAAAAAGAAACGGGATTGTCGTCGCTTAAAGTGGGCTACAACAAAGTGCATGGCTTTTATATTGAAATATCAAAATCGCAAAGCAATTCCGCGCCTGATCACTTTATTCGTCGACAGACTTTAAAAAATGTTGAACGCTTTATTTCACCAGAACTCAAAGAGTATGAAGAAACCGTTCTTACTGCTCGATCAAAAGCGCTTGCTTTAGAAAAAGATATTTACCAGCAGTTAATAGTCGAACTACAACCCTATACTTCGCAACTGCATGACGCTGCTCAGCGAGTTTCTGAAATTGACGTATTGCAAAGCTTCGCTCAGAGCGCCATTGCATTCAATTACTGCCGTCCGGAGTTTATTGACGACAAACAGATCATTATATCTGGAGGGAGACATCCAGTTGTTGAACAATCGGTCTCACCCTTTATTGATAACCCAATACAACTCGATAAGCATCAACGAACTCAAATCATCACTGGCCCAAATATGGGCGGTAAATCAACCTACATGCGCCAAACCGCTTTAATCGTTCTTATGGCTTACATAGGAAGCTATGTGCCAGCGACTACCGCCAAGATTGGTCCAATCGATCGAATATTTACTCGCATCGGCGCCTCTGATGATTTAGCTTCGGGTCGCTCCACTTTCATGGTTGAAATGACCGAAACAGCTTACATATTGAATAATGCAACGCCTAATAGTTTAGTTTTACTTGATGAAATTGGTCGCGGAACTTCGACTTTTGACGGACTTTCGTTAGCATGGGCCATTGCCGAGCATATCCATCAACAAATCGGTTGCTTTACTTTATTCGCAACCCACTATTTCGAAATGACTGATTTTCCGATGCAATTTTCGGGAGCAGAAAACTTTCATTTTGGCGCACAGGAATATGGCGACGAACTGGTTCTAGAACACAGTATTGTGTCCGGCGCAGCCAATCAAAGCTTTGGCATTCAAGTTGCCAAACTTGCCGGATTACCTACTCAAATTATAGAGGCAGCCAAGTTCCAACTAAACAAACTTGAACACTCTTCAACTGATACAAAATTATCAGTGACACCAACTGAAAAAATAAAGTCAAATTTAGACGCTGCCCTTAAACAGCAATTTTTCGACCAAATTCGTTGCCTTGAGGTTGACTCACTGAGTCCCAAGCAAGCATTAGATGTTTTATATCAATGGCAACAACAACTCACCAATATGGAGTAACTCAATGGCTTTTGTCGTGACCGAAAACTGTATTAAATGCAAATATACTGATTGCGTAGAAGTTTGTCCGGTAGACTGTTTCTATGAAGGTCCAAACTTTTTAGTTATTCACCCCGACGAATGTATAGACTGTGCTCTGTGTGAGCCTGAATGCCCTGCTGAAGCAATTTTTGAAGAAGACGATGTTCCTGCTGGGCAAGAAGAGTTTGTACAACTCAATGCTGAGTTAGCGGAGGTTTGGCCAAATATTTCTGAGCGTAAAGAGCCATTAAGTGATGCTGAAGATTGGGATGGAAAATCGGATAAGTTACAATATTTAGAACGCTAAGCTTTTATCGCTAATCAAAGTTTTCTAAATTATTGATTACTGACCCAATCGAGAAAATCTGCTCGTTGGGTCGCTGACATGGTTTGCCACATTGCCTTCAGAGCGGCCATTTTATCCTGCTCTGAACTTTGGGCTGTTTCTTCTTCTCCGCTTGGGTTGACTTTAAATACGTTGAATGTCGGATTATTAGAAAACGCTCGAGCTGCAGAAACGCTTTTTGGCCGGGGCGTTTCAATCCGATATGAAAATCCCGCTTCTGCTTCGACAACAATAATCAGGTCTCGAGATCTAACTTTCTCGAACTCACCTTCTGAGTTTTTGACCATATCGTGATACTGAACAACCAACTTTGCATTTCCTGGGCTAACTGACAGTACGGTCTCTTTACCGTTACTATTATCGGTGTAAGCAACATCATTCACAGAAATGATTTTTAGTTGCTCTGGGATTTTAATCTTGATGTTATCAGCACTAACCAAGCCTGAAACAAAAAGAGCCATTACCATAGCAAAAACTTTAAAAGGTCCCATAAAATACTCTTTGGTTTTAGATAGACTTTAAGAATTGTAAGACATTCGTGAAAGACATTCCATCGGCTTAGTGAGAACAACACCGCCTTTTTACCAATCATTTACAAAAAAAGGCGCATAAAGCGCCTTTTTCATAACCTTTTGGTAATAATTACCATCCAGTAATTTCTTTAAGTGCATCACCGATTTGCGCCAAAGAGCGAACCGTTTTTACGCCCGCATCTTCGAGTGCTGCAAACTTCTCGTCAGCAGTACCTTTTCCGCCAGAAATGATTGCACCAGCATGGCCCATTCGCTTACCTTTTGGAGCAGTCACACCCGCAATATAAGAAACCACAGGCTTAGTAACGTTAGCTTTAATGAAGGCAGCAGCTTCTTCTTCAGCAGTTCCACCAATTTCACCAATCATTACAATCGCTTCTGTTTTTGGATCTTTTTCAAACATTTCCAAAATATCGATGAAGTTTGACCCAGGAATTGGATCTCCACCAATTCCAACACAGGTTGATTGGCCAAAGCCTGCATCGGTGGTTTGCTTAACTGCTTCGTAGGTTAAGGTTCCAGAACGCGAAACAATACCTACTTTACCGGGCAAGTGAATATGACCAGGCATGATACCTATCTTGCATTCACCAGGAGTAATAACGCCTGGACAGTTTGGTCCAATTAAACGAACACCGGCATTATCACATGCGATTTTCGCTTCGAGCATATCTAGTGTAGGAATGCCCTCAGTGATGCACACGATCAACTTAATTCCACTGTTAGCCGCTTCTAAAATTGAATCTTTACAAAACGGTGCCGGAACATAAATGACAGAGGCTTCAGCACCCGTCGCTTCAACCGCTTCTTTAACAGTGTTGAATACTGGTAAACCTAAATGCGTTTGGCCACCTTTGCCCGGAGTAACACCACCGACCATTTTTGTACCATACTCAATCGCTTGCTCAGAATGAAAAGTACCTTGACCGCCAGTAAAACCTTGGCAAATTACTTTAGTGTCTTTATTAATTAAAATAGCCATTATTGCCCCCCTGCCGCTTTAACTGCTTGTTGAGCCGCGTCGGTCAAACTGGTAGCAGCAATGATATTCAATCCACTTTTTGCTAATAGTTCAGCGCCTTTATCAGCGTTGTTGCCTTCTAGACGAACAACAACAGGAACTTCAACGCCTACTTCTTCTACTGCGCCGATGATACCTTCGGCAATTAAATCACAACGTACGATTCCACCGAAAATGTTAACTAAAACAGCTTTAACGTTGTCATCTGATAAAATAATTTTAAATGCTTCGGTAACACGCTCTTTTGTCGCACCGCCGCCCACATCTAAAAAGTTTGCTGGGAATCCACCGTGCAATGCAACGATGTCCATGGTTCCCATCGCTAATCCAGCGCCGTTAACCATGCAACCGATGTTGCCATCAAGCGCAACATAATTTAGCTCCCACTGCGCGGCATGAGCTTCACGCTCATCTTCTTGTGAAGGATCGTGCATTTGTTTTAACTGCGACTGACGATATAGCGCGTTTCCATCAACACCGATTTTTGCGTCTAGACAGTGTAGGTTGCCATCTTCTTTAATGACGAGAGGGTTAATCTCAATTAACGCCAAGTCTTTTTCGGTAAACATGGTCGCAAGACCCATGAAGATCTTAGTAAATTGTTTTACTTGATCGCCAGACAATCCTAATTTGAATGCTAGCTCTCGACCTTGATATGGCTGAGGACCAACTAACGGATCGATCGCGGTTTTAAATATTTTTTCTGGAGTTTCTTCAGCAACCTTTTCAATCTCGACGCCGCCTTCTTGAGACGCCATAAATACGACGCGACGTGTCGCACGGTCAACAACCGCGCCTAAGTAAAGCTCATCAGCGATATCGGTGCATGATTCAACTAAGATTTTGCTAACTGGTTGGCCGTTCTCATCTGTTTGATAAGTTACTAAGTTTTTACCTAACCATTGTGTAGCAAACTCTTTCGCTTCTTCTTTTGAAGAAACCAGTTTTACACCACCGGCTTTACCACGACCACCTGCATGTACCTGAGCTTTAACTACCCACTTATCGCCGCCAATTTGGCCCACGGCATCGAATGCTTCTTTAGGAGTCTCACAAGCAATACCTTCCGAAACGGGTAAACCGTATTCTTTGAAGAGTTGCTTGCCTTGATATTCATGAAGGTTCATTTCTTTCTTCCAAGGTTAATGTTAATTAAAAACAAAAAGCACCGACACCGTCGATGCTTATCGATTCAAAAAGAGCGATTATTACAGCTCCAATAAAATACGCGCTGGATCTTCAATATAATCTTTAATGGTTTTTAAGAATCCAACCGACTCTCGACCATCAATAATACGATGATCGTAGGAGAATGCTAAATACATCATTGGTCGAATAACAATTTCACCATTTTCAACCACCGGACGTTGCTCGGTGCGATGCATCCCTAAAATACCGCTTTGTGGCGGGTTTATAATTGGCGTTGACATTAACGACCCGAAAGTACCACCGTTCGAAACAGTGAAGGTACCACCCGTTAAATCATCAACCGTTAACTGATTGTTTTGAGCTTTTTGTCCGAACTCTAAAATAGTTCTTTCGATATCCGCCATGCTCAATTGGTCGGCATCACGAATCACTGGAACCACTAATCCTCTCGGACTAGAAACAGCGATACCTACGTCATAGAAGCCGTGATAAACAATATCGTCACCATCAATCGACGCGTTGACCGCAGGGAAACGTTTCAACGCTTCTACCGTGGCCTTAACAAAGAACGACATAAACCCAAGCTTTACGTCATGAGTTTGCTGGAACTGATCTTTATATTTTGAACGAATATCCATCACTGGCTTCATATTAACATCATTGAACGTTGTTAAAATCGCGGCAGTGTGTTGAGCATCGACTAGTCGTTCTGCGATACGCTTACGGAGACGAGTCATTGGAACGCGCTTCTCTTCTCGAGCGCCTGCTGGTGCAGGTGCGGCCGCTTTAGCTGGTGCTTTCGCGCCCGACTTAATGTGATTTTCTACGTCTTCTTTGGTTAGGCGACCGCCTTTGCCAGTCGCTTTAATCGCGCTCGCATTGAGTCCGTGTTCATTTAACAAACGGCGCACGGCAGGGCTTACCACATCATTGCTTTCTTCTTTCGCCGGCTCAGCTTGTGCATCACTTGGTTTATCTTCAGATTTCTCAGGCGCACTTTTGCTTGCTGAAGCACCCGCTTTAAATTTCGCGATAATTTCTTCTGCAACGACCGTATCACCTTCGTTTTTGATAATTTCTTCTAGAACGCCGTCGTCAGGCGCAACGACTTCAAGTACAACTTTGTCGGTTTCAATGTCGACCAAGTTTTCATCACGCTCGCAATGATCGCCAGGTTGTTTATGCCAAGTCGCAATAGTGGCATCAGCGACCGATTCAGGTAAGACTGGAACTTTGATTTCTGAAGACATGGATTCTAAACCCTTATACCTTTATTAAATATTTAATCTTGTTTATGACTTGCGGCCAAGCGCATCTTCTACCAGTGCTCGCTGTTCTTCAACGTGCTTAGATGCTATGCCAGTTGCAGGGGCTGCTGATGCTTCTCTACCTGCATATTCTACAAAACCCTTCTCTGGAACAGAAGCTTGGAAGTTGTGACGGCTTGAATACCAAGCACCTTGGTTTTTCGGCTCTTCTTGGCACCAAATAAACTCATCAGCATTCTGATATTCTGCAATCACATCTTTTAAGTGCTTCGGAAACGGATAGAGTTGCTCGATACGGATAATTGCAACATCATCGCGTTCATCTGCTCGACGTTTTTCTAGCAAGTCGTAGTAAACCTTGCCCGAGCACATCACAATCCGTTTAATCTTTGCTTTGTCTAGGTTGTCTATTTCATCGATAACACTTTCAAACTTGCCATTGGTTAATTCTTCAATTTGGCTTGTTGCTAAACGATGACGTAATAAACTTTTTGGCGACATAACGATCAAGGGTGTTCGCCATTTACGTACCATTTGTCGACGTAACATATGAAAAACTTGCGCCGGAGTACTAGGAACACAAACTTGCATATTGTGTTCTGCACACAGCTGCAAAAAGCGCTCTAATCGAGCTGATGAATGTTCTGGACCTTGGCCCTCGTAACCATGAGGCAACAGCATCACAAGACCACAAAGTCTGCCCCACTTATGCTCACCAGAGCTTATAAACTGATCAATAACCACTTGAGCGCCATTCGCGAAGTCACCAAACTGGGCTTCCCAAATTACTAGAGAACGAGGTTCCGTGGTTGAATAGCCGTATTCATAAGCCAATACCGCTTCTTCTGATAGAACAGAATCAATCACATGAAACTGACCTTGTCCTTCGCGGATATTTTTCAATGGTTGATAGTTGTCACCGGTTTTTTGATCATGAAGAACCGCGTGACGATGGAAAAAGGTTCCACGTCCACTGTCTTGCCCAGAAATACGCACTCGATAACCATCGTCTAATAACGATGCGTAAGCCATTGTCTCAGCAAATCCCCAATCCATCGGAATCTCACCATTGGCCATTTTCTTACGATCGGTCATAAGGCGCTTCACTTGAGATTGCAAATTAAGCTCATCTGGATAGGTTGAGATGGCTGTCGCTAATTTATCAAATGCTTCTTTACTCAATGAGGTAACCGCTGGAGTTTGCCAGTCAGTGTCGAGGTAAGGCGACCAATCAACAGTAAACTCATGTTGCTTCATTGGCAGCCAGTTGCTGACCACGTTCTTTCCATCATCCATTTTATCGCGATAATCTGCCGATAATTTATTCGCATATTTATCATCAATGACACCCGCTTCCGCTAATTTGTCAGCGTAGAGTTTACGTGGCGTTGGGTGCTTTTTAACTTTTTCGTACATAATCGGCTGTGTTGCCCGAGGCTCATCGGCTTCATTGTGCCCATGACGACGGTAACAAACCAAATCAATGACAACATCTTTCTTATACGTTGTGCGAAAATCTAAGGCTAACTGCGTCACAAACACCACAGCCTCGGGATCATCTGCATTGACATGAAAAATTGGCGCTTCGATCATTTTAGCCACGTCAGTACAGTAGGTTGTCGAGCGAGTATCGTCAGGTCGATTTGTGGTAAAGCCAACCTGATTATTAATGACAATGTGAACAGTGCCTCCCGTCTTATACCCTCGAGCTTGCGACATATTGAAAGTTTCCATCACCACGCCTTGCCCGGTAAACGCTGAGTCACCATGAATAACAATTGGCAATACTTGTGAGTAGGTGTCGTCGCGTCGACGTTCTAGACGCGCTCTCACCGAGCCTTCGATAACAGGAGCGACGATTTCAAGGTGTGATGGGTTGAATGCCAATGCTACATGCACCGCCCCTCCTGGAGTATTAATGTCGGAAGAAAAGCCTTGGTGGTATTTAACATCGCCCGAACCTTTCTCTACCGCTTTCTTACCAGCAAATTCAGCGAATAATTCTTCTGGCTTCTTGCCCATTAAATTCACTAAAACGTTGAGTCGACCACGGTGGGCCATACCAAGAACAATTTCTTTGGTTCCAGAGCTGCCAGCACGTTGAATTAATTCTTCGAGCATTGGCATAAGACTGTCGCCTCCCTCGAGGGAAAAGCGCTTTGCTCCAGGAAACTTATTGTGCAAGTATTTTTCTAAGCCTTCTGCGGCCGTTAAAGCCGATAAAATTTGCTTTTTAAAAGCACTACTGAATTGCGGCGACGATAACGAGCTCTCTAATCGCTCTTGAATCCATTGCTTTTGACCAGGATCAGAGATATGCATAAATTCCGAGCCAATTGACTTACAATAAGTCGCCTCAAGCTCTTCAACGATCTGTTTTAATTTCTTTGAGGTCGAGCCAAACATCGAACCGGTGCGAAACTCCGTTTCAAAGTCCATTTTCGAAAGTTCATATTTGGCCAAATCAAGGTGGTCAATTTTAGCTTGTTTCCAAATACCCAACGGATCCAAGTTTGCGTATTGATGACCGTGCGCTCGGTAAGCTTGAATCAGTTCTAGTACATTAACCTGCTTCGCATCAAATGACTTATCACCACTACCAGATGCAGCAATCATGCGGCTTCGGTGCAAACCGGCCTGTCTGAAATAATTCTGAATTTCTGAGTGAGCTACATCTTTCTCACCGCTTTGTTCTTGCGTGTATTGGTCAAATTTTTGGCGCCAAGTATCATCGATAGAGGTTGGATCTTCGAGATATTGTTCGTAAATATCTTCGATATAGGCGGCACTTCCACCGGTTAAAAAACTTGTGGCAAACTGCTCTTGAAGGGTTTTATCCATGATTTTGCAGACTTTTACTTTGTTTTAAATCGTAAAATAAACAATGACGCTTTGGTGTGATGCACCAAAGCGTCAATACTAACTCAATGATAGCTGAAATTTAATTAATTTCAGGGTTTAAACCCCTTTTGCTAATAACATTGAACGAATGTGGCCAATCGCCTTAGTAGGATTCAAGCCTTTTGGGCAAACGCTAACGCAATTCATGATACCGCGACAGCGGAACACACTATACGCATCATCAAGATCGGCTAACCGTGCATCCGTCTCAGTATCACGACTGTCCGCTAAGAAACGATAGGCTTGCAATAATCCCGCTGGACCAACGAACTTATCAGGATTCCACCAGAATGACGGGCACGAAGTCGAACAGCATGCACAAAGAATACACTCGTACAGACCGTCAAGCTTGGCACGCTCTTCAGGAGACTGTAACCGCTCGCGTGAAGGTGGCTCATTGCGGTTTTGCAAATACGGCTTAACCTTTTCGTATTGGCGGTAAAACTTAGTCATATCAACGACCAAGTCACGTACCACTGGAAGCCCTGGTAGTGGGCGAATAACCGCCTTTTTACCTAATTCTGACACAGGCATAATGCACGCTAAGCCATTTTTGCCGTTGATGTTCATACCATCAGAGCCACAAATCCCTTCGCGACATGCGCGTCGGAAGGTTAACGTTGGATCTTTCTCTTTAAGAAGAACCAATGCCTCGAGTAGCATCATGTCAGAGCCTTCAGGAATATCTAACTCGTATTCCTGCATCGTAGGCCGACTATCCGTCTCAGGGTTATAACGATAAATCGAAAATTTCATCTTGCGCCCCCTAGTAACTTCTAACTTTTGGCGGGAATGGATCCATAGTGACTGGCTTCATATTCACTTCGCGAGTCCCCATTTGCTCAGTGTCGGCATAATACAGCGAGTGAACTAACCAGTTTTCGTCATCGCGATCTGGATAATCTTCTCGGCTATGAGCACCACGACTTTCGGTTCTGAAAGAAGCAGCTTTCGCCGTTGCATAAGCGGTTTCCATAAGATTATCTAACTCCAAACACTCCATGCGTTGGGTGTTATAAGTTTTAGATTTATCTGCCAAGACAGCGCTTTTCAATCGTTCTCGGACATCAGAAATTTCACTTAATCCCTTGTCCATTAAGTCACCGGTACGGAATACACCGAACGAGTTCTGCATAATTCGTTGCATATCGGCACGAATTTCTGCGGGATCTTCACCACCTTGCGAGTCATCCCAGCGGCGGTATCGAGCCGTTGCTTTATCGAGATCTTCGTCAGTAAATTCGTTGTACTCCATGCCTTCGCGTAGGGTTTCTTCCAAATGCATACCTGCCGCGCGGCCAAATACGACTAAATCAAGCAATGAGTTACCACCTAAACGGTTAGCACCGTGCACAGAAACACACGCACATTCCCCGACTGCGTACAAGCCTTTGACCAAACGGTCTTCACCATCGCCTTCATTACGAGAGACTACTTGGCCGTATTTGTTCGTTGGAATACCACCCATCATATAATGGCAGGTTGGAACAACCGGAATCGGCTCTTTTACAGGGTCAGCGTGACCAAAGGTACGCGACAACTCTAAAATTCCAGGCAACCGTTTATTCAAGGTTTCTTCACCCAAATGATCGAGTTTCAAGTAAACGTGATCACCTTTAGGTCCACAACCGCGACCTTCTAAGATTTCTTTAGTCATCGAGCGGGCTACGACGTCGCGGCTAGCCAAATCTTTGGCATTCGGTGCATATCGCTCCATAAAGCGCTCACCATCTTTATTGACCAAGTATCCGCCTTCACCACGACAACCTTCTGTTACTAGCACCCCTGCTCCGGCGATGCCCGTTGGATGGAACTGCCACATCTCCATATCTTGAAGGGCAATTCCTGCGCGATGAGCCATACCCACACCATCGCCAGTATTGATGTATGCGTTGGTTGTAGATTGGTAAATTCTTCCTGCACCACCGGTTGCAAATACCGTTGCGCGAGATTTAAACATCACAACTTCGCCAGTCTCAATTGACATAGCGATGACACCGGCAACATCGCCTTGGTCGTTAGTCACTAAGTCAATCGCATACCACTCAATAAAAAATTGAGTATTGGCTGCAATGTTTTGTTGATACAAAGTGTGCAACATAGCGTGACCTGTTCGGTCAGCAGCGGCTGCGGTACGCGCGGCTTGTTCACCACCAAAGGCTTTGGATTGGCCACCGAATGGACGCTGATAGATTCGACCATCTTCGGTACGTGAGAATGGCAAACCCATATGCTCTAACTCAAGAATTGTCGGAGGCCCGTTCTGGCACATATATTCGATGGCATCTTGGTCACCAATATAGTCCGACCCTTTCACAGTGTCGTACATGTGCCAACGCCAATCGTCTTCATGCGAGTTACCTAGCGCAACGGTGATACCACCCTGTGCCGCGACGGTATGCGAACGCGTTGGAAATACTTTAGAAATTAATGCTACTTTTTGACCTGACTTGGCGAGTTGGAGCGAGGCTCTCATTCCGGCCCCACCACCGCCTACGATCACTGCATCATAGGTGTAAACTGGAATCCCCATTTATACACTCCACAAAATTTGAATGCCCCAAAAAATGATCACCAAGCAATAAATAATAAGTGCGCCTTGGAAAATCATGCGTATGCCGGTTGGCTTAAGGTAATCGGTTGATACGATCCACATACCTACCCAGATATGTAAACTCATCAAAATCACCGTTACCAAAGCAAAAGCTTGAACAAGCCCTTGCTGGAAAAAACCAACCCACTGCTCATACTGCAGTTCTGGGTTAGAGCCGACGAACCAACCGATATAAATGGCAAAAGCGGCCATGACAACGGCACTTAAGCGTTGGATAAACCAATCATGTAGACCGCTACGACCTAAACTTGTTACCGTAGTTACCATATCCAAACCCCCAGTCCAATCGCAGCTAGAACAGCCAACACCAAGACAATCTTGGCTCCGCGCATTCCGCCTTCAAGTGATTCGCCAATACCTGCATCCATTAACAAGTGACGAACACCTGCAATGATATGAAAGGCGATCGCGGTTAAGATGGCCCAAAGAACAAAAGAACCAAAACCGGTGGCTAAAAACTGAGAAATTTGAGAGAAACCTTCTTTAGACGACAACGATGTTGCCAACATCCAAAGAAGAACAGGAATACCGATAACTAAAAAGACGCCAGTGATTCTGTGAAGAATTGACGAAATAGCAGTTACCGGAAAACTGATCGTAGTGAGATCGAGATTAACTGGTCTTTGCTTATTCACGGCTATTTACTTTCTTTATATTGTTGATACGTGACTCGGGTAACAAATCAATTGCTCTCTTACCCGCCTAATTTCGTACAAATGAACATTGCGATGGCAAGCATTGCCGCCCTTAACTGGGCTATACTAACTATAGATGAGCATTGCAGCTGCGCAAGTTTGGGCAAATTATATAGGCGCAACTGATTGTTTACAAATGGATTTGTGCTTTGCGAAAAAACTTTGTTAAATTGGATGAATATTAATCGTTTTGGTGCATTTAAACACAAAGTGGCATTGACAAAAATATTCTGCAACCTATAGTTACACCCAATTTTTTTGCACCACGACATGAATTTGACTGACTAAGGAGTCATCGAATGGCAAATGAAAAGGCCAAACTCACATTACACACTGGCGAAGAAATCGAACTACCGGTTTATAAACCGGCTTTGGGCAATGATGTTTTAGACGTCACATCCTTGGTCAAGCACGGCGTATTTACCTACGATCCCGGCTTCATGTCGACCGCTTCTTGTGAGTCTAAAATTACTTTCATTGACGGTGACAAAGGCGTCTTATTGTATCGTGGCTACGCGATCGAAGACCTCGCAGTGAACTCAGACTTCATGGAAGTTGCTTATTTATTGCTCAATGGTGAGTTACCAAACAAAGAAGAGAAGCAAGAGTTTCTCGACGAGCTAAACAACCACACCATGCTTCACGAGCAATTAACCCACTTTTTTAACGGATTCCGTCGTGATGCTCACCCAATGGCTGTTATGGTTGGTGTGGTCGGTGCGCTATCGGCTTTCTACCACGACTCTCTCGATATAAACGATCCTGAACACCGCCGTCGCAGTGCCTTCCGTTTAATTGCAAAAGTGCCAACGATTGCAGCGATGTGCTACCGATATTCCATGGGCTTCCCTTTCGTTTACCCAAGAAATGAGATGTCTTATGCCGAAAACTTCTTGAATCAAATGTTCTCAATGCCTTCAACGGATGAGAAGCCAGATCCCGTACTCGTACGTGCAATGGACCGAATTTTCACTCTGCATGCAGATCATGAGCAAAACTGCTCGACTTCGACGGTTCGTCTTGCTGGCTCATCAGGCGCAAATCCATTTGCCTGTATCGCTTCCGGCATTGCGAGTCTATGGGGACCAGCGCACGGTGGTGCCAACGAAGCATGCTTGAAGATGCTACATGAAATTGGCGATGTTAAACGTATTCCTGAATTCATCAAGCGCGCAAAAGACAAAGATGATCCTTTCCGTCTAATGGGCTTCGGACACCGAGTGTACAAAAACTTCGATCCACGCGCGAAAGTCATGCGAGAAAGTGCACATGAAGTACTAGAAGCGTTGGGAGCTAAAGATGATCCGATTTTGAAAGTGGCAATGGAGCTTGAGAAAATTGCTCTTGAAGATCCTTACTTTGTAGAACGTAAGTTGTACCCTAATGTTGATTTTTATTCAGGCATCATTCTTTCTGCAATTGGTATTCCAACCAATATGTTTACAGTTATTTTCGCACTGGCTCGAACCGTCGGTTGGGTTGCACAATGGAGTGAGATGATCAGTGAACCAAACCAGAAAATTGGTCGTCCTCGTCAAATGTATAACGGCGAGAAAAAACGCGATTTCGTTGACTTAGACAAACGCTAATCATCGAAAAAGTGCAAGAAAACAAAAAAGGGAGTCAATTGACTCCCTTTTTTATTTAGCTTTCAAACTCAATCTCCACTTTACTGTTGAGTGAGTTTTACACGACGATTCCATTCAATCTTCTTCGAAATTCAGGCTTATTTGAACGATTTTTCGCATATATTCTCGTTCTTTTTTGAAGCGCTTTTTCATAATATCGAGTTCCGCTTCAAGCATCATTACTCGCTTTTCAAGCTCAGAGGCATTAGCAATAGGCTTCTTAGCGCCATCTCCACCACTGACTTTCTCATCTTGAGAAGAGCGAGCAAAAGCCGGTTGCTCTACGGCTATTTCGTCTGCGACTGTTTTAACAATCTCACCATCGATTCGATGCTTCTCTTCAAGAAATCCATAGAGTAACAAACGATCACAAACCGTATTGATACGTCTTGGAATTCCTTCTGAGAACTCGAAAATTTGCTGGTAGGCTTCCGCCGTAAATACCGGATCATCAGACCAACCTACTTTTCTCAAGCGATGCTCAATGTAGGCTTGTGTCTCTTCTGCACTTAAATGCGCGAGGTGATAAGAAGCCGTGATGCGCTGTCGCACTTGTTCTAAGTGAGGAACCGCTAAATTTTCTCGAAACTCCGACTGGCCGAGTAGAAATATTTGAATCAGCGTCTTGCCCTCGTGATGAAGATTCGACAACATTCGTAATTCTTCTAAACTTTCGAGAGGTAAGTTCTGCGCCTCGTCCACTACCAGCATACAGCGCTTCCCTTCTCGCTTTCTGCTAACAAAAAAGTTTTCAAGGTTTTTGATCAGTGAGGTTTTCTCACTAGACTGATGCGCTAGCCCAAAGGTGGCTGCAACCATTCTTAAAATATCCGATGAATCAAGCTGGGTATTGACTAGCTCACCGGCAACGATATCTTTCTTATTTTCTAACGAGCCAAATAGTGTTCTAACTAAGGTGCTTTTACCGGTACCGACATCACCGGTAACGATAATAAAGCCCTCTCCCTGAGATAGCCCATAACGCAGATAAGCCAAAGCGCGTTTGTGTGTACTGCTACCAAAGAAAAAGAATGGATCTGGGGCTAACTGGAAAGGTTTCCCTTTTAACTTATAGTATGAATCGTACATTCCATTTCCCCTTAAATTATCGTGAACCTTTCTGCCAAACAATGACTTGCAAGGTTTGCAAGAGAATTGTCAAATCCAGAAATAAACTAAAGTTCTTTATGTAATATAGGTCAAATTGCAATTTTTGCTTGCTGTCTTCATCGTTGTCGCCATAGGGATAACAAATTTGCGCCCAGCCAGTAATTCCAGGTTTAACACGATGTCGCATATTGTAGTAGGCTACTTTTTCGTTTAAATCGGCAACAAACTCAGGTCGCTCAGGACGAGGGCCCACAAAACTCATGTCACCTTTCAGAACATTCCACATTTGAGGAATTTCATCGAGCCGAGTTTTGCGCATGATTTCACCGACGCGAGTAACCCGAGCATCTTGTTTTGCAGCGTATTGCGGTCCATCTTTCTCGGCATCAACAACCATGCTGCGAAATTTGTAAATCACAAAAGGTTCACCATTTTGACCGGTTCTAATTTGAGAATAGATAACCGGCTCACGCCACTTCGACTCTCTCTTAATTAAAACGTACAAAACTGCCGCAATAGGAATTGAAACGATCAAAAAAGTTAAACTCACGACAATATCAAAAATTCGCTTAACGGCCTCGCGAAAATAATCCGTGTGAAAACCTTCGAAAAAAATAACTTGGTTTGGTGATAACGTATCGATTTCCATGCGACCTGTTTGGCGCTCAAAAAACAAGGTTATATCGGTAATACGCAGACCAGACAGTTTCAATTGAATAATTTCATTCACCGGGTAGTTCTTGCGGGTGTCGTCAACCGCGATAATTAATTCATCAATACCGTAGCGCTCAATCATTTTACTTAAAGGTTCTTCACTGCGAATGATTAAACTTTCATCTTCAATGTGATCTTGATCGCCTTTTAAGTGAACAAATCCGACAAGTTTTAGCCCTCTCCAATCGCTTTTTCGCTTCAAGCGAAGTAATTGTTTCGCTCTCCGTCCAGTTCCTAACACCAACACTCGAGATTGAAACAATTCTTTATCGGCAATGACCGAAAACCCATAACGAACGATCAGCAAAAAGCCAAATCCAATCCCCAAGCTCAATACAAATACACCACGACCAATCACTAACTCAGGTATCAAATAGAACAGAATAGACAGCATAATAAATGCAATAACGACCGACCAAAACAGCCGTGATACGACCGATGAGAACGAGTCTCTTGTGGAGCGCTGGTATAAGCCAACTCCGATCATGACAACGATGTGTATGATCGCAAAAATCGAGCATTTCCAATTAAAGTTATTAAACAGCTCTGGGCTTGAGCTAGGATTTGGAAATCGTATATCTGCTGCGATATAGACGCTTGCAAACAGAACGATAAATTCTAGGCCGAGTAATAAAAATAGAGCTCGAGGTATATAGTGACCAAATAGTCTAACCATAAAACGCTTCCCTTCGCATTAAGTTAGTCGAAAATAATAGGCAGAGCGATTATATCGTTTTTGCAATAAATTGCCACCGATCAATGCATTCATAACCCAAAGTGTTAAACTAGTCTCTTTTTTACGGAAACTCAATAAGAGATATAACTATGTGTGCCATGCAACGTAATACCACGCCTTGTTATTACACGGATTATCTACAACTCGATAAGTTACTAGACAGCCAGCATCCTGAGAGTAAAAAGTACGGACCAGAAGCGCATGAGGAAATGCTGTTTATTATAGTTCATCAAGCCTATGAACTTTGGTTTAAACAAATTTTGCACGAAATGCGTGCTATTTACCAAGAGTTTAATCAAACAGCCATACCCGACGAAGCGTTAGGCCGAATAGCAAGCCGCTTAGAGCGCATCAAAGCGATTCAAAAACTGCTCATTGATCAAATACAAGTTATGGAAACCATGACACCACTCGATTTTCTTGATTTTCGAGATTATCTTGTGCCCGCTTCAGGTTTTCAAAGCATTCAATTTAAAGAAATTGAGATCATGCTTGGGCTTAAGTCCAAATTCCGAATTAACTTCGATCAAGCATCCTTCTATCAGCGACTCAATGAGAAAGATAGAGAACATCTACAAGGCTTGGAGAATGAGCCGAGTCTTTTTGACTGTGTTGAAAAGTGGTTAGAAAGAATTCCATTTTTTGAGTATGGCGACTTTAAATTTTGGGACGCCTACCATGACGCGGTCAATAAAATGCTTGATAGCGACCAAGCCATCATTGAAAACAACGATTATTTATCTGATAACGATAGAGCTTTTCAGTTAAAAGACCTTGAAACTACCCGCGCAAGTTTTAGCGCGTTACTGGATAAAGCCTCTTACGAACAGCTAGCGAGTGAGGGTCGCTTTCGATTGTCTCAACAAGCCATGCTCGGCGCTGTTTTCATTAACTTATACCGCGATGAACCTATGTTTCAACAACCCTTTAGGGTATTAACCGCGTTAACCGATATCGATGAACACTTCACCACTTGGCGTTATCGCCATGTCATCATGGTACAAAGAATGCTCGGAAGCAAAATAGGCACTGGTGGCTCGAGTGGTTCAGACTATCTACGCCAAACCACTGAAAACAATAGGTTTTTCAAAGACTTTTTCAGCTTGTCGACGTTTTTATTGCCGCGTTCAGCGCTGCCTGAATTGCCAGAAGCCCTAAAAAAAGCGCTGAATTTTTACTTTCATCCTGCTGATTAAATATCAGAGGCCTGCAGAAAAATCTCGGCCAGCAATTTGAAGCCCTCAAGATCGTCCGGTGTAAACCGATCTTTCACCGGACTATCAATATCAAGCACTCCAATCAATTGGCCATGCTTAACCAAAGGCACCACGATTTCAGAGTTAGAGGCACTATCGCAGGCAATATGCCCTTCGAAAGAATGAACGTCATTAACACAAATGGCTTCACGATTAGCCGCTACTGTACCGCACACGCCAGTGCCGAACGGAATATGAACACAAGCAACTCTTCCTTGATAAGGACCAAGTGTTAACTTATCTTCTTGTCGAACCAAATAAAAGCCGGCCCAATTCAACTCAGGTATCATCGAATAGATGAATGCGGCGGTTTGCGCCATGTTAGTTACCGCGTCACGCTCAACTTCTAGCAGTGATTTCAATTGGGCAGATAAGGTGCGGTAATAACCGGCTTTATCCGATTCATAAGCTTTAACATCAGCGCTCAATGCATACATAGTCTTTTACTTCTTAAGAATTTCAATGCGCGTAGGTTAGGTTGACTGCTCGACAAATTCAAGCGATTTTGTAAGCGTGGTGAGTCCCGAGAGAGGTGCAGGTCTAGCAATTGAATAGCCTTGAGCATAATCGACGCCAATTTTCTGTAACACCAAACGAATCTCTTCGTTTTCAACATACTCAGCGATGGTCTCTAAGCTCATTTGATGAGCAACTTCATTAATGGCAGTCACCATCGCGTGTGACACTTTACTGGTGGAAATTTCTCGAATAAATTCTCCGTCTATCTTTAAATAGTCAACTGGCAAATTTTTTAAATAAGAAAACGAAGACATTCCGGTGCCAAAATCATCCAACGCAATTTTACAGCCCAGCGCTTTGACCCCCTGAATAAAGCGAATAGCTTGCGACATATTTTCAACAGCACAGGTCTCGGTAATCTCGAAGCATACCTTCTCGGTAGGGACTAAATAACTTCTTGTCAGCTCATTGATATAATGCAGAAACTCTGGACGAGTGATACTCATCGCCGATAGATTGATATTTAAATGATCGATAAGAATGTCGCGGTTTTCCGCTAAATAGCGGAAACTATTGTGAACCACCCAGCGATCAATCATGTCGATCATATTGTATTTCTCTGCGGCGATCAGAAAAGCACCTGGCGCTATAATTGTGCCATCCGGCTCTCGCATTCTCAGTAGCACCTCACAGTGGCTTAGCGCCCCGCCGCGTTTTAAATCGATGATGGGTTGATAATAGAGCTCAAAATAATTGTTTCTTACCGCACTAACAATTTTGCCAACCCATTCAACTTCTGACTGATAGCTACGCGCTTTATCAGCAATGTCACGATAAAAGGTAATTTGGTTTTCACCACTACGATGTGACTCCTGACTGGCAAGATCGGCACGAGAAAAGACCTGAACCCAGCTGTCACTGTCTCTATCAATATCAACTAAGCCGATACTGCAACTCACTCGAAACTCACGTTTCTCCCAAGTAAAGTTAAATCCTTCCACTGCGTCTCTTAGCTTGTTGGCAAATGCTTCTCCGTTGTTTGCATCAAGTTGCCAAAGAATAATGGCGAACTCATGATTACCGACACGAGCCAAAATATCATTACTACGAATACTGGCTTTTAAATGACTTGCATACGATTTAATCAACTCATTGCCGGCATGATGACCGACTACATCATTGACTAACTTAACCCGCTCCACTTTTAGTAAGCACAAGCCATGCTTGGTGTGATTCACTCGCGCATCATGAATAGCCTCAATCAACTGCCTTTCAAGTTCGTTACGATTGGCAAGCCCGGTTAGTTGGTCATGCTTACGGTGAAAATTTAACGAGTTTTTAAGAGAAACGGTTTGAGATTCGTCCTTGATAACCAAGGTGTGTAAACGAGGCGAAAGTTGCTCCTCATTCGCAAAAAAAGCTTGTAATTTCGCCTTGAAAGGTATGAGTAAATTGCCAGGGCCACACAGATAGTAATCTAGCGCTAATTGATCCAGACGATTGTCATCACACAGCTCAAGTAATGACATTGAAATTTGCTCTTGGCGTTGCTGATGTTGCAAGATTATAGAAGGTTGAGATGAGCCAGAGTGATGCCACAAGGCAATTTCTTTCGCTTTGGTATTCACAAAAACAAGGTGACCAAGGGTGTCGAACATCATTACGGCATCTTGCACACCATCGAGCGCTAACCTCAATGCTTCAATGGTTTGCTGTTGTTCTGAGACTTTTAAATCAAAGTTAGCCATAACACCCATCCGTTAAACGGTCTGGCGAGTATGCCGAAAACTACCGTGATATAGCTTAAGATTAGTTCATTTTTTAACGCTTTACCGTTAATTTTCACTGCAAAAACAATATTGTGCTTGCGAAGGTGGCGCATTATCCAGAGTCAAGGTAACATAACGCGCTTTATTCAACTTGAGTTCACATATGACGCTCCCTTTGGTCAAATCACCGTGTATCGGAATCTGCAAGTTAGTGGCAAAAGATCAAGCAGAGATTTGCTCTGGCTGCCAACGTACGGTCGATGAGATTATTGCATGGCCAACGATGACCAACGCGCAGCGCCAACAAGTGCTCGACCGAATAAAGCATAATTCCGTAAACCCCCTTAAATAATTGGAGATCGTCAAATCATGCCTGTACTGAGCATTGCCGATATTTTGGCAGGAAAAGCCGCTGCTGGCTCAGAAGTAACCGTCCGCGGATGGGTACGAACTAAAAAAGATTCAAAAGGTGGATTTTCATTCTTGAATATTCACGATGGATCTTGCTTCGCAACTTTGCAGGTGATTGCCGATAATAATTTGTCCAATTACGATGACGATGTTTTAAAGCTTACCACTGGATGCTCAGTCGAAGTTGACGGCGAGCTGGTCGAGTCTAAAGGTCAAGGCCAGTCTTTCGAGCTCCAAGCGAAAAGCCTCAAGGTGTATGGATGGGTTGATGACCCCGCCACTTACCCGATGCAGCCCAAACGGCATAGCATGGAGTTTCTTCGAGAAAATGCGCATTTGCGTCCTCGAACGAACCTGATCGGCGCTATGACCCGGGTGAGAAACTGTCTTGCTCAAGCAGTCCATCGCCACTTGTACAGCGAGGGATTCAACTGGATTCATACTCCCGTGATCACGGCATCCGACTGCGAAGGTGCCGGTGAAATGTTTCGAGTGTCGACCTTAGATATGGAAAACTTGCCCAGAAATGAGCAAGGCCAAATCGATTACTCTCAGGACTTTTTCGGTAAAGAAGCATTCTTAACCGTCTCAGGGCAATTGAATGTCGAAACTTATTGTTCAGCTCTCTCAAAAGTTTACACCTTTGGGCCAACCTTTCGAGCAGAAAATTCAAACACGAGTCGTCATTTAGCCGAGTTTTGGATGGTAGAACCTGAGATTGCTTTCGCAGACCTAGCTCAAAACGCAGACGTTGCTGAAGGCTTGTTAAAATCCATATTTAAAGCAGTACTCGACGAGAGAGCCGACGACATGGCTTTCTTCGCTCAGCATGTCGACAAAACCTGTATCAGCCGTCTAGAACAGATGGTTGAGCAGAATTTTGAACGAATGGATTACACCGATGCTATCAAGATTCTGCAAAATTCAGGTCAGTCGTTTGAGTTCCCTGTTGAGTGGGGAGTCGACTTGCAATCAGAACATGAGCGTTATTTGGCAGAAAAACACGTCGGTCGACCGATTGTACTGATGAATTATCCAAAAGATATCAAAGCATTCTACATGCGTATGAATGATGACAACAAAACCGTTGCAGCGATGGATGTATTGGCGCCTGGTATCGGAGAGATTATTGGTGGCAGCCAGCGTGAAGAGCGTCTCGATGTATTGGATGCACGAATCGATGAAATGGGTTTACCGAAAGAAAATTATTGGTGGTATCGAGATCTACGCCGCTACGGCACCGTGCCTCACAGTGGATTTGGCCTTGGTTTTGAACGGACGGTTGCTTACGCGACAGGCATCGCAAATATCCGCGATGTTATTCCTTTCCCACGTACACCGAATTCAGCAGAGTTTTAGTAGGAGTTGTTATGTCAGTAAAGATTCTTGTTTTCGCCGGCAGTTTGCGCAAACAATCTTACAATAAGCAGTTAGCCAAGGTTCTTGCCAATTGTGCAGAGAAAGCGGGTGCCGAAGTCACTTACGTTGATTTAGCCGACTTCCCGATGCCAATCTTCAACGAAGATGATGAGGCTGAGAATGGCATTCATGAAAATGCACTTAAATTGAAGCAAATGATGAATGACAGCGATGGCTTTTTGATTACATCACCAGAATACAATGGTTCATACTCGGGTTTACTCAAAAACACCATCGACTGGGCCTCTCGACAAGCTGATGGTGAAAGTGTTTTACAAAGTTTCAAAAACAAATATGCGGCCATTTTCGCGACGTCTCCGGGTGCTTTTGGTGGCCTACGCGGGTTAGGACAACTTCGCTTATTGCTCTCAGGTATCGGAACCACTGTGCTGGCAGACCAAGTCGCTATTCCTAAGGCCGCTGAAGCGTTCGATGAACAAGGCCTACTCGTCAGCGAAAAGCGCTTGCAAACGCTTCAACGCATTACCACTGAACTCGTCAAAACGTGTAATCGCATGAAGCTCGATTAAAGCAACCTTGATCATTCAAAGTTAACTATTGAAGCGCATCTCGTAAGCCACTGACCTCAGTGGCTTTTTTTTCATTTAATTTTGCACTAAACTGCAGATTAACGATGTAAAAACCTCAATGTAAAACCTCTTGCGCTCAGGCGAGTAAAATAAGCTTTACGAGAATCAATTGGTTTTTGCGACTTTGAAGTGACTTTTAAGGTACCGAGATGAGTATTGATCGTAACTACGTTAGTGAAATGGATAAGTTTCTAGCAGAGCTGGATAAGCAACCCAATACAGACTCGGAGTCACGTCAAAAAGAAGTTATTAAGTACAATAATATCAATAAATTAAGGGATGAAGCTCAAGAAGATTCAGAACAAGAAAAATTGTGGAGCTCGTTTTGAAAACACCACAATTCTAACGCTCCCAACTTCGAGCAGTCCTTCAAAATACATTCAGCCACACTACAAGACTCAATCAAATTCGCCTCAAGCTATCAGGCATTGCTGCGAGTGCACTCAATCAATCACCGTAAAAAAGTCAGAAACCTCGACTTGATCAGGTTTGTTTACCGATATTTTTGGGCTGCCTAAATATAAAAAGCCGACAATCTCATCATCAGGTTTAACACCCAATTGAGTTTTTAGGTTGGCATTAAAGGCCAGGGGTCCGGTTCGCCAGTATCCAGCAAAACCAAGGCTTTGTGCAGCGAGAAGCATTCCATGAACAGCGCATCCACAACTGATGGCTTGCTCAATCTTTGGCACTTTATCGTGAGACTGATACTCAGCGATGGCTACGATCACCATTGGAGCACGGTTGGGCATCGCTAGGAGTTTATCTTTCTTTGCACTATCCAATGGGCCCTCTTCGGCTTCAATCGCAGCGACAAATTGCTCCCCTAATTTTTTGAGCGCTTCCGGAGACTGATAAACTAAAAACTTCCAAGGTCGCAACCCTGCATGATCAGGAGCTCGTAATGCAGAGCGATAAATAATGTCTAACTGTTCTGAGTTAGGCAGTGGAAGTTCGAGTTTTGAACACGAACTGCGAGACGTCAGTAATTCAATTGCATTCATATAGTAGGATCTCTATTTCTTCGCAGGTACTCTTTATTTCTTAGCCGGTAGTGAAGCGTAGAAAGCGGCGATGTTTTGTATGTCTTCGTCAGTGAGACCTTTCGCCATCGGAGTCATTTGCATGTTCTTTCGAAAGCCATCACGAAACGCAAGTAGCTGAAGAGCGAGATACGTCTCTTTTTGACCCGCGAGGTTAGGAATATTTTCAGCGATTCCAACACCATCTTTACCGTGACAACTGCCACAAATTAAAGCTTTTTGTTTGCCTTTTTCAATGTCGGCTGCACTGGCGAAATTAACCGTGGTTCCTAGCAAACCGATGGCAACCATCACGAGCCCTTTCAAACCGTTCATAAATGATCTCATAGTCGTTGATGCAGAGCTGTTTAGTATACGCAAGCCATTGAAAATAAAAAGCTATAGTTCGCTTAGATGCAAGGCTTTGTTCACACAAATAAGTATCGGAGCACTTTGTGATAGGCAAAAAAAAGCCCGGATAATCCGGGCTTTTTAATATGGCGTCCCCTAGGGGATTCGAACCCCTGTTACCGCCGTGAAAGGGCGGTGTCCTAGGCCTCTAGACGAAGGGGACTGAAATCGTTCAATCTCGTTTAGAGGCGCGCATTCTATATAGGGGTCTCAGCTTTGTCAAAGCCTTTTTTTAAAAAAAATTTCTAATTTGTTTGTTAGCGGTATATTGTTTAAACAACCATGAACTGATCGTCTAACAAATAGGCAGTATTTATGTACAAGTCCTTGATTTTACTACTGCTCAATACAATTTTTATCAACGTTCTATGGTCTAACGACTACATCCTTAATATCAATGATGACATGACCGCAATTAAGGTGACAATTTGTTCCAAACGCCCTCTTCAGCTAACGTCCAGCCTAGATAATGCGACACATTATCTATCGAAAACATCCAGCCATGTCGAAATACTAAACGGTCATCAGCTCCGTCTCACCAAGCCTGATTCATGCCATTGGCTAATCATTCCCACAAACACTGAAAGCACAGCGATGACAGGACAACTGCTCAAAGTTCCAACAGGGCTGTTACTGTGGCGCAACGAGCAGATAGAAAATGATGTCATTAACGTGCAGTCACCTAAGGCCGCAAACGCTAAGTTAGTTAATCATTCTCTCCCTCTACCCAAAATTAACCACGATCAATACAAATGGCCGAAAGAACCTTCGTTTATGTCACTGTTTGCCTACTTTGGTGACTTCTCTCAAAAAACCTTGCGAATAAGCGAGCAATCAGGCTCGAACCTATCACTTCAAATTAATTGGCTCTCAAAGACCTTAGATAGCCAATATGACTCGTTAATCTCCTGGATCAATCAAGTTGCCAGAAGCTTTGTGGCAACGTCGGTACTCAGTGGCGAGCAAACCGTGCAATTGAATTTATTCGCGAGCCACTCATCGGAGTCAGTTCCTTTCGCAATGGTATATCGCGGCGAGGGAACGAGCATCGATGCCCAGATCAACCCACAAGCCTCACTATCTCAGCTAAAAACTGACTGGACTCTGTATCATGAGTTTGCGCACCTGGCACTACCGTTTATTGATCGAAACGACGCTTGGTTATCAGAGGGATTAGCCAGTTACCTTCAATACCCCTTAATGCAAAAAGCTTCTGTACTTGATGAAAGAGAAGCCATCGAAGAACTTTGGCATGGAATTCGAAGAGGCCAAACTAACTATCAAGAGTTGAGTAAACCGAATTTAACCTTGGCTCAGCTTTCTTCGAATATGATGGAATTCCGCAGCTTTAAACAGGTTTATTGGCGAGGCGCTATTTTTTGGTTCCAGGTTGACTTAAAGCTAAGAGCTAACGGAGACTCATTGGTTAGATTACTCAACCGATTCAATCGTTGTTGCCGTGATCTGAACTCGATTTGGCAAGGAGAATCTCTCTCTGCAGTACTCGATCAGCAGATTGATTACCCTTTCATTCAACAGTTGGTCACTCAATACAACAACAGTACCCAATTTCCACAAACCGACCGGCTTTTTAATTCGATTGGAATATCTATTGCTAACGACAATCAAATCAAGGTGTTAGACCGCCCTAAACTCAACCGATTCTTTGCCAATTTTAAAGCACACTGAGGCGACCTTATGCTAAAATCGCGGTTTTTATCGTTAGGCAAGTCTGTTAAGGAAATCGCATGGAATTAAATGCATTAACCGCTATCTCTCCCGTTGATGGTCGTTATGGTTCGAAAGTTACTGAATTAAGAGAAATTTTCAGTGAGTTTGGATTGATTAAGTATCGCGTAACTGTCGAAGTTCGCTGGTTACAAAAGCTATCCAACACGCCAGAGATTACTGAAGTTCCCGCCTTTTCTGAACAGACCAATGCCTTACTCGATAATATCGTTGCAAACTTCTCGGTCACAGACGCCGATCGAGTAAAAACCATCGAAGCGACCACCAATCATGATGTAAAAGCGGTAGAATATTTTCTTAAAGAAAAAACTCAAGGAAACAGCGAGTTAGAGGCTGCTTCAGAGTTTATTCATTTCGCCTGTACGTCTGAAGATATTAATAACCTATCCTATGGCTTAATGCTGAAAGATGCCAAAGTGGTTATTCAAGATAACCAACAATCGATAATCGATGCGATTGCTGCTTTAGCTAATCAGTATAAAGAAATACCTATGATGTCTCGCACCCATGGGCAACCAGCATCGCCAACGACCTTAGGTAAAGAAATGGCCAATGTGGTGGCTCGGTTAAGACGCCAAGCCGCGCAGTTTGATGTTGTAGAGTTACTCGGAAAAATCAATGGTGCTGTCGGTAATTACAACGCGCACTTCAGTGCCTACCCGAATGTTGATTGGCCAAGTTTCGCACAAGAATTCATCGCTTCGATCGGATTGACCTACAATCCATATACCACTCAAATTGAGCCTCACGATTATATTGCTGAGTATTTCGATGCGATTACCCGTTTTAATGTCATCTTGCTAGATTTTGATCGAGATGTTTGGGGTTACATTGCGCTAGGACACTTTAAACAAAAGACCATCGCTGGCGAGATAGGCTCATCAACTATGCCTCACAAAGTTAACCCAATAGACTTTGAAAACAGTGAAGGAAATATTGGCATTGCCAACGCTTTGTTCAGTCACTTGGGCCAAAAGCTTCCCGTATCAAGATGGCAGCGAGATCTATCCGATTCAACCGCATTACGCGCTTTGGGCATGGGCGTAGCTCACTCGTTGATAGCTTACAAAGCGACTTTAAAAGGCATCAGTAAACTTGAAGTTAACCAACAGTCGCTTCTGGATGAGCTAAATGATAACTGGGAGTTGTTGGCAGAACCGATTCAAACCGTGATGCGTCGATATGGCATCGAAAAACCTTATGAGAAATTAAAAGAGCTCACGCGAGGCAAAAAGGTCGATCAAGCCGGTATGGCCACTTTTATCGACTCGTTGGAATTACCCGATTCGGTCAAGGCAGAGCTTAAGCAGCTCACCCCAGCAAATTACATCGGCAATGCGATTGCCCAGACCGAGCAACTATAGTTTGACTAGGGGACTTAAGTCCCCTTTTTCCTTTTGGTGACCTTGTGTTTAATGACATCTCCCGCCAAGAATTCCTGAGCCATTATTGGCAGAGGCAACCTTACGTTTTTCGATCGGCTTTTGGCGATTTTGTCGACCCAATTAGCCCAGAAGAATTAGCAGGATTAAGTCTAGAAAGTGACGTCGAATCTCGTTTAATTCAACAACGCGGCTCTGCTTGGAGTGTCGAAAACGGCCCATTAACCTCTGAGTTTTTTGAAAGTTTGCCCGCTTCACATTGGACATTATTAGTTCAATCCGTTGATTATTGGGCCCCAGAAACCGCAGCTCTAATGCAGCCTTTTAATTTTATTCCGAATTGGCGGCGAGACGATTTAATGATCAGCTTTGCCACGGCCAACGGCGGAGTTGGACCTCATATAGACCAGTACGATGTGTTTTTAATTCAAGGGCTAGGTCGCAGACACTGGAAAGTGGGTCAACCGAATGCCGAAACCGAAAGTTTTACTCCTCACCCTTGCTTAAAACAAATAAAACCTTTTGATTCAATACTCGATGTCTGCTTGAACCCAGGCGATGTACTTTATATTCCGCCAAATACTCCGCATGACGGCGTCGCTCTTGAAGACTGCCTAACCTACAGTGTGGGCTTCAGGGCGCCATCTCGACAGATGCTGCTCGAACAGCTGTTACTCGACCAACTTGCAGAAGATGAATCATCCAGTCATCGCTACAAAGATCACGACCAAAGCACAGTCAAGGGTCAACAGCTTCCGAGCAGTGCAATCGAATGGTCAAAGCAAGCGTTAACAGGAATTACAGAACAACAAATCATGAATGCTTTTGGAAAATTGGTGACACGTCCCAAGTTTCCACCAGAAGAAGCGTTAGATGATATTGAGCAAATTAAAAACAGTTTGCTAAGCGAGGCAACACAGCTTCACGTTTGCACTGATTGCCGCTGGACCTTCCACCAAACCGAACACTCCTTTTCGCTTTATGCCAACGGTGAAACCTATGAATTCAAGCCCGAATACGCCACTTTTCTGATCAACTTGTTTGAAAACGGGTACTGGAACACAAAAAACGTGAATATTTCTCTACAAGATGTTGAATTTACTAATAGAATTGCTAATCTTGTTTTTAATGGCTGCTTGTTTTTTAAACACTAAGACGCAAGATTCGTTTCCGTCGGCGATTGCTTATGTGAACAAGTAACCCAACTTAATACAGATTCGGAGTTATATGTTAGGCGATATCGAAATCAAGGAAGTTCCTTGGTCAGAATTTCAAGGTCCACTGTCAGAAGTACGCGAAAAGGTCTTTGTGTACGAGCAACGCGTGGCTCCAGAAATTGAAATCGATGGTCGAGATCCTGAATGCTTTCACGTTCTCGTAACAAATCCCGAAGGTATTCCTGTCGGGGCTGGTCGTCTTACTCCTGAAGGTAAAATAGGCCGTGTTTCCGTGCTACTGCCCTACCGTGGTCTCGGTTTGGGCTCGAAAATATTGCAAGCACTTATAGAAATTGCCCATCGAGAAGGGTTGAGCCCAATCAAACTACACGCTCAAATACAAGCCGTCTCATTTTACGAGCGACATTTGTTTGTGCCCAATGGGCCAGTTTTTATGGAAGCTGGAATTCCCCATCAATCGATGAAGCGTAATTTGGCTTAATTTTAAATGTCTTCCGAAAACGATCTTATCAATGCCGAACTAGGTGTAACCAGTGAGCCCTTTAGAGCTTCACGCGTTGCCGAGTTAAAACTGGCTAGCTATCGGATGTTTGCGCAAGCGAAAAAACAAATCGACCTGTTCAGCTACGATCTAGACCCTAGAGTCCTCTCAGATCGTGATATCGAAGCGGCTATTTCTAGGTTAGTCCGGCGTAGCCGTCAGTCTCAGGTCAGAATGATGGTTTTTGAAACTCAACTGCTACAAAGCGCCGACCATCGACTGATTGCTCTTATGCAAAACTTATCGAGCTATATCCATCTGAAAGTCGTTTCGAAAGAGTATCAACAACTGCCTTTCTCATTTTATCTTGTCGATGACAGCGGTTTGATCTATCGACCCAATCATCAACAACTTGAATCTCAAATATATTTCAACGAAAAACTTAAGGTTCGCGACTACCGCAAACAATTTGACGAAATTTGGGAGCAAGGAAGAATTGCTAGTGAATTTCGAACGCTGGGAATATAAATTCTAAATCCCCTTTTACATCTCGGTGTTTTCAAAGACCCAGTCACTAAAAAGTGGTATAAGGTATTTCTAATTAATCAATGTGCTTAAGTAACAAACTAAAATGGTATTTTCAGTAGCGACATTGATCTTAAAACCAAACTTAACATAAGCACAATGACAACAAATCGAACTGAACTTTCTGAGCTAACCAAGCTCGGAATTCCTGCCATTCTTGCCCAATTGTCGCAAATGTCTCTTGGCGTCATTGACACCATGATGGCAGGCAGCATTAATCCAGAAGCACTTGCAGCAATTGCAGTAGGCACTAATATTCTTAATCCAGTTATGGTTTTTATACTGGGTGTTTTTCTGGCTCTAAACCCAATTGTTGCTCACTTAAACGGTCGAGGAAGCTTCCAACAGATTGGCGTGGTTTTTCAACAATCGACTCTGGTTGCTTTTTTATTGGCTATACCTGCCATTTATTTTCTAGCTCAAGCCAAAAGCATTATGGCGTTCATTGGCATACAAGCTGAACTCCATCAAATTGTCGCAGACTATCTTGCGGCTTGTTGCTATGGCATCGTGCCTTTATTCGGCTTTTTAGCTTTGCGTTTTTGCAATGAAGGTTTATTTTCGAACCGTGCAATCATGCTGGTCTCAATTTTAGCGATTCCCTTTAATCTCGTGTTTAACTATTGGTTTATTTGGGGAGGCTTGGGCGTTCCTGCCATGGGAGCCATTGGGATTGGTTATGCAACCGCGCTAGTTTGGACCGTCATGTTCATCAGTATGCTTACCTATTCATTGACCAGCCCTCGCTATCGCCATTTAGCGATCAAAAGCAAGTTACATCCGATTGATTGGCAGCAACTAAAAGAGCTTTTTAAAGTCGGTCTTCCGATGGGGATTGGCGTTGGGATGGAAATCGCGATGTTTGCAATCATTGGACTCATGATTGGCCGTTACGCGATTGAAATCGTCGCTGCACACCAAATAGCGATCAATATCGCTTCAATGGCCTATATGATACCTCTGGGTCTTTCGATAGCGATATCCGCAAGAGTTGGTTTTTTTGCTGGCCGAAATGATCCTATTGCGCTTGAGCATGCAGCTAAAACTGGAATTTCATTGGCCATTACTATCGCCTGTTTTTCTTCAATATCCATGTATCTATTTGCTGAGCCGCTGGTGGCCTTGTACAGTGACGATGCCACCGTGGTTTCTTTAGCCGTCAGTTTGCTCCTCTTAGCGGCGATATTTCAATTGTCTGATGCCACGCAAGTCGCACTTAGCGGCGCTCTTAGAGGCGTTAAAGACACTCGTATACCTATGTTTATATCGGCGATTAGTTATTGGTTGGTCGGTTTTCCGATTGGCTACATTAGTGCTGAAATTCTTGGATGGTCTGCACGCGGTTACTGGATGGGAATCGTAGCCGGTTTAACCACCGCTGCGGCATTGCTCTACATTCGTTATCGTAAGTTTATTGTAAAAGCGGATTCCAAAAACAGGAATAACGAAACGAGTGCCTAACAGAACATTCAAGCATAAAAAAACCCAATCGTAAGATTGGGTTTTTTCGTTCCTCTACTGAGGAATATTTGGCGTCCCCTAGGGGATTCGAACCCCTGTTACCGCCGTGAAAGGGCGGTGTCCTAGGCCTCTAGACGAAGGGGACAAAACCTTCGTAACGGCTTATCGAGATGTTAAAAATAGACAAACATATCGGTAGTCGTCAAATTTGGTGGAGCTAAGCGGGATCGAACCGCTGACCTCAACACTGCCAGTGTTGCGCTCTCCCAGCTGAGCTATAGCCCCAAAGTGGAGGCGAATTTTAATAACCGCTCCCTGCCCTGTCAACTACAAATACTTAAATTTATGGTTAAACAGTTGAATTTATTCTGAATACTCCATTACTTGACGATATTTCATACGAATTATTCGTAAACTCTGCTTAGCTCAGACAGATCATTAACAATACTGATAATTAGTGTTAGTCTTGCGCAATAATCACAAGCACCTACCCAAGCACACGTACAAACCAACAACCATTAACCCGTTGTGTCTCAAGAAGAGGTTATTCCAAGATGCAACAGCTAACAAAGGAATAGTTTAAGCGTGTTTAAACGAACAAAAATTGTTACCACTCTTGGTCCTGCAACCGACAATGAAGCAGCTCTTGAACAACTGTTCAAAGCTGGCGCCAATGTCGTACGAATGAATTTTTCACATGGCTCACCGGAAGACCATCTCCATCGAACTGAATTGGTTCGAAAAGTTTCACAAAAAATGGGCATCGAAGTCGCTATCTTAGGCGATCTTCAAGGACCAAAGATTCGTATCGCAAAATTCAAAGATGGGAAAATTAAACTAGAAAAAAATGCCCAATTTATCCTCGATGCAGAATGGCCAACCGATCAAGGAAATAATGACTGCGTCGGGATCGACTACAAAGAACTTCCCAAGGATTGTAAAGTTGGCGACCGCCTACTGTTGGATGATGGACGAGTCGTGTTGGAAATAACCGACATAGATAATCAAAAAGTGGTGACCACTGTCATTATCGGCGGCGCTCTCAGCAATAATAAAGGCATCAACTTGCAAGGCGGTGGCCTATCGGCCCCGGCGTTGACTGATAAAGACAAGAAAGATATTGAGTTAGCAGCACAAATGGAAGTCGACTATTTAGCCGTATCCTTCCCACGCAGTGCTGATGACATGAAAGAGGCAGAAACCTTATTACGTAAAACTGGCAGCAAAGCTGGGCTGGTCGCCAAAATAGAGCGAGCTGAAGTGGTCAATTCAGATGAGATTCTTGATCAAATCATCTTAGCATCGGACGCGGTGATGGTTGCTCGAGGTGATTTAGGGGTTGAGATTGGTGATGCTGAGTTGATCGGTGTGCAAAAGAAAATAATTGCTCGAGCGCGTACGCTCGATCGCATCGTCATCACTGCGACGCAAATGATGGAATCAATGATCAGTAACGCCATTCCGACTCGTGCAGAAGTTTTCGATGTTGCCAATGCCGTTCTCGACGGTACCGATGCCGTTATGCTATCTGCCGAAACAGCTACCGGTGAGCACCCTATTTTGGTGGTCGAAGCCATGGCTCGCGTCTGCCAAGGCGCCGAAAAACAAAAAGTATCGCAAATTTCTAAGCACCGAATGGAAGACCAATTTCAGCGAATCGATGAGGCCATCGCTATGGCCACTATGTACGCTGCAAATCACCTGCGCGGTGTTAAAGCCATCTGTTGTTTAACTGAGTCTGGATCGACGGCTTTATGGATGTCTCGGATCCGTTCAGGTATGCCTATTTACGCTTTGAGCCCTAGAATTGACACTCGCCGAAGAATCGCTCTTTATCGCGGAGTAGAAGGCATACACTTCGATCCCAAGGCGTTGGCACGTCATGATATCAATCGATTGGCAGTTGAAGAGCTCAAGAAACGCGGAATTGTCGAAGATGGCGACTTAGTCTTGTTAACCAAAGGTGACAGTATGGGAATTTTGGGCAGTACCAATGCCATGAAAATATTACAGGTCGGTTCGATAGCCTAAATTGCGAAGTGATATAAGGTTGAAAACAATCATAAAAAAAGGGCTCTCAATGAGCCCTTTTTAAACACGGTGCCTTTTCTGAAGCACTTTGCCTGCTTAGAAGATTACTCCCCTAAACGCTCTTCAACTTCAGCAGCAATAGACTTAGTTTTGTTAACGTCTTTCACGTTACCAGAATTACTCGCTTCTTTGATCCAATCAGACGTTGTCACACCATCGTGCTCAGTGTATGCCAAGTCTTCTTTCGAAATTTTACGAATAATGAACGATGACACTTCAGCTGAGCCATAGTAAGCGGCTGTTTTTAATAAAGAACCACCATTGAAGTTGCCTTCTGGCTGACATACAAAGCCAGTATAGGTGTTACGTAGCTCAAGGTTAACGGTTTTTAGCTTCTTACGAATGCTGGTGCGATCATCGTTTTTCACGTACTCACAAAGAGATTCACTTAAACGAGCGAAATCATCAGCTTGGACAGAAAAAGCAGCTGCGAACAATGCAATTGCGATTAGTTGTTTCATCTTTAGTTCTCCTAAATAGTAACTGTGTTCAGGAGATAAAGGCTAAACCGATAGGCTTTTTTTGAATGGCTTCCCGGTAACCCCGCTGTCGTAGGTGAAACACCCTTAGACCGGTGGCTTTGCGTACTGAAGCTTTCGCAGCAGCTTGCCCTTATCTAGAATTTGGGCGAATTATATACAATTTTTCGCCCTAGGCAAGCTTTTTTTTCAGGGCCCGGTCATTCGTCTCTAAGCCCTGTATGAAACAACAAGCACAGCCTAATGATCAGATTAGCGGCGCTTATCAAAAATAGCAAAAATTCTTCCTGCTAAATAACCGACTCCACCCAACGCCAACCCGATATAGCCCATTATCAAGAGCTCTGGCGTTGGTCGTTGACGCCCAAAGTACACACCCAAAACACCAGCCACAAACACTAGCATTGCCGTATACACCAACATACTCATTCGCTGCTGACGCTTCAGTCGAACAATTCGAGCGGCTCGCTGAATGTCTTCATCGGTCGCATCTTTGGTTGCAAACCCACAGTGAACACAAATCGCAGATTTGTCTGATATCGGATTACGACACTCAGGGCACTTAATAATGGTCATAATTACCTGCTCTCTACTCAATACTTTCTAAAGTTTTACTAACTACTTCAAAGACGTCTTTTGAAAGATTCTCTTTATCGATAACCTTTTTCAGCTGCTGCTGTACATGCATTTTTCTTGCATCATCTAATTTCGCTGCCGAAGAAAATTGTTTGGCTAGATTGGCTGCTACTTGATTATTAAATTCATCGATTTCAATAATCGCTTCGGCTATTAAACGGTAACCAGCACCATCAATACGATGAAACTGCGAAAAATTTAGCGCCGCAAAGGTCGAGAACAACGCTCTAACCTTGTTTGGATTTTTGATATTGAAAACTCGATCATGCCTAAGCGTTTGAATTCGATTTAAAGTATCCAGAGAATCAACACTGGCTTGAATCGCTAACCACTTATCCATAACTAAAGGTTCAGAATGCCACTTATCATAAAATGCTTGAGTGATCTTGGAAGCGACTTCGAGCTCATGATGATTGGCTATTGAAAACGCGCTTAACTCTTCGGTCATTAATTTGGCATCTTCAAATTGCTTAATAACAATTGCTTCATGTTGTTCGCTACTAAAAGCCATATAATCGAGAGACGCGTTCTTTAACGCTCGATTAGCAACTGACACGCCGTCTAAGTCTAAGTCGGAAGCTCGGTGAAGTTGGTTATACAATCGTGACCAAGTATCTTCTAAAGCAATACCTAAAAACTTTTTCAGAGTTTTCCTACGTTCGATCAACGAATCAATTCTTCCGTTTGGATCATTTTCGAACAGTGTTTTTAAA
This sequence comes from Pleionea litopenaei, assembly GCF_031198435.1. Lineage (GTDB taxonomy): Bacteria > Pseudomonadota > Gammaproteobacteria > Enterobacterales > Kangiellaceae > Pleionea > Pleionea litopenaei. Next base: position 828,108 of record NZ_CP133548.1, read on the forward strand.
TCAGGAATTTGTACACATCTCGCCTTAAATGCATTGTCGATACTCTGATCGTTTAATAATGCTCTGAAGGCCTCAGCAATACTTTCTTTAATCGAGTCTTCTTCATCAATAAGAAAACGTTGCATCAGTCTCTGGCCTGCATCCCAGCGATTGAACGTATTACCATCGTTAGCAAATAAATAGGCGAGTTGCTGATCTGAATAATTGATATCTAACTTAACAGGCGCGGTAAAATCTCTAAGCAAACTCGGAATTACCTCCTCTGAAACACCCTCTAAATTAACCGTTTGATTGGGTTGCGTTACGATAATCAGCCCTTCTTCGACATTCGTTAAACCAAATTCAGCAGAAGAAAAAGAGACTTGATTTCCTTTCGTACCCACAAGCCCAAGTTTAACTGGAATAAAATAAGGTTCACTGGCTGATTCGTGAGCGTTGTTTTGAGAAAAGTGTAACTTCAAACATTGATTTGATTCATCGTAGTCATAGTCAACTCTCAAGGTCGGCGTTCCAGCTTGTGAATACCAGTACTTAAACTGATCTAAATTGAATTGATTGGCATCACTCATGGCTGCAACAAAATCATCACAGGTCGCAGCGGATCCATCATGACGTTTAAAGTATAAGGACATTCCTTTTTGAAACCCCTCTTCACCCAAAAGCGTATGCAACATGCGAATAACTTCAGCGCCTTTGTTATAAACCGTTACCGTATAAAAGTTGTTCATTTCAATATACGCATCAGGACGAATTGGGTGCGCCATAGGGCCAGCATCTTCTGCGAACTGATAACTTCTGATGACTTTCACATCATCAATTCGCTTAACTGCTTTAGAGCGCATATCTTCAGTAAACTGTTGATCACGAAATACCGTCAGACCTTCTTTTAAACTTAATTGAAACCAATCTCGGCAGGTGACTCGATTACCCGTCCAGTTATGAAAATACTCATGACCAATAACACTTTCGATATTTTCGAAGTCTTGATCCGTTCCGGTCGCAGGATTTGCTAAAACATATTTTGTATTAAATATGTTGAGTCCTTTATTCTCCATCGCGCCCATATTGAAATCGCCAACGGCAACGATCATATAAAGGTCAAGGTCGTATTCAAGGTTATATCGTTTCTCATCCCAAGCCATCGCATTCTTTAACGATTCCATGGCAAATTGACTCTGATCGAGCTTACCTTTATCAACGTAAAGTTCTAACGCAATTTTACGACCACTGTGAGTCACAAACTCGTCAGCAAGCAAGTCTAGATCTCCGGCCACCAGTGCAAATAAATAGCAAGGTTTTAAAAAGGGATCGTGCCACTCGGTATAGTGTTTATTCTCGCTCAAGTCTCCAGAGTCAAGTTTATTTCCATTAGATAGTAACAATGGATATTGCGTTTTATCGGCTTCAATCCGAACAAAAAATTCAGCCAATACGTCGGGGCGATCCATATAAAACGTGATTTTACGAAAACCCTCGGCTTCACACTGAGTACAAAATTTATCGCCTGAAACGTACAGACCTTCTAAGGCAGCATTATTTGCAGGGTCTATTTCTACACAAGTTTTCAAGACAAATCGGTCAGATACGCGATTCAAGGTTAACCCTGATTCATCAATGTCATAATCCTTTTCAGTCAACTCTTCATCATCGATGAATATGGCTTTTAAGGTTAATCCTTCACCATTTAAAAACAATTTTTGAGCTAGACCGTCACTTTGCGGGTTGCGCCGCAACATAAGTTCACTTGAGACCAGGGTAGCATTAGGGTCTAGCTCAAACTTAAGCTTGACAGTTTCAATCAAAAAGTCAGGTGGCAAATAGTCTTTCCGATAATGAGTTACTGGGGCAGATGCGTTTTTCATAAAAACCTTTTCAAAAATATAAATTTACACTTACGGCGCATGATTCGACTGCAGACTGCATCCTAACGGAAACCGCATCCAGACTAAATCCTTTTTACCCTTTACTGGTCTGATTTGTTGCGATTTTGACGGTATATACCGCCAAAATTGAACAAATTACAGTCAAACATAACCAGTTTATAATCTTTTACGCTATACAAATGCGTTCAAGATCCTTATGATCGGCGCCGCGTAATAATTGACTATACAGCTGGATCATCCAGCTTCCTCGAAAGGAGGTTTGTTGTGACCACGGTTGCAAAGTTTGACATAAAGTACATTCAATATATCGATAAAGATGGCAAACCAACAACGAAAAAGTTGCCAAAGTTAGCCAAAGATATCGACACACTAAAAACACTCTATCGGTCAATGAACCGTATTCGAACCCTAGATACCAAAGCCTACGCGCTACAGCGTACCGGAAAAATGGGTACCTACCCTGCGGCGTTGGGTCAAGAAGCTATCGGTGTCGGATTTGGCTCAGCCTTGAATAAAGAAGACGTTCTCGTGCCTTATTATCGTGGACAAGCCGCGATGATCGAACACGGCGTGCGTATGGAGGAAGTACTGCTTTATTGGGGCGGTGATGAGCGTGGCTCGGATTATCAAAACGCTCGAGAAGACTTCCCCATTGCAGTACCGATTGCGACCCAGCTGTTGCATGCAGCTGGTGTTGCTAAAGCGATGCAACTTAAAGGTGAAAAGCGCTGCGTTGCAACTGAGATAGGTGAAGGCGGTACGTCAGAGGGTGACTTCTACGAAGCCATCAACGTCGCTGGCATTTGGAACCTAGGTGTTGTTTTCTTCATCAATAATAACCAATGGGCCATTTCCGTTCCTTCAGAAATCCAAACGGCTTGCGAAACCTATGCGCAAAAAGCCATCGCTGCCGGTGTTGAATGCGTTCAGGTCGACGGTAACGACATCATTGCCGTTCGCGACGCGGCTGAACAAGCGTACAAAAAAGCCCGTGAAGGTAAAGGCCCAACACTGATCGAATGTATATCACTTCGACTCTGTGACCACACCACCGCTGACGATGCGCGACGCTACCGACCAGAGGGCGAACTCGACGAAGGTTGGAAAGCTGAGCCTATTTTGCGCTTACGCAAATACTTAGAATCTTTGGATGCTTGGTCTGAAGACGAAGAAAAAGCCATGCAAGAAGAGTTAGCAAAGGAAGTTCAAGAAGCGGTCGACAACTATGTCAACACGCCTGTCGACAAGCCTGAAGCTATGTTTGATTACTTGTACGAAGAATTACCGGCTCGAACACTCGAGCAACGCGAGTACGCGATTCAAGCGGCCGCGAAGAAAGGAGCCTAATGATGCCTGCAATTACTCTAATTGAAGCCGTTAATATGGCAATGGCCCATGAAATGGGTGTCGACAATAGCGTTGTCGCTTTAGGTGAAGATGTTGGAACCAATGGTGGTGTTTTTAGAGCAACCGATGGTCTGCAGAAAAAATTTGGTAAAGACCGAGTTATCGATACGCCTCTTGCAGAATCTATGATTGCAGGTGTTTCAGTCGGAATGGCGGCACAAGGCATCAAGCCAATTGCAGAAATTCAATTTATGGGATTTATTTTTCCTGCTGTCGACCAAATTATCTGTCACATGGCGAGAATGCGTCATCGCACACGCGGTCGAATAACTTTACCACTGGTACTTCGCGCACCTTTCGGCGGAGGCATTCATGCCCCAGAGCATCATTCAGAAAGCACTGAAGCAATCTTTGCTCATATTCCTGGCCTCAAAGTCGTGATTCCATCGAACCCTTCACGCGCGTACGGCTTAATGTTAGCGGCCATTCGCGACCCAGACCCGGTCATTTTCTTGGAGCCAAAACGTGTTTACCGGATTGTGAAACATGAAGTCGAAGACAATGGTGAAGACTACCCACTCGGCTGCTGTTTTGTGGATCGGGAAGGAACTGACATTACTTTAATCAGCTGGGGTGCCATGCTGCACGAAACGAATATGGCAGCAGATAAGTTAGCGGCTGAAGGTATCAGTTGCGAAGTTATCGATGTAGCGACTGTGAGCCCTCTCGATATTGAAACCATTTTAGAGTCAGTAGCGAAAACTGGCCGTGCCGTGATTGTTCAAGAAGCCCCAAAAGCTGGCAGTCTTGGTTCGGAAATCGCTGCAGAAATTGCCGAAAAAGGGATATTTAATCTACTTGCCCCTATCGGTCGAGTATCGGGTTATGACACCATCATGCCCTACTATCGCTTAGAAAAGCAGTACATGCCTACAGTTGATCGTATTCTGGAAGAAGTAAGAAAAACGGTGGAGTACTCATGAAGACTTTTAATTTGCCCGATTTAGGTGAGGGCTTGCCCGATGCCGAGATCGTACGATGGTTAGTCAAAGAAGGCGATACAGTTGCCGTCGATCAACCAATGGTCGAAATGGAAACTGCAAAAGCCGTGGTAGAGGTTCCCTCGCCTTATGCTGGCACCATAACCAAACTTAACGGACAAGCTGGCGACGTCATTCAAGTCGGAGCATCATTAGTTGAGTTTGACGGAGATTCGAGTTCAAGCGCGAGCCAACAAGAAGCGCAAGCTACTCCGCCTGCAACCGAGAATGCAACCACTTCGGCCGCCCCTGCTAGCACTTCTCAAGGTGCTTCAGAAGTCTTTAAACTGCCTGACCTCGGCGAAGGCTTACCCGACGCAGAAGTTGTCAGATGGTTAGTATCTGAAGGCGATTCTGTCACCGTAGATCAGCCTATGGTCGAGATGGAAACAGCGAAAGCGGTTGTTGAAGTCCCCTCTCCTGTCGCCGGAACCATTAGCAAACTGCACGGGCAAGCAGGAGATGTGATTCAAGTAGGTGCGCCGTTAGTAACCTTTGGCGGCGGCTCAGCTTCAACCACTCAAGCGGCCCCATCAGAAGCACCTGCAGAGGAAGCTTCTAGCGATGCGGGAACCGTCGTTGGCGCTGTTGAAGTTGGCAACACCATTGTTGCAGAGTCAGCAAACTCAGTCGTTAAAGCCTTAGCTCGCAAACTCAAGGTTGATTTAACCCAAGTTAAAGGTACTGGCACCGATGGCGCCATTACACAAGCGGATGTTAAGGCCGCGGCTAAATCTGGCAACGCGGTCGCATCAAGTGCTTCTGCAGCGGCTGTAGTAGCCGGTACCGATACCGCTAACCCACTATCCTACAAAGCGTCTCCTGCGGTAAGAGCGTTAGCGCGACGTCTGGGTGTCGATCTGGGTCAATGTCAAGCATCAGGACGCAAAGGCAGCATCACTCGGAGCGACGTAGAAAATGCGGCCCAAGGCAGGTCAACGGCCTCAGCGAATGTTGCATCGTCGCAAGCCAGACCGTCGACCTCATCATCGTCTACCTCATCACCGTCGACCTCATCTGGCGGCAACCGACTGCCAAGCGTGTCGATCACTCGTGAACCACAAACCGTTCGTGGTGTACGAAGAGCAATGGCACAAGGTATGGCTCACTCGCATGCGACGGTAGTGCCAACGACATTAGTTGAAGATGTGAATATCAGCGCATGGCCAAAAGGCACTGACTCATTGGCTCGCTACATTCGAGCTTTGTGTTACGCATCGAGAATCGAGCCGGCACTAAATGCTTGGTTCGATGGCGAAAACATGGAGCGACTGTTGCATCCAAATGTGAACGTAGGTATTGCGGTTGATACCGCAGACGGTTTATATGTGCCTGTTGTACATAATGCCGATCAAATGTCGATGACCGAATCACGCGCTCAAGTTCAAGTACTCAGAGACAAGATTGCGAATAAGGGAATAAAGCCGGCGGATCTCGCTGATGCCACCATTACTTTATCTAACTTTGGCTCTATTGCTGGTCGATATGGCACACCGGTGGTTTCACCACCACAAGTCGCCATTCTCGGAACTGGACGCTTCCGTAACGAACTACAACTAACCGATAAAGGCATTGTTAATCAGAAGATGTTGCCACTGTCACTCACCTTCGATCACAGAGCGTGTACTGGTGGTGAAGCAGCTAGATTCCTTGCCGCAATAATGGAAGATCTAAGCAAAGCGCAATAAGTGACTTTGTTAAAAAAACATCAGAAATGCAACTTCAAGGCTCTTACTGTGTAAGGGCCTTTTTTATTGGTAGACTACTCTCTTAATATTCGATCAATTGGGCCATTACATGGATAGCAAAGAGACATCGCAAAAACAAAATGAACCACGGAATGATGCTCATTTAACCGAACGAATTTTTGGCGACGGACCTCGCCAACTACTAACCCACCCAGGCTTAATTTTGAGTTCAACCTATTTCATTTGGGCCTTGATTGGTTTGACCTATTTGGTGATGTATTACAGCCACTTTAATATCTCTATCTTAAAGTATTTAGAGGTGACCGATATATTAATTGCAGGGTTACAAGAACCCAAAGTGTCTATCGCCGTGTTTGGCGCATTAGCCGTCATTATAGCCATCGTAAAGGCCGCAATGTGGTCTACCCGTTACCAACAGGAAAAAGGTAAAAACTTCTCGCCTTGGATGCGAGTAGTCTTTTTCGTCTTTTTTTATGTTCCTAAAAATCGAACAGCATTGCGGTTAAGTCTTTTAGTGTCATTGATTTTGTACTTTGCCGTTTTTCTCGAGCTACTGCTCGCCGATGAAGTAAACCAAATTAAAAGCTCTGCGAATAACTTTGTGCAAGTGAAGCAAGAGCAACAATGGATTCGCGGTCAATGTGAAGCATCACAGATTGCTAGTTGGAAGCTACTCGGCACAACCACTAAATTTGTATTTCTCTACAATGTCGATTGTGACTCAACGCAAGTGCTCCCGATAGAAAGTATTCAAAGTATTGCGAACGTTCCAAATACCAATGAGAACTTAACTGAGGAGACGCAGCAGTGAATTTACAGGAGTATATGCAACTCGATGGTATTGGTTTAGCTTCGCTGGTACAGGCCAAAGACGTGAGCCCAACAGAACTCCTAACCTGCGCACTGCAGAGACTGGAGCAAGTTAATCCATCGTTAAATGCAGTCATTCATACCTTTGCAGAAAAAGCGATGTCAGCGGCGAATCAGCTTCCTTCGTCACAACCATTCTCTGGCGTTCCATTTCTATTGAAAGATCTGCAATGTGCTTTGGCTGGCGAGCCAATGAGTATGGGCAGTCGTGGCATACGGTGGACGCCAGAAACCGACTCCACCCTCGCCAGCCGCTACCGTTCATCTGGACTAAATATCTTCGGCAAGACCAACACCCCAGAGTATGGGCTTATCATCACAACGGAGCCTAAAGCATTTGGGCCTACTCATAATCCTCACCGGCAAGGTTACAGCGCTGGAGGCTCTTCTGGTGGCAGTGCTGCCGCCGTTGTTTCTGGAATCGTTCCCATGGCCCACGGCGGAGATGGTGGAGGTTCTATTCGCTTCCCTGCGGCCTGGTGTGGTGCATTTGGATTGAAGCCGAGCCGTAATCGTACGCCAATGGGGCCAAAGATTGGCGAAGATTGGGCTGGCGCGGTCGTCGAGCATGCAATAACGAGAAGCGTTCGTGATAGCGCAGCATTACTTGATGCAACTTTAGGTGAAGATGTAGCCAGTCCGTTTTCTATACCAAAGCCAGCTAAGCCCTACGTAGAAATGTTAAAAGATTCGACAATAAAACCGATGAAAATCATCGCCTCTGCTCAACCTCATATTCGAACACAAGTCGATCCAGAAGTATCGCAAGCAGTTATTGATACGGCGACAAAATTAGAAAACTTAGGGCACACGGTTGAATGGCGAGACCCTGAATTTAATCATGATGACCTGTGGAGCAGTTTCTTTATCGTCGTAGCAGCCCACGTTGCCGCGGTACAAAAGGAAATCAAACAAACATTTGGCAGAAAAGCCGCTAGATTGCTAGAGCCTCAAACTAAAAACTTAGCCATGATTGGTCGCTCATTTTCAGCGGGCGACTTAGTTATGGCTCTTAATCAATGGCAAAACATTCGCGCGCATACACATGGTTACATGCTTGGTTACGATGCTTATTTATGCCCAACCGTTCCAACTACAGCGGTAAAACACCGAGCGTTATTAAAATCGCCGGCCGAAGAGTGGCTGCTTGAAATGAGCAGCCATTTTAATATGGGGAAGTTATCTTTTCGATTAGGGCTTGCTGAACAATTCGCCATGCCGGTATTGGAGAAAATGGCGTTTACTATTCTTGGTAACATTACTGGGCTTCCTGCAGCAAGCTTACCATTGGCAAAACACAGCAATGGACTACCAATTGGTGTTCAAATGTATGGTCAGTTCGCCGAGGAAGAGACGTTGTTTCAATTAGCCAAGCAACTGGAGCCAGATTTTATAGGTTGCAAACTTTAAGACTTAAAAGATAAGCACATCAACACACCATAAAAAGCTATAATTTTATGGTGTGCGACGCTGATGAATCTTGAATACTAGGGAAAATTTAATGTCTTCCTTCAAGACTCACTTTCCCTCTAGCCAGGTTAACGCTTGTTCTTTGTCGGTAAAATACTTCGCCTCACCAGAAACAAACCATGCACTGACTTTTGTTCCCAGCTCTAGCCAGCGGCTGTTCCCAAGAATCGCAATTTTACTGAACTCTTTATTATGCTTCAGTCCGAGTTTGAGATCATCCCATGCAGCTCTGAGGTCCCAACCATCAAACTCTGACCCATCAAAAAACATCTTTACGTTTGGGTGTTCGACGCTACTTAACGTATTCTCAATGAGAGGTGTGATAGTTTCATAATCTTCGTGAGTGAGCTTTCCGGTTGCTTTAATCGTGATAAATACTTCTTGATTAAAGCGTTGTATTCCAACCAAAAGACCGTGAGTTAAGATTTCCATAGTAGTCTCCTCAATGCACCATCGAGATCATTCCAATGGTCATGTCATTTAACAGAATTACATCACTACAACCATAGACTATCGGAATAGCACTCGCCGTTTATTGATAGAGATCATGATAAAGTTTAACTCAAGCCATTCAAACGACGCTAAACCGTTACTTCAACCTCATAAGACGTAAACTTGCGTATGTTGATGACACCGGTATCAAAGATTAAGTACTGCCCTTTTATGCCCTGCAAAACCCCACTCACTCTTGGTTCTTTATCGAAGTTGTGAGATTTAATTTTCTCAGGAAAGGCAAGCACCGGGTAATTAATTTCAACAACATCAGAATCAACAAACTCTATTTCTGACTCGCCTTGGCTGGATATTATATTCGCTAGTGACTGTTGTAATTGCGACTTTAAATCGTCAGCAACCAACTTCAAATCCATAGGATCAGCATTACCTTTGAGCATCGCTCGCCAGTTGGTTTTATCGGCAATAAGATCTTTAAATGCCACTTCAACAAGACCCGATTGCTGACGCGTTGCCACTTTTAATATTTTTAACGCTTGAGTCGCGCCTTGATCAACCCAACGCGTTGGAATTTGTGAGTGACGAGTAATACCGACTTTAAGACCACTGGTATTCGATAGATAAACATAATGCGGTATGAAACAGTTCGCTTCTCCCCATTCTGGCTCACGACAAGTCCCTTCATGGTAGTGGCAAGTTTCTGGCTTCATAATACACATGTCGCAACGCGCCAGTTTACGCATGCATGGAAAACAATAACCTTGCGAGAAGCTTTTTTTGGTCAGAGCTCCACAGTGAGCACAATTTATTTTTCCTGTAAAAGTCAGTGTAAGTTCTTTTCCCAGCAAAGGATTCAAAGGAACCAATTCATCACCCACTGGCAACTGATACTCTACGGTATCAGCTAAATTCGATACCATCTTTCTTAAATTTCCAACAATCATAACGGCCTTGCAGTCAGTTTAAATACAATCGATAGTTTGACAAAGTTTGATGAAATCGAAAAGAGGCCTAACGAAAAACTCTCCCGTAGGAGAGTTTTCTTTCAGATTATTGGAAGTTCGATACGCACTATTTTTATATCGCCAAAGCTAACTCGGTGCCTTGTCGTATTGCTCTTTTGGCATCTAATTCTGCGGCTACATCCGCTCCGCCTATAAGGTGAACGGGTAGGCCTTTCTCTTCAATGGATTGTTGCAGCTCTCGTAATGGCTCCTGGCCAGTACACAAAACAATGTTGTCGACCTCATAGACGGTCACTTCATCACCGACCTGTACATGCAATCCTATGTCGTCGATCTTAAGATACTGAGCACCACTGACCATTTTTACCTGTTTATTCTTCAAGGTAGCTCGATGTATCCAACCCGTCGTTTTACCCAAGCCTTTTCCCATTTTGGTGGCTTTGCGTTGAAACATAATCACTTCTCGTGGCGATGGTTCAATGATTGGCTCGGGTAGCAGTCCACCACGGTGACGGTATTCAGCATCCACGCCCCACTCTTTCATCCAAGCCTGTGGTCGTAACGTTGTTGATTCACCCGAATGCGTTAAATATTCGCTAATGTCAAAGCCAATGCCACCGGCGCCGATAACTGCGACTTTTTGTCCTACAGGCGCTTTATTTAAAATTACGTCTAAATAAGTCAACACTTTTGCGTGTTCAATGCCTTCAATTTTTGGAATTCTTGGAGTAACCCCAGTCGCCAGTACAACTTCATCAAACATTTCTTCTTCAAGTAACTCAGCGGTGGCCGTGGTATTCAGTCGAATGGATACCTTCGCTTGGGTTAACTCATGACTAAAATAATCTATCATTCCGTAGAACTCTTCTTTTCCAGGAATTTGTTTGGCGATGTTGAATTGCCCGCCCAATCGTTCACTGCGTTCGAACAAAGTCACTTTATGACCCCGTTTCGCCGCTTCTAGCGCAAATGACATCCCGGCAGGACCAGCGCCAACAACCGCTAATTGCTTAGGCTCGACCGCACTGCTCGCGACTAACTCGGTTTCATAACAGGCGCGAGGGTTCACAAGACAGGAAGCTCTTTGTTGTTTAAACACATGATCAAGACAAGCTTGATTACATCCGATACAGACATTTATTGACTCTGGTTTTCCAGCTGCAGCTTTATTTACAAACTCAGGATCGGCAAGAAAAGGCCGCGCCATAGATACCATATCAGCTTGTCCAGCGACTAAAACACTTTCTGCAACGTCAGGCATATTGATTCGATTGGTGGTAATTAAAGGCAGTGAAACCTCTGACTTGAGTTTTTCAGTGACCCAAGTAAAAGCCGCTCTAGGTACCGAGGTTTGAATGGTTGGAACCCGAGCTTCGTGCCATCCAATCCCGGTGTTGATCAAAGTCGCTCCAGCTTGCTCAATTGCCTTGCCCAACGCAACGACTTCTTCCCAACTTGAGCCTTCTTCAACTAAATCGATCATCGACAAACGATAAATGATAATGAAGTTGTCACCGACGGCTTGGCGAATTTGCTTTACGATTTCAATGGGAAACCGAATTCGGTTCTCAAAACTTCCGCCCCACTCATCGTTTCGTTTGTTTGTTCTCTGACAAATGAACTGATTAATCAGGTAACCCTCTGACCCCATTACCTCAACACCATCATAGCCCGCTTCTTGAGCTAACTTTGCACAGCGAACATAATGACGAATAGTCGTTTTCACGCCGCGTGATGAAAGTGCTTTGGGTTTAAATGGATTAATCGGAGCTTTGATAGCAGAAGGTCCACAATTCAACGGGTGATAGGAATATCGCCCGCCATGTAAGATTTGTAGGCAAATCTTACTGTCAGCTTGGTGAACAGCCTCAGTAATAATTCGATGCTTTTTAACTTGGCGTCGTGAGGACAACTGAGAGGAATGAGGTGCTAATCGACCGCGATAATTCGGTGAGATGCCCCCAGTTACCATTAGCCCAACGCCTCCCCTAGCTCGAGCGGCAAAGTATTCCGCCATTTTCTCAAACCCGCCTTTTTCTTCTTCGAGACCTGTGTGCATCGATCCCATAAGTACGCGGTTTTTAATTTGAGTGAAACCGAGGTCCAAGGGTTTCATTAAATTAGGGTAAAAAGCATTCTGATCCATATCTTTTCTCAATATTCTGGTCTAACCACTTAACCCGAAACTTTAACAGCGACCATACAATAAATCTAGCAATTACATTTAATTACATTTTGCGACAGCGTTTAAATGTAATAAAAACGATAATTAACATACTCATTACCCGCTATCTTTTTAACAAAGCACTTTACCAGTTAAAGTTATTTTTTAAGAAGAGGCAATAACCTTTTGTTTTTAAGTGAATTTTAGGGAGTCACCGTGGAAAAACCAGCTGGTACCGCCGCAAAGATTTTTTATTACATCTGGATGGTATTTAAAACCAATGCCATCGTTGTATTCGGATTAATTGCATTATTTATCACTATTTTTGGGGTTATTGTTCCCATGTTTAGTGGTGGCGAAAGAGTTAAAGTGCCCGAAGGTGCTGCATTGGTGTTTGCACCGAAAGGCGTTATCACCGAGCAACCTCAATTTGTCGATCCAGTGACAGAAGCGCTGAATGAAATTAGCAATCAGCAGCCTCCAGAAGAAAGCATTTATGACCTTCTTGATGTGCTTAAAGAGGCAAAAGACGATGATCGCATCACTACCCTCGCGATTTATCCTGGGCAAATTTCTGGCGTTGGACCAGCAATGCTAGAGATGCTTCGTGATGGCATTGCCGACTTCAAAGAAAGTGGCAAAAAGGTCGTAGCCTACGGTGACTTCTTTTCACAATCGCAATATTACATCGCCGCACAAGCGGATGAAGTTTATATGCATCCCTATGGTGGTGTCATTTTAGAGGGCTATAGCCGTGTTCGTACCTACTACGCTTCATTGCTAGAAAACCTAAAAGTAACCCCTAACGTTTTCAAGGTAGGTACCTATAAAAGTGCAATTGAGCCTTATCTTCGCGACGATATGTCAGATTACGCAAAAGATGCTAATCGCGCATTCCTTGGCGATATTTGGGAGTTATTTAAGCAAGATATTGCAGCAGCACGTGGAATCGACGCAGCCGATATTGACCGACAAATTAATAGTTATGCTGAAGGCATGCGACAAAACAATGGCGACTTCGCCCAATTAGCGATCTCGCAAAAATTAGTTGATAAACTCGTCTCTCGTCCAGAGTTTCGTGAAATGATGATCGAAAGAGTCGGACAAAATGAAAAAGAGACCAGTTATAAGCAAATTAATCATCGCCAGTACTTGAAGGCCATCAAACCACCCATCGAGTTTAAAAACCCTAACAGCGATAAAGTCGCCGTGATTGTCGCCAAAGGCGCGATCATGGACGGCCGCCAAAAAGAAGGGACTATTGGCGGCGATACGCTGGCCTATAAAATCCGACGTGCTCGTCTTGATGATAAAGTTAAAGCGATTGTGTTACGCGTCGATAGCCCAGGAGGCAGCGCATTTGCATCGGAAGTGATTCGTCAAGAGTTACTAAAAGCAAAGGAAAAAGGCTTGCCTTTAGTTGTATCAATGGGCACTTACGCCGCTTCAGGTGGCTACTGGATTTCGGCAAACGCAGATGAAATCTGGGCACGCCCTTCCACTTTGACTGGCTCAATTGGTATCTTTGGTTTTATTCCTACCTTTGAACGTTCGCTTAATTGGGCAGGCATTTCTCGAGACGGTGTTGGAACGACCAATCTTGCCGGTGCTATGGATGTGGGCCGCGGCTTGTCGCCAGAAGTTAAAGAGATCATTCAAGCCAATATCGAAAATGGCTATCGTCGCTTCTTAACCTTAGTTTCAAATGGTCGTAATATGACTACCGAAGAAGTTGATGCGATTGCTCAGGGACGAATTTGGTCTGGTATCAAAGCAAAAGAACTTGGCTTGGTCGATAATCTTGGTTCACTCAATGACGCGATCAAATCTGCTGCGAAACTGGCTAACTTAGAAGAGTCTAAATACGACATCTGGAAAGTTAAACGTGAGTTGACTGAAAAAGAACAATTATTGAAAGATTTATTCAATGCGACGGTCGCTGAATCGCCAGAGCTTATTGAATCATTCAAAAGTGATACGCCTGTCGACGCTTTAATCCTCGACTTAAAAGCTGAAATGGAGAAAGTTAAAGTGTTTAACGATCCTCATCATGCTTACGTTCACTGTAATTGTGAGATCGATTGATAACTCTTTTAACTAACAAAAGTTGTCAAAACTAATGAAAAAGGCGAACATTATGTTCGCCTTTTTTAATGAGTAATCGAATGACCAAGCGATCTGTTTATATTGCCTATACAGGCGGTACTATCGGTATGAAAAAAACTGCTCAGGGATTTGCCCCAGAAGCAGGCTACTTAACGCGCGAATTGAAGCAACTTGCCGATCTTAATCGAGCCGATATGCCGGACTATGTAATTCATGAATACGATCATCTGATCGACTCTTCGAACATTACTCCACAAGACTGGTTCGCCATCGCCGAAGATATTCGGCAGAATTACCAAAATTTTGATGGGTTTGTCATTCTTCATGGTACCGATACCATGGCTTACACAGCCTCAGCTCTTTCGTTTATGCTCGAAGACTTAGACAAACCAGTCATCGTGACGGGGTCGCAAATTCCCTTTGGAGAATTGCGTAGCGATGGAAGAGATAATCTTATTACTTCGGTCATTCTGGCGGCCGAACATGCTATTCCTGAAGTTTGCTTATATTTTCACGATCGACTATACCGAGGTAATCGAGCACAAAAAATCGACGCCAATAACTTTCACGCTTTTGGTTCACCCAATTTCCCCCCGCTTGCAAAAGTGGGCACCACGATTGAGTTGAACAAACACGTTATGATCGAGGCCAACTCTCGGCCGTTTAAAGTTCAAAAAATTACGCCTCCACCGATTGCTGTGGTTAGCATTTTTCCCGGAATGTCTGCACAAATGCTCAGTAATTTACTGATTGATCCGATTCGCGGACTGATTCTACAAACCTTTGGAATGGGCAACGCACCGTCTAATGATGGCGAGTTCCTAAAAGTACTGGAAGATGCGAGTCAAAGAGGCGTCATCATTGTCAATATTACCCAGTGCTACCGAGGCTCGGTTGATATGGAGGGCTACCAAACAGGTAACCGGTTAAAACAATGCGGCGTGATTAGTGGATACGATATGACGACCGAAGCCGCTTTAAGTAAGTTGTACTATTTGTTTAGTCTCGGTTTGAATACCAGCGACATTAAATCGAAAATGCAACAAAACTTACGGGGCGAATTAACGCTCCCCCTAAAGAACTTAATGAATTAACGCACTTGATGATTTAAATCACTATATGATTTAACGCTCTAAACGATTTGGGTGCGCTGAACACTAACGCAGCAGTCAGATTTATAGGACATGCTATAACTTAGGGGCGAAACCCAACATAAATGAGGCAGTGTAGGGGCTGCCTTTTTAAGCCATCTTTCTGAATAAATTTCAAACACCACTTGCATAAGTAGTGCTTGTAGTAGTACATTATTCCTTAATTATCATAGTGAGGAATAAGTTTATGGCATCCCTCAGTGTTACAAGCAGTGTTACAAGCAGTCTTACCCGCAGTGTTACCAGTAGCGCAAATAGGAGCGCAAACAAGAATGCCCCCAAATACGATGGGAATGCGTCTCAGGGGCTTATTTTCACCACTGGCGAGCGAGAAACAGACCAAATGTTCATGGAAGAGCCGGAGGCATTCAAATTAACGACCTTGCCTTTCAAGACCAAATCTAGAGCGGTAGCAACGAACTACCGTCATCGCTTTACCAAGCAGTTTAGCACCTCAGCCCTAGCTGATGACTCTTTAAGTGACATAACTTCTGACGCCAAGCCAAAAAATTATAGACACTTAAACTTGGAGCAATTCGCCCTTATCGATGAATTAGAGACCCACCAGTCTTCATCACTCAATGCGGCCAACAAGTCACTTTACAACCCGACAACCGAGTTTATTGAAGAGCATTGCAAGACGATTATTTCAACCAATCAATCTCCTGATGTCCCGTTCGAGCGCTCTATTAACCCCTATCGCGGTTGTGAACATGGATGCGTCTACTGCTTCGCCCGACCCTCTCACGCGTACTTAGATTACAGCCCAGGCTTAGACTTCGAAACCAAAATTGTATTTAGAGCCAATGCCGTAGAACAGCTGGCTCGGGAGTTCGAAAAACAGAATTACACGGTAAAACCCATTGCTCTAGGAATGAACACTGACGCTTATCAGCCTATCGAAAGAGACAAGCAGATTACCCGACAGCTGTTGCAACTTTGCCTTGACTACAAACACCCTGTCACCCTTTTGACTAAAAGCAATCTTGTCTTAAGGGATCTCGATATACTTCAAGAACTTGCAAAGTTTAACTTGGTCCATGTCGGCGTAAGCATTACAACATTGGATCATCGCCTTAAAAATTCGCTTGAGCCGAGAGCGTCATCAGGGAGTGTACGCCTAAAAATTCTTGAGAAGCTGGTCCAAAATCGCATCCCCTGCTTTGCGATGATCGCCCCAATCATTCCAGCGTTAAACGACTGTGAGATTGAAAAGCTCCTACAGGCGATTGCTGCCACAGGAACTCGTCATGCCAATTACATTATGTTGCGATTGCCTTACGAGCTCAAAGATATTTTTAGTGATTGGTTGACCGACAACTATCCGTACAAAAAAACAAAAGTACTCGCCTACTTAAAGGACATACGTGACGGGTCGCTGAATCAAAGCAGTTTTGGTGAGCGCATGAGAGGCTCGGGAGCCCTAGCTCAAATAATATCAGCTCGATTTAAATTAGCCTGTAAAAGCTTGAACCTTAATGAAGTCCCGCAGCCTTCTTTAAATTGCAATGCTTTTACAACCAAACAACCACAGCAACTTAGGCTGATTTAAATCGTTAGAACGAGAAAAAGACTCATAATTGAGCCTTTTTCAAAATCAGTGCAGCAAACAGCAGGTTAGAAAGCTTACTTTTTATAAGCCATAATCTTAGTGTTTCGGATATTGTTATTTACTGGGTGCTCCCAAAAGATATCATCGACTTTAATATTTTGAACTAACTTATCGAAGACTCGCTGGGCGCCAAAATGATCAGCAGTTTTAAGCAATGAACCACCAGAAAAACCGACTTCAGCTTTGCAATAAATTTCTCGGTAATTATTGTAAAGGCGAATATCTGAAGTATTCAAATAGCCGATCATTCGAGTGTCATTATCTTCTTTAACCAGCTGGCATAGACTTTCTTGCACATCTTCATCAACCTTTGACTCTCCAGCGAAAGCCGATAAGACAAAGCTAAATCCCATTAATACGAAAACTCTCATAGTGATTGAACGGTTCATGTTTAATACCTCGTTACGTCATTTGAGAGATAGTTTATTTTTTAATCATATTTTTCACTATGAGATGGTTATCCAACCTCGTGTAAGCCTTTTCCTACTTGTTATCGCGGTCATCGACGATAACTGACTAATAGCAAAAGCTCACCTAATGAGATAATTTTTCAAAAGAGCATTGAATTATCATAAATATCAATAGGTTGTTTTTTTGATAACCGACGTTTTAACAAACCAAAGGTCGCTTGAAGTAAGCGACGCCGGTTAACATAAGACCAAAGTCGTCGTCAGATTAAACGTTGCGTGGGCGACAATGCATAGACTTAGGCGCTGGCTTTTCAGGTACAAAATTCCCAAGAGTAGACTTGAAGTAAAAGCCATTACAGCATTTAAGGAATAACCATGCAGCAGTGCAAACAGGACGCTCGTTAATGTCACAGCTAACAAAGGTGAGGTAATTTTTGAAATTTTATTTAATAAAACTCCACGAAACAACACTTCTTCGATAAGTGGCGCGAAGACAACAGCCACTAAAATCAATGCTAGCCGATTTGTAGTACACATATCCCCGAAGCCATTCACCGGCAATGCGTTAAAAGGAAATTCAGAGGACCATTCTAGAATGCTCTTGATAACGAGCTGAACGGTCAATGCCCATACAGCGGCAGCTAAGAGGGTGATTATCACGTATAAAACATGTATCGCCCATTTAGCAGCGCCTTTTTCGCGTTGTACTGGTTGGTCAAAACCAACAAATGCTACAACAATGGCCACCGATGCTGAAAGTAAAAAGACCAGTTGACGTTCAAGTCCGCGAACATAATGGTTGCTGAATATAAAATCCAAATAACCGGCTTCGAGAAAAAAGAGCGTTAATTGATGAGACAACAGCAAACTCGCAATCACCAAGAGTGACTGCGAGGATTGATTAGAAGCAATGCTTTTGATATTCAATACACTAAGATTGAGTAAAATGTGGAACGTATTCTTAAGTTACTTATTAAGAAACTTCTTTAAGTATTTGTAATTTGGAGTTAATTTTCCTTGATAGACGATCAAGGATCGATACAACTCTGGATGCAAATCTAAATCTTCAAACGATTTCGATAGATCCAAATCCATCAGATGCGGAATATAATTTTTTAAGATCGCACTGAAGTGCTCAGAAGCATCCTTCGACAGTTCGCAGGGTAAATTATCGATCGACATGACCGTAGGTCCTTCCCAAGAAACGCCGTCTTTCACGCTCTGCTCCACGACATTATAAGTAAAAGCAGGCTCATCAATGGTACTGGCCTTTTTAGTGCATTCCAGCGACCCGTCGATATCGCAACTAATGTCTCCAATTACCCAAGGTAATTTTTGCTGTTGTTCTACTAAACGATCAGAATCCAAATGTTTGGGATACTTTTCAGTCCAGTAAGGCGTTTGAATAAGTACGTTAAATTTACCTAATAAATTATCAAATGTACTGACGTACTCTTCTTTTCCATTGGCTACGAAATTGTCGTACTCAAAGTCGCCACCGTCTACTCTCGCATTAATGTGCCGAGAGCTGGCGACAGCATACCAACTACCTTCAGGAATATGACCTAGCAGAATGGATTCAATATCGATTTTTGGCAACTTTAACCAACGACAAACTTCTTCCGCTCCGCGACCAACGTTACCGGTTCCAACAATTAATGCGCGGATAGGCTCGCCTTTTTGCAAGTCGAGTTGAGCAAATTGCTCTTTGATTTCTTGAATATTGGTATAGTCTTTCGTCTGTTTCAGTCGTTGCAAATCAGTTTGTTTGTTAATTTGTGAAAGCTTAATTCCAGCGATCCAAAACGTATCTATTGCTCCGGCAATGCCAGCAAAACGCCCAAAGGCTATCGTTCGAGCACCACGCTCGTTCACGATGGTTTCATAATCAAAAAGAGTTGCACCTTGATCAATAAAACGTTGTAACAGAGGCATGTTATACGATTGGCCCTTGATCGTATGAGAAAAAGCAATATGTACTTGGCCTGGTTGAATTGAATCAACAGGTGGTTCTTTGATCCCTATTACAAGTTGGTGATGTTCCGGAGAGTCAACCAGCGTCGCTGCGATGTTGTTAAAACTGCCGTCGTCAAAAACTCGAATATCTGAGTGTTCAACGTCAACTTTGTAACCATTGGTGATAAGCTTCTCAATCGCCGCTGGCGTTAATGCCGAACGACGTTCCCATTGATTCTTGTGTTCCTTTCTTAATACTGCCGATAACATGCCATCTACCTATTCATTGCTATCACATCACCCTAGTGTTTGGTCGGTTCGTCTTTATTATCCGACACTGGGTTTTGCATGATTATGTTTTGTGAGTTGACCAGCGTTTCGGTTGCTCCCGACTTACCTAAACGCAAAGTGCCATCGTGTCGAATTCGAAACGGTTCATCTAAGTCACCGTGATGTTCGGCGTCATAGATCATGATCGCCTGAATCGCTGAATCCATTTGCTGTTCAGTTAGCCGAGTTCCATCGGCCCATTTACCTAATTCGACAGCGGTTTTGAGGTTTTGATACACCTCTGGAGTCATCGCTTTGAGTAACTGTTCAATGTCCACTTCAATTACCTCGACAGATTGGCTGAGATTATTGTTCGCTGGTGGCTATAATAACCGTTAGTTATTGCCACAGGATGGCCGCGGATTATAGGTTAGAGAGTGCAACTAAGCAATGGCAGACATCAGCAGGTTTTACCTGTTAACCAGGCAAGTTGGTGACTGAGACTCGCTCGCCTGGGCCCAGTCATTGATTAACAAGAATCGACACTCACAAAAAATACAGGTATGTACAAGTCAGTACATGGCTTTTCATAGCAATGGACGTCGAATACTAAGGACACTGCCTTGAGTATCTAATCACCGAGTATCTAATCAGCTCTTGAATGTCTCATACCAACGACACTTGAGCGATATCGACTTTGATTCAGAAGCGACGTCTAGTATCCGTCACTGAAGAGCACCAATTGTACTCCTCGTGCCGTCCACGGAGCAGTCTGACCACCGGCAAGCGGCATCGACGCGAACTTGGGTTTGCCATCGCTATCGACCGCTGTGTTCAAATAGTTGACCATGGTTTCAACCAAACGACCCGCGGCGAACATGGCTGGCCATGACCGATAGGCACTTGGCCAGTCCAGTGTGTACTCTCTTGGTCGAGTCCCTCCCCAACCAGGAACAATACCAATATTGGGGAAACGGTCGTGCAAGGTTTCAATGCCGGCTTCGACTAACAAAAAGTCTAAACGCGAGATAACTGAGGCCGAACAGCGACTATTCCAGCTAATCAACGTAGGACTGTTTGGCGAAGGCTGACAATTGGACGCCACCATACTGGCCAAATAAGACCACCCACTGTTCATTTTTGCGGTAGACTCTGAGTCGAGCTCAATAACCGTTCGCATAACGGCTTGAACATTTTCCCAAGTCACCTGTCGCTGTGGCAATCCAGCAAACATAAACACTTCCCTAGCCGTTTTCACCGCTAAGACTTTATCATCGAAACTCCACTCTTTACCCTGTTGTAAGAGTTCAACAAGCAGCCCGACACGATAAGCTAGAGGGCTTTCAGTAAAAGAATATTCCAAATATCCAGTACGTGGCTTCGGCCAAAAATACGCAAGAAGTCGATCATGCCAACCACTGACGGCTTCTCCGACGGCCTTACGTTGGTACATAGGTTGGTGTGGATCTTCATCAATCCAATCTACCAGAGCTCGAATAAACGCATCATCGTTGCTTTCGGCCGATGGAATGGTTGGTGGATAAATATCTTCGCCGATTATTTCAACACCGGCGTCATCCAAAATACAGGGTTGGTCAGAAGGCGTCTCAATATCGGCTTGGATTCTTGCTTCAGCAAAATTCAGGTACAAGTCTTGCTCATTGAAGGTCAGCGAATCCCAATAATCAAGCGCCTGATCCGTTAATCTAGCCCCCTCGACAAAGCCGTCGCAGACGTCGGTCTTGCACTCAACAAACCGCAAAACAGCCGGGTTCAAGCGAATAAACTCAGGATCGACTTGCTGGCGATCTCGAAATGACCAAGGAACCATCAACCGCGATAAAACTTCTACTGAAAATTGGCAACGTTCGTTCAAGAGCTGGTGCAGAGGCACAGCACTGTTATGCAGTGGCATCTTTCCTTCTCGCCACGCATAATGATCATCACTGAACCGTTTAAACCATACTTTCCAAGCAGCAATAAATAATCCGCGAGGGATTTGGTAGTTTTCTGCATTTGAAAAGGTCATTTGCATGCTTCAATCTCCTAATGTTGCAATTTAACTCCACTATCTGCATTCACCAGATGACACCTTAGGTTAGCACCTACCTAGTCGATTAGGCTGATTCAGAGTCTAACTATTATTCGCAAAACAACATAATAAGCGATTGATTTTTATAGCCATTATACTTTTACACATCAGTAAAATCACAGTGAGCATTGATTCAGCTCTAAACACAACATAGCTTAAACAATAGTTAAGGTCACCTTTAAATTTAGCAGAAATGGCTGGGCGTTTTGTCTATAATGCGCGTTTTTTATAACAAACATCAGATAATCACTTATGCCACTGTCTTTAAACTTCCCCTCGCTGGTTACCAAGCCTGGATTTACCAATTATTTGGGTAAATTACCCGGCTCCAGCTCCGCGTTGGTTTTGGCTGAGTTGATTAATAGCTATGACGGTGTCATTCTCGTCTTGTGTGAAGGTTCGGCTCAAGCTCAACAGTTAGAGCGTGCATTAGATGCCTTTTACGGCGAGGCTGACCATTCGCGGCCAGTGGTTACCTTTCCGGACTGGGAAACCCTACCCTACGATCGATTTTCGGCCCACGAATCTATCGTATCAGAGCGCCTACATGCCCTTCACCAAATTGCCCAAATGCAACATGGCTTAGTCATTGCGGCTCTACCGGCAACGATATCCCGAATAGCAAAGCCTGACTTTATCCTTGGCAACTTATTTAAATTCCAAGTCGGCGCAAAGATGGATCTGTCTGCCGCACGGAACATCTTTGAGCAAGCTGGTTATCGCTGTGTAGAAAAGGTTTTGGAACATGGTGAGTTCGCTGTCCGCGGCTCATTACTCGATATATTTCCTATGGGCAACCATTTACCCATACGCGTCGATTTCTTTGACGATGAAATTGAGACCATTCGATCATTTGACCCTGAAACTCAAATGTCTGTCGACGCCTTAGATAAATTCGAATTACTGCCTGCGCACGAGTTTCCCACTGATGATGCTGCTATCACTCATTTTAGGCAACAGTTTAGAAGTACCTTCGATGTTGAGTTAAAAGATTGTCAGCTTTACCAAGATGTCTCTAATGGTCTGTTACCAGCGGGTATCGAGTACTACCTGCCGCTTTTCAGCGAACAGACCGTATCGCTTTTAGACTACTTGCCTGAAAGCACTCTGGTGGTCACCGAAAGCAATTTGCAGTCGACTTTAAATAAGCAATGGGAAAGTCTTGAAGAGAGATACGAAGAATACCGCTGGGATCGTACAAGACCGATATTAGCACCTGAGCAGATATCCTTTTCACCCGAACAGTTTAATCAACAACTGAAACGATTTCCTCACTTAACGTTTAACGGAGATGGAAAAACCAACACCCCCACACTTCCGTTTCTGCCCGTTGACGACATCACGATTAATCACAAAGCAAAAGATCCGATAAGTGGCCTTCGGACCTTGGTTAATGGCTCTCAAAACCGCATCGTAATTTGCGCCGAAGGTCCCGGACGCCGAGAAGCCATCAGTGATTTGCTCAAACGTTTTGAACATACTGTGACCGTGATAGATAGTTGGCGTGAAGCTATTGAAAAGCCTTCTGGACTGTATTTAACCATTGCGCCAATCGAAGGCAGTTTTTCGCATCCAGATGTCACGCTCATAGCTGAGTCTAGCTTGTTTGGTCAACACGTTTTACAAAGACGTCGTCGGCAGCAAAAGGATTACAGTCCAGACACCTTGATTCACAGCTTGGCTGAGCTCAATATTGGAGCCCCTGTCGTTCATGCGGACCATGGCGTCGGACGTTATCTGGGACTCGAATGTATCACTGCCAATAATCAACCAGCAGAGTACCTTACCCTTGAATATGCGTCAGGCGATAAACTCTATGTTCCGGTACAGTCGCTGCATTTAATACATCGCTACACAGGTGCAAGTGACGAACAAGCACCATTGCACAAATTAGGCAATGAACAATGGGCTAAAGAACGTAAAAAAGCAGCTGAAAAAGTACGTGACGTTGCGGCAGAGCTACTCGACTTATACGCCAAGCGAGCCGCAAAAACTGGGTTTCAATACCAAACCGACAACGCTGAATATCTTCAGTTTGCCGATGGCTTTCCATTTGAACTAACCGATGATCAAGAATCCTCAGTTAATGCCATTTTACAGGATATGCAAGCGACCACGCCGATGGACCGACTGGTCTGTGGTGATGTAGGCTTTGGTAAAACCGAAGTCGCCATGCGAGCCGCGTTCATTGCCGTGCAGAATACGCGACAGGTTGCCGTACTCGTTCCCACCACGTTACTTGCTCAACAGCATTTTGAAAACTTTAAAGATCGTTTTGCTGACTGGCCATTCAGAATTGAAGTCTTATCGCGGTTCAGAACCGCTAAAGAAACAGAAGCCGTTATCGCTGACATTCAAGCAGGCAAAGTCGATATCGTGATCGGAACTCACAAGCTGTTACAAGGCAACGTTGAGTTTTCAGATCTAGGTCTTGTGATAATCGATGAAGAACATCGCTTTGGTGTGCGGCAAAAAGAAAAACTCAAGGCCATTCGCGCAGAAGTTGATGTGCTCACCTTAACCGCAACGCCTATTCCAAGAACCTTGAATATGTCGTTATCTGGAATGCGCGACTTATCGATTATTGCAACGCCTCCGGCTAGACGACTTGCCATAAAAACCTTTGTCAGAGAGTACAACAAGCCGCTTATCAAAGAGGCCATTCAGCGAGAAACTTTGCGCGGTGGTCAAGTTTACTTTTTACACAACAGTGTCGATTCCATTGAGCGTCGTGCCGCAGAGTTGCGAGAGCTAATGCCAGAACTGAATATTGCTGTTGCTCATGGACAGATGCGCGAGCGTGAACTTGAACAAGTTATGCAGCAGTTCTATCACCGAAAGTTTCATATTCTTGTTTGCACAACGATTATTGAAACGGGAATCGATGTTCCCAATGCGAACACCATTATTATGGATCGTGCCGATAAACTCGGTTTGGCGCAGCTTCATCAGCTACGAGGACGAGTTGGTCGATCGCATCATCAAGCTTATGCTTACTTAATGGTTCCCTCAATAAAAGGTCTTTCTCGCGATGCTAAAAAGCGGCTTGATGCAATATCGTCACTTGAAGATCTGGGTGCCGGTTTTTCACTGGCCACTCATGATATGGAAATTCGAGGCGCGGGAGAGATTTTGGGAGACGACCAAAGCGGTCAAATGGAAAGTGTCGGCTTTTCTATGTACATGGAAATGCTCGAGCAAGCCGTAACCGCGCTGAAAGAAGGTCGAGAACCGAGTTTATCCGAGAGTCTCGCTACCCAAACCGAAGTTGAGATTGGTTTACCGGCGTTAATTCCTGAAGATTACATCCCTGACGTTCATACTCGGCTAACGTTATACAAACGGTTAGCCAGTTGTAAAACTGAATCGAGTCTACGAGATTTGCAGGTCGAAATGATTGATCGTTTTGGCTTGCTTCCAGACCATCTCAAAAATTTAATTAAATTAACGGAGTTAAAGCAGCAGTTAACGCCACTGGGCATTACTAAGCTGATAGCTACCGATAAAGGCCTCACTGTGGATTTTAATCCAGATACAGTGGTTAACCCTCAAGTCATCATTTCTTTAATACAGCGAAATCCGTCTCGCTATCGTTTAGAGAAAGGCACTATACTCAAAGTGTTACGAGATTTGACCGAGGCCACAGCTCGATGGAGTGAAATCGAGACATTGATTGCAACCCTAGGCGGACAACGGTAACCTGTCATTCTGAGGTTATTTTTTGATTGGCCGAATTGATTTAAGTTATTCAGGATAATTTGATGAATTTTTACCCTTTTAAAAGACAGAAACGATTTTCGATTGGTCAATTGATTGCGATCTGCACATCATCTCTTTTCGTCTTACCAATAATCGCTGAGACAAGTAACTCGAAATCGACTAAAGATGCTCGATGGTTTGACATTGAAGTGATTGTTTTCAAAAACGCCCGCGGAAATACTAACGAAGAGTTATGGCCTAAAAGCTCTGAGATAGTTTACCCGGAAAAGTTAATTGACCAAATGGTCAGCGCGCTTTATCCAGCTCCCGAAGGAGAAGTGCTAACACCTCCAGACGCTTTGAAAAAGAGCGATGAAAATGACGCGTCATCCACTACTAAAGAAGTGGCTAGTTTAGCGGCGGATGCACAAGGTCAGAAAGACTTAGTGCCTTTTAGCCCTTTGCTCGAAAACGAATTAGCGTTAACCTCGATCAAAGAGTCTTTGCAGCGCAGTTCTCAATACCAACCTTTGGTTCACTACGGTTGGCGACAACCTGTTTACGATCGTGATGAATCTGAGTGGGTTCGTGTCGTCGGAGGACTAAATTACAACGCTCGTTTTGATCATCAAGGTCGCAGCTTGAGTGAAAACTCTTCACTCAAACAGTTGGGCTTAAGCCAACCATCGATCATTCAATCAGAAGCCGATCAAGGCTTAACTTCTCATTTCGATACGCCGACGCTAAAAAAATTTACCCCTGTACCAGAAATTGATGGAGCCATTCAGGTTTACTTAAGTCGTTATCTCCATGTTAATACAAAATTATTTATGCGTATTCCAGGAGAAGAAGAACTCGATGTCTCGGCCATTAGCTCATCTCTGTCTTCATCGATGCTTGACTTAACAAAAGACGGTCAATTGGACGAAGAATATGAAACTAACTTTAATTGGAGCTTTCAATCCGACAATTGGATGAACCAAGAAAAACAAACCACGGTTATCGAACGACTGCTCAATTATCCCCTCTCTCAGTCACGACGCGTTCGGAGTGGAGAAACTCATTACTTCGACCATCCGCTATTCGGTGTTATCATTCAAATAAGACCCTACTCAACTAATAAAGAAGAGTCTTAAAGAACTGCCAGCATTAATCTCAGGGAGACCTTATCAATGGCGAATATTTGCGTGTTAGGTTGCGGAATGGTGGGCTCCGCCATGGCAATTGACTTGGTTAAAAACCACTCCGTCACTGTAGCCGATAAAAACAAAAAAGCATTAGCTGACACCAAAGAAAAAGCGGACGATCTAAAAACCATCGCCGCGGATCTGAGTGACGCAGACGCCATTTCTGATGTAATTGAAGATGCTGACTTAGTGGTTTGTGCGGTTCCTGGGTTCATGGGCTTTAACGTTCTTAAAACCGTTCTGAATAATAAAAAATCAGCGGTAGATATCTCATTTTTTCCAGAAAACGCTCTCGACCTCGATTATTTGGCGAAAAAGCATGAAGTTTATGCGCTGGTCGATTGCGGCGTTGCTCCTGGTATGGACAACATATTGCTTGGTCATCATGACTCAACGATGAAAGTACAAAAGTTTGAGTGTTTAGTCGGTGGCTTACCGCGTCAGCGCCGGTGGCCGTTTGAGTATAAAGCGCCGTTTTCTCCGATAGACGTTATCGAGGAATACACCCGCCCCGCTCGATTTGTTGAAAATGGAAAGCTGGTCACGCGCCCGCCACTCACCGATTGTGAATTGGTGCATTTTGACAAGGTGGGAACGCTAGAGTCATTTAATACCGACGGTTTGCGCACGCTTTTGCAAACCATGGATCACATACCGGATATGAAAGAGAAAACGCTTCGCTATCCGAGACACGCTGAATACATAAAAGTGCTGGCAGAGACAGGTTTCTTCTCCGAAGAGCCTATCGAAGTGGGAGGAGTGTCTGTCTCCCCTCTCGACTTTACCGCTAAAGTGCTCATCGATAACTGGAAGCTCAAACGTAATGAAAGTGAGTTTACCGTGATGAGAGTGACCATTGAAGGCGAAGAAAGTGGAAAAACTAAACGGTACGTTTATAACCTATACGATGAAACGGATACCGCTTCAGCCACTTCTTCAATGGCAAGAACGACCGGTTTCACGGCCACAGCCGCAGTTAACTACCTCCTCGAGAACAAACCATCCGAATCAGGAATCATTGCTCCAGAAGTATTTGGCGCTTATGATGGCGCCTGCGACTATGTATTGAAATACTTAAACGAGAGAAATGTTCAATACAAGAAAGAAGAAACTACTTTATCTACCGAGAGATCATAATGACTGAAGTACGAAAACTACCCGATGATAAGATCACTGAAATACGCGCCCATTTCGACTTTTTTGACCGCGATAAAAATGGCGAAATCGATTTAGAAGAATTTACCGAGTTACTCCGAGTGCTTTCTCCTAAGTCTAGTAAACAACAGGCTGAGAGTGGCTTTTCATTCATCGACGAAAACAGCGATGGTCATATTGATTTCGATGAGTTTCTCATTTGGTGGGAAACTTGCTGGTGGGAATACTAATTCTCTTACTTAAGCCACAGGGCGTGTTTTTTACCCACCTGTGGCTTATTCTTCTAACCACAATTCATTTTCATGATACAAAACCAGCAAATCTGCAGCCGCTTTTACATTCTCCTGCATTCTTAATTTAACCTCGTCACTCGGTTGTTTATTTTCAGCTTGGGCTGCTTGCTTTAGTTGTCTGGCCAAAAACAAATACTGACGACTGAACGCCAGTAGCGCTTCACGAGCGGTCGCGGCTGCTTTAAAGGGTAATGATAATGTTGGCAAATCACCACTGATCAACCAAATTCGCTTGGTTGTAGAATGTTGATTAACCGTAAACTGCCATACCGACAGTGCGGGCTCTAAGGTTCTGGTTTGTTCATCACTGACGGCCAAAACATGCCAAGAATGCCGTTCACAATAAGATAACGCCAATTGCAGCTGTTCGGCTTCCCATTCACTTAGCAGGGTCCAGTCAATATTTAATTGATTGGATTGGGTAAGTGTAGAGTTGTTCGCTGGTTCAAGCACCATCGGTCGACTACCGGGTTATCACTTTTAAACTTCGGTAAAGCTCGATTTTATTAACATAGGTATCGGCACTTTTCTCTAATAACATTCGCTCTTGCTCGGTTAGTTTTCGAACAACCTTGCCCGGATTGCCTAACACTAATACTCCAGAGGGGATTTCTTTTCCTTCTGTGATCAAAGTGTTAGCGCCAATTAGGACATGGTCACCAATCTTGGCATTGTTTAAGACAACGGCATTGATTCCAACAAGACTGAAATCGCCAATGCTGCAACCGTGTAACATCGCGTGATGACCCACGGTCACACCACGACCTACGATTAATTCTAGTCCAGGATCGGTGTGCAGTACTGCGTTATCTTGAATATTACTTTTAGGTCCAACGCGAATCCAATCGGTATCGCCTCTTATTACACTATTGAACCAAACACTGCATTCTTCACCCAGCTCGACTTTTCCAATAATATCAGCGCTTTCAGCAATAAAGCTGCTATCAAAATCGAGCTTCGGTGAAATACCGTTCAATGCATAAATCATCTTTGATCCTAGTTAAATTCGCGGTTCATATATGCGGCGCAACATGCCAATTCCACACCACAACTCATCTGACCAGACTAGCATAGCTTGCAGCGAGAAATAATGCCATTTGCCAGAAAAATGACGCTATATGCGGTTAAAAATACGCCAATTTACAAAATTAAGCTAGCGATTTGAATGGCACAGTGGTAAGGTTGCGCCACCTCAAAACAGGGGGCCAAATCGAGCGTTTTTTAGCCTATCTCGAATTAGCTTAAACGATCGAATTTAGTCCTTCTGTCCGACAAGACCAGTCTGAATGACACAACAGAGAGGCAGTACTTTATGGATATTCTAAAAGAACTCGGTATTGAGTCTATTAACTCTGGCGCAAACTTCTCCGCCAATGAGTGGAGCACCACCACCGATCAAGGCATTGTTGAATCAATCAACCCAGCCACTGGTGAACTAATTGCGAAAGTATACGCAGCATCAGAACAAGACTACGAAACAATCATTACTAAAGCGGAAGAAGCCTTTGCCGAATGGCGAATGGTTCCGGCACCGCTTCGCGGCGAAGTGGTTCGTCAAATCGGTAACGCTTTACGTGATCACAAAGACGCATTAGGTAGCCTCGTTTCAATGGAAATGGGCAAAATTAAAGCGGAAGGTGACGGTGAAGTCCAAGAGATGATTGACATGGCCGACTTTGCGGTAGGTCAATCGCGCATGCTTTACGGCAACACCATGCATTCTGAGCGACCTCAACATCGCATGTACGAGCAATGGCACCCTCTAGGTATCGTTGGTTGTATTTCGGCGTTCAATTTCCCTGTCGCCGTTTGGTCTTGGAATGCTTTCGTCGCAGCGGCATGTGGTAACGTGACTGTGTGGAAACCTTCTCCAAAAACACCTTTGACGGCTATCGCTGTCCAAAATATCTGTAACAAAGTGATGGCTGAAAATGGCTATAAGCCAATGTTCTACACCTTTGTTGATAATACTGACAATAAATTAGCGGAAACCTTCATCAACGACAAACGCG
The DNA here is from genome assembly GCF_031198435.1 of Pleionea litopenaei. GTDB lineage: Bacteria > Pseudomonadota > Gammaproteobacteria > Enterobacterales > Kangiellaceae > Pleionea > Pleionea litopenaei. Next base: position 857,952 of record NZ_CP133548.1, read on the forward strand.
TGAAAAAGATTTCTTTCACTGGCTCAAGCGTGGTTGGCAAGATGGTTGGTGTTAAAGTCGCAGAACGTATGGGCAAATGCCTACTTGAGTTATCGGGTAACAATGCGTTGATTATTGACGAAACCGCTGACTTAGAAAACGCCATTCCTTCAGCAGCCTTTGGCGCAGTGGGTACCGGCGGTCAACGTTGTACCACAACTCGCCGTTTGATTGTTCACGAAAGCATTGTCGACAAAGTGATCGACTCAATGGTCGGTGCGTACAAGCAAGTTAAGATTGGCAACCCACTTGATACCAACACCCTGATGGGTCCGCTAATCGACGAAACAGCGGTACAGAACTTCGAAAAAGCTGTTGCGGCAGCCGTCGAGCAAGGCGGTGAAGTATTGTACGGTGGAAAGCGTATTGAAGGTGCGGGTCACTTCGTAGAGCCAACCATCATCAAAGCAGAAAATCATTGGGCAGCGGTTCAAAATGAAACGTTTGCGCCAATTGTTTACATCATGACATTCAAAACCATTGAAGAAGCCATCGAGTTAAACAACTCAGTTCGTCAAGGTCTATCAGCAGCAATGTTTAGCATGAATATGCGCAACATAGAAAAGTTCTTATCGGCCGCGGGTAGCGATACAGGTATTGCGAACATTAATATCGGTACTTCAGGTGCTGAAATTGGTGGCGCATTCGGTGGTGAAAAAGAAACCGGTGGCGGTCGCGAAGCAGGTTCAGATGCTTGGAAAGCTTATATGCGTCGTCAAACCAATACTATTTTCTGGGGTGAAAAACCTACCTTAGCGCAAGGTATTGAATTTAACTTGGGTTAAGATTTTCTGTTCCGAAGAGGACGGTAAAAACCCTCCTCTTCCTCTCAGTTTCCATTACTAGGAGATAATTATGGCAGTATTTAATCTGCGAGCATACGATGAACACGAGCAAGTAGTGTTTTGTAGTGACAGTGAATCAGGCTTGAAAGCAATTATTGCTATTCATAGTACTGCTCTTGGTCCTGCAACCGGTGGATGTCGTATGTGGGAATACAATTCTGACGAAGGTGCACTTATCGATGCATTACGTCTATCACGTGGTATGACTTATAAGAATGCCATGGCTGGACTCAACATGGGTGGCGGAAAGTCAGTTATCATTGGTAACCCACGCACCCAGAAGTCAGAAGAGTTATTCCGTGCATTCGGTCGTTTTGTAGATAACTTAAAAGGCCGATACGTGACCGCTGAAGACGTAGGAATTAACCCTGACGATATGGCATTAGTGCACAAAGAAACCAATCACGTACTTGGTTTAGAAGGCAAAAGCGGTGACCCATCTCCAGTAACTGCGTATGGTGTCTACATGGGCATGAAAGCAGCGGTAAAACACCGCTTAGGACGCGATAGCTTAGATGGCATTAAAGTCGCTGTTCAAGGACTGGGGCATGTTGGTCAATATCTTTGCGACCACTTAGCAAAAGAAGGCGCGCAACTGTTTGTAACCGATATCAACAAAGAATCGATCGATAAAATCGTTAGCAGCTGTGGTGCTACCGCTATCGATAAAGATGAGATTTATCAACAAGACGTTGATGTTTATGCGCCTTGTGCTCTTGGTGCAACACTAAACGATGTGACGATTCCAAAGTTAAAAGCGTCAGTCATCGCAGGTGCTGCAAATAACCAACTAGCAGAAGATCGTCATGGCGATGAATTGAAAAAGCGTGGTATCTTGTACACTCCTGATTACATCATCAACGCTGGCGGAATTATTAACGTTTCGTTTGAAGAAAACTACAACCGAGAAGTTGCTCTTCGTAAAGTTGATGAAATTTATCAAACGTTGGAAGAAGTATTTGCAACCGCCGATAAAGAAAATAAAACAACGAATGTTGTCGCAGATGAATTAGCACGTAAGCGTGTGGCAGCTGCAAAGCAATAGCTTTGGTACTCAAATGTATCACCAAAAAGGAGCTCTATGAGCTCCTTTTTTTAAGCATTGATAACCTTCGTATATACCAAATAGGCGCTTTTTATTGGTAAAACTGATGAAGTACTCTTGCTATTTTCGTTTTACAAACAACGCAGGATCCAATCTCTGATCGTGCCAATTAAGACGCCAATCTAAATGAGGTCCCGTTGCACGACCACTCTGACCAATTTCACCAATTAACTCGCCTTGCTTAATCGATTGACCTTCTTTGACATGAGTTTTATGTAAATGCAGATAAGTTGAATTAAGACCAAGACCATGATCAATAATAATGGTAGCGCCTGAGTAAAACATATCCGGATGCACTAATACGACTTTTCCACTAGCGGGAGCAACGACAGGTGTGCCAACTGGCGCCGCAATATCTTCGCCAAAGTGCGGTCGTTTAGGTTCGCCATTAAGCACTCTTTGAGAACCATAGTAACCAGAAATCCTACCCTCTGCAGGTGAAATAAAAATTTGTTTAAAAAACTCGAGCTCCGACGTAACAGATCGAGCTTCTTTTACTTGCTGAGTCTCCCGTACAATACGCGCAAGAACTTCGGGCTTTTTTGGGGACACTTTACTTTTGGGTAAACCATCAATTCGCTCAATACGATAGTCACGAACGGCAACTTCAAATCGTTGCTTGAGTTGCTCGTTTTTACTGACTACCATTACCTCGGCAGGCCCTTGAAAATCTCGTCCAAACCCAATGATAAATTGTCCGAACTGGTTAACCTTCACTGGCTTTTCTAAAAATGAAACCTGATGCCCTTTCGACACTTGCCCAATTAAGTAGCCACCTTGAGTAAGTTCAGCGCGCAAGACTCGAACAGGCTCAGATTTAACGCCTAAACTTTCTGCAGTGACTTCACCAGAACTAGCCATAAGAAAGCCAGTCAGAATGACAATAGCAGCGCTCAGTCGAACTACGGTAGCGTACATGATACTCCCCTTCTTTATTTCACTAAACTCATATAAAACGCTAATCAATGACCATCAATCTAACCAATTGCTTAGCGTCTTACAATTGCAATTACTTAAATCAAGGGTAATAAAAAATTAGAATTTACCTTTTGGTTAATTAACGTTCGACTTGTACAGGTCATTTAAGACACCTCCATCAGATCATTTAAGATGAGTCCAACAGGTCATTTAAGATAAGTCCATCACTTCATGTAATATTGTGTTACAAACTGTACTCGATCAACGCTCAGCTTAAACTCATAATTCGTTTATGAAGACATTAATTAGTACAGTTACCTCTCTTGCGCTGTTGGTTGCAACAGGCCTCGATGCCGCTCACCCTGTTGGGAGTGAGGAAGATCATATTTTAGCCATGATAGAACATCCACAGCGGTTAGAAATGGATCTCAAACGTGACGAAAACCGGCGCCCTTATGATGTATTAGACTTTTACAATGTGAGGCCTGGAATGACTGTCTTAGATGTGTTCTCTGGCGGCGGTTACTACAGTGAGTTATTTTCGCTAGCCGTGGGTCCGCAAGGCAAGGTCATTGCTCACAACAACCTTGCCTACTCCAAATACGTTGAAAAAACTTTGGCCAAACGTTATTCAAACAATCGATTAAAAAACGTTGAAAACATTATACAAGAAGCTAATGAATTAAATGTTCCAGCGAATTCTGCCGATATGGCTTTTTTAATATTGGCTTATCATGATATTTACTACGCGCCGAAAAAAGGTAGCTGGCCAAAAATCGACCGTAAACTTTTTTTAAGTCATATTTACGATGCACTTAAGCCCGGAGGAATTTTAGGCATTATTGATCATCAAGCCGCACCCGGAAGCCCTGCTTCCACCGGGCATTCACTCCATAGAATTAATGTAGACTTAGTCATTCAACAAGTGAAAGAGGCCGGCTTTATTTTAAAAGAGCGGGCTTATTTTCTAGAAAATGAAACGGACGATCTTTCCAAGCATATGTACGCTCCGGAAAACCGAGGTAAAACCAGCCGTTTTATCTTAAAGTTCATTAAGCCGCTTGACCTAGAGCAACAGATTGTAGATGAGCGAACTATTCCTTGAATATATTCGCTCATTTTGAACTTGCGGTTTAACGCTTAACCTTCAGCTCTCGCCGCAATAAAAGCTAAGGCTTTACGAATTCTTTCTAAGCACCTTGCTTGACCGATATGAAGAAGTGTCACGTCTAAATTAGGTGATTGACCGGCTCCAGTAACGGCAACTCTCAATGGCATACCGACCTTCCCCATTCCAACAGACAGTTGCTCTGCCGTTGCATCAATCGCCGATTGAATGCTTGCTGCAGTCCACTCATTGAGTTCAGAAAGTTTACTAGCAACCAACTCTAAAGGTTCTTTGGCAACCGGACGTAAATGCTTTTTTGCTGCTCCAGCATCAAACTCTTGGTAATCTTGATAAAAGTAAACAATTGACTCCGCCAATTCTTTCAGTGTGTGAACACGCTCCGAAAACAATGGGATAAGCAATTCTAGTGCGGGACCTTCGCTAAGATTAAGCCCGAGATTATCAATATGCCATTGTAATGCTGCCGCAACCTCTTTAACCGGTAACGTTTTAATATAATGTTGATTTAACCAACGTAATTTATCGGTGTTGAATGCTGATGCCGCTTTATTAATATCGTGAATGTCGAATAAAGACTTCATTTCCTCTAAAGAGAAAATTTCTTGATCGCCATGTGACCAGCCCAATCGTATTAAATAGTTTAATACCGCTTGTGGTAGATAACCATCATCTCGATACTGCATAACGCTTACCGCACCATGCCGTTTAGAAAGCTTTTTACCATCATCGCCTAAAATCATGGGTACGTGAGCGTATTCTGGTGCCGTTGCGTTGAGTGCTTTAAAAATATTAATCTGTCTCGGCGTATTATTAACGTGATCATCACCCCGTATGACTTGCGTAATTTTCATATCCCAATCATCGACTACAACCGTAAAATTGTAGGTTGGGGTACCGTCAGTGCGAGCAATAATTAAGTCATCTAACTCAGAGTTGGCAAAAGTAATTTCGCCTTTAACCGCATCATTCCACGTAACTTTACCTTCTTGAGGATTTTTGAAACGAATAACGTGCGCTTGTGTTATGTCTTGCTGCTCTTTAGTTAGGTGTCGGCATTTGCCATCGTAACGAGGCTTTTCCTTCGCCGTCATTTGCTGCTCTCGTAGTTCGTCTAACCGTTCTTTCGAACAGTAACAACGATAGGCTTTGCCCTCTTCTAGCAGTTGGGCGACCACTTCTTTATAGCGGTCAAAACGTTGTGTCTGATAGTAAGGACCTTGAGTGTGCTCAAGACCTAGCCACTCCATTCCATCTAAAATCGCTTGGACCGCTTCGTCAGTTGACCGCTCTCGATCGGTATCTTCTATTCTTAGAACAAACTCACCATGATGACGTTGAGCATGTAACCAGCTATACAAAGCAGTTCGAGCCCCTCCAACATGAAGGTACCCAGTTGGGCTTGGAGCAAAACGTGTAACGACAGACATATTAACCATCCTATTCTTTGGGAGGCGTATTTTAGCAATCCTCAGTCGGTAGGTGAACGGGCGATAACGAATAAAAATTAATTTTTTTTAAAATATACGTTGACCCAAGTGAAATACTCCCATAGAATGCGCCCCGTTCTTACGGAGTGGGCGCTTAGCTCAGTTGGGAGAGCATCGCCCTTACAAGGCGAGGGTCACTGGTTCGAGCCCAGTAGCGCCCACCACTCCGCTCTTTTCTCCTTCATTGAAAATACTACTCTTTCAGCGATTGCTTATCCAAAAGCGTCTTATTTGAAGCGTAACAATTTAGAGAATCTGCTTTAGGCGATCACTCGTCAGAAAAAATAATCGCTTATAAAGCGTATTTCCGAAACCATAATCGCTGTGCTTTGTTGACCAATTCTATTTAATCTTACAATTCAGTCTCATCCAATTAACAATATTGAAAGACTTCCTTCGTTAGGATAAAAAAGTGTATGAGCGTCAGACGTTGCTCGCCAAATGGATAGCCTTGATTCTTCAATCGCTATTGTCTAATTTTTGAAATCCGATAGACTAGATTTTTTAGTCACTTAAGTATCAATGTCGATGAAAAACAACAATAAAAGACAACTTTTCGGTCGCCCTAAACCCTCTATCGCACGTCGTATTTTGCGTAAGATAACACTCCTTCTACTCACACTGCTCAGTTTAGGCTTGTTGCTCGGATTGGTGGTCTACTTTATCTTACTAGGATCCAAACCCACCTACGAGGGACAGTTGCATCTTGACGGGTTATCGCAATCGGTAACAATCAATCGAGATAAACTCGGCACCACAGAAATCATCGCTGAAAATCGAAGTGATTTGGGATTTGCGCTAGGATTTCCACGCGCAAGAGAGATATTTTCAAATGGATCTTTTGCGCCGTAGTGCCGCAGGTGAACTGTCTGCTATCTTCGGTGATGTTGCTTTAAGCATGGATAAACAACGACGTTTGCACCGATTTCGCGCTAGAGCACAACAAATTGTCAACCGTTTACCCGCCGAGCACTTAAACTTATTAGAAGTTTACACCGCTGGTGTTAACCAAGGTCTAGAGCAACTTTCCACCAGCCCATTTGAATATTGGCTACTCAATACCGAACCGAAACCTTGGACTATTGAAGATTCTATTCTAGTCGTCTTCGCCATGTACCTAGATTTACAGGCAGGCTCACCAGAACGTGAACGAGTGTTAAAGCAAGCCTATTCGTCCTTGCCTAAGCCGCTTTATGAGTTGCTGGTTCCAAAACGAACAGAGTTCGATGCACCGCTTATTGCTCCAAATACGCTCTCTCCAAACAGCGTCGAGCCAGAGTCTATTGATCCAAAGACAGTTGATCCAGAGACTGTCGAACAAGAAACAAACCGACCCAATCTCACGGCTCAAGATTTGTATAAGACTCAAACGGTCAATAGGTTACTTAATGACAAGGTCTTTACGTCTTCTCATCTGCAGCACATTAGTGAAACCTCATCAATTTGGTCTCCTTTTTCAGCGCAAGAAGCTAAAAGTCACCCAGATTTAACGCCTGGGAGTAATAATTTTGCCATTGCAGGAAGTCGATCCGAAAATCACTCAGCCATTGTTGCTGGCGATATGCACCTAGGTTTGTCCGTACCAAATATCTGGTACAAAGCCAATTTAATGATTCAAAACTCAAATTCATCAATGAATTTGTACGGAGTGACGCTACCGGGAACACCGTTAATGATCGCGGGAAGTAACGACTATGTCGCCTGGACTTTCACTAACAGTTATGGCGACTACGCTGATGTAATTGAACTGACCTTAAATGATGACAAGCCGCATCAATATCGAGTTGATACACAAACACACAACTTCACCTACGTTAAAGAAACCATTGAAGTGAAAAATGGTACGGCCGTCGAGCTCACACTGAGAGAAAGTATTTTCGGCCCAACCTATCAAGATGAGCAAGGCAAGGTTTATAGCTTGCTTTGGGTCGCTCACCAGCCAGAGGCCGTAAATTTAAACTTATTAGCGATGGAATCCGCTGAAAACCTTGAACAAGCTCTTGCGGTTGCTAATCGCTCAGCCATTCCTGCGCAAAATATTCTTATCGGTGATCGTAATGGTGACATAGGCTGGACAATTATTGGTCCTCTTCCTCAACGACGAGAAGGTAAAACCCCGTTTGATACCATTGCTCATCAAAATGGCAATATTACTTGGCTTGATGAACAAGACTACCCACGAGTGATTAACCATCCTCAAGGAGCACTATGGACAGCCAATAATCGCGTCAGTGACAATGCCGCTTTACAAAAGATTGGAGACGGAGGTTATGCGCTTGGAGTTCGAGCTCAAACGATAAAAAGCCAACTGTTAGAAATTAATAACGGTAATGAGCAAGACTTATTGAACATTCAGTTGTCCACAGACACACCCATATACCGCTATTGGCAAAGAAAATTATTGGCCAACAAACGTCTCTATAGCAATCTAACTTCTGAACAACAGAGTTTCTTTGAATTGATTGAGGCATGGAATGGACATTCTGATGCCGATCAAGCAGGTTTCACTTTCGTTTATCTATTTCGGCAAGGCGTTCGTGAAATATTACTCGACCAACAAGCCGACCAATGGTTTGCTTACCCGACGCGATCGTTTGGATACTATTCTAGGCAATATGAGCAAACGTTAAGGAAGATTATCGATGAGCGGAACAAATCTCTTCTGCCACCACAATATAGTGATTATGACGCTCTATATCGGCAAGTAATTGATGATATAATCACGCGATTAACAGAAAACAACGCTGTGTTAGAAGACCAAACATGGGGCAACTTTAATCGACTAAAAATACAACATCCGATTAGTCGAGCAGTACCATTTTTGGGCCGTTTTCTCGATCGACCTCAACTCAATATGCCCGGGGATGCCTTATCACCTCGAGTGCAGAGACCCAGTTTTGGGGCCTCACAGAGAATGGTCGTTTCGCCAGGTAACATTAGCAGCGCGATTTTTCATATGCCGGGCGGACAATCAGGGCATCCACTGTCTCCGTTCTACTCGGCTGGTTTTGAAGACTGGGCTTCGGGCAATTCGACGCCGCTCAAAAAAGCCGAAACTGAATTAACGTTAACTTTGACTCCACAACCTTAGAAATTGGCATTAGATTCATGAACAATCATATTATTGAACAGTTAATTGAGCTCGTTGGGAAAGACTATGTTTCAAGTGATCCATCCGATCTCAAGGAATACGGACAAGATTGGAGCAAAATTTTTGAACCTAATGCCAGTGTTATTGTTCGTCCTAAAACGACCGAACAAGTACAAGAAATAGTTAAATTAGCGAATAAAGAAGCGTTTGCCGTGGTACCCTCTGGCGGACGTACAGGTCTAAGCGGTGGAGCTTGCGCGACCAATGGTGAAGTCGTTCTAAGCCTCGACCGCATGAATGAAATTCTGTCGATTAACTCGATCGATCGCACACTCCAATGTCAAGCAGGCACTATTACCAAGCAAATACAAGAATTTGCCTCCGAACATCACCTGTACTACCCGGTGGATTTTGCATCAACTGGGTCGAGTCAAATCGGTGGCAATATCGCGACCAATGCCGGTGGTATTAAAGTGATTCGTTGGGGTATGACCCGTGACTGGATTGTCGGTCTAAAAGTCGTCACAGGCACCGGAGAGTTACTCGACCTAAATAGCGGTTTAGTAAAAAATGCGACGGGTTATGACTTACGCCATTTAATCATTGGCAGTGAAGGTACGCTGGGTATTGTGGTAGAAGCGACGATAAAGCTAACGACACCGCCGAAAGATTTAACGGTCATGGTGTTAGGCTTGGATCAATTGTCAGACGTCTATCCGGTCATGGAAACCTTTCAACAGAAGCTCAACCTGACAGCTTTTGAGTTCTTTTCAGAACAAGCACTTAGTAAAGTTTTAGAGCACCACGAATTACAACGACCGTTTGAGAGCACCAGTAACTTTTATATTCTTGTTGAGTTTGAAAACGACAGCGAATCAACCATGGACATCGCATTTGAATGCTTCGAACAAGCGATGGAACAAGGCTGGGTGGTTGATGGTGTGATCAGCCAAAGTGAGAGTCAAGCCGAAACACTTTGGGCCCTGCGCGAACGTATTTCTGAGTCTATCAGCGTTCATACGCCTTATAAAAATGATATATCTGTTATACCAAGCAAAGTCGCAGAGTTTCTATCGAGCGTCGATGAAATTGTTGCCAAAGAATACCCGGACTTTGAGATCATTTGGTTTGGTCACATTGGTGACGGTAATTTACATTTAAATATTTTACGGCCCGATGATTTGACTATCGATCAATTTGTTGAGCAGTGTCGACGCGTTAATCCACTGATATTCGATAAAATTAAGCAATTAGATGGCAGTATATCTGCAGAGCACGGCGTAGGATTAGTCAAAAAAGATTATTTACCCTATTCTCGCTCAGAAGTCGAAATTGCATTAATGAAAAGTATTAAAGCGGCCTTTGATCCAAAAGGTATACTCAATCCTGGAAAATTGTTCGACCAATAAAATACTTATTACTTTAGGGTAACCACAGATTGATCTACTTAATCATTAGCATTGCGGTTCTAGCCATTGCGCCTTTACTCGCAAAGTTGTTTCAAGCGACACCGCGATTTGAAAGCTTTCTGTCGGGCTTTTTATTAATTGTGCTCGGTGGAATCATCGTTGCGGAGCTGTTGCCTTTGTCGATCAAAAACGGCGGATGGCTGGCTATTCCACTTGCATTACTTGGACTCACCGGCCCCTCTTTAATTGAAAAGCTATTTCATCGAGCAGCAGACAGCACTCATCAACTTACATTATTGGTAGGGTTCAGTGGACTGCTGTTGCATACCATGGCGGATGGGGCTTCTTTAAATGACTTTTCGGCCATCGACTCGGCTTCTAAATGGTTACCCTTGGCAATCGTTTTACATCGAATACCTGTCGCACTTTCAGTACTATGGATCATTAGACCGGTCTTTGGGTTTAAAGCCGTTTGGTTAGCCTTATTCTCTCTCGCTTTGTTTACTATTTTTGGGTACGTGCTAGGGTTACAACTCGAACCGGCTATGAACTCGATGAGTTTTGCTTGGCTGCAAGCGTTTGTTTCGGGCACATTGATGCACGTATTATTACACCGTCCTCATCGCCATGAGCATTCACACTCAGCTCTCCCAGATAATCATAGTCACGAACACAAACACGAAACAGTAGAGCACGATCACCAGCACTCACATTCGGATCCTACTCACTCGCACTCTCACACGAAAGAAGAGTCTAAAGACTCGATGAATCCACATCACGAACATGGTCTAACGGAACAACTCAAACAATGGGATAGGTACAAATTATTGGGCAGTCTGCTCGGGGCGGCCACCCTCGCCATTCTCTCTGAGTTACACTAACCCTCAAAGATGCGTGCCAAATACCCTATTTCAATTAGCCAATTGCGAATATCCCTAAAGAATTGGCCAGGTCTCATTTGCTTGATCTAGTTGGCTTGATCTCATTGACTTAAACTAATCTCACTATCGCTTATCTGAAAGAGAATAGCTTTATTGATGTCTCGTATGATCCGCTCACATCTTTACCCTCTTCTTTAACTCTCCAGGCGCTATCCAGTCTCTAGTCAGTCAGTTCAATTAAACGTCTTGTAACTGGTATAGCAATTGCTTTTATCCCTTAAATTCGTCAATATTCAACTAATATTCCTGATATAAGGATATAAAAATCCCGATATGAGACTAAAAAATCAATTTATGGTGGCCATCTTAGTGCTACTCATCGTCATTATTCTAGGTAACGGATGGCATTTAGCACGGTTAACTTCTTCACTGAACGAAAAATTAGGAGAAGCTGCGTTTTCGGTTAGTCGCAATACTGTTGAATCGGTGCTTTCTCAACGCATCGCTCCATCCAAAGTTGCGCAACAAATTATCATTGAGCGGTTGAATAATCTTGGTGAAACAAAGGTCATTGATGCAAGCTCGATTAATTTTAAAGACCTGCAAATTGCTCAAGAAGTTGAATTAACGTTAAACAACCGCTCAGAAAGTCGATCCATCACTCTTCTATCTGGCAACCAAACGTTTAATATTCCAATTCCTCGTACCGAATTAGAAGAGTCACTTGACTCAGCTACCGACGCGATCATTTTTACCAGTCTTGCAACACTTTTTCTCGCTGCCCTATTTTTCTATTTTTTAAGTGATCGCCTTACTCGTCCACTTAAAGAAATCTGTTTAGTGAGCGCTAAAATCGGTTCAGGAGAGTTTCATCATAAAATTCCAGAGCTATCCAGTCTAACCTCAAAAGAATTGAAAGAACTTGTTCAATCTATCAATCAAATGTCACAGCATTTAACGTCTTTAGAGCAAGAAAAAATACAATTACAAGAACAGAAAACAACCAATGAAATATCTGAAATTGTACGAGGCATTGCACACAGTATTAGAAATCCTCTTCACACAATGCTGTTAAGCTTAGACACTATTCCGGTCGTTAGCGATAACGCAACGGGAAGCGCAAACAATTTCATCGATTTATTCAAAGCACAGATTCAAAGAATTGATCAATGTATTAGAGAATTAATGTCCATTACGACGCATGAATCTTTGATATCCGAAAGTACAGATATTAGTAAATTAGTCGAAGAGCTAGTTATAGAACATAGCGGCAAACATGAGATCACTATCAAGAATCACTTACCTGAAGCGCATAAAAATGTTCGTATCTTGTATAGTGAAATCAAAAGCTGCCTAAACACACTGTTAAGCAATGCTATCGAAGCCAGTCATAAGACTAAGCAACCCATCGTTATTGATTTGTCCTATGCTAACAATCATTGGGAAATTTCCCTGACAGATTTTGGGGAAGGTGTTACAAAAGAAATACTCCCTGATTTATTCAGCCCTCATATCACGAACAAATCTTATGGCGCGGGAATGGGTCTGTACATAGCAAAACGAATTATCACCGGACGATATCGAGGCAATATACTGTATTGTCCTAATTCAATCGGAGCTGGTAGCAAATTTACTCTGATCTTTAATAATCGAATTCAATAATCGAGACCGATAAATATATGCGAATTTTAATCGTTGAAGACGAATTTGAACAACGTCAGTTGATCTCCGCTCTACTGAAAAATAACACCGAGTATGACGTAGAAATTGCTTCTAGTGCGGAAAAAGCTCTTAATGCACTGAATAAGCATCAGTTTGAGATTATTTTATCGGACTGGAAGCTTCCTGGCATGAATGGATTAGACCTTTTGCAAAAGGTAAAAGAACACTATCCGAATACTTCCTTCATTTTAATGACGGCCTATGGCAGCATTAGTCATGCGGTCTCTTCGATGCGTGCCGGTGCCGATGACTACTTAGCCAAACCCTTTGAAAAAGATCAGCTGTTATTTACCCTGTCTAAGGTAGCCAATGCTCGAATGCTATCGGAAGAAAACCAAAGTCTGCAAAATCAATTAACCGCTCGCGAAAATCTTAAATCAATTATAGGTAAGTCTTCTGCTATGCAAAAGTTGTTTAGTCAAATCGATCGACTTGCCAGTACCGATGTAACGGTTCTAATACACGGTGAAAGTGGAACCGGAAAAGAACTGGTTGCCCATACACTTTTTCAAAAGTCAGAACGAAACAATAATGTCTATCTAGCCGTTAATTGTTCAGCTATTCCTGAAACCTTAGCTGAATCAGAATTGTTCGGCGCCGAAAAAGGCAGTTACACTGGTGCTGACCAGTTAAAAATAGGAAAAATTGAAGCAGCTAACAACGGAACACTTTTCTTAGATGAAATCGCAGAGTTACCTTTATCAATCCAAGCGAAACTTCTTCGTTTCTTGCAAGAAGGTAAAATTATGCGCGTCGGAGGACATCAAGAGATCACGGTTAATGTGAGAGTGATTGCGGCTTCTCATCAATCGCTAAATAACCTTGTGCAGCAAGGGCTATTTAGAGAAGACCTTTATTATCGATTAAATGTTATAACCCTAACCGTACCGCCATTGCGACAAAGACTCGATGATCTACCAGACTTGATAAACTTTTTTATCAAAAAGTTCTCTGAGAAACATCGTCTCGAGAAAATATCATTTAGCAAAGATGTCTATGAGACTTTGTATGAGTATCATTGGCCAGGAAATATAAGAGAGCTAGCTAATTTAGTTGAACGACTGACCGTCATGCACTCAGGTGAAACCATTAGTAAATCGGACTTACCCAACGAGTTCTCCATTAAAGAAGAAGGTCAGATTATCGAATTACCAGAAAAAGGTATTCATTGGGAAGAATATGAACGGAGTATTCTTGAACAATCACTTACACGCTGCCATGGAAATAAAAGCAAAGCAGCTAAACTGTTAGGTCTGAATTATAAAGCCTTTCTATATCGATTAGATAAATACAATATCGACTCTATTTAAAAATCAGGTAAAAAATAATTGAATTCAACTCCCGTTATCCGACCAAACATTCCTCATATCGGGAACATTAATGGAGCGATTAGTTTATCGTTACTTTTCAGTAGGACTACAGTGCCCACGAATAGAGAATATTGGAGAGATTTAAAGGTTGGCACAAATATTGATTTGCATTAGCTAACGAGTTCAATGCTGAACTCGGAAGCTGAAATTTTTAATTGGTAATAATATTTAAAGATAATAAGGAAGAACACATGAAACTGAATTTATCGACACTTACCGTTGGCTTAGTATTAACAACCACAATGTTTGTCTCTGCCATCAGTCTTGCTGACGAAGAAAAAAACATTTCTGTATTCGTCAAAAAAGTGAATGCTGATGCTGCCACCGTTGATTTGAAAGTCAATGGAAATGCCGAAGTATTTACCTTACCAAAATTAGAAGACGGTGAATCTCAAACCATCACGACTGAAAGTGGCAAATCCTACACCGTTAAACGTGTCGGCGATGGCTTTTCAGTGACCACAGACAGTGGTGAGGTTATTGATTTACCAATGGTAGATAGCTCTCAACTTGCGGCAAAGGTCATTTCACTCCATGGCGACTCATCTCATATAGATAAAGATACCATTACTATTATGGGAGGCGATCTGACGCCTGATCAAATTGAAACGATTAAAGCATCAATCGCGTCGGCAGGAATTACCAAAAAAGTTAAGTTTATCAAAGGAATGAATATGTCTTTTGTCAGCTTAGATGGAGAACACTCCACGGTTGATCTTAAAGGTGGCAATATGGAATACGAATTTCATACTGAGAAAGATGTGCAAGTGATTGAAACCGATGATGGAAAAAAGATTAAAAAAATCGTGATCAAAAAAGATTCTGATAACGACTAGTGATAACACAACGCCATTCTAGGGAGTTGGAATGGCGTACTCTCATATCGTATTCAATTCTAATTGGCTGCTTGACTCTTTAATTGCAGAATAGTTTAAACTCACCGTGAAGCTAAACTAACCGAGTCATTTAACGTTGCAACGTATCTTTAAGTTTAAGAATCAGCCCATCACTGGCATCCTCGATTAAGTCGAGTACCCTTTCAAATCCTTTTGGCCCTCCGTAATAGGGATCGGGAACATCTTCCTCAGAGAAGTTCATCGCGAAACTTAAAAATTTTATAACTTTTTGATGATGTTGATCAGGGGCAAAGGCTATCAAGTCATCGTAATTATTTTGATCCATCGCACAGATCAGATCAAACTCATCAAAATCTTTGAGCTTAACCTTTCGTGCTCTCAAGTCAGTAAAGTCATATCCCCTCGCGATTCCCGCCTGTAAACTTCTTGTATCAGGCGGCGATCCGACATGATAAGCCGCTGTACCACAGGAGTCCGTAGATACATAATTTGAAAGATTCTGCTTTTTTACTTTATCTCGAAACACACCTTCTGCAGTTGGTGATCGACAAATATTGCCTAAGCAAACAAACAAAACCTTGATCATTTAAGCTTCCCTTAGTTGTTCAATCATGCGATTTGCCGCGACTAAATCTTCCGGAGTATCGATGCCTCCCGGAGGTGTTTCTTCTGCAACCGCTATTTCGATAGCATAGCCATTGTCAAGAACTCTGAGTTGTTCAAGTTTTTCAGCATCTTCGAGGCTAGATTCACTTAGTGAAGAAAATTTCTCAAGCAAAGACATTCTAAACCCATAGATCCCAATATGACGAAAGTAATTCTGCAAATTTGGGCTTCCCTCTCGCTGAAAAGGAATCGCTGCTCGCGAGAAATAAATCGCTTTACCAATCTGATTGAATACCACCTTCACAACGTTAGGATTATTAACATCTTCTAAACAAGTAATTTGCGTGCAAAGCGTCGACATTATTTTCTCAGGCTTATCAAGTAGTTGTGCTACTTGACGTATGATTTGCGCAGGTACAAAAGGCTCATCCCCTTGAAGGTTAACGACAATGGCCTCCTTACTTAAATTTAATGCTTGAGCCGCTTCGTATACACGATCAGTGCCCGACTGGTGATCTGTTCTTGTCATCACTGCTTGACCACCAAACGCGTTTACCGCATCAAATATACGCTGATCATCAGTAGCAACACATACCGTTGCCGCGCCAGACTCTTTGGCCTTGTGGTAGACTCGCTCTATCATCGACTGGTCACCAATTTTTGCAAGTGGCTTACCTGGAAGTCGAGTCGATGCGTAGCGAGCCGGAATGATTACATGAAAATCGTTCATCGTAATTTCAAACCTTCAATGTCTTCTTCATTTAGTTGAGATGCTTCATTTATTAACATGTTAGGGACATCGTCTTTAATTTCAAATAAGAGTTTGTCGAAACTGCAAAATAAGCTCAAACCATCTTGAGTCATTTTTAGTTTTCCGTTACAAGCCGGACAGACAATTACATCAAGAAGTGAGTTACGCATAACGCTTTTCCTTTGTACTCGAAATTTCTAAACGTTAAAACCTATCGATTAAAGCAGTCTTTAATTACCTGATCGATACGGCTAACAAGTTCTAAATTAATTACTGGTGTAATTCGTAAATACCACCAATGATTTTTCGCAAATGCTCGGCATTTAATGGCATCTTTCTCGGTCATCACAAGAGGCTTTTGATCTAGAGGTAGCAAATCTTCTGGTTTAAAAGCATGATGGTCTGAGAAAGTGACTAAACGATCGGGCTGACTAAACTGTGATAAAGTAACGCGAAATTTTTCAGGATTGCCAATTCCACATACAGCGTCATACTCATCAAATGGCCATGATTCGCGCGATG
The DNA here is from genome assembly GCF_031198435.1 of Pleionea litopenaei. GTDB lineage: Bacteria > Pseudomonadota > Gammaproteobacteria > Enterobacterales > Kangiellaceae > Pleionea > Pleionea litopenaei. The sequence goes on from NZ_CP133548.1 coordinate 874,684, forward strand.
TCAGCTGTATAACATCTTCATTTTGCACGTTCACTAATGCATCAGCATGCAGTGTAAAATAGCAGTCAAACTGTTGTTCTCCACTATTTTGAATCACCAGATCACAGGCGTTAAGACGATTAACGGGTTCTCTTAATGGGCCCAAAGGCATTAATAACTCATTCCCAAACATACGGTAACCATCGACTAAACAAAATTCAAGTTGACGATTCATCGCATAGTGTTGCAAACCATCATCCGACAAGATGACATCCACCGCTAAATTCTTCTCTATCCAACTGACGGCACGGCTACGTATGGGATCAACAACAACTGGACACTGAGAACGCGCAGAGATTAGTTTTGGTTCATCCCCACATACATCCGGAGAGGTTGATGACTCCACCAATAAAGGGTAATTCTCACTGCTTCCTCCGTAGCCTCGAGTCACCACGCCGACGGATAAACCCTTCTGCTTTAAGTAATCAACCAGCCAAATAAGAAAAGGCGTCTTGCCAGTGCCACCTACCGATATGTTACCAATGACCCATATCGGAGTTTTCGATTGATAAGATTTAATCCATTCTCTTTGATAGGCAACACGTCGAATTTTTACCAACAATATTAAAAGCCAGTGTATCGGCAATAATAAGTATCGCCACAGGCTTTTACGGTACCAAAAACTATCAGCGTGTTTGGTCATGCTAATCTTGGAATTGTGCCAACAATAAGCGATGGTACTCGCCTTGCTGCTCTAATAACTCTTGATGATTGCCTTGCTCGATAATTTTCCCATCTTTTAAAACAACGATTTTATCAGCCGTTTCAATGGTCGACAGTCTATGAGCAATAACAAACGTCGTTCTATCATGCATTAAATTTTCTAGAGCTAATTGTATTTTTCTTTCTGATTCATTATCTAATGCAGAGGTAGCCTCATCGAGAATAAGAATGGGTGCATCTTTTAGCAAAGCTCGAGCAATGGCCAATCGTTGACGTTGACCGCCTGAAAGCTTCGCACCGTGGGTTCCTGTTATTGTGTCTAAACCCGACTGCATTTGCTCGACTACTTCAGTCAAGTAAGCATTTTCTAATGCTTTATTTATATCATCGATTGAAGACTCTCGTTGAGCACCATAAGCAATATTAGCTTTTATAGAATCATTAAATATAACTATTTGTTGAGAAACGTAAGCAAACTGTTCTCTTAATGACAATAAATCAAGCTCTTGAATTGGAATGCCATCGAGTAGAATTTCACCTTTTTGAATCGGATAGAAGCGTAAAAGCAAATTGGTAAGTGTCGATTTTCCGCTCCCAGATGGACCAACCAAAGCGACGGTTTGTCCTGCATCAATCGTCAAAGAGAAATCTTGAATAATTGGGTTTTCAGGATCATAACCAAAGGTAATATTTTTAAACTCCAACCGCCCTTTGGCTCTTGCTAATTTTTTTGTTCCGCTGTTTTGTTCTTCTGGCTTATCTATCTCAGAAAAAATACTCGCAGCGCCTGCAATACCTCGTTGCAACACTGAATTAACATTAGAAAGATCTTTAAGCGGTTTGAGCAAATACATTATTTGCATGAAAAAGGTAACAAATGAACCAGAGGAAAGTACGCCTTTCTGAAACTCATTAATGGCCACCCAAAAAACCCCGGCCATACCAATTCCTGCAAGCAGCTGAATAAAAGGCGATGAAAATGCTTTAACCGTTGCCATTTTCATAAATTGCTGACGATTTACATTACTTGCATGTTCAAATTTAGTATCTTCGTATTCTTCTCCACCAAAGGTTTTAACGACTCTGATTCCATCGACCATCTCTTGAGTCGCATCGGTCACCGCGCCCATACTGTCTTGCATATTCGATGAAATTTTTCTGAAGCGCTTAGACGTCTCATTAACCACAACAGCGATGACTGGAGCCGCAAGTAAGAAAGTAAGGGTTAACAATAAACTCTCAGAAAACATCCAATACATGGCTGCCGCAATACCAGCCAAACTTCGCGCAAGCGTTGTAATGGCTTGAGTGGTCGCATTTGAAACCATCTCAGTATTAAAGGTTACTCGAGAAATTAAGTCGCCGCTGTTGTTTTTTTCAAAATAGGAAATCGGTAAATAAAGATACTTTTTAAATAAATCCATTCTTAATTCATGAACGATTCTCCGGCCGATCCATTCCATACAATAAGTCGAAAGAAAGGTCGCTAAACCACGAATAACGAGAACAATGACAATAAAGACTGGAACCAATTTTAAAATGTGAAGCTTCTCGGGATCTCCGAGTAAATCATCGATTAATGTTTTAAAATTTGCAATTAAGTAAACTTCAACAATCGCAGCGATTGCGGTACATAATAAACCAACAAGAAAAATCAGCTTATAGCGACTGGTGTAACTTAACAGTCGCTTATAAACTTGCCAACCTGATGCCTCTGTCACTGAGCTTGGTCCTGCGGTTTACGTGTTGCCATAGTAAAGTTGAAATAACCACTTTTCCTCGATGCGTCCATTGCGGTCACTACCGATTGATAGGGAGCGTTTGCATCGGCACTAATAATCACCGGTAACTTTTTATTACCTTGACCAACGATATTAATCGCTTTAATTAACGTTTCGACCTGCGTATTGACAATTGGCCGTGCATTCACAAAGTACCGCCCTTCACTATCAACGCTGATTTCAATGACTTCTACTTGGGTTTCTAATGGATCGCCTGACGCTTCAGGCAATTCGAGCTTTATTTGAGTCTCGCGGTTAAAGGTAGCAGAAACCATGAAGAATATTAATAATAGAAACACCACATCGATGAGCGGCGTTAAGTTAACCGAGACGTCTTGTTTTTTTCGCTGATGAAACATAATTAAGCGACCGTATCGCGTTCACCATGAAGCACTTCAACCATTTTTAGTGCTTCTTCTTCCATAATCACCACCAACTCGTCCACTTTACGCTCAAAATAACGATGAAAAATCAGTGCTGGTATGGCTACTGTGAGCCCTGCAGCAGTGGTCAGTAGCGCTTCAGAGATACCGCCAGCCAGGGCATTAGCATCTCCAACACCTTGATGTGTAATTACTGTAAACACTTTAATCATTCCAATAACGGTACCCAACAGTCCAAGCAATGGAGTAATCACTGAAATGGTGCCTAATGTATTTAAAAACCGCTCCAAACCGACAACGGCTTGGCGGCCTGCATCCCGAATCGCTTCTTTCATGGTCTCTCGACCATAAGAATGGTTAACAATTCCGGCAGCTAAAATTTCACCCAATGGCGACGATTCTTTTAAAGACTTAAGCTTCTTCTTGTCCAGCTGGTTATTTTTCACCCATGTCCATACTTGAGCAACCAGATGCTTTGGCGTAATTTTTGAACGACGTAAAGTCCAGAATCGCTCAATACAAATAATTAAAGCCAAAACCGAACATAAAACGATGGGCCACATCACCCAGCCGCCATTTACTATGACATCAAATAACACGTGACTTATCTCCTAATTCGAATCGCGCTAATTTACCACACTCTTGGGTAAATTTCTGCTGGAATAACGATGGTTCCATAAACGGTGATGGGTTTCACGAAATTTGCTCACTTGATAATGACCATCAGGCTGTAAAGTTAGCGTAATCATTCCTGTTTCAGCAGTATTTAACATGGGCACCTGCAACGATTGGAATCGCTTTACTACGGTATCATTGGGGTGTCCAAACCGATTTAGATAGCCCGCAGATATTATGCCCAAACTGGCATCAGTGTGGGCAACGAATGACCAAGTTGATGATGTCAAACTTCCGTGATGGGGAACCCAAATAAAGTCAGCTTTCAGGTAATCAGGTGTCTGCTGTAGTAATGTTAACTCGGCCTCCTTTTCAATGTCACCCGTTAGCAATAAAGACTTTCCAAAATATCGAATGTTCAATAAACAAGATGCGTTGTTTCCAGAGGGTGGCACTCCGTTATTTACTGCGTCTTCTGGATACGGTGTTGGGACGATTTTCCGCTTGTTCTGAGGTAATAAGTGTCCGCTTGAAAGCATTGAAAAAGTTGTTATCGTTATATTTCCAAGTTGTACTTTTTGTTGCCGGCAACCACTTGCCGATCGACTGAGCATGTTCCCTCTCGCTCTGCGAGAAATATTAAGCGTTTTTTCTAAAGATTGTTGATCTCCGCTATGATCGATATCATTGTGACTTATTTGTAACCAATCAATAGAACGGACGCCCTGCCTAGTTAATAAGGGAAGCACCACACTTTTTGTCGTGCTGTAATCTGCATTAGCAAAGCCTAGATCATAAACCAACCAAAAGTCGTCTCGCCCGCTTTTATGATTAATTATCACACTTAGGCCTTGCCCGACATCCAGCGTATAGACTCGCAAATACTCGTCGTCGTTAAACCAGAAACTTGCAACGACTAAAAGTAATAAGTTCGACCCAAACAAGCATAATGTACTGACGATTCTTAACCGCGCATAAACTAATGCGGCAACTATCAGATAGGCTAAAACGACTAATTGTAGCTGATTAAATAAGACCTGCGGTAAATTAACATCTAACCAAATTAAGTAGCTCAATAATCGATTAATCAGTAGGTCAGACATTTCTACAAGAACCATTGCAAACTCTGTATTTATTCCACTACTCAGCAAGATGAATAACTCCAGTGGCAACAAAACGTAACTGACCAAAGGAATCGCAACAACATTCGAAAATACCGAAGAAACACTGAAATGCCCAAAAGCAATCGCAGAAACCAACGACATGGCTATCGACAGAAAAAGTTGAAGATAGAACCAATCGCGCCGACGTACCTGTCGACGCAATCCTATGAACCAATAAATGATCGCGAGTGCCGTTATCGTTAGCCAAAAACCTTCAGTTAGAACGCCAAGCGGTTCAATCGTCAGTAAAATAATTAACGTCATAGAAAATGATTGTGCTGGTGTCCAAAAAACTAACCAGAGTCGCTGCGCTACAACAATAGCGAGCGCCACAAGTGCTCGTATGGCAGGAAGCTCAAGGCCAGTAATCACTGCGTATAAGAATGCAAACGCAAGCCCACTGGCTAAGCCAATAATGTGTGCCGGTATACATTGACACCATCGAGCATTTAAGCGCCAAACTCTTGAAGTAAGAGTAAACAAGAAGAAGAAAATGAGTCCTATGTGTAAGCCTGAAATAGCGATCAAGTGCATCACACCTGAACGTTGCAAAAGCTCTTTTTGCTCACCTGACAAATGATCCCGAAAGCCCATACCTAATGCTAGGTGCCAGCCTTTAAATGAAGACTCATTAAAGGTCTTGAGTAGATGTTGACTTAATTTTTGTCGCCAATAGCTAAGAGAACTCCATTCGTTGCTGATGGGCTCTCGTACTTGCAGATTCTTAATGGTTCCCACCGCATCGATGCTTTGAGTAACAGCGAAGCGCTCATAATCGAAAGTGAATGGGTTACGTTGGCTATACGGCGTTTTTATCGATACGTCTAGGGTTAGGTGATCCCCTGCATTTATTTCAATGTCACTCTTGTACCAAATAAGACTCAGCTTTCTTAAATTGTGATTCAAACGATACGGCGAGAGCCAGCCTTGATCTGGTGAGCCGAAATAATACAAAGCATGGTTCTTATTTGCTGTCTCGTGAAATACTGTGCCTTCGACCCAGTGGTGAAAATCGCTCTCACCTTGGTGCCAATAACGGCATGGGTCATTTAAATAAGCATTATCAACACATAATAAAAATGAAGTCCCCAGCGGTTTGTCTTGCGGAATTGAACATACTTGCCCTGACAAAGTTAGCCGAGCTTTTTGCTGACTTGCAGGCCAACGATGCTCCAGGTTTACCTCAAGCCAATACGATGACCAGAAGATTGCCAAGAAAAAGGCACTAAAGCTCAGTAATAATTTAACCAAGCGTTGCACTTTAAAAGCGCCAAAATCTGGCTGAATCGCCTTAAAGAGGGCCAATAAGCCAGCAGTGGCACCACAGGTTAACGCAGCCACCAAGGCTTCTCGCCAGAAAATATCGGTAAGCCACCATAGAGATGTGGCGCCCAGCAACATGAGTACTGCTGTCAGTCGCATAGAAATTCCTTTTCTTTTTTTGGTAGCTAACTGGCTATAGAGGTGTCGAGCAGGCTACAATACGCCCATCCCAATAGAGTCGACTTCAAGCCATGGCGCGAAAGCTAATTAAAAAATACCTTCCGGATCCTGCGGCGGTAAAAAACAATCGTTTTCTTAAGATCTTTGGAACGGCGATGCACGATCCACAATTGTGGCATTTAACACGCTATTCAGTTGCACATGCCTTTTCTCTGGGAATTTTTTGCGCTTTCATTCCAGTCCCATTTCAAATGGTATTAGCAGCAGGCGCTGCAATTATCATCCGTGCCAATCTATTGCTATCCGTTGCCCTTGTCTGGATCACCAATCCTTTGACCATGCCGGTCATCTTTGGTTTTGCCTATTATATCGGCTCTTTGTTTTTTCCGGAGAGTTCCGACTCATTTCATTTCGAATTGAGCTACGAATGGTTGGCCAACAGTCTTGGTGCTATTTGGCAGCCTTTCCTTCTAGGGTGTTTAGTCTGCGGAGTCTTTTTTGCCATTCTTGGGCACGTTGCCATACGAATTTTCTGGCGTATTCATGTGGCAAACCAGTGGAAATTGCGACTACTAAAACGTAAAAATAAAGGCGCTAATCTTGATGGTTAGCGTTCGGCGGCAGGAGCGATTCCTGCCACACGACTAACAAAGACAGAATGTGAGTCTAAGCAGCGGTAATTACGCCATTAACTATTGTCAACTGTCGATGAGCTCTAGCCGCTAGCTTTCGATCATGAGTGACAACCATCAAACTGGTGTTCAACTCTCGATTCAAATCGAGCATTAATTGATAGACTTTCTCGGCATTTTCTTCGTCGAGGTTTCCAGTAGGTTCGTCAGCCAGAATACATGCAGGCTCAGTGACGAGCGCTCGAGCAATGGCAATTCGTTGACGCTCACCGCCGGATAACTCCGAAGGCTTATGAGACTCTCGATCAAGAAGCCCGACCTTTTCAATCATTGCAGACGCCAAATGACAGGCGTGAGATTTTTTTTCTCCACGGATAAGCAGTGGCATCGCTACGTTTTCTAGTGCAGTAAACTCTGCTAATAGGTGGTGAAATTGATAGATAAACCCTAAATGCTGATTACGCCATTGTCCTTGCTGTAATGCGGACATTTTTTGAATGTCTTTTCCCATCACCGACACATGGCCTGAAGTTGCTTCGTCCAGCCCACCGAGCAAATGCAACAAAGTACTCTTTCCGCTACCTGAGGCGCCGATAATAGATACACTTTCACCCGCATTTACCGTTAGATCGACACCTTTTAACACAGCAACGTCACGGCCAGCGTCTTGATAAGCCTTGGTTAAACCGGTGCAACTGATCACAGTTCCATTACTCATATTTCAAAGCCTCCGCAGGTCGAGTACGTGAACCGCGCCATGCGGGATAAAGCGTTGCGAGGACACTCATTAAGAGCGCTACAGCGGTAATAACCGTAACATCAACGGCGTTAAGTTCGCTGGGTAAAAACCCGATAAAATAAACATCTCCGGGCACCACTGACACACCGAACTTTTCTTCAAAAAACTTCACAATTGCAGGTAAATTAGTCGCTAGAGCAACGCCAGATATCACGCCAACAATAGTGCCGACCACACCATTAATACTGCCTTGAACCACGAATATTTTAAGAATGGTCGATGGCGAGGCCCCTAAAGTTCGCAATATTGCTATATCGGCTTGTTTGTCAGTAACCACCATAACCATCGTTGAAACAATGTTAAAAGCAGCAACAGCGATGATGAGTGTTAACAAAACAAACATCATGGTTTTTTCCATCTGAATGGCCCTAAATAATGGCCCTTGGGAGCGATTCCAATCACTAACCCAAAAATCTTCGCCGAGGTTTGCCCTCAGGTAATTTGACGTCATATACGCATTCAGAACGTCATGCACTCGGATGCGCAATGCACTGACTTTGTCGCCCTTACGCAATAATTTTGCAGCATCAGCGATATGAATCATGGCAACACGAGAGTCCAGCTCAGACTTGGTCTCGAAAATTCCTTGAATAGTGAAACGTCGATAACGAGGAGAAATTCCTGCCGGTGACACTGTGGAGCCTTCAACCACCAGTACGGTCACCTTATCTCCCCGCCAAAGCCCAAGATTACGAGCCATCGCGGCGCCGAGTATGACCCCGTATTCTCCCTCAACCAATTCATTCAAGGACCCACTGATCATATAGTCTTCGATCACTGAGACTTTCGTTTCTTTCTCGGGCAAGATGCCTTGCAAAATACCGTATTCGGTTCCGGCATAACTACTTTTGAACATCGCAGTCGAATCAATGTAGGGTGAAGCGGCAACAACGTCAGGAGCTTGTAAAACCTGCTGCTCAAGGCTTTTCCAATCGGTAACGCCCTGTGCTCGCTCACCGACTATGACATGAGGCACAGTGCCTAGAATTCGCTCGCGAAGTTCTCTCTCAAAACCATTCATCACAGAAAGGACGGTAATTAACACCATGACGCCCAGCGCTATACCAAGCATGGAGAATATCGCTATAAACGAGATAAAGTGATTCTTCCGTTTGGCCCGTGTGTATCTCAGACCAATGAACCAAGAAATGGGAAATTTCATAATTAAATACAAAAACCTACGCTTTTTTAGTAAGTTATCACAGTTTTTTAAGCTATTATATTAAATAATGACTTGAGAATCTTGGCGCAGTGTCATAACTTTAGTAAAACACCCAGGTCGATAGCCAAAACGCGCTATATGCTACCGATCACATTGTACTTGCGCAAAGGTTTTTAAAAGAAGATGGTTGAGAGCGAAGAACGCAGAGACTTTTTTCGTATCGAAGATACGGTGACTATGCAACTCGCACCTGTAATCGCTGGTGATTCGGGTGAGCCAAAGTTACCCGATGTATTTCTAACTTTGAATCAACTTCGAAGGCTGGATAGTGAGAATTCTCAGCTATTACGCTTAATTCAAGATAAACATAGAGACGTTGCTCGCTATTTGAGCATGCAAAACGAAAAGTTTGAGTTACTTTCTCAAATGCTGGTAAAGCAATTGGAATCTAGCTTTTCTAAGTACAATGTGAATATTAGCGGAAGCGGGTTAAAGCTCTCGTTAGAACAGCCCGCCGAAATAGGTTCAGAGTGGCATTTAACGATTCTGCTCTATCCCGATTGTTTTGGCTTTTATACCAAGGGCAAAGTCAGTCAATGTGATCAGGAGCCGGAGACTGGCAACTATCAAATTGCCTTTGAGTTTACCGAATTAAAACAGCACGACCAAGACGAGTTGGTTAAGCACATTACTAAAATGCAATCAAAGCAGCTGCGCAAAGAGCGGCTTGGAGACTAAGGAGTTAAAGATGAAACACTGGCTTGTTGCGATGTCTATCGCCGGACTTTTGGTCGGCCCAATGATTAGCTATGCTGCCGATCAACAACAAGGTGCGTCGAATGTCAGCACCCCCCGACATGGTCAAGATATGGAATCGGTCAGGGCCCAATTCGGTGAACCACAACGCCAGATTCCAGCCGTTGGAGAGCCACCAATTACACGCTGGGTTTATGGTCAGTTCACGGTTTACTTTGAGTTCGATAAGGTCATTCACTCTGTGCAGCATCACAGCTAACCTTATCTTCGTATACGAGTTTCATTTATAGAAGCAGATTTAAAAAGGCGACTTTAAGTCGCCTTTTTTGATGCTTTACTCAAATAAAGAATTCTCTAGTTCGATTGTTCAATCCCTGACAACTGTGGCTCACTCATATTCACATGCAATGTTGATGTTGGAAATGCAATCTCAGCACTGTGTTCAGCAATAATTTCCGCTATTTTAAGTAATATTTCATGCTTAATTTCATGAAACTTTATCCAATCCGTTGTTTTTGTAAAGGTATACACGAAAAAGTCGATAGAAGAAGCTGAGAAAGCGTTGAAATTAACTATCATAGTTTGAGTTTGATCGATTTCAGGGTGCTCTCTGAGCATGCTTTTGACAGATTCCACAATAGAACTCATTTGAGCAACGTCATCATAACGTATTCCTATCGTTTCATAAATTCTTCGATTACTCATCCGTGAAGGATTTTCAACGGCAATATTATTGAAGATCGAGTTAGGTATATACAGTGGACGTTTATCAAAGGTTCTGATCCGAGTTTGTCGCCAACCGATGTATTCGACCGTTCCCTCAATTTGCCGATCGGGACTGCGCACCCAGTCACCCACCGCGAAAGGACGATCTAAGTAAATCATGAGCCCGCCAAAAAAGTTCGCTAACAAATCTTTCGCGGCAAAACCGATCGCAATACCACCGATACCACCAAATGCAAGTACAGCACTGATACTCACGCCCATGGTCTGCAAAACCACTAAAGTAATCGTAATAATAACCGACACGCGCAATAACTTACTCATCGCGTAAATGGTGGTTTCATCAACCCTATCTTCTTTGTCGGTTTTCTGCTTTTGATACTCAACCAGATGCTGCTCTGATTCATGAACAAAGCGAGTTAAAAACCATCCGAATAACCCAATTAAAATAACATTATTGATGTAAGTCGGTTCAGTTGCGCCGGTGGCTTTAAATTGAATCAATTCAATCAAATAGTTCGACTGTGATGATTCGATTGCAAATGAAATACCAGTGATCCAGATAGCCCAGGTGACCGGTCTCGACAGAGCCGTAAAAAGAGCATCATCCCAAAACGTTCGGGTTTTAATAATGCGTTTGAACAGTCGACTATGAAACTGTCGCCAAATAAGGTTTAGAATCAAAGTTGCTAAGACGATAATAAAGATTTCGGTCATCCATGCCGATTCACCCTGCAATTTGTATAAATAGTCTCGTAAAAATTCCATATTTTATAAACCCTACTTAATTTTTTTCATTTACGTTCAACATTAATTTTTAGTATTGTTCTGCCTCAATGAGCACATCTGGCATATTGTAATGACTCTCAACAGAATAAATGGTTAAGTTTTTCGAACTTTAATCCATCGATTACTCTTAATCGTCAAATAAAGGCCGTAAAACATCTTGCGCCTCAAGCCAACGTCGGTCGGTTTTATAATCGCTAATAGATGACGTTCGAGCGACTTTAGAGTGCATGGCAGCGACTCGTTGCTCGCTAATCTTCGATCGATACCCTTCTAGATGTTCGAGTAAGCGCCCAGCTTCTTGCGGTTGGTTACAAACCAAAGCCATATCACACCCTGCTTCTAGCGCAGCGTCAACTCTTGCTTGATAGTCACCCACAACTTCAGCACCTTTCATACTTAAATCATCGCTAAATACAGCCCCATTGAAACCCAGCTGTTTGCGAAGTACTTCCTCTACCCAGTAGCGACTAAACCCAGCAGGTAATTCATCAACATTTGGATAAATAATATGCGCTGGCATAATGCCCATTAGCTGAGAAGCTAGTCGTGCAAAGGGAACTAAATCGTGCTCGGCGATTTCTTCAAAACGACGATTATCGACCGGTAGCTCCAAGTGTGAATCAGCATCCACAGTACCATGTCCAGGAAAATGCTTACCAGTCGCTGCCATACCACATTCTTTTAACGCACGAACGTAGCACTGAGCTATGGCCGTAATTTTCTGTGGGTCTTCATGAAATGCTCGGTCACCAATTACTCGGCTAGTCTCGCTGGCTACGTCCAAAACCGGCGCAAAGCTAATATCAAAGCCGGTGCACAGGGTTTCAAGGGCCATGACGGTGGCATGAGCGTGAGTTCTTTGCATCAATACCTGATCGTTCGGGCTGTTAAGTTCTAATTGGCGCAGCGCTGGTAACTTGGTATAACCTTCGCGCAACCTTTGTACCCGACCACCCTCTTGATCGACTGCAATCAAAAGCTGCTCATTCACTCGGCGTATATCTTTGATGAGTTCCGAGACTTGCTGCGGCTGTTCAATGTTTCTGCTGAACAGAATAACCCCCCCACAGGCAGGATGAGATAACATTTCTCTTTCTTCAGAGTCTAGGTTGTACGCTTTTAGATCCAGCATTATTGGGCCGGGAGCCGACATATTGATACTTCCTTAAAATTTGAAGGGCTAATGCTAACGAATTGCACCTACCTTCGGCAACATAAAGCCGCACAATGCTTGAAGTTTCTAATCGTGTTAGTTTAATCTGCACAGCAACACTGAAACGAGGGTAACCCTACTATGAATAAAAACAACATCGATAAACTCAAACGACCAACGACTTGGTCGCCAGTGAAAACCACATTAATCGCTACCGCAGTTTCGGCTTCATTACTCGCTTGTCAGCCTGAGCAAAAAGCGGTAGAGCCGGTCACTCAAGCTAAAACCCAATTAACAGCAAAAGACGCTGAACAGTTCGTCAACGATGCCGAAAAGCGCATTGGCGATATTTATGAATACGCAGCAAAAGCCGCGTGGATTGCTCAAACCTACATCAATGTCGATAGTCAATACATTGAGTCAAAAGCCAACGAAGAGTTCAAATTATTAGGTATTGAGTTAGCGAATGAAGCAGCCAAGTTCAATGGCCTTGATCTTCCTTACGATGTGGCTCGAAAGCTTGACTTACTAAGACTGGGCCTCACCTTACCGGCACCTGCAAACCAGCCTGAAAAAGCGGCAGAACTGGCATCCATTGAAAGTAAGTTGACTGGAATGTACGGCGCCGGCAAAACGGCCGATGGTGAACAGTATAACTTAGGTGAACTCTCTAAGACCCTCGCCAAATCAGATAATCCGGATGAGCTTTTACAAGCATGGATCGATTGGCGCAAAGTTTCTCCACAAATGAAGCCCTTATATCAACGCTTAGTCAGCATCGCGAATGAAGGAGCGCAAGACCTAGGTTTTCAAGACCTTGGCGCTATGTGGCGATCAAAATATGATATGGATCCAGACGCCTTCGCTCAAGAAATGGATCGGGTTTGGACCCAAGTTAAACCTTTATATGAAGCACTCCACTGCCACGTTCGTGCAAAACTAAATGAAAAGTATGGCGATGACGTTGTCGCTCAACAAGGACCTATCCCAGCTCACCTACTCGGTAACATGTGGGCACAACAGTGGGGAAATATCTACCCGATGGTCGCTCCTGAAGGCGGTGCGGGCATTGATGTGACCGAACGTTTAGAAGCGAAAGAGTACGATGCTATCAGTATGACGAAACAAGCTGAAGGCTTTTTCACCTCGCTTGGCTTTGCAGAGTTACCAGAAACCTTTTGGACTCGCTCGCAGTTTTTAAAACCGCAAGATCGAGACGTTGTGTGCCATGCCAGCGCTTGGGACATCACCACCGAAGACTATCGCATCAAAATGTGCATCAATGTCAATGAAGAAGATTTCAATACCATTCATCACGAGTTAGGCCATAATTTTTATCAACGAGCTTACAACTTAACTCAACCGGTACTTTATCGTGGTAGCGCTAATGACGGTTTCCATGAAGCGATTGGCGATACCATTGCTTTATCAATCACCCCTAAATATTTGAAAGAAATTGAATTAATCAGTGAAGAGCCTGACGCTTCAGGTGATTTACCTTTTCTGATGCGCATGGCGATGGATAAAGTCGCTTTCTTACCCTTTGGCCTAATGGTCGATCAGTGGCGCTGGAAGGTGTTCAGCGGTGAACTAACGCCTGACAATTACAATCAGGGTTGGTGGCAATTGCGCGAACAGTATCAAGGCGTAAAATCGCCTATCGCACGTAGCGAGCAAGATTTTGATCCCGGTGCAAAATACCATATTCCAGGTAACACGCCCTACTCTCGCTATTTCTTAGCGCATATTTTGCAATTTCAATTCCATCGTGAACTGTGCAAAATCTCTGGCCACGAGGGTCCTCTTCACCGTTGCTCAATTTACAACAATAAAGAGGCCGGTGCTAAATTGAAAGCCATGTTAGAACTTGGCCAAAGTCGACCTTGGCAAGAAGCTCTACAAACCATGACTGGCTCCGATCAAATGGACGCAACAGCGGTCATTGACTACTTTGCACCTTTAAAAGAGTGGTTAGACGAGCAAAACAAAGGACGCCAATGTGGTTGGTAGTGATATTAACTGAGTGATCTCTTTCGATAAGGTGTACTTTCTCGATAAAGAGTATTTTTAAATAAGAAATGCCTTTAAACGGGAAGTACCCCTTAAAAAGAAGTACCCTTTGAAAGGAAGTAGCCTTAAACGGTAATACTCTTGAAAGGAAACACCCTTAAAAGGAAACACCCTTAAGTTGAGCATGTTATTTAGCTGAAGAAATATTTTAAGCTAAGACAGCTTTTAAACTTCGATGATTTTTACATCAAGGTAGTTTTGGAGTTAGAGTAATTTTAGAAACAGGCTAGGTTTGGAAACAGGCTAGATTTGGAAACAGAATAGCTCTAAAACAAGAATTGTTTTGAACCCAAGAATATTTTCTAGGATGAAAGAGTGTCCAGGCATTAAATGAGCAATGAAAAAGGCGGCATCCTGCCGCCTTAACCTCATATCAAAAGTGCTTGTTTAGTCCTTTATCCCTTAAGCTTCTGGCTATCCCTAAGTCCTAACATCCTGTAATGCGCTTCCATGGCGTGTTCTCCCTGAACACATGACTAAGGTTACGCTATTTAAAACTTTCAACAAGAGTCTTTCACCTGGATTAAAAAGTTAACCAAGACCCACTCAATAAATTATTTCCAATAATTACAATAAGTTAGAAGATAGACTACACTGAGTTCGAGCCGCGACGTAGGCCAAAAGCAAACTATCTCTAACGGCTATTTGAGACATCTCTTACACGCAACTAAGCCAGATATCTGTACTGGAAACTCACTCCCAATCAATTAAACCGGCATTTCTTAAAAATCTTTCGATCTTCTCAACATTAATGTCAGCAGCAATCGATTTTGAGAACGCTTTTAAACGACCGTTACTGGTTTTCTGAGTAATCGAGACCAACACGATAAATAACAGCGTCATGATATCCGGTGATTATCCGCTTAGTTCCCGATAAAGCCTGATCAAGATCTGGATCTCCGGTATCAACGATCAATGGCCGACCGTCTAACGCTTTTAATTTTGCTTTCGTTGCGACAACTTGTATCCGATCCCAACCTAGCGTTCGAATCACTTCGGGAGAAATCTGTTGGTTCCCACGCCCAATCAAATGTCCTTGCCCACCAATCACAGTAATAAAAATCTCCATCGATGGATTTTCATTCACATACTGAAGAAGTTCACTTGCGGTCACATCGGCTGCCACTCTCTGTTGGTTATAAACAATGTCGACCCCTAACAGAGTATTCGGTTGGCCCAATTGCTCCATAATATTGGCACAGGTGCTTCCAGAGCCAATCGCATAGTAGGTATCGGGTTCCATATACTCAATTACTTCCGCTGCAATGTCGTCTAAAACCATCGACTCGACTTCTTTACCTCCTTGTTTCGTCGCTTGAACAAACTGTAAGGAGTCTGGAACAACTAAGCTTCCAAAGTTACGAGCGCGAACCACGCCTTGACGAAAAGCAGATTCATCGATATCCATAACGGAAGCTTCACGTAGCGACAAAATATCGCCTTTCGCCAATTGCCCTAGAACAACACCCGCAGCTTTTGGAGTTACTGCATAAACACCCGAGTGAATCTTGCAGCCTGCCGGTATTCCTAACACAGGAATGTCTTTCTCTAACGCACTGAAGACATCTCGAGCAGTACCATCTCCGCCAGCAAATAAAATCAAGTCGGCACCCGCATTAACCAAGGCTTTGGTCAATTGATGAGTATCTTCCGGCTCACTGGGTTGATTAACGTTAAGAATCACTTGCGGCATAAAACCGGCCGTTGACGCGGCAGTCTCTCCCATTTCACCACTGCCAGTCAGTATTTTGATTTGATCTCGATAGTCGGAATCGATCGATTCAAGTGCTATGACCGCTCGTTGGTTAGCCAGCTGCTTAGCACCTTTAGCTAACGCAAGCTCTCTGACATCAGCTCCATCGCTTCCTTTTAACGCAACACTGCCGCCAATTCCGGCAAATGGATTAATGATTAACCCAATCGTTAACATGCACTCTCAACCTTTCTAATTTTAAAACCCGTATGCTCAAGTTCTTCCCACGAAGGTTTATAACCTAAGTGGTAGATTTCTATCAACGCGTTAAACAGTTGTTGAGCACGCTGAGGTAACCCTCTTTTCCAATAATCTTCTAACTGACTCAACACGGCCTGCTGAAACTGAACCGACACACCTGCATCTTGGGCTAGGTTGTCAGCTGAACAATGAAATCCGTGGTTCATTGCTATCGACAAGGCCCATTCTATCGCCTGAGGCCTCACTTCGACCGACTCAAACACTTTTTGAGTTTGAGGGTCGCGACCATCTGGTTGATACCAATAGCCGAAATCGTCTATTTGCCGACGCGACTCTCCGGCAATCGACCAATGCGCGATTTCGTGGAGTGCACTCGATAGAAAATCTTCTCGAGAATAAATGGTTGCCGATTCGTTTGCTGTTGCTGCCTTATAAAAGGGTTCTGGGTGTCCACTAACCAGTCGCGTATTAAAATCAGACAAAAATAACTGTGAGAACAGCTCTTTTAAGCGAATTAATTTGTCTGACTCTATCATTACTGCCCTAAACCTTACTCAATAACCATGGAGAAAATCATTTCAGCGACTACCGCCGGTTAATCGCTCGCTATTCTAAATCAGTGAGTAAAAAATGCTACTTTTGTCGGCTTGTTTTAACGTCAGCTTTCAGGCACCCCTATGTGTCAAAAAACTGGCAAATATCTCAAGTTAAAAAAATTTTTTAGGGCTTTTTTTCCCTAAATTCAAAGATATAGAACACTTTTGTCGAAATAAACACCATATCTGGGGTTAATTTTAGTTTGTCAGAAAATTTAAGATCCTATATATTGTGCTTATCCTAAGGAAAGCCACCATATCTAGTTACACTCACTCTAAAAGTGTGCACTGGTTTTCCACAAAATGAACACGAATTATCAACAGTTTTATACACAAGGCGAAGGGACGTAACCACCATGACTGCGCTAAAAAAACAAATAGAAGCAAGCAACTTTGACATCGAACTCCAAACCACTTCGGTCGACATTTGGGACACCAAATATCGCTTAAAAGCAAAAGATGGTAAGCCGGTCGATCGCACGATTGACGAAACCTATCAGCGCGTTGCTCAAGCGTTAGCCAGTGTTGAAGCGAAAGACAAACAAGACGAGTGTTATGAGCAATTTCTGTGGGCACTGCGCAATGGCGTAATACCCGCGGGACGGATCATGTCGAATGCTGGCGCGCAAGCTCATAAGCCCGCAACATCAACCATTAACTGTACCGTTTCTGGCACTATCGACGACTCTATGGACGGCATTTTAGAGAAGGTACATGAAGCCGGTCTGACGTTAAAAGCTGGCTGCGGAATCGGCTACGAATACTCGACTCTTCGACCGAAAAACGCTTATGTTTCTGGCGCTGGCGCTTACACTTCTGGTCCTCTATCGTTCATGGATATTTACGATAAAATGTGTTTTACCGTATCTAGTGCTGGTGGTCGCCGTGGCGCACAAATGGCTACCTTTGAAGTCGGTCATCCTGATGTCATGGATTTTATCCGTGCAAAGCGAGAAAACGGTCGGTTACGTCAATTCAATCTGTCTTTATTGATTACCGATGAGTTTATGCAAGCGGTAATTAATGACACCGACTGGCACTTAGCCTTCCCGCTGACAGAAAAAGAAGTCGAAGTTGATAAACTTGATGTCAAAAACAAAGAGCAGGTCATTTGGCGTGATTGGCCAGTCAAAGAAGGCTACATCACCGATAAAGAAGGACTTGTTGCGTGTCGTATCCATAAAACTGTGCGAGCTAAAAACTTGTGGAATATGATCATGTCAGCAACCTATGACTACGCTGAGCCAGGATTTATCTTGATCGACAAAGTAAATGAAATGAACAATAACTGGTTCTGTGAAAATATTCGAGCGACCAACCCATGTGGCGAGCAGCCATTACCGCCTTACGGTTCTTGTTTGCTGGGCTCGGTTAACTTAACCAAGTTTGTGAAAAACCCATTTACTGAGAAAGCCTCTTTCGATTGGGAAAAATTCCGTAAAGCCGTGTCTATTTTCACTCGAATGCTCGACAACGTCGTTGAAATTAATGGCCTACCGCTTGAAGGACAACGCAACGAAATTTTAAGTAAGCGTCGTCATGGTATGGGTTATTTAGGGTTAGGCTCAACCCTGACTATGCTACGCAAAAAGTATGGCTCAAAAGAGTCTGTTGACTTTACCGAAGAAGTTACCAAAGAACTGGCTGTTGAAGGCTGGCGTACTGCGCTTAGTTTAGCGAAAGAAAAAGGCGCAGCACCGATTATGGATAAAGACTTTAAAGTTACCGGCGAAATGCTGCGTAACCGACCTGAAATGAAAAAAGATGGTATCAAAGTTGGTGATAAGATTAAGGGCAAAGTATTGCATGCTAAATACAGCCGTTACATGCAACAAGTTGCTGAAGTTGAGCCTGAATTAGTCGCAGAATTAGCTGAGATAGGCGCTCGATTCACGCACCACTCTTCGATTGCTCCAACCGGAACCATCTCTTTGTCATTAGCAAACAATGCAAGTAATGGCATTGAGCCTAGCTTTGCTCATCATTACTCTCGTAACGTAATCAGAGAAGGTAAAAAATCCAAAGAAAAAGTCGATGTGTTCTCATTTGAACTACTGGCATACCGCGCTTTGGTTAACGCAAAGGCAATGCCTTACAGCGACAAAGAAGATGAACAACTGCCTGAGTACTTCATTACTTCAGATGATATTAAACCTAATCAACATGTTGATATTCAGGCAGCGGCACAAAAATGGATCGACTCTTCGATTTCAAAAACAGCCAATGTACCAACCGACTTTGATTATGAAGAGTTTAAAGATATTTATCTTTACGCTTACGAACAAGGTTTGAAAGGATGTACAACTTTCCGCTTTAATCCCGAAGTTTTCCAAGGGGTTTTAGTCAAAGAAAAAGATTTAGAGAACACTACTTATCAATTTACACTCGAAGATGGCAGCACCATTGAAGTTAAAGGCAATGAAGAGATTGAATACGACGGTGAAGTTCATACCGCAGCAAACCTATTCGATGCTCTTAAAGAAGGCTACTACGGAAAACTTTAATTGACGCTTAATTCAGTGAAGGAATAGCAAAATGGTACATAAAATTGAAACCCCTATCGTCGGGTACAAAGTTAAAAAAGACGAGCCAGAAGTCGTTAAAGCAGTAGAAGAGAAACCCACTGCAGAGATCGTTCAGATGCACGAGAGTGTTGAGCGTCCTGAGATGTTACTCGGTTCAACCTATAAGGTTAAAACGCCTCTGTCGGAACATGCACTCTACGTAACCATTAACGATATTGTATTGAATCCGGGTACTGAGCATGAACTGCGTCGACCATTTGAAATATTCATCAACTCAAAAAACATGGATCACTTTCAATGGGTTGTTGCGTTAACGCGTGTTGTTTCAGCAGTATTCCGTAAGGGTGGTGACTGTACTTTCTTAGCCGAAGAGCTTAAAGCCGTATTTGACCCAAAAGGTGGTTACTTTAAGCGTGGCGGACGGTTCATGCCTTCGCTCGTTGCAGAAATTGGAGAAGCCATAGAATCTCACCTTAAAATGATTGGCTTACTGAAAGACGACACGCTCGATGAACATCAAAAGAAGTTAATTGCAGAGAAGCGTCAGCAATTTGAAGATGCCCAAGCAAAAACCAGCGATGATTCATCTGAGTTCCCTGATGGTGCGCAACTTTGTAATAAGTGTATGGTAAAGGCGTCAATCTTAATGGATGGCTGTATGACTTGCTTAAACTGTGGCGATTCTAAATGCGGCTAAGCTAGAAAAAAGAACTCCATCTTGGCGGGCCTTTCGTAAGGCTCGCCCACTCCTAGTCTGGTTCCGCTCGTTCTTAGTCTGGTTATAGTTAGTTGTTATCTATGAAATATTTGCCTAACTGCAGTGCAGCAAAAAACAGTCGTTGAGTTTTCAAACGCTTAAATATTGGTCTATAATTACCACCACGGTGTTAAATTGGTCGACTAACCTGAACATTCGACCCTACCCTACGCTTTAAACCATTTTGTATTATCATCAATTGTTGTCTCTGAGTCGTTTATGCCAACACAAATCGTTAAAGTCGAGCCTGCCAAACTTGATCCCGACTGCATGCAAGTGACCTTGCGCGTGCTTCCTAGTCGGTTGCAAAAATTGATGGGGCAATCAGAGCAGCTCGTCGTTTACAAAGGACAAGGTAACCAATGGTACCGTTATCCTTGCTTTACGCCAGCACCCAGCAAATTAGCTAAATTTCTCAAATCCATCTACCGAGGATGGGAATACCGACATATTCAATATCAGTTTAAACAGGTTGCTCGAAAAGCTGGGTAACGCTTTTGGTACTGGTCTTCAAGCTAATCATTCATCCCCTTTTGCCCTAATCGTCCAGCAGAACCTTTATCTTTGGTCGCTTCAATAATTAGTCGTGTTGCCGACACCTAGGGCATTACTAATTGTGACACTCTGGCTACCGTGAGTTCTGCGATATCTTTCAAGGCGAGGTTAATAGTATGGCTTTGTGCTTTTAAGATAGTTTCATAGAAATCTACGTCATCTTTTAGCTCTTTCGCAATCCAATGCTTACGACTGACAGCGGTAGCCACTACTAATCCACTACGCACGTCAATTAACAAAGATTCAAGATCGCAATAGGCTTTAGTGTGGTTGTTCGCAAATATTTTATAGTCATTGAATGAACGACATTGAGATCGATAGACTAAAAGCAAGTCGGCTTGAAATAAGGCTGACGCTTTACGTAGCTCTATCATATCCTTATTGACCGGCATTAACAGCGTTGGCAAATAAGCCGCATCATAGATATGCGGTGACTCGCGTAGTGGCGAAATGAAGGTTTGAAAAGTATCCGAGTTTAGTTCGATAAATCCTTCATTTAT
Source organism: Pleionea litopenaei (assembly GCF_031198435.1). GTDB lineage: Bacteria > Pseudomonadota > Gammaproteobacteria > Enterobacterales > Kangiellaceae > Pleionea > Pleionea litopenaei. The sequence goes on from NZ_CP133548.1 coordinate 895,742, forward strand.
TTGACTCGAGTTTAGCTTAACGATTGCAATCCGATTCAGTTTGGGTAATCTAACTTTAGCGTTCAACAATTGACGTATTGATTGATCAACGTCTGTCGGAGCCGACATTCCACTTAATAAGTTTGTGGTCAGGTTTTCATCTGGAATGGGTGCTTGATAATTCATTGGTCGGCTCATCGAACCTACGGTAGCGCACCCACTTAAAAATATTATTTGTATAAGAAGAATAGTGGTAGCTAATCCTTTTATTACTTTTCCCATTTTTCACCCCCTAGATGAACCTAAATTGATTAAGTTAAGACGGGAGCTAGTTAAACAGATGAGACGACCCTTGTCTTGATCGATGGACAAAGTTGTAATGGATAAACCAAGCAGTATTGGTTTGTGCTACTCAAAGAGCGAACCTAGCCCTTTGAATAGCTTTTGAGTTTAGTGTGAAGAAAAATATTCCTCTAGTTGCTTTCGCGTTAATGCAAACACACCATCTCCTCCGCGCTCGAAGGAAATCCAATTGAATTCTAGCTCTGGGTAAGCTTGCTGAAGTGCCGGCCAACTGTTTCCAACTTCAACAATTAAGACCCCCTCTTCCGATAAATAACTCGCAGCTTGAGCTAGAATTTGGTGAGTAAGGTCCAATCCATCTACGCCAGATCCAAGCCCAATTTCTGGTTCTTGATGGTACTCTTTCGGCATATCCGCCAGATCTTCAGCATCGACATAGGGTGGATTCGAAACAATAATATCAAATGGCTGATCAGAGGGAATTCGTTCAAATAAATTACTCTCAATAAAGCCTACTCGTTCGTCTAATCCATGTTGCTCTAGGTTTAGCTGCGCAACATCAAGAGCATCCAACGAAATATCACTGCCCAACACAAAGGCATTTTCAAAATAGTGTGCACAGGCAATCGCAATGCATCCACTTCCTGTACATAAGTCCAAAATAGAACCGACGCTATTAGGATTTATAAAATTCTGAAAGCGATCTTCGATTAGCTCCCCGATCGGTGAGCGGGGAACCAAAACCCGTTCATCAACATAAAACGGTAGACCACAAAAATACGCTTGATTCGTTATATAGGCGAGTGGTTTACGAGATTCAATTCGCTGCGAGAGGAAACTGAGAATTCTTTCTTTCTCAGTGGTCGTAATTCTAGTGCTGTAAAGCATTTCTGGGCAATCGAAAGGCAAAGCTAATGCTTGAAGAACTAACGCTACCGCTTCATCCCAAGGATTATCGGTACCATGACCAAAATAAACTTCTGCCTCTTGCATCTGTGTCGTACACCACCGCATCCAGTCAGCTATAGAATGCAGCTCTATTAACGCCTGTTCTCGATGCTTTGAAGAAAAAGGTAAATCACTCATGGTTGTTCCATCGCTGGTTGAAGTAAAGATTGCATTGCTAGCCTAACATCATTCGATAATTGATTTCTTTGATCGATGGTATAATCTTGAGCATCGATAGCGTCACCAACCCTAACTTCAATGGTTTGATTCAGATTCATTCGAAAACTCTTAGCAGGTAACACTCGATGAATATCTTTGATTACAACAGGAACTATTTGCGCTTGGGTTTGAATCGCCAAATGAATACCACCCTTTTTAAAAGGAAGCAGCTCTCCGTCTGACGAGCGCGTCCCTTCTGGTGCTATCCAAATAGTAATGCCACTTTCCATTTTCTTTCTTGCCAACTCAAGTTCTTGCCTAGCTTGGTCTTTATCTTGACGATCGATAGAAATAAACTCCGACATACGCATTGCTCGTCCAAAAACCGGAATCTTAAAGAGCTCTTTCTTTGCCAGCATGCGAATACTGCCTGGTAACGCAACAAAACTAACCGGAATGTCATACGCACTCGAATGGCTACACATAACAATGCACGGACGCCCTTCGGTCACATTAAAATCGCCCACCACCTTTATTTTTAAATTGATTAAACGAACCAGTGCATGTGACCACTGTCGCACAACTCGATCGACGTGTTCTCGAGGCTCTTTATTAAATAAGGTTACCGTTATCGCCTTAAAGCAATAATACAAAGTAACGATCCAAGAAATCGTGGTTACCCAAATAGTAACGATGAGTCCAGCTCGAGATTCTTTAGACGCCATTGATTGGGTACGACTATTCAATGATTCATCCTCGTGAAACAGGTAAATTAAATTCGGCTTAAGGCTTAACGATGCTCGCAGAAATATCAATGCCGCTAATCTTTTCAACTTTATATAGCTATAACTTTGAGCTTTCTAGGCCAATTGAGATTATACCGCTATTTGATAGAAGGCGCATAGACAGCTTCTACTTGCCATTGCCCTTCTTGATCATCCTTGATTTCAACAACCTGAGCAGTCTGAAAGCCACCGATACGCTGATCTTGAGTGAGTTTTCTAACCAGTAAGGCCACGAGCGGCATGTGGCTTACTAAAATAACATTAGGCTCATCGACCGCTTCGAGTAATTCTACCAGTAAATTCACATCAGCGTCTGGTTGCAGTAAAGGTTCTTCAACAACCCTCGTTATGTGTTGGCCCAGTTTATCAGACAAAGCTTCATAACTTTGCTTTGCGCGGCGATAGGGACTGTGCCACACAGCGACTTGTTCGGGTAAATCGAGCTTACCAGCAATCGACTGTACTTCTTGAACACCCGTAGCCGTCAAATTGCGCTCTCGGTCGCTACTGGCCTCCCACTCCGCGTCGCCATGACGAATCACCCAAATGCGCATCAGCGATTCCTCTGTTAGAGCTCGTTTAAAAATTGTTTGACCAGCGTTTGACCATCTGGAGACAACCGAGGGCCAAACTCTTTTACCAACCTTGCAGACGCAAAGCTTGCTAATTTCGCAGCTTTCTCGAATGTGTAGCCGTGAGTAATTCCATATAAAAATGCGCCGGCAAATAAGTCGCCCGCTCCGTTGGTATCAACGGCTTCAACTGGATAAGCATCAATCGAAATGGTACTCTCTCCATCCCACAATAACGCCCCTTTCGCACCAAGTGTAATCACAAACTGATCGGCTTTCTGTTTCAAACCTTCAACGGCCTGCTCTAGCGTTTCACAGCCAGTAAACATGAGTGCTTCATCTAAGTTACTAAACAATAAATTAACCTTAGCGCCAATCATTTCAACGAGGCCATCTTTGAAGAACTTAACCATGTTCGGATCAGACAGAGATAAAGCCGTCTTAACACCTTTACTCTCTGCAACTTGACGCGTTTTAATCGCAGCCTCTCGAGCAAGATCGGTGCTTACTAAATACCCTTCGATATATAGCCATTCAGATTGCTCAAGTGCGCTTTCATCGACTTGTGAGTAGCTGATATCACCGGTGATACCCAGGTAAGTGTTCATTGTTCGGTCCGCGTCAGGGGTTACCATAACAATGCAACGCCCAGTATCTCCTTGCTCCAGCGATTGCTCGATAAGGTTCGACTTCACACCTTCTCGTTGCAAGTCTTCTGCGTAAAACTGTCCCAATTCATCATCGGCAATCTTGCAACTGTAAAAACAGCTGGCTCCCAGTTTAGCAGCGCCAATCACTGTATTCGCTGCAGAACCGCCACAAGCTCTATTATGATGAGTACCTGGCAAAGCACCGAGAAGAAACTCTTGTCGCTCTTGATCGACAAGGGTCATTACCCCTTTCTCAATGTCTAACTTGGCTAACTCGTCAGGGTTGACTTCGATTTCAATATCAACCAGCGCATTGCCTATTCCATAAATGTGGTATTTCTTCATTTCCCGATGCCTTGTCACCCTTTGGGTGTGTTAAACTACAAATCTTGGTGCATTAAACTAGCATGCAATTACTTTTTCAAGTTATGACGACATTATTTGTTGAACAATTGACGGTCATCGATTTTTCATTCTTTGATCACCATCGTGGAATCGTCGGCGAAAGCTGGATTCTTGACGTTGAATTAGAAGGCACTCTTGATGAGAACGGAATGGTTTTTGACTTTTCCCATGTCAAAAAGCAGATTAAACACCACGTTGATCAATTAATCGACCATAAATTACTCATACCTAAGCAATTACCCGGGTTAAAAACCGACATTGATGGCGATCAACTTACCTGTACCACAACCACTCACGGAGCAGGTTATTATCGACACAGCTCTCCTGTTCAGGCAGTAACCTTTATTCCGGCTGATGCAGTCACTATAGAAACGGTAAAGCCTTATCTGCAGCAAAGTTTGATGAGTATTTTACCTAAGAATGTCGCGGCTCTACGCATCGAGTTAAGAGAAGAAGTCATTAATGATGCGTACTACCACTACTCTCATGGTCTCAAGCGGCATTTTGGAGACTGTCAACGCATCGCCCATGGACATCGCTCACGGATTCAAGTGTTTATAAACAACAACCGCGCTCCCAATCTTGAACAAAAAATAGCCAAAGAGTGGAAAGATATCTACCTTATTTCTGAGGACGATTTGATAGCAAGTAAAGATGAACGTAACTTCTTAGTGGCTTATTCGGCGAATCAAGGGTACTTTGAATTGTCGATTCCGAAACACCAATGTGACATTATTCCGACTGACTCGACCGTCGAGTTGATTGCCGAATATTTAGCGACAAAGCTAAAGAAAGAACATCCGAACGATCAAATAAAAGTAAGAGCTTTTGAAGGGGTGCAGAAAGGCGCTATCGCGAGCGCCTAATGCTAGGGACCTTTTTATAGTTTAAATTCACACCAAATTGGACAATGATCCGACGGCTTGTCCATTGATCGAATGTCGTAGTCGATTCCAACATCAGAGACATTTTCAGATAATAGCGGTGTCGCTAGAATGAGATCAATGCGAAGACCGCGCTTTGGATCATCTTGGAAACCTTTACTTCGATAATCAAACCAGCTAAAGCGATCATTGGTCGTCGGATATATTTTTCTAAACGTATCTTCAAAGCCCAAATCGACTATGCGATTTAACCACTCTCTCTCTTCAGGAAGAAAGCTGCACTTGCCAGTACGTAACCATCGTTTTCGATTGGGTTCCCCTATTCCAATATCAAGATCGGTATGCGATATATTAAAGTCACCTAAAACGATGGTGGGTTGTTGTTGTTGCGATATTAAAAAGTCGGTTAAATCTTGATAAAACTTTTCTTTAGCAGGAAACTTGGTCGGATGATCTCTACTTTCACCTTGCGGGAAATAACCATTGAACACAGTAATGACAGTGTTATTAAACGAATGTTGAGTAATTAATGCCCGACGTTGAGCGTCTGCATCGTCAGAAGAAAAACCTTTCTGAGTCGAAACGGGTGCTTCTTTCGACAGCGTTGCTACGCCGTAGTGGCCTTTTTGACCATGAATTTCAATATGATAACCTAAATGCTCTAGTTCGCTATGAGGGAAGTCTGCATCAGAAACCTTGGTCTCTTGTAAACATATAATGTCTGGCGCATGAGCTTTTACCACCGCTTCTAATTGATGCACTCTCGCTCGCACACTATTAATATTAAAAGATACTATTTTCATAGCTATTAAATACTCTCTCTTGCTCTTCTCAAATCAATTACCACCATTGTACTTCAATTTCGAGAGATTCATCGACCCTTAAATCACACGTCAACTTTTCTGATGCTTTAACGGTAGAACAGTAATGCAACAGCTTGCCTCTGCGAAAAATGTGCATCGACACTTGCTCTCCAGGTGATAACCAAGCAAATCGCTTTTCCAATGAAGCGATATCGACCGAATATTCATTTAACGCAACGACTTTATCTCCACTGCATAGTCCAAGCTCGTAAGCATTTGAGCCATAGAGTACAGTAACTACTTCAACGCCATCGCTTGTTTGTTTCAAGGTAGCACCTAAAGAAACTTGAACATCATCATCGCCACTGAGAGTCTTTAACGAAGATGAATTATTCCATTGAACCTTCACCCCGACTAGCGCCAATAACTCCTGCAAAGGTAACTCATCGGTTGAGTAGACAAAGCGATTGAAAAAATCTAAGAATTTAGAACCAAAACGCTGCTTAAAAATAGCTTCTAGCTCACCAGAGGCTAACCCTTTAGAAATAATTCCGTAATTTCTCCATAACTCAATCATAATATCGTTCAAGGACAACTTATCCTGGCTAGTTTGCCGAATGAGCAAGTCGAGACAAAGCGCAATCAACTTTCCCTTTGTATAATAACTAACGATAACATTCGGTGCACTTTCGTCTTGTTTGTAAAATCGCGTCCAAGCATCAAAACTGGACTCAGCAACACTTTGCAGATGACGACCTCGACCACGATGCACTCGCGTTATAGCTTGAGCTAATAACTTCAGATACTGTTTTTGGTCTATCACCCCCGCTTCATAAACTAATCTATCTTCATAGTAAGAAGTAAATCCTTCAAAAATCCAAAGCTGATCGGTATGGACTTCCCTAGTCAGATCGTAAGGAAGGAATACCGAAGGCTTAATCTGCTTGATATTCCATGTATGAAAATACTCATGACTGCATAAAGTTAGAAAATTAATATAATCATCTGACATTTCATGAAATTGTTTAGGGAGTTCCGAGTAACTGCAATGCAGCGCTGTTGAACTTCGATGTTCGAGACCACCGTAACCACTTGGAAGCACGTTGACTAAAAATAAATAACGCTCAACACACGAAGGTAACTCACTAAAAAATTCAACTTGGTGCTTACATATTCTTTCTAAATCTTGAACGATTCTTGGTAAGTCGCCTTGGTGCTCACCAACCACAACTAAGGCATGAGGTACACCAGCGACTTCAAATTCAGCGATGTCTAATTTACCGGCTTCGAAAGGATGATCGAGCAATTCATCATAACTTCTAGAATAGAAACGGCCAAACTCATAATTAACTTGCTCATCTAATCTCGGCATTGAGGTCGCTAACTGCCAATCTTTAGCGTAGTTTTCACGTGGCTTTTGAAACTCGACTATGAATTGATCAACGAGCATTCCTACGGGTTCTAAAAACAAACTGGTACCATTGAAAAATGCATGTTGATCATCTAAGTGAGCACCTCGAACTGAGAGATCCCAGGCATACACAAGGTATTCAATAACGGGAGCATTTAAATCCTCTTTAACTTGCCAACTATGACTGTCAATTTTAACTACCTTATCTTTCTTCTGATTAACGTTTAAGCTCACTATATTTCTCGCAAAGTCGCGAATCATATAGCTTCCAGGAATCCAAGTTGGTAATCGAAAAATTTGTCCTTTTGCAATAAAATCAGCAGTCAAGGTTACTTTGAATATATGAGCAATTGGATCTTCAATTGAAATAGTGTAATGAATATTAGGCATGAATCGGCTCGTAATTAATCCAGTCTAGAAAAGGCAGCCGAGATAATAACAGAACAGTACTTTAATTTATATCATCTAAGAGCCGTTAAATGATGCTACATAAGCAATAAAAGCGTCTCTTTCCAATGGTCGACTAAAATAGTAACCTTGTAATAGATCGCATTGATGTCGCGCCAAATAGTTAATTTGGACTTGAGTTTCAACACCTTCAGCAACGACTTTCATATTAAGACTTTTTGCCATCGCCATGATAGCATTAACGATAGTTTCTTCTTGACGTTCATCATTGATATCAGAGATAAACTCTTTATCAATTTTTAATTCATCAATAGCAAATCGTTTAAGGTAGCTCAAAGATGAATAGCCAGTGCCAAAATCATCGATTGAAATTGTCAACCCCATACTTTTCAGAGACTTCAATATATTGGCCGCCTGTCTTGGATTAGTCATCAACAAACTCTCAGTAATCTCTATTTTTAACTGCTGTGGTCTGACACCATACTTTCTTAGTAAGGCTCGCGTCTCTACGACGAAACTCTCATCCATCAACTGTCGAACAGACACATTAACCGATATTGATAAGTCATCTGTATCAGAGTCACTTAGTAAAATACAGACTTGTTCCATAACGTACAGCCCTATCCCGACTATGTAGCCTGTTTCTTCTGCGAGTGGAATAAAGTCTCCAGGAAAAACTTCTCCTAACTGTGGGTGTCGCCAACGAATAAGAGCTTCCGCTGCAGTTACTTTATGAGTTTGAGCGTTAATGATTGGTTGAAAAACGACATAGAGCTCATCCTTCTCGACAGCGTCTCTCAGGTAATTTTCAATATTTAGTCGATGAACTAGATCAACATGCATTTCTTCTTGATAAAATGAGTAACTATTCTTTCCTTGATTTTTGGCATGGTACATTGCGGTATCGGCATACTTTAATAATGACTCTACGTTATCTGAGTCTTTAGGATACTCAGCAATGCCAATACTGCACGTAATAACTAACTGACTTTCATTAAGCGTGATAGGCTTTCTTAAGTTATCGAGAATTTTCTCGGCGATTAGATCCAGTTGTGACTGCTCGTCATAATCTTCAATTATTAGTAAAAACTCATCTCCACTTAATCGAGCTAGAGTATCTTCATCTCTAACACATTGATTGATCATGTCGGCCGTCTTTTTTAATAATAAGTCCCCTGTTTGATGCCCGAAAGAATCATTGACCTTTTTAAACCCATCCAAATCTATAAAAAGCACACCTACCGAATGTTCCTGCCTTTTTGCCAGTGCGATTGCATGTTCTAACCGGTCCAAAAATAGGTTTCTATTCGGCAGTCCGGTGAGTGAGTCATACCTAGCAAGAAAAGATAATTTTTCTTCCGCAACACGTTTGTCGGTTATATTACTAAAAATCAATACCGTTAAGTGCTCATCTAACTCTTCATCATCGATATGGAAAGCTTCCAAAGAACACAATAGGTCTTTACTGTTAGAGTTTTGAATCCAAAACTCACCAAACCAAGAACCAGCTCGCTCAATCTCAACCCAAAGGTTCACATAAAACTCTTTCGAGTGTTTTGAAGAACGAAGAGCATTTAAAGAATGCCCAACAATTTTATCCATTGAAAAGCCAGTAATTCTACAAAAAGCGGGGTTAACAAATGAAACTTTTTGTTCATTATCAAGAACAACCACGGCTTCTGTCATACTTTGCAATATTTCATTGGAAAGCACACTTTCTAGCTGCGCTCGTTTTAAATGAGTAATATCAGTATAAGTACCTACAGCACGCCTAATATTTCCGTCTTCATCGAATTCAATTACCTTTCCTTTATCGTGAATCCAACTCCAGCGAGCTTCTTCACTTCGAACTCGATATTGAATATCAAACTCATCTTTGTTCTCGATAAATCTTAATCGTTCGCGCTGTACATTGGCTCGATCCTTCTCATGTATTAATGCATCCATAAAGTCGAAAGAGGAAGCATCACCCTCAAAATGAAATAAATGTCCGATATTAAAACGAACCACTTTATTTTCGTCCGCTCGCCAATCCCATAAGCCTTGCTCGCTCGCTTGCAAAGCTAACTTGAGACGTTCCTCATTGGATTGCACACTTAAAAGTGCCTTACGCTGTATTTTGCGTCGGCGTAACTCTTGAATAAAAATCACCAAGAAAAAAGTACAAATGATTAGCGCGTAAATCAGCTTAGCTGTATTAGATTCATAAAACTTAGGTTGAATGTTAAACCGTAAACTATTTGAAGCACTCAGCCACTCACTATTATCAACTTTAAACTCAACATCAACCTCATAGTCACCTGCATCAAGACCGCCGAGGACAACTTCAGACTGATTGGAAATTGCGTTCCATGGCTCTTGATTAACTCTGTAGCGAAAGTTAATAGCTAACTCAGGATTGAAATTGGTTGCAGAAAACCTAACCTTAACAACATTTTCATTGGGTTCTAGCGCTATATTGCCAGATGGAAAGTAAACCGCTTTTTTGAAGTTATCTGAAAAAGACACTTGGGTAATCCAACTTGGTTTGAGGTAGGTTCTTTTTACTATTTTATGACTTATTTTGGTAATGCCTTCAATTCCGCCGAAAAATATTCCCTCTTCATCTTCTGTTCGAGATGCGCCATTAAACTCCAACTGACCTAGTTTAAGATCATTTCTCGAATGTAAAAATGAACCAGAGACAAAATCAAAGTAGCCTAACCCTTGATTACTAGAGTACCAAAGCCCTGACTCGTCAACGACCAAACCATAGATAATCGATGCTGCTAAGCCTTTTTCACTATCGAGCATTTGATACTCTAATGCATAAGAAGCAATGTCACTTTTCGTTATTTCGACAATGCCTGAATGAGTCGCTAGATAGACGTTACCTTGATCAGTAATAGCGATATCACGAATTAGAAAGTCATCAAACGCATGCAACGGTTTGGCTGAGAGGTCAATGAGTGAGACAATATTTAATCCATCAATGGTTCCAATCCATAGCTCTTGATTATTTGGCATTGCCATTGACAACACCATATCGAGTGTTTCATTACTCGGATTAGCAGAATAATTTATGTTTTCAATTAACTTAAGTCCATTTAAGTCAACTAGAAGAACACCTTTCCTATCGGTGCCAATATACAATCGTTCATTGTTAATCAATAAAGAACGAGTGGAAAACGTTTGACTAAAATTTTTAATCTCTAATTTATTAACCGTATTTTTATTTCCATCATATGCGAACAACCCATCCTCAGTTCCAATTAGCCAGATTGAATTTTTCCAGTAGACAACCGATAGCGCTCTTGGTACTTCACTGAAATAAACTTCTTTATTAGAGTCCATTAATTTAACGAGTAATCCTGCATCAGTCGCTAAAACCAGCTTATTATCACGCTTAGATAGACCTCTGATACTGCTCAACTTTCTATTCTCAAAACCTGAGTTAATTGATATATAGCTAAACGCGTGATCGTCAGGATTGAAAATATAGGCACCTTTGGTCGCGGTCCCAATCCATATAAGTCCGTCTTCGCCAAGAAAAAAACTTCTGATCGAAAAGTCTGACAAATTTGAATTTTCCGAGTTGTACCTTCTAAATGACTTTTGCTCACTATCAAATCCAAGAATTCCACCCTCTTCTAACGTCATCCAAATAGTTTGGTTGCGATCAATTAGAATAGAACGTATGTCTATGGGTTCATTAAAGGCTACTGACCGAGTAATCTTGAGACTCTGATTTAGCCAATAAATACCTTCATTATTAGTGCCGATATAAATGTCTTGAAAAGCTATCACTTGATTCAATTCAATGGGAAGATTGCGAGATGCCTGAGTAATAGGATTAAATAAACGAATACGATCAATTAAAACTTCGACCCTTCTTTCAAGCGGAGTATTAACTTGTCGAACAGGTTGAACGCCATTAGCACTTAATTGTTTATCTTCTCTGAGCTCGTACCTATTAGGCTCTTTAGTTTTCGAAGCGTTTAAATCAATACGATAAAGCGAACTCTGACTAGTAACAATAAGAGCGTTTAATTGTTCAGAATACGAAATCGATTGAGGAGTTCCACTTAATGGCGACTCTGAAAAACGAACAAGTGGTCGAAAGGTCATACTGGCTCTATCTAACTGGCTGATTCCATTAAGGCTCAGTACCCATAATTGGCCATCGACAGAAGACTCTATATCAAACACAAAGTCATCGACTAACCCTACCGATTGATATCTGCTCGGGGTCTTTTGGCTGGTAAAGAGCATTAAAGAGCGTCCGTCATAAAAATGAAGCCCTCCTTGAGTTGCAAACCATAAAAATCCAAAGGAATCTTCATGGATTGCCTCGATGGTATTTTGGTTAAATTTATCCGGGGTATTTAAGGGAGATACGACAAGTCGCTCGGGCAAATCAGCTAAGACTGCCCCCGCACTAAAACATAAAAGTAAGCAAAAAAGTCTAGAAATCAAGATTGAACTTTTATTATTAATATCAGTAAATTAGAGTATAGCGCATGTTCTCAGGAATACCTTTAATTATGATCATTGCTAAAACATAGAAAGGTCTCTCAACTCAGTGAGTATTTTTGCTTCCGAAGCCAAAGTTTCTGAGGCCAAGGCATCGCAGATGACTAAAGCCTAGCCTTGATACCTTCTCGTAAATCTAGTCTTCATAAATAGTGTTCAGATTGTCTCAATAATCCAATCAATCGATTGAAATCCTATCATAATCAGTAAAATCATAGAAATCCGGCTCATAGCCAGAACGCATTATCTCCATCAGAGATTACAAAAGAATGATTTACGCGTTTCACTCAACAATTGCGTTGGATCAGTATTCGAGAAAAAGATTTCGGTAAGAATGGCAAAATCGTTTCATGACTTTGATTTCAAACTAAATTACACTGATTGTTCATGAAATCGACTTTAAGTTCCAAGAAAATAAATAATGGAGTTGAAAGTGCGTCGAACCAAACTATCGTTTCTGCGTTTTTTGTTGAGTGACAACCCATCTTTACGCCCAGTTCAAAAGACTCTCAGTCTCTTATTCTTCGTCTCAACACTAACCGCATGTAACTGGTTTGATAACGGCAGCTCAACTTCAACCTTCCCGCTTACATTACTCGGTAATGTCGATATTCGCCAAGTCTCTCTTGCATTCGATGCGAGCGGTCGAATTATCGAGTTAAGCGTAGAAGAAGGCGATCAAGTCACTCAGGGCCAACAACTCGGCCGCCTAGATACATCTGCATTAGAGCTTCAAATGAAACAAGCGCTTGCGGAGTTAAGGGTTCAGCAACAAAAATTACTGAGTTTGAAAAATGGCGCTCGTCCTGAAGAAATTGAGCAAGCGAAAAGTCGACTTGAGGCCGCTAGGTCTGATACCTTGAATCTAACAAAAGAATTGGATCGCTTAGTATCGGTTGCAGAAAGCACTCAAGGGCGAGCGGTTAGTGAGAGCCAAATAGATGCCGCTAGAACTCGACTCAATGTATCAAGATCAAATGTTATCGCACTCCAAAGTGCTCTTCATTTATTAGAGCTCGGCCCCCGTCAAGAAGACATCGCTGCGGCTCAAGCCACCTTAGATAGCTTAGAAGCCCGTGTAGATCTGCTTAAACTCTATATTCAAAAAGGGACTTTGCTGTCTCCCGTTGCGGCTAGAGTTCGCGCTCGAAGTTTGGAAGTTGGCGATATGGCGAATCCAAATAAGCCGGTCTTCGCTCTTGCACTGACTCACCCCAAATACGTGCGCGTCTACGTTGATGAACCTCTTATTGGGTTGATCAAGCCTGGCATGAAGGCCAACGTTATTTCTGATAGCCAGCCCCAAATAACAATACCTGGTCAAGTAGGATTTATTTCTTCCGTCGCAGAATTCACTCCAAAGTTTGTTCAGTCTCAAGAACTTCGAACGCACTTAGTGTATGAAGTTCGAGTAGTCGTCGAAGATTCAGAAAACCAACTAAGGATGGGGCAGCCAGTTACTGTTACGCTTCATAACGCCAATGAACAACCGTAACTTTCAATAAAGTTATAAGCCACCGATTATGGATGACCTAGAATTTTCTGTTGTTGCCAACAATCTTACCAAACGCTTTTTGACAGCCAATGGTAGTGAGCAGACTGCCATAGATAATTTATCTTTCTCCATTAAACCAGGAATCCTTACGGGCTTAGTAGGACCCGACGGAGCAGGCAAAACAACGGTCATGCGCTTGATGGCAGGATTACTCCTCCCTGACTCCGGTGAGCTAACAGTCCTCAACTATAATCCGGTCAACTCATCTCAAAAAATACAAAGTCTCATTAGTTACATGCCGCAAAAGTTTGGGCTCTATGAAGACCTATCGGTTATAGAGAATTTAAGTTTGTACGCCAATCTCCATCAAGTTCCAGAACATTTACGACAACAGCGATTTGAGAAAATGCTCGCCATGACTGATTTAACGGCCTTTACTCAACGTCCAGCAGGTAAGCTCTCGGGAGGAATGAAACAAAAATTAGGACTGGCATGTACTTTAGTTCGTTCGCCAAAACTTTTATTACTCGACGAACCAACGGTAGGCGTTGATCCCTTGTCTAGGCGCGAGCTTTGGCAAATTGTTTACCCTTTGGTAAGAGAAGAAGGATTAAGTGTTGTGTTTTCCAGTACGTATATGGAAGAAGCGGAACCTTGTGATAACATCATTGTTTTACATCAAGGTGTAAAATTAGCTGAGGGAAGCTCTCGCCAGCTCAAAGACAAAGTTCGAGGGTTGACTTATCAATTTAAAATACCTTCCGGTAAGCTTCCAAGGAATCTACAGTCAGAACTGTTAAACCACCCTGACTTTATTGTCGATGCAATTCCGGTAAGCAATCAAATACACTGCGTTCGAAATCCAGAAAAATCAGAACATGCGTTTTTTCAAAATTACTCAAACTTTAATCTTCGCCCTCGCCCAGAAACCTTAACCGATTTTTTTATACTCGCATTAAAAGAAAACTCTAGCGCTGAAAAAGTGCATGCATTACCGGTGGATCTAAACGCAGCCTCTGAAATAAACAATGAAAATAAACCACTCATAAAGGTCGAGCAACTGCTTCGAAGATTTGGCGACTTTATTGCTGTACAAAATATTTCGTTTTCAGTGAAACGGGGTGAGATTTTTGGCTTATTAGGCCCAAATGGCGCAGGAAAAACAACGACTTTTAGAATGCTTTGCGGTCTACTACCAGCTTCTCAAGGAATACTAGAAGTGGCTGGAGTAAATCTACGTCATGCAAGAGCAAAAGCACGACAAAATATAGGTTATGTCTCGCAAAAATACAGTCTTTATGGCAGTCTAACAGTCAAGGAGAACTTAGCCTTTTTCGGACAAGTCTACGGGCTTACTGGCGCGAAACTTGAACAGAGAATCACCGAGTTAGTCACTGCTTTTCAATTACCGCTTGACGTAATTAGCAACCAGTTATCCGCAGGGTACAAACAGCGTTTAGCAATGGCGACCGCCCTCTTACACCAACCGCATATTTTATTCTTAGATGAACCTACAAGTGGTATTGATCCTTTAGCTAGGAGAGAGTTTTGGAGGACCATTACTGAGTTATCCGATCAAGGCGTCACTATCATTATCACGACTCACTTTATGGAAGAGGCAGAATTTTGTGACCGCATTGCTATTCAAGATTCAGGAAAGCTTTTGGCGTTAGGGAGCCCGAAAGAAATACGACTCCAGGCGAAACAATCGGATGAAACGAGCATGAATGACACCTTTATTCACATCGTTGAACATAACCGAGTGCAACCTATTTCAACTCGAAAAGCATCGACGACATGAAATTTGAACTTTCAACAACGCGACTGCTTGCGCTTCTAAAAAAAGAGTTCGCTCAGATGGTTCGAGACCGTAGCAGCTTATCGGTTGGTCTGTTACTGCCCGTTATATTAATTTTACTCTTTGGCTACGGTCTGTCTTTTGATGTTAAGAATGCAACGATCGCGGTGGTTTCGTCTGAAGATTCTAAATTAAAACATGAAATCATTGCTCGTCTCGATGCCTCTAACTACATTCAACCGACACTATCAACAAGTCAACAGGAGGCCACAAAAAGGTTAATCAATCACGACATCGATGGAATACTGATCATACCCGATGAATCTTCCGTGCCAAGTAGTCCTCTTTTAATTGTTAACGGAGTTGATACCACATTGGCAAACGCGATCATTTCGTATATCAATGCCGCATTAGCAACTATGTCAAAAAGTGAAATAGACCATCAAGCACTTGTCACCGAAAACTCTGCAAAAATCGAGGTTAGTCAACGGATGTGGTTTAACGAAACGGCTAATAGTCGTTGGTATTTGGTTCCTGGTCTACTGGTGCTAGTATTAACACTTATAGGCGCTTTCTTAAGTTCTTTACTAATCGCTCGAGAGTGGGAGCGCGGCACATTTGAAGCCGTCTTTGTTACTCCTGTTTCAACACTCGAAATCATTATCGCAAAACTGTTACCTTACCTTGCTCTTGGCGGTGTGAACTTGACGCTTTGCTTACTCGCGTCTCACTTTCTGTTTGAAGTTCCAATTAGAGGTTCGTTATTTATAATCGTAGTCGCCGCTCTATTGTACTTAGCGGTATCACTACTTTTAGGACTCTATATATCCGCTGCAACCAAAAATCAATTTCAAGCAAGCCAAATTGCATTATTGACGAGCTTTCTTCCCGCAATGATGCTCTCTGGGTTTGTTTTTGATTTAAGGAATGTACCTGTCGTTATTCAAATATTCAGTCAACTTTTACCAGCCACTCACTTTATGGGCAGCATAAAATCTTTGTTTTTGTCAGGAAACCACTGGCCGACTATTTTTGAAGATCTCGGTATTCTATTTATCTATGGCCTAATTTTGCTTTACCTAACCCATCGCAAACTGAGAAAGTCGATTGAGTAAATGATTCAATGATTAATACTTTTAATGCTATTCGTGCACTCATAAAAAAAGAACTGCTGACTTTATTTAAAGAGCCAGCGAACCGAATTATTTTATTTGTCCCTGCGCTTTTACAGTCGTTACTTTTCGGATATGGCGCAACCTATGATTTGACTAATGTGCCCTACGCCGTTCTTGATCAAAGCAAAAGCGAAACATCACAAAGCATTATTTCTCACATCAGTGGTACCGGAGTTTTTCACTTAACCCATCAACTTAGTTCAACAACAGAAATTGCTGAGGTTATTGAAAATGAACAAGCCATTTTGGTTATGGTTTTTCAGTCAGACTTTGAACAAAAGTTAGCGCGTCAACAACCGACATCAATTCAAATGCTACTCGACGGCCGAAACTCTACCACGGCAGGACTAGCATCAGCTTACATACAAGCCATAATAGGTAAAGTTAATCAAAGTTTCGGTACTAAAGAGAATCAAATACAACTAATCACCCGAGCATGGTACAACCCCAATTTAGAATCGCGCTGGAACATTATGCCTGGTTTAATCGCTATGTTGAGTATGATTCAAACGCTACTTATTGCTGCCTTATCGGTCGCACGAGAGCGAGAGCAAGGAACTTTCGATCAACTATTAGTGACTCCTCTGACTCCCATTCAAATTTTAATTGGAAAAGCCGTACCTGCCATTACGATTGGACTCATTCAATCAAGTGTTGTTCTGCTGATCATTCGATTTTGGTTTAACATTCCGATGGCAGGCTCCCTACTCGATCTATATCTAGGTTTACTTATTTTTACGATTGCGGTAGTTGGTGTTGGCTTATCCATCTCTGCCATTTCCTTATCGATGCAGCAGGCAATGTTATATACTTTTTTAATTATTATGCCGATGACATTACTTTCTGGTTTATTAACTCCGGTGAAAAATATGCCCGATGTATTACAGACGGCGACCTATGCTAACCCGCTGAGGTTTGGACTCGATATTAGCCGTCGAGTGTATCTCGAAGGAACAGCTATCACAGAACTTACCTCATCAATTTGGCCATTATTGATTATGGCAGCAGTGACTATACCGCTGGCCTCATGGATGTTTCGACATCGATTAAGTTAATTAGTAAACCCCTATGCATTGATATCCAAGCCATTAAAAAGCCTTTGGTGACCTGAAAAACCCAAGTAATAAAATGGTCATAACACTAAACTTTACAACTGTCATATGGCACAAAGCGAAGAACCCAAAAATCGATATCATTAGTCAATCGCACCAAGGTTTCAAAAAAATGTTTCGGCCGGCACGGTGTTCCAATCTTCAAAAAACATTAATGGCTTCAGAAGAAGGATTTATTAAACTTAAGGATTTTTTGAGAATGGTGCCCGGGGCCGGAATCGACGGTCCGACGTTTCGGCCGGCACGGTATGTTAGTCACCGCAGACGGACTAAGATAAAATTTAAGCTTCTTGATAAAGGATGAAATTAAGAATGGTGCCCGGGGCTGGAGTCGACGGTCCGACGTTTCGGCCGGCACGGTATTTTAGTCACCGCTAACGGCACTCAATAAAATTTAAGCTTCTTGATAAGGGGAAAGATTAAGAATGGTGCCCGGGGCCGGAGTCGACGGTCCGACGTTTCGGCCGGCACGGTATTTTAGTCACCGCTAACGTCACTCAATTAAATTTAAGCTTCTTGATAAAGGATGAAATTAAGAATGGTGCCCGGGGCCGGAGTCGACGGTCCGACGTTTCGGCCGGCACGGTATTTTAGTCACCGCTAACGTCACTCAATTAAATTTAATCTTCTTGATAAAGGATGAAATTAAGAATGGTGCCCGGGGCCGGAGTCGACGGTCCGACGTTTCGGCCGGCACGGTATTTTAGTCACCGCTAACGTCACTCAATTAAATTTAAGCTTCTTGATAAAGGATGAAATTAAGAATGGTGCCCGGGGCCGGAGTCGACGGTCCGACGTTTCGGCCGGCACGGTATTTTAGTCACCGCTAACGTCACTCAATTAAATTTAAGCTTCTTGATAAAGGATGAAATTAAGAATGGTGCCCGGGGCCGGAGTCGACGGTCCGACGTTTCGGCCGGCACGGTATTTTAGTCACCGCTAACGTCACTCAATTAAATTTAAGCTTCTTGATAAAGGATGAAATTAAGAATGGTGCCCGGGGCCGGAGTCGACGGTCCGACGTTTCGGCCGGCACGGTATTTTAGTCACCGCTAACGTCACTCAATTAAATTTAAGCTTCTTGATAAAGGATGAAATTAAGAATGGTGCCCGGGGCCGGAGTCGACGGTCCGACGTTTCGGCCGGCACGGTATTTTAGTCACCGCTAACGTCACTCAATTAAATTTAAGCTTCTTGATAAAGGATGAAATTAAGAATGGTGCCCGGGGCCGGAGTCGAACCGGCACGGTGTTACCACCGAGGGATTTTAAGTCCCTTGCGTCTACCAATTTCGCCACCCGGGCATTTCAAGATAATGGAGGCTGGGGTCGGAATCGAACCGGCGTACACGGAGTTGCAGTCCGCTGCATAACCACTCTGCCACCCAGCCGTATCTTATTTTTCAATAAAGACTCGGTCGATGTTCTGACTTACAGCCCTTAGTCAAAAAAACCTCGTAACTGTTGGATTTGATACAGTCCGAGGTTTCTTACTGCTTTGAAGGATAGACCTTCAAAACCAGAATTTGGAGCGGGAAACGAGACTCGAACTCGCGACCCCAACCTTGGCAAGGTTGTGCTCTACCAACTGAGCTATTCCCGCGTCGACTTAAGTGCGGTGCATTTTACAGCGTGAAACAAATCTGTCAAGCACCAAGTTTTATTTTTTTTATATTTTTAACTAAATGTCTATTTTGTGTGCAAAAACATAAACTTAGGACACTTTTCACTCACAATTCTTTAGCGGTTAGGTAAGGCCAAGCCGCCTTGATATAAATGTACATGGACCAGAGCGTTAATGCTACTGAGACATATAATGAAAAATAACCCAATACTACGAATAAAGAGTACCCCATCACGTCAACCAGTGCGGGCGTCGCGCCCCCAAGAATTAAAAAGAAGATAGCGCCGAGTTGCCATAAAGTTTTGACTTTGCCAATAAAAGAGACTTTCACATCGGCTCTTTTACCATATTCAGCCATCCATTCGCGCAACGCAGTGATGGTAATTTCTCTCCCTATTATAACTAGCGCTGGAACTGCTATCCATGGAGTTTCATATAACTCCACAATTAAAACAATCGAGATGACAACCATGAGCTTGTCAGCCACTGGATCTAGAAAGGCACCTAATGGAGACGTCATATTAAACCGTCTTGCGATATACCCATCGAACCAATCTGTCCATCCTGCGATCGCAAAGATCAGTGCCGCTCCGGTAAAATTCCACTCGACTGGTAAATAAAACACAGCAACGAAAACGGGAATCATCAGAATTCGGAAGGACGTTAATATGTTCGGTATATTCATGTTTATATTGTCTTATCTGTAGTTTTTATCGGTCTCTTCGACTGTATTCGGATTCCTAAGCGGCAATCACTAGAAACAGTGAACCTTCGAGAAAGGTGTTCTGGTCAAGCACAGAATTACTCGTGGAGATAATTATAAATCTTTTCAGCAAGATGTGTATCGATACCTTTCACCTTTTTTAAATCATTTAAAGTGCTTTGCTCAATATTTTTAAGGCCACCAAAATGCTTCAGTAGTTGTTGTCGCTTTTTTGGACCAACGCCGGGAATAGACTCAAGCCAAGAGGTATTTCGTTGCTTTTTCCTACGCCCTCGATGCCCGGCAATCGCAAAACGGTGTGCTTCATCGCGAATGTGTTGAATCAGGTGTAAGGCTTCGGAGTTTTCCGGCAAAATTTTAGCGATACTCTGGCCAGGAAAAAACAATTGCTCCATTCCTAATTTCCGCTCAGTCCCTTTAGCAACCGAAACAATCGCTGGTTGTTGAATGCTTAACTGTTCCAAAGCTTGCAAGGCCGATTTTAATTGCCCCTTACCGCCATCAATTAAAATTAAATCCGGTAAATTCTCGTCCGATTTAACCATTCTCGCGTAACGACGATACACCGCTTGTTCAATCGCAGCATAATCATCACCGGGCGTGACATCATTAATATTAAAGCGTCGATAAGATGATTTATCTGGCGCCCCGCGCTTAAACACAACACAAGAAGCCACGGTTCCTTCGCCCATTGTATGACTGATATCAAAACACTCCATATGCAATGGAAGTTCATCAAGACCGAGCTGCTCTTTCACTTGAGTCACTTTTTCCATTTGCGAGGCATTGCTGTTGAGTTTATTTTGTAATGCAATATCTGCGTTTTTCTCAGCCAACTTTAACCATTCAAGACGATCACCTCGAACATTATCGGCGACCCGAATACGACGCTCTGCTACCTTTTCAATTGCGCTCTCTAATACATTGGCCCTTACTTGTTCAGAGGACAAAATAACTTCCTTGGGCGCTTCTCGGCCAGATAAATAGAATTGCAACACAAAGGATTCAAATAATTCTTCTAAGCTGACATCAAGCTTTAACTTTGGAAAAAATGTCTCAGAGCCGAGAACCTGTCCATCACGAACAGTTACAACGACCGCACATAAAACACCGGCATTTAACTTGATAGAAAAGGCATCGGCATCGATCATCACCCCAGATATGACCTGCTTTTGAGTCAATGCCCTCAAACTGGCCAGCTGATCACGAAATATCGCCGCTGACTCAAACTCTAAGGCTTCCGAAGCTGCATCCATTTGAGTCTGAAGACTTTGCAGCACTTCTTCACTTTTACCTTGATAAAACAGACGGGTTAATTGTACATCTTTTGCGTATTCTTCTTCTGAAACGAAGCCAACACACGGCGCTTTGCAACGCTTAATCTGGAATTGTAAGCACGGACGCGAACGATTTTGAAAAACAGAGTCTTCACACTGCCTAACTTTGAATAACTTTTGCAACATCGAAAGGCTTTGTCGAGCTGCACTACCACTTGGAAAAGGACCGAAATAATCGCCCCCCTGTTTTCTCGCTCCTCGGTGATAGCCCAGTTTCGGGAACTTATGACTCGAAAGGTGGATATACGGGTAGGTTTTATCATCTCTAAAGATAACATTGTAGCGAGGCTTTAACTGCTTAATATAATGATTTTCTAGGAGTAAGGCTTCAACCTCAGTGTTGGTAACGGTGACTTCAATAGCAGCAATCTGCTTCACCATTACCCGCGTTTTAGGCGTGTGATCATTTTTTGCGAAATAACTAGATACGCGGTTCTTTAAGTTTTTGGCTTTACCGACATAGATGACTTGCGCATCGGCATCGAGCATCCGGTAAACACCGGGCTGCTCGGTTAATTCTCGAATAAAAGACTTTGCGTCAAACTCTTCTAAAGACCGCTCAACCATTAGAGCGGATTATTTGATGTTTTCAGTACTGATTAAACCATGACGAATGGCGAGATGAGTCAACTCTACATCGTTATCCACGCTTAGTTTTTCAAACAATCGATAACGATAGCTGTTGACCGTCTTCGGGCTCAAACACAGCTTATCTGAAATTTGCTGAACTTTTTGCCCCTGAGTGATCATCATCATCACCTGCATTTCGCGCTCAGAGAGTATTTCAAAGGGTTGATCGTCATTATCATCGAAACGTTTAAGCGCCATTTGCTGAGCGATTTCAGGTGTCAAATATCGTTTACCCCGAGAGACCTGACGAATTGCAATCACCATTTCTTCAATATCGGCGCCTTTGGTTAAGTAACCGGCTGCCCCAGCTTGCATAAACCGAGAAGGATAAGGTTCTTCAGAATGAACGCTAACCACCACAATTTTAACATCAGGATCGTAGCGAATAAGTCGACGAGTTGCTTCTAACCCGCCAATTCCAGGCATGTTAGCATCCATGAGGATTACATTGGGCCCAAGCTCACGGGATTTTGCAATCGCTTCTTCCCCAGTTGCCGCTTCTCCGACAACGGAAATCCCTTGAACATCACCGAGTAGCCGGGTAATTCCGGTTCTTACCAGATCATGATCATCAACGATTAAAACTTTGATCACATGGACCCCCTTTGTTGTCCTCAATCGCCTACCTGCAAATTCTAGACGATGGTTTTGCGTGTCTTCCCCAAACCGGTGCAGTGAGTCATCATTAGTCCACTGCCTCCGACGATAAAAATACAACAAAAACAATTACATTCACGCTCTTCAACCGTTGGTTTGAAATCACTCTACCGACGTGAATCAACAAACGACTGCAAAAAGAGCATGACAATCATCCGGCCTTACTTCGTATAATCTTTGTACAAGGCCTTGATTTGTAAGCAAAGATACTTGTGCAAGCTTACCACTTTCCCGATGAAAGGCAACGATATTGATCGCAGCGATCTGACTGCTTATCTCTTTTTTGCGGAGCTGAATTTAGGCGATTCCACACGAGTATTCAATGTTTACTATAGCTTAATTATGCATTTCATCGAGCAATGAAATATTTCACTCACCTCTGATTTCCGACAGGTCGGTCACTATTTATCGCAATCACTCGAAAATAGGCTAAATATTGTGAATATAATTGGGATGACATACGAATAACTATGCACCAAGTCAGGTCGCCAACTAAATTATTGATTAGCCAAATCGAAGAGTAATATAGCGGCTTTTTTATCGCATTTTTACGAGATTCTTATTCACGACATTCTTATTTTCGACGGTTGGTGTCAGGTATTTGACTCGCAATAATTCAAGTCTTCAGACAGTTTCTCTAACGGTTATGAATAAACGGATATGAATAAACAGTTATGGATATTAATAGCTCGCACGGACCTTCACGTCCGTGCGATGACTTAAACTAGAAGGTCGATGCATCGATCACATATCGATAACGCGCTCGCTTATTGACGACATCTTCCCATGCTCGACTGATATCCTCGGCCTTGATAATTTGAACGTTAGGAAATACCTTATTATCGGCACAAAAATTCACCACCTCTTGAGTCTCTCGCATTCCTCCAATTAACGACACGTTAAAATTCACTCGACTGATTGAAAGACCAATCGCACTAATATTTAATTCGAACTTTTCAGGCATTCCGACTTGAGTGTAGGTCCCATGTGGTTTAACAACCGATGCATAGGCAGCCACATCATATTGATAAGGTATGGTGCAAATCACGTAATCTAATTTTCCGCGATAATTAGCCAGCTTACTGACGTCATCAACAACCACCGCTTCTTTAGCTCCAAACTCCAATATATCGTTAACCTTGCTCGGAGACGTAGTAAATGCGTAAACGTCGGCTCCTTTGGCAACCGCTATTTTTATCGCTAAATGACCCAGCCCACCTATACCGACAACACCAACTTTATCGCCTTTTCCTAAATTGAACTTCATCAATGGAGAATAGGTAGTAATTCCGGCACACAACAAGGGTGCGGCATCCTGAAAGCTTATGTGGCTTGGAATATGAACTGCAAAATGCTCTTTCACCACTATATTATTTGAGTAACCTCCCTGGGAAATTCCAGTCGGAGAGCTTTCTTGAGGGTAACCGTAGGTAAAAACCGTGTCTGGGCAATATTGCTCTTCGCCTTGCTGGAAACTTTCACAGTCAGAGTTACTGTCAACCATGCAGCCAACCCCAGCGCGATCGCCCACTTTAAACTTGCTAACCTTCTTGCCGACCGCAGTCACAACCCCAACGATTTCATGCCCCGGCACCTGAGGGTATTTTTGTGGCCCCCAATGGCCTTTCATCTGATGTATATCGGAGTGGCAAATGCTAGCGTATTTAATTTCAATCAATACATCATCATCGCCCACCGGTCGACGCTCAAACTCCCAAGGGTGTAACTTGCCCGAGGTATCTATGGCAGCGTACCCTTTCGACTTAACATTGACTCGACTTCCGGCCATAGCACTCGCCGAAGCCAGCGTGGGTAGAGCACCGGTTAAAGCAATGCCAGCGCCAAGAGTTGCGGTCGACTGCAATAGCTTCCGACGCGAATAGGAAACCGATTCTGTCGGCGTCTTGATTTCTTGCTCGATGTCGCCTTGAACGAGCTTGTTAGTGTCATGGTCATACGCTTTGCCGATGACATGATCATGTTGTTTGCACATAAATAAATCCTCGAATGTTCTTTGGTGAATCGATAAATTAAATCAATAAGCTGAATATAAAGTTACTTGCGAATTAATCACTGTTACGACTTCGGGTTAAGGCGCGAGCTTTTGAAACCGCCGATGAATACTGTTCATCCGACACTTTTTCTTTCCACTCAACATTTTTGCCGCCAAGTTCTCCTGTTATCACTAGGTGGGTCATTGAAGAGTCAGGCAAAGCACCATGCCAGTGTTCCAGATTCGCAGGACACCAAAGGCTTTCTCCTGAATTAACTAACGAAACCTGGCCATCAAGTGTTGCCGTTATCGCGACACCGCTGGTAACGATCATATGCTGGCCTGCTGGATGTTGATGCCACGCTGTGCGAGCGCCATTTGCAAAGACTACTTTCGCGCCCGAATATTTAGCATCATGATTACTGGGAAATAAGATGGTTACTTTCACTTCCCCACTAAACCATTCATCGGGTCCGACGAATGTCGGCTGGGCTCCATGGGGATAAATAACTTGAGAACTTCCTGAATTGTCTAGGGCGAATACCCCACTTACATTGCCCAAACAACTCGTTAAAAAAATGGCTAAGCCTTTCCGAAGTGAATGGCCTCTTTGCATAGTCAACGCTCCTAGAATTTAAGTCAGTCGTACTGAAAGCAAACCGAATAATTGTATGCCGTTTATTTAACCAACGAAGCACCGTCATGCGTTACCATGTTTGAGTCGAATTATTGCCTATTTCTATTTAAAGCGGATTAATTAACTCATTATTTCGCTGGATACATTGCCTATTTCTTCGTAATATGAGAATCACCAGCACTAAAGTAACACCCTATTCGCGGCCTTATTGATGGGTTATTTGTGAGGTAAATGGGGGAACCACTAAGTCACTTTCGACAAACAGAGACGGTTATGGCAATGAATCACAAACAAGACCAATCCATCATTCAACCGGAACTGGCATCCCGTATTGAAGTCTTAGCTAATGGTGAGAATCGGGTCGATACGCGTATTCCAGGATTAAGTCTCCATCGGTGGGAGGCACCCACTGTGCCTACCAGTTACATGCTAGCGCCCAGTATTTGTCTTATTGGGCAAGGACAAAAACGCGTCCTGCTGGGTAAAGATGTTTTCGTGTATGACGCCAATCACTTTCTAATCACATCCATTGATTTACCGGTCGTTAGTAATATTATCAATGCTACGCCCGATCGACCCTACCTCGGACTAACGATGGAGTTGAATTTAAAAATGATTGGGCAACTGATGCTTGACCATCCGGCAAAAGTCAATCGCAGCAAAGAAAGCTTAGGACTCGCAGTCAGCGAACTCTCAGACACTTTACTAAGCCCATTCACTCGTTTACTCGATTTATTGCGTCACCCAGAAGACATCGCCGCTCTTGCTCCATTAATTCAAAAAGAAATTTTTTATCGATTGTTATGTGGCAGCCAAGGCCCATTATTAAGACGCATTGCCTCAACCGGTAACCATGGCTATCAAATTGCGCGTATCATCGATTGGCTAAAGGCTAATTACAACAAACCGGTAAAAGTGGATGAGTTAGCCAATCAAGCCGGTTTAAGCACCTCCGCGTTCCACAGCCACTTTAGAGCCATCACGGCAATGAGTCCGCTTCAGTATCAAAAAAAGATTCGGCTCAATGAAGCCCGGCGATTGATGTTAACTGAGCGTTACGATGCATCGCGCGCTGCCTTTGAAGTGGGTTATGAGAGTCCCTCACAGTTTAACCGCGAATACAGCCGGCTGTTTGGCGCTCCACCTGCACGTGATATAAAAAACTTAGTCAGCGAGGTAACGGTATAGGTTAACAAGGTCGAAATCGCACCACTATCGAATGGTAAAAACCTTACTTTTTAACCAGTTATAGGCTACTTTAATTGGAGGAAAAGAAAATTATAACATTCACGAATTGAGACCCTTAATTTGGACAACTCAAAAAAATCCTTTCAGTTGGCTAAGACGCTCGTACTACCGGCTCTTACCTTTATGGTGTCTCTGTTTATCGCTCAATCGCTGAATGAGCAAGCTCGACGCGAAAATCAACAACTCGTTCAAGAAAAACTCGATCTAGAAGTTCTCCAGCTCACTGAACATATCAAAGATAAGTTAATACTGTATCAATATGGGTTACAGGGGTTAAAAGCCACCATCGAGATGCTTGGCGTCGAAAATTTTGACCACCGTCAAATGACCGCCTATTCGCTGTCTCGAGACTTTGAGAAAGAGTTTTTCGGAGCCCGCGGCCTTGGGTATATACGATTAGTACAGCCCCATGTCGTTGATGACTTTTTAGCAACTGCTCGGGCCGATAGACCCGATAAAACCTTCGATATACGCCAACTCAACCCACACTCAAACTCACTTTTTGTCATTCAATATATCTTGCCGGAAGGAAGGAATAGAGAAGCCATTGGTTTAGATATCGGCTCAGAAAGCTTAAGAAGAAATGCCGCGCTTAAAGCTATCGAAACGAATTCCGTTCAGTTAACAGCTCCCATTACATTGGTTCAAGCAGACGAAAAAGTAAAACACGGTTTCTTAATCTTAAGTCCCATTTATCAAGATGTTAGCAAACAGACCCCCATAGGTTGGACTTATGCCCCACTACTCATAGAGGAAATTTTATCGGCGTTAATCAGCTTAAATGATCGGTTAAACCTCTATATTTCAGATATCGAGGCAAGCAAAGAAACACTCTTCTTTAGCCACTTAGCGCCTAATTCAACTGCGACGCAATTTAAGTCAACCTTTGAGTTGCCTTTATATGGCAGAACTTGGCACATAGAGGTCGTTGCGAACGAATCATTCATCTTTGATAACCATCTTGAATTTCGAAGTCAGGTTTTCTATGAAGCACTCGGGCTAGCCTCAATCATTGTATTATTTATCTTACTCCTTCAGCTTATCTACTCACGAAGAATTCAGAGAATAAGTTATGCTAATGAGCTTGCAAAAATTAAAGAACAAACGCTTGAAAAGGTTAACTTTGAACTAGAAAAGCAAGTTGATGAGAGAACCAAAGAAATTCAAAAAATTAATCTCTTGCAACAGAGCATACTTAATAGCTCCAGTTACGCAATCATTGCCGCCGATGTTAAAGGCATAATTACGTTATTTAATCCTGCCGCTGAAAAATTGTTAGGCTATAACAAAGATGAAGTTATAGGCGTTCAAACGCCAGCAATTTTTCATATTGAATCAGAAATCATTGAGAAGGCAAAGGAGCTTTCAGAGGAATTAAAGCAAGATATTCAACCTGGCTTTGACGTATTTATCATTAAATCTAAATCAGGAAAACCTGATGTCAATAACTGGACATATGTACACAAAAGCGGCTCTAAAATACCGGTTAGACTCAGTGTTACCTGTTTAAAAAATAAAGAACAGGAAATTTTCGGTTATTTAGGCATAGTCTACGACATCTCTCAAGAAATCGCTCATGAAAAAAGCCTATCTCAAGCAAAAGAATTAGCAGAAAAAGCTTCGCAAGCAAAAGCGGAGTTTCTTGCAAACATGAGCCACGAAATTCGCACGCCCATGAATGGCCTCATTGGGACACTACAACTGCTTAAAAACGAAGCGCTTTCTGAAAACAGTTCAGATATGCTAAGTAAGGCTCTTTATTCCTCTGAACTACTACTGACGATTATCAATGACATATTAGACTTCTCTAAGCTTGAGTCGGGTAAATTAAAGATTGAAAAACGAGTATTCAACCTACATAAATTAGCCGAGCATATTCGATCAGAGTGTTCCGTCACGGCTCGCAGCAAAGGCTTGGATTTTCAAGTCGATGACCGTGCAACTCATCAGTTTTGGGAAGGCGACACTATTCGTATCCGACAAATACTTTTGAACTTGATCAATAACGCCATCAAATTTACTGAAAACGGTACGGTAAAGGTAACTATTGAGGAAAATGATGATGGAAGCGGCTTAATTTTTACTGTCCAAGATACCGGAATTGGAATGAGTCAAGAAACGCTTTCAAGACTTTTTCATCGATTCGAACAGGCCGATCAATCAACCACTCGAAAATACGGTGGGACAGGCCTTGGCCTTTCTATTACAAAGTCACTGATTGATTTGATGGACGGTGATATTGAAGCAAGAAGCAGACTTAATAAAGGGTCTACGTTTACCGTTAACATTCCGGCTAACAAATCGTTCACGGGTGACAACGAAGTCTCTGAGGAGGAAATATCTGTACCCGATCTTAATCATGCAAAAATATTGGTCGTCGAAGACAACAAAGTCAACCAGTACGTCGCGAAAGGCATACTGCAACAGGTCAATGCTGATATTAGCTTTGCAGAAAATGGATTAGAGGCAGTTGAAGCTGTGCAGACGTCAGACTTTGACTTAATACTTATGGATATTCAGATGCCAATTATGGATGGACTTGAAGCCTGCAAGATTATAAAAGAAAACCATCGAGACATACCTATTATTGCCTTAACTGCGAACGCATTCGATGAAGACAAGCAGCACTATTTATCCAATGGTTTTGATGGCTACCTGCCGAAACCTATCGATCAACAACTGCTGTTCAGAGAGTTATTGCGGTTGGTGAAAGTACCTAACGAGCTAAACAACCCAATGTAAAGTAGCTTCTGCGATTAAAAAAATTACCCAATAAATACTGGCCCATAGATTTTTCTATTAATCGGCCATCCATTGTGCTTCCCTATCACATTGACGCTGCGCGTCGTTGGTCGAACCGGCCAGGCTTCTCACCCCTCGTCCCGAGTGCTTTTCTCTAGGCAAAAAAAAGCACCTTTAACTAGGTGCTTTTTTAGAATTAGTGGCGGAGGGAAATGATTGACCAAAACAGGGATTATTCGTTGCTAACGCAACTCACCCTTGCTCTTTTGAGCGGCGGGCCGTCGTCATTCTTCCGACGTTCCAACACGCTGCGCGTGGTTGGTCGAACCGGCCAGGCTTCTCTCCCCTCGTCCCGAGTGCTTTTCTGTAGGCAAAAAAAAAGCACCTTTAACTAGGTGCTTTTTAGAATTAGTGGCGGAGGGAAATGATTGACCAAAACAGGGATTATTCGTTACTAACGCAACTCACCCTTGCTCTTTTGAGCGGCGGGCCGTCGTCATTCTTCCGACGTTCCAACACGCTGCGCGTGGTTGGTCGAACCGGCCAGGCTTCTCACCCCTCGTCCCGAGTGCTTTTCTCTAGGCAAAAAAAAAGCACCTTTAACTAGGTGCTTTTTTAGAATTAGTGGCGGAGGGACAGGGATTCGAACCCTGGATGGGCTATTAACCCATGCCGGTTTTCAAGACCGGTGCATTCAACCGCTCTGCCATCCCTCCGCGAGGAACGCGAATAATACTAGAAAGATTTTTAGAATCAAGCTTTTCTGCGAAAAAATTGTTGAAATTTAGCAATTTGAACATACTTTATACAAACATAGCTTTGAAATATGTGGCAACACGAATCTGCTTGTGCTGTCGCACCAATTTGATATATTTAGCCCTATTAAAGTTTTAACTGATTGAAATCCGGAGAAAAGTCACTATGGAACACAACGCAAACGTTATTGATCGCTCGCCGTCGAGCATTATCGAGATAAACAAGGTGTTGCGTAATACCTACCTGTTGCTCGGCATGACTTTAGTATTCAGCGGAATTACGGCTTATATTTCTGCAGCCTTCGCATTGCCAGTTCCCCGTGGAATCACAGGCATGCTAATTATGCTTGCAGGCTTCTATGGCCTACTTTTCGCCATCGAAAAGACTAAAGAAAGCGGCATGGGCTTAGTTTTGACCTTCGTCTTCACTGGATTTATGGGCTACATCTTAGGACCAATCATCGGATATGTATCTGCTAACGCACCTCAAATTCTAATGACGGCGCTTGGTGGAACAGGCCTAACCTTCTTTGGTCTGTCAGCTTACGTGTTATTAACTCGTAAAGATATGAGCTTCCTGTCTGGCACTCTAACCGCTGGATTCATCGTGATAATGCTAGCAGTTGTCGCTAACATATTCCTGCAAATCCCAGCCTTCAGCTTGGCGATATCTGCAGCATTCATTCTATTCTCATCAATGATCATCTTATGGCAAACCAGCGCAATCATCCATGGTGGAGAGCGAAACTACATCAGCGCGACCGTGACCTTGTTTGTATCTATCTACAACATATTCACCAGTTTGTTACACATTCTACTCGCTTTCGCTGGCGACGATTAATCGATATATTTAACGCTAAAGCCCGGCTTCTCGCCGGGTTTTTTTTAGGAAATACAGAGTTCCAATATGACTAACTTTGCATTGCTAATCACAGGCAGCCCCTATGCTTCACAAGCGCATTATTCGGCGCAAGGGTTTGTCGAGGGTGTCTATCAGCAAGGCTATGCTATTGATAGCGTATTTTTCTATGGAGAAGCGGTCAATATTGCTAATCGATTTATCCAGCCCCCGAATGATGAGAAACATCTTGGTATCAGCTGGCGTCAGTTGTCTGAACGCTTCGAATTTCCATTAAATGCCTGTATTTCAGCAGCTAACCGTCGCGGAGTGATCAGTTTAGAGGAACAGTCAATTATGCAACTCGACACGCACAGCCTACTTTCGCCGTTTACCATTGTTGGGCTTGGTAGTTGGGTTGAAGCAGCAGAAAACGCGGAACGTATCATTCAATTTAATTAACTCAGTTTGAGTACCGATGAAAATACTGATTCACTTTACCCACACTCCCTACGGTTCCGATGCCTCTCGCGAGTTACTCGACATGGCTCTCGCTCATGCTACCTTTGGGCATCAAGTCTCTTTGGTATTCAGTGGTGAAGGCATTTTCAATTTACTGCCGGATCAATTGGCAAAACCTGCCGGAAGAAAAGAATTTACTCGTCTATTCAAAGGTTTAGACCTCTATGATATTGAAAAGCTTTACGTCGTAAATGATGATTTAGACGCCCTTAACCTGAAACAAGACCAACTTATTGATGGCATCGAGCCAATAAAACTCGGTTCTTTAGGTGCCCTCTTCGCCGCAAACAATCAGGTAATCAGCTTATGAGTCTGCTCTATCTTGTAAACCAACGATTATCAAGTAAAGCGAAGTCTCATCTCTATCAGATACTGACACCGTCAGATGCCGTCTTATTGTATGAAGATGGCGTTTACACCACTCCTCCTGAAAATACTGCACATTCATGGTATCGATTTAAGCCGGACTGCCAACTGAGAGGGCTTGAAATTCCAAAAGATGACACAAACTTGATAAAATCTTATGCCGAATTTGCTGAAATCACCGTAAAATATAAGCAATCCCTGTATTGGCCTAAAAATGAGTTGTAAGTCGCAGTGAGTACCTCTGAATTACCAAAGAATATCGAGCTAGATGGTGAAGGCTACTTTAAGAATGGCCAGCAATGGACACCTGAACTAGCGCCGGTGATTGCAGCAAAGGAAGGTATCGAGTTGAGTGATGACCACTGGAAAGTCGTTGACTATGTTCGACGCTTTTACGAAGAGTTCGACACGAGCCCTTCTATACGACCGCTGGTTAAGTACCTCGCCAAAAACTGGGGTGAAGAAAAAGGTAATAGCCTTTATCTGTATAAATTGTTTCCTAAAGGCCCAGCCAAGCAGGCGACTAAAATTGCCGGTTTGCCTAAGCCTAAACGGTGTATTTAATCGGTTCAGCCAAGATTAATATTTCATTCATTAAACTACACAGCATCATTTAGATATAAGGAATCACTATGAACACGTTATTTAAGGCTTTCTTGTTACTGATGGCCTCAATGATGGCTTCAATAACACTCGCAGCGACTGAACCTAAGCAAATGTTACAGTCAGCTGCCGACAACATCATCAGCTACTTAAAGGAAAATCAATCAAAGCTGGCAGAGAACCCTCAACTATCTGTTGATCTTGTCAAAAAAGAGTTGGTTCCCTACATTGATCAAGAAGCGTTGGGGCGCCGAGTTTTAGCCAAAGAGTGGCGTACAGCAACGCCGCAACAGCAACAACAGTTTGTTGAGCTGTTCGTTGATTTAGTCATCGATACTTACGCTAAAGGCTTAGCTCAATACAACAACCAAACTTTCGAATTCGAAGACACTGAATACAACGATAAAATGACACTGGCTCGAGTCAAAAGCCAAATGAATCAAACCGATGGAGAGCCGGTAAAAATCGACTATTTGCTGAAAAAGCCAAAAGGCCTCGACGAATGGCGCGTCGTTGATGTTCGCATCGAAGGCATTAGCATGGCCAATAGTTACAAAAACCAGTTTGCTCAACAGATCCAAAACGAAGGCTTACAGTCAGTTTTAGACAAACTCGCGAAGAAAGAAATTACTCTCGATCAAACAAACGCAAACTAAGGTAGAGTTGCAATCCTATGAAGCTACTGAAGACATGGTTAGTATTGGTTAGCTTTTTTCTAATGGGCTCTGCGGTTGCCGACGTTCCGGAACCGCAGCGGCTTCTACAAGAAATAGCCAACCGTATGGTACTAATTCTAAAGGACAATAAAGAACAGTTAGCAAAAGACCCTAACTACGCAAGTCAGATTGTTCGAGAAAATTTATTACCGCTAATCGATACCGATGGCATAGGGAAAAGACTGCTGAAGCGTAGCCAATGGGCACAGCTCTCAGAAGAACAACAAGTTCGTTTCAATAATGCTTTTATCGAACACTTAATTCAAACCTATGCTCAAGGATTAGCACACTATGATGATCACCAGTTTGTTTTTGAACAAACTCGTTTTAGTCGAACAGGTAAAACGGCCTGGGTATACAGCGAACTGGTTGCTAAAGACTACGAGAAATTCGATATCATTTACACCCTTAAAACCTCTGATGAATATCAAGGTTGGAAAGTAATCGATATCGCCGTGAACGGCATTAAAATTTTACAGAACTACCGAGAGCAGTTGAAAACGGTTGACCTAACAGAAGGATTTGACGCTTTGCTTGCAAAAATTGAAGCGGAGCAAACGAACGTGAACCGTTCAACAACTGGAAAATAATTCTACATTATTTCGACTATGAATTTTAAATAGACGCAATAAAAAAGGCCCTCCCGGGCCTTTTTTTAAACTGACTTATATTTCGCTGGCCCCACCTAAATAGGGTTGTAAAATTTCTGGAATCTGGATTTTTCCATCGGCAGTTTGATAATTCTCAACCAGAGCAACCAAGGTTCGACCGACCGCCAAACCGGAGCCATTTAAGGTATGTACCAATTCGGTCTTACCATCGACGCGCGTGCGCGCTTGCATGCGACGGGCTTGGAAATCTCCAAGGTTACTGCAAGAAGAAATTTCACGGTAGGCTTGCTGTCCGGGTAACCAAACTTCTAAATCATAGGTTTTCGTCGCACCAAAAGTAATGTCACCACTGCACAAAACCATGGTTCTAAACGGCAGCCCTAGAAGCTTAAGTATATTTTCAGCATGACCCGTCAATTCTTCAAGCGCTTGCATTGATTGTTCCGCAGGAACAATTTGTACAAGCTCAACTTTTTCAAATTGATGTTGGCGAATCAATCCTTTTACATCTTTACCATAAGATCCTGCTTCAGAACGAAAACAAGGTGTATGAGCAACGAACTTCAGTGGCAAAGCGTCCGCTTCAATTATTTCATCTCGAACTAGATTCGTTAGTGGTACTTCTGCCGTTGGTATTAAATACAAAGGACGATCGTCTTGCGTACTGCCCTTGGCCTGAAACAAATCTTCTTCAAACTTTGGCAGCTGACCAGTGCCTAAAAGGCTATCGCGGTTAACCATGTAAGGAACATACACTTCATCATAACCGTGCTCGCCAGAATGAACGTCAATCATAAACTGAATCAATGCACGATGCAGCTTGGCCATGCGATTACGCATCACCACAAACCGAGAGCCCGTGATTTTCGCTGATGCGGCGAAATCTAATCCACCACCCATTTCACCTAGCTCAATATGATCTTTAACTTCAAAGTCAAACTTGCGAGGCTCACCCCACCGACGAATTTCTTTGTTGTCATTCTCGTCATTACCATCTGGAACCGCATCGTCTAATAGATTTGGGGTGGTCAGATGAATATGATGCAGCTGCTCCTGAACGTCTCGTAATTCGTGTTCTGCTGCTTCACGAGCTTTTTTAATATCGGCCACTTGATCTAAAATTGGCTGAACATCTTCGCCTTTAGCCTTTAGTTGCCCAATCTGTTTAGACACCGTTTTACTCTGATTTTGTAGCTCTTCCGTTTTTACTTGAATTGACTTACGTTGAGCCTCTAGCTTTTCAATCGCTTCTTTGTCGAGGGCAAAACCCCGTCGAGCTAAATTCGCCGCAACTTCATCTAGATTATTACGCAATAATTTTGGATCAATCATTGATAACCTTCATATTCTACAAAAATGTTAATTTGGCGCTAGTTTACCACCAATCCACGCCCCAAAAAAAACTGCAATTAAGCTAAATGTCATATTTACAAAGACATTGAACCCAGCTTTTGCATAGTTTTGTTCTTGTACCAGAGCCAAAGTGTCTACCGAAAACGACGAAAACGTCGTAAGTGCTCCTAAAAACCCGACTAAGATTGCCGCCTTAAATACGGGTGATACGATTACTGCTTGCCAATAACTCATCAATACGCCGGCTAATAAACAGCCAATGACGTTGACCGTTAATGTACCAATGGGAAAATCAACATTGAGCCAAAGCGGTAAATATTCCCGAATGAGAAAGCGCGCCACACCTCCAATAGCACTGCCAAATGCGACAGCGATAAGCAAAGCCCAATGCATACTCATTAACGTTTGCTCACTTGTTGATTAAGCTGCTTTAACCGAGCCAGCTTTTCACTTATTTGAATCTCTAAGCCTCGCTTAACAGGTTGATAAAAATCCTGCGCTTGTGTCTCATCTGGCCAATAAGACTGTCCTGGAGAGAAAGCATCAGGCTCATCGTGAGAGTAACGATACTTTTCACCATACCCAAGCTCTTTCATTAACTGACTCGGTGCATTTCTAAGATGCACAGGAACGTCTGCATCATCGTTATTTGCGACAAAACTGCGAGCATCACCATAGGCTTTATATACGGCGTTACTTTTTGCAGCAGAAGCCACGTAAACAATGGCTTGAGCAATCGCAAGTTCGCCTTCTGGTGAGCCTAAGCGCTCTTGAACCTGCCAAGCATCAAGCGCTAGAGTCAAACTACGAGGATCGGCATTTCCAACTTCTTCTGAAGCCATTCGAACAACACGTCGAGCAATATATAATGGGTCGCACCCGCCTTCAAGCATTCGACAAAACCAATACAAGGCAGCATCTGGATCTGAGCCACGAACCGATTTATGCAGAGCCGATATTTGTTCATAAAAAATATCCCCAGTTTTATCGAAGTGCTTTATAGACTCACCGACCACATCCGCTACGTGTTGCTCTTGAATACAAGACCCATCAGACTCACCGACAAAGTCGCTTGCCATTTCAAGCAAATTGAGTAGCTTTCGGGAATCACCTTGTGACGCTTTAATCAATAACTGAGATGCTTCAGTATCTATCGTTAGATTTAAATTTCCAAGACCGCTCTCTTTGTCTTGAAGCGCACGATGCAAAAGAGAGCCCAACTCGTCTTCAGATAACTTTTGTAATTTGTAAACTCGACTGCGCGACAGCAGTGCATTGTTCAATTCAAAAGAAGGGTTTTCGGTTGTCGCACCAATAAAAATCACTGTCCCGTCTTCGACAAAGGGTAAAAAAGCGTCTTGCTGCGATTTATTAAAACGATGTACTTCGTCAACAAACAATAACGTTTTGCCGCCCATGACTTGTTGTTGCTTAGCCCTTTCAATGGCCGCTCGAATATCTTTAACGCCACTCATAATGGCAGAGATTGCAATGAATGTGGCTTTTGTCTCATTGGCTAGTAATCGCGCCAATGAAGTTTTTCCGACACCGGGTGGCCCCCACAAAATCATTGAATGTATAGCGTCGCTTTGAATGGATTTCCGTAAAGGCTTACCCTCTGCGAGCAAATGCGATTGTCCCACGTAATCTGTTAGTTTACGTGGGCGCATTCGTGCCGCTAGAGGCTGATAAGGTATAGACTGCTCAAATAAATCCGCCAAAATTAAGCCTACTGCTCTCGAGAATCCACGACATCGACATCATCAGGAATCACAAAGTTAAATTGCTGATCACTGAGTTCTTGATTCACTAAAACTTCTGAGAAACTAACGATCGTTTTTTGCCCTAGTGTATCTTGCAGTAGCAACTCAACTAACTGTTGCTCTTTAAATTGCACAATCATTCGTTCAAATGAATAGCCTTGTTCTTTTGGAAGCAATTCAAATGCCGCAGCTTGCTCACTTCCTGAAACGAGCTGTTTCACAGAGAAGGTTTTAGCCAATGTATCTGAATCAGCTTCTAGTAAGAACACAGGAGTATTGCCGACGGCTTTGTTTAGCGTTTGAATATTGACTTGATCCAAATCTCGATCAAATGTCCACAACTCTTCACCGTTCGAAACGATCAGTTGTTGATAAGGCTCAAGAGTTTCCCATGTAAATTGATAAGGCTTTTTTATCAGAAACCGTCCTTTCGAAGAATCTTTAACCGTTCCAAATTGATCAGTGATTTTCTGTTCGAATGTTGCTTGATAGGTCTTAATACCATTGGTCAGTTCAACAAACGATTGCATATCGTCAGCTGCAACTACCGCTCCCCCCATTAGGGCCAAAATGGAAACGCTTAAGTATCGAACTTTTCGTTTAAAACCCGTTACACTCATATATGTTTACTCTTAACTTTGTTCGCTTCGATTTATTTTCTAACTGAGAATTACTTTGGCGGCGGCGGTGCCAGTACTTCTCGCATGCCGTTCGATTGCATTTCGGATACAACACCCGCGGCTTCCATTTCTTCAATCATACGAGCGGCTCGATTGTAGCCAATTTTCAATCGCCGCTGAATTCCAGATATCGAAGCACGTCGCGACTCGGTTACGATGGCGACGGCTTGATCATAAAGCTCATCTCGCTCGGCACTGGCTTCTTCGTCACTGCCTTTCGGAATTCCCATCATTTCCGTTTCAGATACACCGCTAGTGATCGCCTCTTCAAAATCAGGTTCACCGCGTTTTTGCCAATCAGCAACCACCCGATGAACTTCATCATCATCAACAAACGCACCGTGAACACGCTCCGGTATATTTTTACCGGCAGGTAAATACAACATATCTCCCTGCCCTAATAAATGCTCTGCTCCCATTTGATCTAAAATGGTGCGCGAGTCAATTCTTGACGATACTTGAAAGGCGATTCGCGAAGGCACGTTGGCTTTGATTAATCCAGTGATAACATCAACAGAGGGCCGCTGTGTCGCAAGTATCAAGTGAATGCCTGCTGCTCGAGCTTTTTGCGCGATACGAGCAATTAACTCTTCAACTTTTTTACCAACAATCATCATCATATCGGCGAGCTCATCAATGACGATGACAATTTGCGGTAACGTGGTGAGCTCAGGCGGATGATCACTCATATCGTCTGTGTTAGTCCACAAAGGATCAGTTAGTGGTTGTCCTGCCTTGATAGCATCTTTAATTTTTCGATTAAAGCCCGCTAAATTTCTTACGCCCATTGCGGCCATTAATCGGTAACGCCGTTCCATTTCGGCTACGCTCCAGCGCAACGCATTGGCAGACTCCTTAACATCGGTAACAACCGGAGCAAGTAAGTGCGGAATACCATCATAAACGGACAGTTCAAGCATTTTAGGATCGATCATGATAAAACGTACATCTTCGGGAGTGGACTTGTACAAAATACTGACCAACATTGCATTCAAGCCAACAGATTTTCCCGAGCCCGTTGTCCCAGCTACCAGTAAGTGAGGCATTTTGGCTAAATCAATTACCACTGGGTTGCCAGAAATATCTTTACCTAGTGCCATACTCAGGTTTGATCGAGAGTTATCAAATTCTTTTGACCCCACTACTTCTTTCAGTCGCACCATCTCTCGGTGTTCATTAGGAAGTTCAATTCCGATATAGGGTTTACCCGGGATCACTTCAACAACCCGAACGCTTACTGACGCTAACGCTCGCGCCAAATCTTTGGCCAGTGCAGTGATCTTGCTTACCTTAACTCCAGGCGCTAGGTCGAGTTCGTAGCGAGTAATGACCGGCCCTGGATTGACGGCGACTACCTGAGCTTGTACGCCAAAGTCGGCTAGTTTTAATTCGACTAGCCGTGACATGGCTTCGAGCGACTCTTCTGAAATTTGATGCTTGGCAGGTTGCGGCTCATCCAATAAATTCATGTTTGGAAGTTCGCCCTCGACAGGTTCATCGAAAAGCTTTTGCTGCTTTTCTTTCACTGCACGCGTACTCGGCTCTATTTTACTGACAACGGGCTCTATTCGGATCGGCTGGCGCGTTTCTCGCTTAACTTGCGCCTCAGCAATTGCTTTCTGACGCGTTTCTTTTTTGATTTTGACTTCTTTTTCTTCCGTCTTCTGTTCTCGCCGCTCGGCCAGCTTGAGTTGAACCCACTCAATTCCACCAATAACTTTAGCGCCAATAACATCCATTAACCGAAACCAAGATAAACCAGTGAACAAAGTAAAACCGGTTAAAAACAAAGCCAAAAGAACCAGTGTTGTACCTAGCGCATTAAAGGCTGCAAATAGAAAATCGCCAAACATTTGTCCAAAAACTCCACCGGAGGTATAGCTTGGCTGGATAATAGGATCTTCAAAGTTTAATGCGGCAATGGCCGTGCCTGCCAACAAGGTTAAAATGAAACCGGCACCGCGTAGGGCCCAATAGTGCCAATCGTGACGCTCAATAAGTTTACGTTCGCGAAAAACCAAATACGCTAAATAGCTCACCATAAAAGGAAAAACATAAGCAAGGTAACCAAATAATTGGAGAAATACATCGGCTAGCCACGCCCCTGCTCGCCCGGCCGAGTTATGAATGACATCGCCACTTCCGGTGTAGCTCCAGCCAGGATCCTGCGGATGATAGGTTATTAGCGCAAGCAGTAAGAATACAGCTAGAGTGCCCATACAGATGACCGCACCTTCTCGTAGTCTCGCGGATAGAGGCGAAACTAGCTGGGCATTGTTGTCTTTGTTCTTTTGCTCAGTCGTCAAGTGATCGTTCCGTTGTTAATTTATTATTCATTCTTAATTGTTTTCAAACATTCAGCGTTGCATAAAATCACAGCAAAATACTGATAAACTAAGGTAATTCCGAAACCACTGGACGCCCGTCTTGGCGCTTTTCCATCTTATACCAGTTTACCAAGCAATATTTTGCTAGCCGCAATAATACCATGCAATCACGGCTATTTAACGTTAGGCAATATGAATTTCAGAAGATTCCTTAACTTCTTCCATTACCACATAGGTTCGCGACTCAGAAACGCCCGGTAAGGTCAACAAAGTCTCGCCAAGTAACGTTCGATAGGCAACCATATCAACAACTCTTGCCTTGACCAAATAGTCGAAATCACCGCTCACTAAATGGCACTCCAGCACTTCATGCAAGTCTTTAACCGCATTTTTGAACTCGACGAATACATCTGGAGACGTTTTCTCCAAAGTTATTTCAACGAACACTAATAAGCCATAATTTAGCTTGTGCGGGTTAACTTGCGCTGAATAACCCGTTATAAATCCTTCGGCTTCAAGTCGCCGGACTCGCTCTAAGCAAGGCGTTGCACTGAGTCCGACACGTTTAGCGAGTTCGACATTCGCCATTCGTCCATCACGCTGCAGCTCGCGCATAATCGACTTATCTATTCTATCGAGTATTCGTCCATCATTGGCCATAATACCAGTACTCTTATCTTCTTTTCTGCCTTTTTGCAGTATATCACATCGCTTTTCACGAAAATACAGTGAACTATTTTGTTTAATTAATACTATACTTTGCGCCCTCAAAGCACATTACAAGACCGATCAATTGGAGAGTTGATATGTTAATTGGAGTACCAAAAGAAATAAAAAACCATGAGTACCGCGTTGGTATGGTTCCAGCCAGTGTTCGCGAGTTAATCGCTCATGGTCACCAAGTCATTGTTGAGCACAATGCTGGTATTGGCATTGGTTTTACGGATGATGATTACACCAGTGTGGGTGCTTCAATTCGCCAAACGCCAGAAGAAATTTTTGCTGAAGCAGAAATGATTGTAAAAGTAAAAGAGCCTTTGGCCGAAGAACGAAAGCACATTAGAGATGGTCAAATTTTATTCACTTATTTGCATTTAGCACCTGACGTTCCGCAAACCCAAGATTTACTGAACAGTGGTGCCGTGTGTATCGCTTACGAAACGGTTACTTCTGCTGCAGGAGGCCTTCCTCTTCTTGCACCTATGTCAGAAGTCGCTGGCCGCATGTCAATTCAAGCGGGAGCCCAATGCTTAGAAAAATCACGAGCGGGCCGTGGAATGCTGCTAGGCGGTGTACCCGGTGTTTCTCCTGCGAAAGTTGCCATCATTGGTGGCGGTGTCGTTGGTAGCAATGCCGCACAAATCGCTGTCGGCATGGGCGCACAAGTCGTATTGCTTGACCGCAACATTGATGTACTACGACGTATAAACGTTCAGTTCGGCGCGGCCGTTGAAACGGTTTTTTCTAGTAAAGATGCATTAGAGCGACACGTGCTCGAATCGGATTTAGTCATCGGTGGCGTACTCATTCCTGGTGCTGCAGCTCCTAAATTGGTTACTAAAGAAATGGTTCATCAAATGAAACCTGGTGCAGCGGTGGTGGATGTTGCGATTGATCAGGGTGGCTGTTTTGAGACCTCGAAAGCGACGACCCACGCAGAACCGACCTATATTGTTGACGATGTCGTTCACTACTGTGTTGCTAACATGCCAGGTGCCGTTCCACACACGTCGACTTTTGCGCTTAACAATGCAACGCTACCTTACATCATTGCATTAGCGAATAAGGGTTATAAGAAAGCGCTTGCCGATGACGTTCATTTACTTAACGGATTAAACGTCTATCGCGGACAAGTCACCCATAGAAGTGTGGCTGAGAGCCAAAACTTAACCTATGTTGATCCGAAAGTTGCATTAGGTCTTTAATCTTTCTAATCGGACTCATCATTCGTCCTAACGAGTGACTAAGGTTTAAAAAGGCTGCCCATTGGCGGCCTTTTTCATGTCTTTTATTTTTGCTTCGTTGAAAACGAAGACTAAAATCGATTTATTGCATTGTCCCAGAAGTCGAACTTCTTTAAACTTACTCTACTTTACTAATCATTCATCTCGGAGCGAAACATGAGCGACGCTAAACATTGTCGACTGCTAATCTTAGGTTCTGGACCAGCTGGTTACACGGCTGCGGTCTATGGAGCTCGAGCCAACCTTGATCCTGTAATCATTACCGGCATGCAACAAGGTGGTCAATTAACCACCACCACTGACGTCGATAACTGGCCAGGTGATAACGACGGTGTTCAAGGACCAGATTTAATGGTCAGAATGCAAAAGCACGCTGAGCGTTTCGGTACAGAAATTGTGTTCGATCACATCAACGAAGTTGATCTCTCTGAGCGTCCATTCAAACTTAAAGGCGACAGTGGCCAATACACTTGCGATGCTTTGATCATTGCTACTGGAGCATCTGCCAAATACTTAGGCCTACCTTCAGAGGATGCGTTTAAAGGAAAAGGTGTGTCAGCTTGTGCAACTTGTGATGGCTTTTTCTACCGAGACCAAAAAGTAGCGGTCATCGGTGGAGGAAATACCGCGGTTGAAGAAGCATTATACTTATCGAATATTGCCTCAGAAGTTCATTTAGTTCATCGTCGCGATGATGTCCGTTCGGAAAAAATCTTACGGGATAAGCTGCTTGATCGAGCGAAAAATGGCAACATCGTCTTGCATTGGGATCGAACCCTTGAAGAAGTCGTGGGAGATACCAGCGGCGTCACCGGTGTACGCTTAAAGAGCACCAAAGACGACAGCATCGAAGAGCTTGATGTACATGGCGTTTTCATTGCAATTGGTCATCAACCCAACACGCAAATATTTGATGGTCAACTCGACATGCACAATGGCTATTTAAAGATTCAGTCTGGTCTTGAAGGAAATGCGACGCAAACCAGTGTTGAAGGCGTATATGCCGCAGGCGATGTTGCTGATCATGTCTACCGACAAGCAATTACGTCCGCTGGCGCTGGCTGTATGGCCGCATTAGACGCAGAACGATTCCTCGATAATTTGAAAAACTAGGTCGCGTATTTGTCATGTGCAACCTAAGTAAAGAAGGCGCCTTTAGGCGCTTTCTTTACAATAAGTGAAGTGATCGTAAAATCTCTTGATAGACAAAAGCCTTCATCAACAACCGATCATCATCATCAGAAAAAGAAAAATAGAAGCCATACCAATTCCTGACCGCTTGCTCTCCTCCACTTTCGACTTCCGTTTTTCCTTTGTTGCGAATCCGGCAATCGAGGGTCACCAACTTTTCAACTTCATCCAGTAACAATGTCGTCGTTAAACTCAACTGATCACCAATAAGAGCAATGTTTCTGTCGCATTCTAAGCGACCTCCCAGAACACTTAAATTACTAATGGTTACACTGATAGGTTGACTCTGGTGCGTTTCATTTATAATGGTTGCCGAAAGCTCTGTATTGACTCGTACAGCATTGCGAACCTCAATCGCTTCGACTTGTTTTGGCATTTCCAAATGAATATAGGCATCTGGCTGAGTATGCATTTTAAGGACTTTTGCAGTAAAACCACTGGCAACATTATTGACGACGAAACGAAGCGTAACGAGCTGATCTTGTTTTAGAAAAATCGCTCGACCTTGAGCATCTTTTGGTGCCGAAATAATAATGCTTGTCTCCGGCAGAAACCCGAGTAATTTAATTGGATGGCGAACCTCTGAGTCTGCAGAAATCTGCAGTTGCATTACATCACCCATTTTTAACCCTAAATCAGAAAAACGCATAATCTCTTCTTCGTTATACTGTTAAACTTAATTGTAGTCGTATTTTACTCATCCAACACTATGACCATTGAATTAGCATTGATTGAACAGCCAGATGACTTTCCTAATCCAAATGAGGCTCTTGATGACCCCAATGGATTGTTAGGATTTGGTGCCCTGCTGACCCAACCGTTGCTCAAGCGAGCCTATTATGAAGGCATATTTCCCTGGTATAACGCTGGCGAACCTGTCTTTTGGTGGAGCCCAGACCCTCGAGCCGCTTTTGATCCCTATAACACCCTCCCTAGTCGTAATTTGCGAAAAC
Organism: Pleionea litopenaei; assembly: GCF_031198435.1. GTDB lineage: Bacteria > Pseudomonadota > Gammaproteobacteria > Enterobacterales > Kangiellaceae > Pleionea > Pleionea litopenaei. The sequence goes on from NZ_CP133548.1 coordinate 939,374, forward strand.
GTCTGCGTCGAAGAGACTTTAAAGTTTGCATAAATCGCTCATTTAGTCAGGTAATTTCCGCTTGCGCGTCACAACAACCCAACCGTCCTGACACTTGGATCACTGACGAAATGCAACACGCATATGTAAGACTGCACCAATCTGGTCTTGCGCACTCATTTGAAGTATACAATGAAGACCAGCTTGTTGGAGGCTTGTACGGAGTCTCAATTGGCCAAATGTTTTTCGGCGAATCTATGTTTCACCGAATGACCGATGCATCAAAAATAGCCTTGTTTTATTTGATTAAATTTGCAGCGTTTCACCAGTTTGCAATGATTGATTGTCAAATGCCGAATGCTCATCTTTTAAGCTTAGGGGCTAAAGAAGTTTCAAGAAACGAATTTCTGCGCTATCTTTATCAATATCGAGATTCAGAAATGCCTTCGCAACTTTGGAATATGCGAGACATTACTGAAGATTTTGAATTTTAAGTCACCGACTTTATTCAACGGTGTACTGAGAGAGTAAAGCTTTCGGGTTAAAAAGTTTCGATTTTGAGATACAACAATCAAAGCTTTTAACGAATAAAAAGCTCGATAAAACAATCATAGTTTTTGCTTTAAATACTTGTTACTAAAGTGGGCAGCGACGTGCAACCAGATCCTAATGACGAGTTATTAAAACTAACTTTTTATGCGACTCCTTCACACAGTTGTTCCTACCTTTCAGAACAACAAGCGACGACGGTTTTTCTTGATCCTGAAAAACACATCAGCAAAAAACTATACACCAGACTTAGCGAAACCGGATTTCGACGCAGTGGAAGCCATATTTATCGACCGCATTGCGAAACGTGCCAAGCATGCGTTCCGGTTCGAATTCCGGTTAACCAATTTAAAGCCAACCGCAGTCAGCGCAGGTGCTTAAAAAAAGGCAGTATGTTCCGCTCAGAACTCTCTGAAGCTCGTTATCATGATGAGCATTATCATCTTTATGAGCGCTATCTTAGAGAACGCCATGCCGATGGAGATATGTACCCTCCTTCTCATCAACAATATCAAGACTTTCTATTCAGCGAGTGGTCAAATACCGAGTTCCTCAATATTTACGACCAAAATAAATTGATCGCTTGCTCAGTAATTGACCGACTCGATAATGCATTTTCGGCGGTTTATACCTATTTTGACCCGAAATATGAACATTACAGCTTGGGTAAGCTCGCTATTTTAAGATTGGTTGAGGCTGCAAAAGACGCTCAATTAGACTTCTTATATCTGGGTTACTTAGTAAAAGATTGTCGTAAAATGAAATATAAATCTGAATACCGCCCTCTCGATTGTCTGGTGGGTAACCGCTGGGTACGACTAACTTAACAAAAATCACCTATGATTAAGGTGTTTCTGCCAACAATTTGCGATTATTTTAACCAATCGAGTAAATATTTTTGATTATTTCCTTCTGTTAGGGCATCATTACGCGCTCAAATTTTGTTGAATTTTAAAAGGTTTCACGACTCTATGGCGAAAGAAGACCATATTGAAATGCAAGGGACTGTGTTGGAAACACTTCCAAACACAATGTTTCGCGTTGAATTAGAAAATGGTCACGTAGTGACCGCTCATATTTCAGGAAAAATGCGTAAGAATTACATTCGAATTCTTACTGGTGATACTGTCACCGTGGAAATGACTCCGTACGACCTCTCAAAAGGTCGCATCATTTTCCGCGCTCGATAAACTTATCATTCCATCGAATACTAAAAAGCCCGGTTCAACCGGGCTTTTTCTATTACTCCAAATTTACAAACCGTCGATGTCTGCTCTCGTTTCGTTAAAAACGCTTAACTAGTGATCGCGGCCTCTTCTTTAGGGGTAACCTCAAAAGACAATACCTCAGCGCCATCAACATAAGACACTTTTACCTGTCCTCCGTTAACTAAACGACCAAACAACAATTCGTCTGCCAAAGGCTTCTTAACTTCTTCTCGAATCACTCGAGCCATCGGACGAGCACCCATATTCGGATCATAACCCTTTTCACACAGCCACTTGCGTGCCGATAAATCGACATCGAGACAAACATGTTTATCATCTAGTTGTGTTTGCAGTTCGACGACAAATTTGTCGACAACCGATAGTAAGACTTCTTCAGACAACCCTTTGAACCAAACGATGGCATCAAGGCGATTGCGAAACTCCGGAGAAAAGGTTTGGTTGATTGCATCAATGTTATTGTTGTCTTTCTCATTCTGCTGAAAGCCAATCGACGGTTTCACTAACTCAGCGGCACCTGCATTGGTTGTCATGACCAAAATAGTGTTGCGAAAGTCGGCTTTGCGACCGTTGTTGTCAGTCAAGGTCCCATGATCCATCACTTGTAACAACAAGTTGTAAACATCGGGATGAGCCTTTTCAATTTCATCGAGCAGTACCACGGCATGAGGATTTTTATTAACCGCTTCTGTCAACAATCCGCCTTGATCGTAGCCTACGTACCCTGGCGGCGCACCGATTAGCCGAGAAACGGTATGCCGCTCCATATACTCAGACATATCGAACCGAATCAGCTCTATGCCCATAATTTTCGCCAGTTGCTTGGTAACCTCTGTTTTACCAACCCCCGTTGGACCTGCAAACAAGAATGACCCAACTGGCTTATCTTCAATTCCTAACCCAGACCGTGACAACTTAATCGCATCAGATAGGGTTTCAATCGCTGGATCTTGCCCAAAAACCACCATCTTGAGATTACGCTCTAGGTTCTGCAATGAGTCTTTATCTGACTGAGACACCGTTTTAGGAGGTACTTTCGCAATTTTGGCAATGATGCTTTCAATGTCATGCACGCCAATAAGTTTCTTACGTTTTGACGTGGGCTGTAAACGTTGATTAGCGCCGGCCTCATCAATCACATCGATCGCCTTATCCGGCAAATGTCGATCATTGATATAACGCGCAGACAACTCTGCAGCAGCCTTCAATGCGGGAGACGAATACTTAACATCATGGTGATCTTCATAACGAGTTTTAAGCCCTTGAAGGATCTTAATGGTCTCTTCAACGCTCGGCTCATTAATATCAATCTTTTGGAAACGTCTGGCCAAGGCGCGATCTTTCTCGAAAATACCGCGATATTCCTGGAAGGTCGTCGACCCCATGCATCGTAAATCACCGTTTGCTAGCATTGGCTTTATGAGATTAGATGCATCCATAACTCCTCCGGACGCAGCACCCGCTCCGATAATGGTATGAATTTCATCGATGAATAAAATGGCGTGTTCTTGCTTCTTTAAATCGGCAAGTAGTGCTTTTAAGCGCTTTTCAAAATCGCCACGATACTTAGTTCCTGCTAATAAAGCTCCTAGATCTAATGAGTACACCGTTGCATTGGCAATAACCTCAGGAACATCTTCATCGACAATTCGCTTCGCTAAACCTTCAGCGATTGCCGTTTTACCAACCCCTGCTTCACCGACAAACAAAGGGTTATTTTTACGTCGTCGACACAAAACTTGTACCGCTCGCTCAATTTCATCGGCGCGCCCCACCAAAGGATCGATTCGCCCTTCTTTGGCCAATTCATTTAGATTGGTGGAATATGACTCCAGAGGGGTCTTCGCAGGCGCTTCTTGACCTAATTCTTCATCAACTTCTGCAGCACCTGGATTCTCAATTTCATCTTCGCCGACTTTAGAAATACCATGACTGATATAATTCACGATATCTAGACGAGAGATCTTTTGCTGTTGCAGAAAATACACGGCTTGGCTTTCTTGTTCACTAAAAATAGCCACCAAAACATTCGCGCCAGTGACTTCTTTTTTACCAGACGACTGAACATGGAAGACTGCTCGCTGAAGCACGCGTTGGAACCCAAGCGTTGGTTGTGTCTCTCGCGCTTCGTCATGTTGTGGGATGAGAGGCGTTGTCTCATCGACAAAATCGGAAAGCTGCTTTTTCAGTTCAGGAATATCGGCGCCACAGGCTTGTAACACATTTGACGCAATAAGGTTGTCCAATAATGCGAGTAACAAGTGCTCGACGGTCATAAACTCATGCCGTTTTTCTCGCGCTTGTTTAAACGCCAAGTTTAGGGTTAACTCAAGATCTTTACTAAGCATAACAGCACCTTATACAGCAAACTTAATCTCTTACACGAAGTTCTTATGCTTCTTCCATCATGCACATCAACGGATGTTGATTAGCCTTCGAGTACTCATTCACTTGGACAACTTTGGTTTCGGCAATCTCGCTTCGGTAGATGCCACAAACCCCCTTTCCATCATAGTGCACTTGCAACATAATTTTGGCCGCTTCTTCTTGATGCTTTCCAAAATACTTCATGATCACTTCCACGACAAAGTCCATTGGCGTGTAGTCATCATTGAGCAAGACCACCTTGTACATCGGCGGCGGTTTGAGCTCTGGCTTAGACTCCTCAACCGCGACCCCTTGATCGATTTCCCAATCGTTCTGATTATTTTGGCTCATAACTTCAGTTTAGTTTAAGGCAAAAAAATTGCTAAATATTCAAAATTAGACCTTAAGAATAACACAACCCAACTTGATATGATGAGTGTTTAATGGGTGTTATCAGTCACAATTTCAAGGGCACAATTTGACCCCTGCTTGACAACGCTTATTTTTTGTGCAAAAAGTGTCCGTGGTGCTTCAAATCGGATTAGAATTCAAAAAGTTAGCGATTTGAGATGTAAACACTGTTCAGGATAGAGGAATGTAGTTATGCCCACGGGAACCGTAAAATGGTTTAACAATGCCAAAGGCTACGGATTTATTAAATCCGAGCAAGGAGACGAAGATATCTTCGTTCATTACTCCACCATCAACATGGAAGGCTACCGCAGCTTAAAAGCTGGACAGGAAGTTAAATTTGAAATCAGTGAGGGCCCAAAAGGCCTACATGCTTCGGACATAGTTCCAACCGAAGCGCCTGATTCAAGCGAATAAAAAAGGCTCCGTGAGGAGCCTTTTTTTTAAACGCAGCTTTTGATGAGCAGCTACCCTCTTAAAGACTAGCTATGTGCTCGTTGAAAGTTGCGCTCGGACGCATAGCAGCAGATGCGAGCTCTGGAGATGGTTTGTAGTAACCGCCAATATCCATTGCTTTGCCTTGTGCGCTATTTAGCTGTTCGACAATCAGCGACTCATCTTTCGCTAACGCTTCTGCTAAAGGAGCAAAGCGAGCTGCTAACTCTTTATCTTCCGTCTGAGCCGCTAAGGCTTCTGCCCAATACATAGTCAGATAGAAGTGACTACCGCGGTTATCAAGCTCTCCTACTTTTCGAGACGGAGACTTGTTATTCAGTAAAAACTTTCCAGTTGCCTTGTCGAGAGACTGCCCTAAGACCTTTGCTTTGGCATTATCAAAATGCTCGCCAAGATGCTCAAGTGAAACAGCTAACGCCAAAAACTCACCAAGTGAATCCCATCGTAAATGGTTTTCTTCTTCAAACTGCTGAACATGTTTTGGAGCAGAACCGCCAGCACCGGTTTCGAATAAACCACCACCATTCATTAAAGGCACAATTGACAACATTTTTGCACTGGTACCTAACTCTAAAATCGGGAATAAATCGGTTAAATAATCGCGTAGAACATTCCCTGTCACAGAGATTGTATCTTGACCATCTTTCATGCGTTTTAGAGAGAAGCGAGTGGCTTCAACCGGCGCTAAAATATGAATTTCTAGACCGCTGGTATCATGTTCTGGCAAATACTGTTTCACCTTTTCGATTAATTGAGCATCGTGAGCTCGGTTTTCATCTAACCAAAACACCGCTGGATTTCCCGTTGCTCGAGCTCGGTTGACCGCTAATTTAACCCAGTCTTTGATCGGAGCATCTTTGACTTGGCACATACGGAAAATATCACCCTTCTCAACACTTTGTGACATGACCACATTACCTGCAGCATCGACTACTTGAATCGTGCCGTTTGTCGCTGCTTCAAATGTTTTATCATGAGAACCATATTCTTCGGCTTTCTGAGCCATTAAACCAACATTCGAAACACTTCCCATGGTCACTGGATCAAAAGCACCGTTTTCTTTACAAAAATCGATGGTTTCTTGATAAACGCCTGAATAACAACGATCTGGAATGACAAAGTTTGTGTCTTTTAATTGCCCATCAGGCCCCCACATTTGCCCGGAAGTACGAATTGCGGCAGGCATAGATGCATCAATAATCACATCGCTAGGAACGTGAAGATTAGTAATACCTTTGTCAGAGTTCACCATTGCCATCGCTGGTTGCTGCTCATAAACCGCCGCTAAATCAGCTTCAATGGCTTCTCGTTGTTCTTGTGGCAGCTGATCTAACTTATTGTACAAGTCACCAATCCCATTATTTTCATCGACGCCTAAACTTTCAATAATCGCTGCATGCTTTTCGAATACCGGCTTAAAGAAAGTTTTAACGGCATGGCCAAACATAATTGGATCAGAAACTTTCATCATGGTGGCTTTTAAATGTAAAGAGAAAAGCACGTCTTGCTGTTTTGATGCCTCAATTTGCTCTTGGAAAAATTTAGCCAGCGCATTACAGCTCATTCTCGCGCAATCAATCACTTCACCTTCTAAAACAGGAACGGCACTCTTCAATACCGTCGTTTCGCCTTCTGCGCTAACCAATTCAATACGCATATCTTGGGCTTTATCAATGGTTACCGATTGTTCACTGCCGAAGAAGTCACCATCTTGCATGCTACTGACATGTGACTTCGAGTCTTTCGACCATTTCCCCATCGAGTGTGGGTTGTTACGGGCATATTCTTTTACCGACGCAGGCGCACGACGATCGGAGTTTCCTTCTCGTAATACAGGGTTAACCGCACTGCCCTTGATTCGATCGTAACGGGCTTTAACGTCTGACTCAGCATCACTTTTCGGCTCGTCAGGATAGTCTGGTAAGTCGTACCCCTTTGCTTGAAGCTCTTTAATCGTCGCTTTCAATTGCGGAATTGATGCAGAAATGTTCGGAAGCTTGATAATGTTCGCTTCAGGAGACTTAGCTAACTCACCAAGAAATGCCAAATCATCTGACTGTTGCTGTTGTTCAGTCAAGCGCTCAGGAAAGGCAGCAATAACTCGTCCAGATAGTGAAATATCGCGAGTTTCAACGGCAACCCCAGAAACTTTTGAGAAAGCTTCAACGATGGGTAAGAATGAGTATGTTGCTAGCGCTGGCGCTTCGTCCGTTAGTGTGTAGATAATTTTTGATGTTGTCATTTGCCCTTTCCATTTACGTTAATCGTTTTGGATGATAAAGCTTAAACAGCTCGGAAATCGCATTACTTAAGAATTCGGCGCGCATTATACGCGAATTTGCAACTCTCTGCACTGCACAAAAAGTCGTAAGACAGTACAATAAGGGTAGAACCAATCGATATGATAGACCTGTCGAGAGTATAGTAGAGATTTTGAGCAAAATATGAACAAACACCCCAAAACTCAAGTCGTGTTATTTAACAAGCCTTTTAACACGCTGTGTCAGTTCAGCGGCGAGCCAAGCGACGACCTCTTATCGAAGTATATTGATATTCCCGAGGTTTATGCCGCTGGTCGCCTCGATAAAGACTCTGAAGGTCTCTTGGTTCTTACCAACAACGGCAAATTACAGCACAAAATTACAGATCCGAAACATAAACAGCCAAAAACGTATTGGGTTCAAGTGGAGGGTATTCCGACCGATCTTGAGTTAAGACAGCTTGCAGAAGGCGTTCAACTAAAAGATGGGGTAACGCGTCCTGCTCAAGTTAAGGTCATCGAAGAACCTGATCTATGGGAAAGAAATCCCCCGATACGCACACGCAAAAATATTCCTACCTCTTGGATCGAGTTAACAATTACTGAAGGTCGTAATCGGCAAGTTCGCAGAATGACCGCAGCCCGTCGGATTGCCGACACTGAGATTAGTTCGAATGAAGGTGGGTCAATGGGAACTCGGAGCCTTGCTGCCCGGACAATATCGATGCACCTAACCATCACGAGTCGCTGTTCAAATTGGGTGGCCCGTTTATATTTGCCCAAACCAAAATCAACCTCTAAGGAAACTTGCGAATCATGCCAGATATACGACTGACCGTCGCAGCAATAATCGAACGTGACCAGCGTTTTTTGATCGTTGAGGAAATCGACAATGGCCTCACGGTTTACAATCAACCCGCAGGGCACGTCGAACTCAATGAATCCATATTAACGGCGGTGTCACGCGAAGTTCTGGAAGAAACAGGACTGAACTTTCAGCCAACCGCTTTGGTTGGAAACTATTTGCTAAGTCCAGCGACGAATGGCAAACACTACTTTCGTTTTTGTTTTTGTGGCGATGTGCTCGGAGACGATGAGTTGAAACCTCAAGACCCCGATATTATTAAAGCACATTGGATGACCCTTGATGAAATCACTGGTCTCGGCAGGCAATTACGAAGCGGTTTAGTTCTGAGTTGTTTGCGCGACTATTTATCCGGTAAGCGGTACTCCATCGATCAGTTCAATTTCTCCAATGATGAAGTCGCTTTGGCGAATTCATGTTATACTGCCCTGCTCGATTTTAAGTGACCGAATCACAATTAATGGGTCGACTTCAACTATCGATTCAATTAATAAACATAGACTAATATGCGTATGCCAAAATGAGTCAAAAATCTAAAAAAGTCATCGTAGGTATGTCCGGTGGTGTGGACTCTTCTGTTTCTGCCTATCTACTCCTTGAACAAGGGTTTCAGGTCGAAGGCCTGTTTATGAAAAACTGGGAAGAAGACGATACTGATGAGTACTGCTCTGCAGCTGAAGATCTTGCAGATGCACAAGCGGTTTGCGATCGCCTGGGTATCGAATTGCATACGGTTAATTTTTCAGCAGAATATTGGGATCGAGTCTTTGAGTATTTCTTAAATGAGTACAAGTCTGGACGAACGCCCAACCCAGATATTATGTGCAACAAAGAAATTAAGTTTAAAGCGTTTTTAGAGTTTGCAATGCATTTAGGTGCCGACTACATCGCGACAGGCCACTACACTCGACGCGCTGAAAACAATGGAAAGGTGCAATTGTTGCGTGGTCTAGACAACAATAAAGATCAATCGTACTTTTTATACACGCTCGGCCAAGATCAAATATCTAAAACCTTATTCCCAGTCGGCGAACTCGAAAAGTCAGAAGTCAGAGCCATCGCCGAAGCGCAAGGTTTAGTGACCGCCAAAAAGAAAGACAGTACGGGTATTTGCTTTATTGGCGAAAGAAAGTTTAAAGACTTTCTAGAGCAATTTTTACCAGCACAACCCGGTCCAATCGAAAATGATCAAGGCGAAATTATAGGGGAACATCAAGGTTTGATGTTTCACACCTTAGGGCAAAGAAAGGGTCTGGGTATTGGTGGTTTAAAAAACGCTGACGATGATCCTTGGTATGTGGTCGATAAAAATGTAACGGCCAATACGTTGATCGTGGGGCAAGGACACAATCACCCTCTCTTAATGAGCCAAGGATTAACTTGCTCTCAGTTGCACTGGGTCGCTAGAGAACAGCCGGAACCCTCATTCCAGTGCACAGCGAAAGTGCGTTATCGACAAACAGACGTGCCCTGTCACGTTTCGCAAATTGATGAAAACCAATGGCGAGTTGAGTTTGATGAACCGCAAAGGGCAGTAACACCTGGCCAATCTGTCGTATTCTACTCTGGAGAAGTCTGCCTAGGCGGTGGAATCATTGATTCCATTGAAAAAAACAGCCAAATTCAAACAAACGAAACATCACCACTCAATCAAGCAGGATAGCACCACATGGACGATATCGTACTTACACTCGCCGCCATCGCTCAATCAGTTCAACAAGTACAAAAAGTCGCTTGGAAGGGACAAATGGACGATGCTGATGCATTGCCCTTGATAAAAAGTATCTTCACCTTAGATACCGATTCAGTAGTGGACTTGTACTCAGGCAGTGCGAGCTTAACCAATGGGTTGCGGGCACTGCGAGCTCAATTAAATGCAAGTAATGAAGAGAGAGATGCCGAGTTTGGTCGCTACATGGCCAATATATTTACACTGCAGAAGCAATTTATGAAAAATGCTGAAGTTCAACAAATACTCTCATCGAGAATTGAACATTCCCGTCGACTTCTGGATTATGACGACATCATGTCAGCTAATATGATGGCATCACTGGCCGATTGTTACTCACAAAGTATTTCTCAACTACCGCTGCGGGTCCAAGTGCAAGGAAATCCAGCGATTCTCGAAAATAAAATGAACCAAGATAAGATTCGAGCACTGCTACTTGCTGCGGTCAGAGCATCGGTACTTTGGCGCCAGGTTGGCGGTAAGAAAAGACAGTTTATTTTTAATCGCAAACAAATTTGCGATACGGCCAACAAACTTCTTACTCAACCTATTTTTGAATAGTTTTTCTGTTCAATATAGTCAAATAGCGTTTGGAAAAAAGGCAGCCCAAAGGGCTGCCAAAATGCAAAAGGGAGCAATTTGAACTTGAACCTATCAAATTCAAATACCCGAATATTTTTGCAGCTATTCAGGCAGGCCTGAGTATCCTAGTTGTGAGATATCGCTTCAAGGGTAGTATTTACCATTGACAAGCTAGTGAATGCCCTGTGGTATAACAACAATCTTCAACTAAGTTATAAGACATTGCATTTTATGATCAATTTAGTCCTTTTAGTTTCGGCAACCCTAAGCTTAACGACCCTCATCACTGGTCAATTTTTAAACCACCGCTTACTGATTATCGTTAGTAAGACTTTAACGTCAGTGATCATGGTAATTTATGTTAGCTTGCTAAGCATCGAATCATCATTTGAAGCCGCTTACCTCATTGTTATAGCGATCACTTTAGGCGCCTTTGGCGACGTCTTTTTATTAGGAAAAAGTACACGCTTTTTCGCTGCTGGAATGGTTGCTTTTGCGCTTGGACACTTAAGCTACATCCTCGCATTTGCTCATTATTCAATCAATTATATCGAGCTACTTGTCGGATTCGTTGTCTTACTGCTCCCTCTATATTTTGTTATCAAATGGCTTTGGAAAGACATTCCTCAAAAATTGCGCTGGCCAGTTGTTGGTTATGTATTAATCCTAACCGCCATGACCGCTACTGCCATGGCGGTTAGAATTGATGGTCAATTAACATTGATGGCTCTCGGCGCGACTCTATTCTTAATCTCAGACTTTTTCGTCGCTACTCACCGCTTTAAAGGTAAAAAGTTTATTGATAAAGCCATTGGGTTGCCCTTGTACTACTCAGGGCAATTTATCCTGGCAACGACCCTAGTAATCCAGACAACCACCAGCCCTTGGTTGCCAGTTTAAGAAATGCGTATTAGTTAGCGACAACAACGATTAAGAATAGAGTATACTTAATGATTAACTTGTTCAGTCAATACTAAGGATAACTATGAAAATTTTTACGTTTGCAGCGCTTTCTTTATTGATGCTTGCCGCTTGTAGCCCCAAAGTAGGTAGTGATGAATGGTGCAAACAGATGAAAGACAAGCCCAAAGGTGATTGGACGGCAAATGAAATTGGAGATTACACCAAATACTGCGTGCTAAATCAGAAACCCGAGAATTAGATTAAAGCTAATACTTGTCTTTCTCTAGATCAAAAAAAGGCCAGCTAGTTGCTGGCCTTTTTGAGACTGTAAATAACTCTGTGTAACTGTCTATTATTAACCTATTGAATAGGAGATGATAGACCTATGGACAAGAAAGAGGTTGAAGCCTGGGCTCGTAAAGCAGCCAAAGGCATAAAGACTGAAGAAGAGTTAAATGACTTTCGTCAGATGCTGACGAAGGTCACTGTCGAAACCGCTTTGAATGCAGAGCTTGATGAGCATCTGGGCTATGAAAGACACGCTCAGTCAGATTCTGATAATTATCGGAACGGCTATACACCGAAAACGCTTCTTACCGAAGATGGCCCACTCTCAATTGAAACGCCACGAGACCGGCAAGGCACATTCGAACCCCAGTTAGTCAAGAAGCAGCAAACTCGCTTCACTACGATGGACGAGAAAATCCTGAGCCTTTACGCCAAAGGGATGACGACTCGAGAAATCGTAGCCACGTTCAAAGACATGTATGATGCCGACGTCTCGCCCACATTGATTTCAAAAGTCACCAATGCAGTTATTGAGCAAGTCATTGAATGGCAGTCACGCCCACTAGATTCAATTTACCCCATCGTTTATCTGGACTGTATCGTGCTAAAAATTCGGCAAGATAAACAAGTCATCAACAAGTGCGTTTACTTGGCGCTAGGCGTCACTATGGAAGGCCAAAAAGAGCTTTTAGGCTTGTGGTTATCAGAAAACGAGGGGGCTAAATTCTGGCTCAACGTTTTAACTGAGCTTCAAAATCGAGGAGTTAAAGATATTCTCATTGCTTGTGTTGACGGTTTAAAAGGGTTTCCTGACGCTATCAACTCGGCTTATCCCGAAACGCAAGTACAGCTTTGTATAGTGCACATGATTCGAAACTCCGTTCGCTATGTTCCCTGGAAAGACTACAAGGCCGTGACAGCGGATTTAAAGCGCATTTATCAGTCAGCCACTGAAGAAGATGCGCTGCTTGCGTTAGAGCAATTCTCTGAGCGTTGGGACGATAAGTATCCGCAAATCAGTCGCTCCTGGAAAACTCATTGGCACAATCTAAATACGTTATTTAATTATCCGCCTGAAATACGCAAAGCCATTTATACGACCAATGCCATTGAGTCGCTCAACAGTGTGATTCGAAAGTCGATTAAGAAGCGAAAGCTCTTTCCATCAGATGACTCCGCCAAAAAAGTGGTTTATCTAGCGATTATGGACGCTTCGAAAAAATGGACTATGCCTATTAGAAATTGGAAAGCGGCCTTAAATCATTTTATGATTGTATTTGATGGCCGCTTAGATGACTATGTTTGAACTGGCAGTTACACAGAATAATTTACAGGGTCGCCTTTTTTAGTTTCAATATTACTTTAAGTGTTTTGCTAAGAACTTTTCCATTTTAGTGTAAAGCTCTATACGATTTTCTTCTTTTCTGAAACCGTGTCCTTCGTTTTCTTTCATAATCCACTCATCGTCACTTAACTTAATACCTCGATCTTCGAGCGCATCTCTAAGCTCCGTAGCATGCTCTTTAACAACACGAGGATCGTTCGCACCTTGAACAATCATTAACGGCGCTTTGATTTTGTCTACATGTGCTAATGGTGACATACGCTTCATTAACTCATCGTCATCGGGATCTCCGATTCGAACTTTCATAACTTCTTTCATAGGTTCCCAATGTTTCGGCATAGACTCAAAAAGTAATGCAACATCGGTTACACCCACATAATTGATTCCACAAGCGTACAAGTCAGGTGTAAATGTCAAGCCTGCCATCGTTGCGTAACCGCCGTAGCTGGCACCGTAAATGCACACTCGCTTCGGATCAACTATTTTTTCTTTGATCAAATATTTAACCGCATCGGTGAGATCGTTTTGCATTTCTGCACCCCACTTTCCACCATAACCGGCTTGCTCAAATTTACGACCGAATCCACCAGAACCTCGATAGTTTACCTGAATGGTTGCGTATCCGCGACTCGCAAAGAACTGATGCTCGGGATTAAAACCCCAGCTATCTCTTACTCCGAACGGGCCACCGTGTGGGTTAACAATCAACGGCAGATTTTTACCATCAGACTCTTTTGGAATCGTAATATAACCATGAATTAATAGGCCATCACGGCTGGTAAATTTAAAGGGTTTCATTTCAGACAGTAATTCTGGTTTCAACCAAGGCATACGGGCTAAAAGAAATGAAACTTTATTAGTATCTCTTTCAAATAAATAGTACTTACCGGGATCATTGTCATCAGAAACAGAAATGATACTAACCGACTCATCTTGAGTAGAACTTGTTAAATTAACTCGCTTACCCGGAAATGCGGCTTGCAATGAAGCCATCATATTTTTAGTCGCTTCATCAAAATAAACGGTTTCTGGATACTCATAAATGTAACTAACACCTAAAACCTTTTGTTGATGTCGAGACATCATTAAATTGGAAACATCAACGACATCATGTTCAAAAACTAAGTCACCAAGTTTATTGGCTTTAGGATCAAACTTGTAAATTGCTCCTCGGTCACGACCAATATTTGATGAAACAAATAACGTTTTATTGTCCCAATCAAAAGCTAATGGCGTCATTCCTTCATCGTGAATGTTAAACTCTCTAAGGACTTTAAACTCCTCCTCTCCTTTTTCTTTATAATGGAATTTTCCACTTAGACCGTCTATCGACACCGCGCCACGAACATCACCATCATGATCGACTAACCAGCTTTGAACATTGCCTGGGTTGCGAGCAATCATATCCATCTTACGATTTTTATTTCCTCTTTGATCCCAATGACTATCAAGTGCCAATTTATAAAGATCAGGAGCAGCAATACGTCGACCATTAAATTGAACCAAAATATGGTCTGGGTCATCAGGCAATGTATGAACAACATTGGCCGATCGAATGCCTGCCGAACCCGCGGTTGCAGCAACTAACTGTACAATTTTTGGTTTGCCCTTAGTATTCACTTTATACAAACTGAATGATTCTCTACCATCGCTATCCATGGTAAAGACGATATCATCATTATTTGCCCAAAAATAACCAGCAACATCTTGATCAGCCAATCCTGTTATAGCCCTTGGCTTACCGATACTGCCATCTTTAGCGAACTCCATAATAATAATATTTCTACGTTCTCTGAGCGGTGAAAGGATGGCTAGATACTTTCCGTTCGGCGAAAGCTGCAATGAGGTGTAATCGGGGTTTTTAAAAAAGTCTTTGACAGGTATGTCTTTCGCACTAGACCATCCAGAGAGACTGGTAGCGAGTAAACATAACGCTATCACGTATTTATAAATGTGACGCATGGTGTTTTCCTTCTTTGGTTTGAAATCCAATTTTCAGTCACTTAGTATCCTTAGGACTTACTCACACATCGCCCGCTAAATGTTAAAGAGCATGTCAAAATGACCGATATTACACATTTAGCAATACAAATTGAGTTTCTCTTGGTTTCAGACAAATAATTTTCCTCCAAAAAATAATGTTCGTCCCAGTAGCTCAAGGGTAATTAATCATTGCAGTTGTTCTTTACCAGCCTTAGAATTTAAAAAAAAAGGAATATTTAAAGACAATGTCATTTCAAGCCGAAGCCAAGAAAAGCAATAAGATCACTTCATTTGACTTAATAGAAGCAACAAAAATCTCATTTTTAGATTTAGAGATCTGTCAGTATCGACACGAACCGACAGGTGCCGAACACTTTCACTTCACTGCTGATACGTCCGAGAATATCTTTATGGCGAGCTTTCATACTCCGCCTTTCGATAACAGCGGTGTCTTCCACATTTTAGAACATGCGATCATGTGCGGTAGCAAAAACTTTCCCGTGTCTGACTTGCTTTTTCAGATGTCACGACGTTCGGTCAGTCAGTTCATGAACGCTCTAACGGGCAGTGATTGGACCGGTTTCGCATTTGCAACGCCACTACTCCAAGATTTTAATAATTTACTTTCTGTTTATCTAAATTCCATTTTTTTCCCTAGACTAGATCCATTAGACTTTGCTCAAGAAGGCCATCGGTTAGAATTGCAGCAAGTAGAAGACCTACATAGTGACATCCATTTTCAAGGCGTAGTGCTTAATGAAATGATAGGGGCAATGTCAACGCCATCATCTCAGTTATGGGAGTTGTTTAAGCAACATTTTTTACCAAACACACCCTACCAATTTAATAGTGGCGGCGAACCTAACGATATTGTTAATCTTAGCTACGAAAAATTTGTCGCGACGCACCAACGCTTTTTTACGCCATCGAACGTAAAATTCATCACCTTCGGAAACATACCAGCAGCCCACCATCAAAATATTTTTGAAACTCAAGTTCTCCAACACTTTGACCTTTCGAAAAAGACTTGCCAACCTCAAAACATGCACTTTAGTAGCGCTAAACAGCAGTTAATTAAATGTAAGTTAGATGACAACTACTTTATGTTGGGTTGGCTATTGGGTGAAACATCTAATTTAAACGATCAGTTAGAAGCCGATCTATTGTTTAAGGCTCTTATTGAAAACCCATTCTCCCCGCTTAATCAATTAATTCAATCAAATGACCTTGATCCGGTTTATGAGTTATGCGGCATTGATCGAGATGGTCGCGAACTGATTTTAAGTTTAGCGTTTCGTATTAAAGATTCAAAAGCAGCGAATGAACTTTCAGATAAGTTTACAAAATGTATTACAGGTGTCGCTAGTCATGGTCTCCCAAAGTCGTTTATGGAGATGGCTATTAAAGAGATTGAACTAGAGCGAAGAAAATTTGACGAATACGGCGTTCCTTACGGTGTTCAACTATTTCTACGCTCAATGCCCGCGATGCTAAAAAATCAAAACCCTAGTGGGTTACTAGATATAGGTGGCGCCATAACAGAGCTCAATAAGAAGATTGGTAGTCCAGATTATTTTAAATCATTAATTAATAGACGGTTAGTCAATAACAACCATCACTTATCACTAACCTTGGTTAATGACATCAACCAACCGTCACCATCAGAATTACTGAACGAAACACTAGACACGCTAAACAGAGTCTTAACGATCAAACAACGCCAAGAAATTGCGACTCAACAAAAGTCTTTAGAGTCACGCCAAACGTCAGCCGAAGATTTAACAAGGTTACCAATGCTTAGATTTGAGCAAATAAAGAGTGAAGCTAAGTCTAAAGATTTTCGAGAACGCGTTACTCAATGTTCAAACACCATGATTAATATCGTGGAAATGAGTAGCCAAGGCTTGGTACATCAATCTGCCATTATGGAATTGAGCTTTTTACCCCGCGAGCTTCAAAAACACTTAAAACTTTATTGCTTTTTGCTCACTGACATTGGCATGGAACAAGCCGTTGAGAACCATATCATCAATCAGCAGTCACTAGGTTCTATAGAGCTCAACGCAAAAGTAATCTGTCGCCAAGATTCTAGTAATCCCCAAAAGGGGCGTTTATTCTTATGCGTATCTGGAACATCGTTGCAGCAAGACTATCATTCGCTAACTCAATTATTACACTACGTTCTTAATTTATCGAAAATTGACTCGCGAGAAGATATTCAAAGTCGATTATCTGAATTTTTAGCGAGCATCGAAAGTAACTTAGCCTTTGGTGCTCATATGCTAGCGCTTTCTTCCGCTTGTGCTCCTTTTAGTTATCGAGAGCATCTCGCCGCTCAATGGCATGGTTTTGAAGCTATTAGTCGGTTAAAAGGGTTAACAAAAGACCTTGAAAACAATGCGGCTGAATTAAATCAACTATTCTGCGATTTAATGACCATTCAATCATTTATTGAAGAGCAGTCAGTTCAGTTGATCATGCAAACGGGCTCTGAGTCGAAACTCGATGTCAGTGAGTTGATGGCAAAAGTCTGGAAGCATAGCAATCTAGATTCAACTATCTCTTCATATGGTGATGAGCATCTAAATAGAGTTGCGAATAACAATTCTGAAATTAACGGTGAAATTAACGGTGAAATTAACGGTGAAATTAACGGTGAAATTGACGGTCTAATTGTAAGACATTCAGATGAATTCTATTCTAACGATGAAATTTCAACGCAACGATGTTGGGTCGCCAATAAACATCTCAATACCTGCGCGATGGCTATTCCAACGGTCAGTGAATTACACGCCGACGCTGCAGCTCTTACTTTAGCTGCCATTCTTATACATGGGGGCTACTTAAATCAAGCGATTCGAGAACGTGGTGGCGCCTATGGCGTTGGTGTAACACAAGAGTCTCAGTTCTCATGTTTCAGACTATTTTCACACGACGATCCTAATCTCGAAAGAACCTTGATGCACTTTAACCGCTCATTAAGTTGGTTATTAGTTCATGAAAATTTTACTGACCAAGATTTGGAGTTTGCAAAGCTCAAAGCCGTTAGTCAATTGACGGCTCAAACGTCGTCCTTCGCTTTTCACATTGAGCGTCATCTTGATTTATTACTAAACCAAACGAAGAACATGACTCATGTTTTAATTGATAATATTGCAAGTGTCAGTCGCCAAGATGTTGTCAATGCCGTGAAGCGCTACCTATTCAATTCTACCTCAAACACCGTTTTACTCGCTAATCAACAATCCATACATGAAGCTGAAACATTAGGTTTTAAAATAATAGAGCTTTAGAGATTCGGTTATATTGAGAAAGTCGCCAAATCGAACTTAAAGTAGTTTCAATGATTGTCGTTAAGAGGTTAATTCACTGGCTACTGAAAGCTTATTGACGGATCCAATTTTAACGATTGAACTAAACAGGAGTGCGCTTAACGCAACAATCGAAAGTGCAGCTCCAGCAATTAGGAAAAATAGATCGATTGCTATCGACTGTAAGATAAATCCGCTTAACATTGCACTTAAGGGTAACAACCCAATTAATGCAAAGGTCACTATGCCCATTACTCGACCTAAAAGCTCTCGTTGAGTACTCATTTGAACCCAAGACATAAATATCACTTGAACATATCCAGCAAACACTCCCATTATAAAGAGTATACATTGTCCCTGCAGAACACTGGTCGATTGTGATAAACCAATTAATGCAATTCCGACGAACAGATCGGTCAATAGCACGCTTGCGCCAACGGACAGTTTTATTATTTGCCGCAGCTTACTGACTAACATTGAACCGAGTACATTTCCAAATGCAAAAAATGCTAATAGATAACCATAACTCTGTGAGCCTTCTTGCCAATGCTGCTGAACCATTAAAGGCATACCGACCTGCATGAATCCACCAAGAAAGCTTGTAACCACTGCGAGGTAGAGCGTTATCTTAAGAAGTTCCTTATTTTGCTTAAAATAGCCAAAGCCCGCGATCACATTACTCAATAGTTTATTCACTCGACTTGAGCTTCTTCTTGGCTCAACTTTTATTACCGCTAAAATAATCGCCGACACAACGAAGGTTAATCCATCGATACTAAAGATCCAAATGAGTCCTTGATGACTCACCTCTCCTTCACTTGAATTAAGTTCTATACCCAACAAAACCGCCGCCAATAATGGTCCGATAATATTGGTTATCGAACGCAACATCATTCCAAAACCATTGGCGGCCGGCAATTGTGATGAGTTAACTAACTCAGGCAGTAAAGCCGAACCAGCTGGAATTGCAAATGCGCTTGACGTCCCTAAGACTAATACAATCGAAATCAACGACCAAAAGTTCAATTGATCTACCATTAAAAGGCCTACTAGCAAAAACATCAAAGCTGCATTAATGGCCTTGGAAATAAGTAACACGGATTTCGGAGAGAAACGATCGACCACAGCCCCGCTAACTAATAAAAAAACAGTCATTGGAACGGCTAATGCACCTAATACGGCACCAAGCACCCAAGGCTCGTTAAATAGAAACAAAGCTAGCCAAGGTAAAGTGACCAAAGTCAGCTGATCACCAAGCATAGAAATAAATGAGCCAACACAAAGTGATCGAAAACGCGAGTTATTGACCAAACGAACGTTTACTTGGTTTTCTTCAATGGCAACACGAGCGAACGAATCACTTGCTCCTTGGGACTGCTTTTCCATTCGTTACACCGCTTGCTTTTGCAAGTTCTCTCTAAGTACCCATCGACACTTCACATTATCGGGACGTAATAAAGTACTGTGCATAGGCAATGCTGTCTCTAAGGGAGGAAGAATGAGTTCGTATCTGCTTAGTAAGGCCCGCAAACCCAACATTAGTTGAATTGGCCCCAATAACGCACCGGGGCATATTCTAGGACCCGATCCAAACGGAATATAGGCATTTTCTTTGTGAGGGGCCTTACCCGTCAACCAACGTTCTGGGTCGAACTCTTCTGGGCGATCCCAGTAGCGTTCATCTCGGTGAAGTACAAAAGGACTGAATAAAATTCGACAGTCTTCTGGTATTAAATAACCACCCAACATAGTGTCTCTTTGAGCGGTTCTTCCCATTAACCAATTGGACGGATGCATGCGCATGGTTTCTTTTAAGAATGCGTGAGTATTTGGGAACTTACTTGGAATTAAAATATCCTTGGCATCGCGATCCATTTCTTCGCGAATTTTTTCAATATACTCAGGATGCTCTGCAAGTCGTAACAAGCACCAACTAAAAATTGAACCCGAAGGTCCGTGGGCAGTAACCATCATTAAGCGAACGGCCGCTACCAATTGTTCTTCAGGTGCGTCATGCATTCCTTCAATCAGTTGATCGAGTGCATCTCTTGGCGCTTCATTGCGAGGATATTCAGCCAACCTCCGCTTCACCACTTGATGCAGCAACTCGACCAATTCTTTATTTAAACGTTCAGCGCGTTTTGCTATGGGTCTCGGCATCCAAGGTAGTCGAGTTTCTTCGCTATCCGTAACATTAAGCGATGCCCAAAAGACTTCTTCAACGGCATCAAATATTCGCTTAAATTCAGGATCAGCACCCACGACAAAATCAGCTACCGCACATCCCAATAAGTTTTGGCTTGCATCAAACAAATCTTGTTCTTGATCAGAACGCTTATCGACTTCACGCTCTAAGCTTACTCCTGCTCTTCCAATATGCTGTGTTAATACATGACGATTTAATGCTTTACCCAGATATTTTCGAGACTGCATCCATTCGGCTATACCGTCAATCAGCTTTTTTCGACCGTGTTTACCTGCAGTCATCGCATTGTCTAGAATATAATCTTCATTCGTTTCACTGCAGACCTTTTCTATTAAACCAGCGTCATGAATCACCACTGTCTCACTATCAAGGCGAACCATGT
Source organism: Pleionea litopenaei (assembly GCF_031198435.1). Lineage (GTDB taxonomy): Bacteria > Pseudomonadota > Gammaproteobacteria > Enterobacterales > Kangiellaceae > Pleionea > Pleionea litopenaei. The sequence goes on from NZ_CP133548.1 coordinate 960,216, forward strand.
CACCAAACTCAGGCTTAGTCTCAAGCATCCAGCCAACGGGATCTTCATCGAAACGCATAGCGTCGCCAATCAGAAATTTTCCTTTAGGTCCTGGAATATCAAAAATACTTGGCAATTTATTTTTATCTTTTTTAAAAAATGAAAACATGACTTCTGCACTCTAGAAAAGCAGCTTACTGGAAGGAATTTTATTAAGAGAAAGATGCCACAACTCCATAACAGAAAGAATCAAACGTTCAACTCTTCCGTGTAAATGCGACAACTTTCTCGTGACTACTCTACTAAATAAAAATTAGTAGATTGGGTAGTAGTACCACCAACCGCGAGTAGTTTTTGACATTTTTTTCATAACAGCTTTTGTGTATTTCATTTTATTTTCTCCTTTGTTTTACATAGGTCCGACAAAAAGAATACTCTCGCAAAAAATCGCTGTCTAGAATAAAAAACAAGCATTTTAAAAAATATTTACATAAGAGATTTTCAATGGACTTTAATGAAAAATGACTCAATACTAAATTTAAAATCTAAAAATAGCATTCTCTTTAAAAACCATCGCCATAAAACGTCGATACCAATTGACACCTATTTGATATTAAAGTGGATTCAAAAAAAATTTAGGAAACAAAGCCGGAATGTATGTCGTATTGAAAAAATACAACTGAGAATCAAAAGTACATCGAACAGGTCAAACCTCTATAAATCATGAAAATACCCCTACAAATACACATGAAAAATATATGCCATTTCAACTTTACAAGGTTCAGTTTAAGTTCACATACATTTGATTAAATACGACCTATCCACCATCAACGAACTACATGGAAAAATGCGATATATTAGTTTAATAGCTATCTTAATGATCAGTGCATGCGCAACGGTCAGCGAGCAGAGTTTAGCCGTAAAAATGATAGAATCTGAAATTGAGCTTCCGACCAATTGCAGGCAAAACATCAGTATTAAATCAGGTTCTGCATTTGAAGAGTATGCACTCGCGAAAGAGCACGCCACTAATGATGCCCGAATTAAAGCGGCCAAAGCTGGTAGTACGCATATCCTCATTACCAGCATAAAAAGTCATGTTGCTCTCTTTCTAACTGTAGTGGAGGCCAAAGGCTATGTCTGCCGTGATGAATAGCTTTTTACTGAGCTCTCTCGAACCCATTTTGAAACAGCTCAGCTTTTGAGGGACGGCGACCTGTGGTTTGTTCTGTACATAACTTCACAAAAGTATGTAAATAGTTTTTACACTTTGTGTTGTGCAAACCGATACCGCTGCAAGTGTCATTAACCCAATCTAGAGAGGCTTTAACATCGTCTAGTTTTGGCAACCTGGTGCAAAAGTCATCTTTATTTGCGGCCAGCATACAGCCATTAATAAATCCCGTAGCGGATAATTCACACTCTAGATCATTACAACCCATGTATCGAAATCTTAGACCAGTAGTACACTGGCTTTGATTCAACGACTCCCCAAAAGCTTTTCCAAACACTAATCCTTGTGTCGTCGCGCTATGCAAGTCATCGTATTTAGTTTTTGCGAAATAACCAACAATAGCGACTAAACTAAAAATACTAAGAACAACTATCCACTTTTTACTCATAAAAATCCCTAACTACAATAATGTCATGGCGGATCGATACTTAACGCAAATCGCCATTAAAAACAAAACATGAAGTGATATCACAATCGAACTTCGATTCGTATCAGATCGAGAAAACCATTAAAGCCCAAGTTCCTTTTGACGCTTCTGGCTAAGTCCTTTTGCCACCATTTGATAAGACTCAGATAGGTAATACTGTAATTGCTTATTCAGCTTTGAGTCCGTATCGAACTGCTGAATCCACTTAAATCCTCTTGAAGCAAGATAAGGCGCAGGACGAAAACCTGGTTGATCTTTTAAAACGTCGAAGTTAAGCTCTGACACTTTGAATGTATAAGCCTCTGTCCCCGAGTCTTTATTCCATCCACCGATAGCAAATACTTTACCGCCGATTTTCCAGACATGCGCCCCACCCCATTGTACGACATAGGTGGTAGACTTAAGTGACTTACAATACTCGTTAAACTCTAAATAGGTCATTCATTAAGCTCGCTAATCCATAGAGCGTAAAATATTCTCCTTTAAAAATGACGATATCGTCTATCTCGTCAGCCTGACGACTCTGCACTTTGAGGCAGCGACACTTTAATACAGCGACACTTTGCAACAGTGGCCTTTTGCAACAACAACTCCGTAATGCAATAAGACTTTTAATATTATTGGCGCTCGAATAGACGAACATCGAGTATAGATTATGCCTTGAATAGGAGGTCGAGTAAACTGCCAGTAACGCTAAGTAGAGAAAGGGCAGCTAATGCTGCCTTTTCTCTTAATTAAGCAATTAGCTCTATTATGCTGCGTGAGCTAACAATAATTGACGATTAAAACCGATCCAATGTTTACGATAAGCTTTCAACTGTTTGCGCCACTGTTGATATTTTTCAAATACTTCATGATTCTCATAGTTTTCAACCAGTTGCTTTTTCTGAAGTAAAACCCAATCTCGCTTTGCAGAATAGTACTCAGTTAGCTTTTGACAATAAATCTCATATTCTGCCTTCAATTTATTGATCAACTCTTCACTTCGAGGATGACCGGCTAAGTGTAGCTTCTTAATATTTCTTTGCATTAACATCGTAGCTTTAGCACGCTCAATTTTAGACTCATCACTGCGCTTTAGATCCTTCGCTAACTTTAACCAACTTAAGGTTTTAATCCACCACTTTGTCGGATCAAAATGCCACCAACGAATGCCGTTCCTATAATCGTTTTGAAATAAATGGTGAAAATTATGGTAGCCTTCACCAAAGGTAAACAAGGCAATAAACCCATTGTCTCTCGCTGTATTTTGATCGGTGTAGGTCTGCTTGCCCCAAATATGCGCCAATGAATTGATGAAAAAAGTCACATGATGACTAATCACCAAACGCAAAAAGCCTACCACTAGTAGCATTCCGATGACGTCGCCGTAAATCCAACCAAGAAGTAAAGGTCCACCAAAATTGACCAACAAGGTTAGCCATAAATAATTTCGATGCTGCCACATTACAATTTTATCTTGTTGTAAATCTTTTACGTTTGAGTAGTCATTGTACCGATGGGATTGGTATTCTCGAAGCATCCAACCTATATGAGAATACCAAAAACCGCGTTTGGCAGAATAAGGGTCCTTATCATTGTCATCAACATGACCGTGGTGTAAACGGTGATCAGACGACCAATGCAGTGCGCTATTTTGTACTGCAAAAGCCCCCCTATTGCGTAGAAAAAGCGTATAACAGCATTCGCTTTATAAGCTTTATGGGACCAAAGTCGGTGATAACCTGCGGTAATAGACATTCCACAATAACCAATACCTATAATCATGAATACCCAATGCCATAAGTCGAAACCAACCAAGTAGCCGTATAAGGGTACCCCTATTAGGGCAATGGTGGTGGTTAAAACAAATACAGAGACATTCAACCAAATAATTTTCGGCTTGCGTGTTGGCTCTGTCTGAGCCACTGAGCGCAACGGCTCTTTAGATTTATTCATTAACTTATTTAAACTCTTTAAATTTTCAATTCTGTAAGGTTTCAGCGTATGAATACGTTCAACCATTTCAGCGTACACATGTTCACTGAATTATATCGTCAGCCTTCATGAAATACAATACACAGTGCACTTTATTCGCTCAGTCGCCTGGTTTGGCGTCGCCACTGTTCAAGTGAGCGGATGTAGATTAATATGTCCCTAAGAATCAACAACCTATGGCCGACTCATGACAGGGATCCGAGCTCAACAAAAAGAAAAGACGCGTCTCGCTATCATTGACGCGGCGCTCAATCAGCTCAGTGCCGACCAAAACTTTTCTAGTTTGAGCCTGCGCGAGGTTGCTCGAGAAGCTGGAATCGCTCCAACATCCTTTTATAGGCACTTTAAAGATATGGAAGAGCTTGGACTGACACTCGTTGATGAGTGTGGCATGACGCTACGTCAACTGATGCGGAGTGCGAGAAAGCGCTTTGACGATAAAACCAGCGTCATCGTAGTTTCTGTTGAGACATTCATGGAGTTTGTGGAGCAAAACCCGAATATATTTCGCTTATTACTTAGAGAGCGTAGCGGCACTTCTAAGGCTTTTAGAGACGCTGTAGCGCGTGAAGTAAAATACTTCACCGTCGAACTCTCAGATTATCTTCAGCAATCGACTCAGCTCACTCCAGAAGTGTGCCAAGTACAAGCAGAAGCGTTAGTGACCATCACATTTAACAATGGTGCAGATTATCTCGATGCTGATGCAGAAAACCGTAAACGTCTTATTAAAACAACGATTGCCCAGTTACGTTTTATCGCGCATGGAGCTGCGTCACTCAATAGCTCAAATGATAGCCCTCTATGACGCACTTAACGGGGTTCCCTGCCGAAACGCACTCATTTCACGAACGCCACGATTGTTAATTAAGAGTCTTTTGTCTTTTTAAATAGCCTAGGCAAAGCAAAGCCTAACAACGCCCCCAAGATAAACCCGAAGCCCACGGCAAGTTGATCACTATTAATCAAAAAGCCGATCAAGCCCCCAGCACCGGCGCCAAAACTGATCTCATATAAAAAAGGTTTTTCGAAAGCATCTCGATCAATCGAGGGCGCTGCGATGCCCCCAAAGCAAAGCCCGACTAAAGTGACGAGTGCAAATTCGTGCCAATCGCCAAAGAAAAATAGCAATGAAGCCATTGCAAATGTTGACGAGAAAAATAGCATCGACACAAGGGTAATCTTTAACGCTTTCACGCTCTACAGTCCTTTTACTTAAAAATCTTTTATTAAGAATAATTCTAGTCCGCTCAACAAGCAATCACTAGACTAACGGTTGATAGTGACAAAAGCCTTGTCCCGGGTCAATTGACACTTAGATAGACTACAATTTAGCCGACTCTTGCGCTTTAAACACACCACTTTGCGTAATCAATCGGCCGAACCAAGGATGAACCACCGAAAGGTAAAACTGGAAGCGACTATTTTTAAGCGATTTTTGAAACACCAAAGTACGCCCAGGAGAAAGCCAACGAGGAAGTTTCCAGCAGCGTCCTAATCCAGTCCAATAATATTCGTCACTCTCAAAGTAAAGTGCACCGTTAATCACTCGGGTGCGCAACGACATTGAAAAGCCCCCACCTAAATATTCGCTCAGTTGATCGTTCAAAGAAATGCATTTAGTCGAGCAAACACACTCTTGATTAGTCCCACCAAAATCGTACCATCGCTCCCACGTCATCCCCTGTTTCGCTGCGTTATAAAATACCTCCACGCGAGTAGGAATATGTCTTCCGGTTGACTGTGCCAGTGGCCGACCGATGAGCCTTGTCAGCTTTGCCAAAACCCAACCGATCTTTGACAAGTGTACATAACGCATTTTGCCTACATATGTTTTTCGGCATAGCTGACTCGCAAAACGCTGCTGAATATCACTAGCCAACTCCGCCCATTGGTCCCCTATCACTCTTTGATAAGCTTCATCGTCATAACAAGAGGTTTGCGCTAAGTTAGCTTTTTCTATTTGACCGAGTTGTTGAGACATATCAAGCATCTCCTTCAATAGGCGAAAATCCATTTCGACTCGAGATATGCACGATGCCCAAAGCATCTAAAACCTTGCGAAAGTCATCAAGCTTGAGAAAGCCAGTACAAGGATAAGCTCCGCAAGGTAGACGGTCGCTTAATAACCGTTTGACCGTTAATTCTGCAGCAATGGTTGGTACGTGAGGCCCCCTTCCCTTTTTGGCAATGAGTTGCCAACGTAGAATCGCTTTTGAAGGTAGGGTCGCTTTTGAACAACGCTTTCTAGTGGCTCGCTTTTTACTCGGAAGGCCTTTAAGCTCAACAAACATAGCGCCATCATCGCTTCCCCAAGACTCCATCCATCGACTCACTCTCACTAGCGGCTTAGCGTATCGTCGCCAGTTGTTGACCCAATGCATTCGCGTTAACCAAGATAATGCCCAAAGCCCTATGTGCATTAATGAAACTTCGAGTCCTGCCTGAAAACTAACCGATTGCAATTGAGGGTATTGTTTAGGCAACAACTCAAGATCGGGAACATCGCAATTAGCCAGCCAGCGAGTGCCAATCGAATGTTCAAATTTATATTTTCGAAGATTCTGCCAACCATAAACTGGTTTAAAACGACCATCTATCCACTGGGTAAAAGGTTGCCCGACATAACTTAAAATAGATGAGACTGTCCCTAAACCACGCTCCGTTTGATTTCCAGGACAAATACCAATGGCTACGTCGGATAGCTCTGAAAATTCCTTTTGATAATGTTCAACAACCGCGTTGCTTAATGCAGGTACACTACTCGCCCCCGTCACTAAGACGACTTTAGAAGCTTTTGCTAAGTTATCTAAAGACTCATGGAAATGGCTAACAAACTCTCGGTTATCCGCCAAATCAATGTAATCACACCCGATCTCACAACATACGCTGGCGATTTTGAAGCAGTCCAGCGAGTTAGAAAATTCATAAGGTCCGGCTCCATTAATTAAAATATCAGGTTTTAAATAGGCTAAAACTTGAGCAAAACCTTCGGCGTCCTTATCTAAGGCTAACAAATCGACATTCGAATAAAGCGTTGAAGATTTTTTTAATCGTTCTAACTTACTTAAGTCACGAGCGATTAAAGTGATGGATAATTGTTTTATTTGGATTAAGCGAGGCAAAAGCCGACGCATAAAAACACCGGTCGCGCCGAGTAAAATTAAGTGCTTCATTGCAGTTTCCTAGTTTCTTTTTTAAACACTAGGAACAGGATAGAGAGATCAATCGAAGATAAACTCCCAATTGATAATTCTGCAATAAAATAAATATAACTGTATAAATATCAATAAATTACAAAGCTACATTATTATAATTCTAGAACTTTAATGGGTGTTTTTTCGATACTGACCGGGCGACACTCCTTCACACGTCTTAAATGCCGAATAAAAATTGGATTGCGACTTGAATCCTGACTCAAGGCCAATTGAGAGAACGGAAGCTTCTGGCTCTAATTTGAGAAGTTGCTTTGCATGTTCAACACGCACCTTCCTTAAATACTGAGAAAATCCAAATCCAAATTGGGTATTAATTAATTCCGAAAGTTGATGCGACGTTATATTCATTCTCTCGGCTAAATCGCTGAGCGTTAGTTGTTCGTCTTGAAAAGCTTTATCTTCGGTCATCAGTCGGTCAAGTGCTGACATAGTTTGTTCAATATTAATACGAGACAAGGTGGAGTTACGGTAGGTTGTTGCAACAATTTCCGTCAACTCATCAATTAAATTTGGATAAACCAGGAGGACAACAACCACAAGAGCATAGGCAAAACTCAACCCGTTAAGATAAAAATGGTAAAAATACTTAGGTTCGGTATAAAAACTTAAAGTCCCTAAAACCATAACAATGAAAGCAATTACGGCAAACGTCGTCGCAAAGAAGAACTCCAACTTAAACCGATTTCTCATATCTCTTAAACGATAAATCAACTGCACGAGCCAGATACAGTATGCACTTCCAACAATAAGAGCCAATGGCGCGATGGCGGTATCTGGTAGCACAAATAAAAATGAGATGGGTGCGAAATGCGCTATCGATCGCCAGGTAACTTGATAATCTTTAAACAACAGAGAACGACTAAAAAAGTAGAACATCGATGGTGCAATGACTAATAGAGTTTGGTAGCTAAACTCTTGTAGTAGTTGACGTCCATCAAGCAGAAACTCTAAATGTTTTATCTGGAGTAACGAAATCAATAACAAGAAACCGCTGCAAAAGACTTTCGTCTGCATTCGTTTATGCTCGATAGGCATCAACCAAATAAAGCTGATCCATAACACTGGGGCAATAAATAGGGAGAACCCTAAACTTAATAAACTAACGGTTTGCATTGGTTAGCGATTTCCGAATTATCATTACAATTTCGACTCCATTTTAGCCCTTTTGCAGAACACAAAAAAACCCGCCGTAGCGGGTTTTTTTGTCTCAATCGTTAATCAAACTTGATTATTGAGGGTTAAGCATCAACCGTTACTTGGTTTGCAACCGGAATGGTTACGGTGTTTGCTTTTGACTTGTACTCTTCCATCTGGTGGAAATTCATGTATTTGTAAATGTCACCAGACATGCTATCGAGTTCTTTTGCATACTCTAAATACTCAGCAACGGTAGGTAACTTACCCAATACCGACGCGACCGACGCTAATTCAGCCGATGCCAAATACACATTCGCCCCTTGACCTAATCGATTCGGGAAGTTTCGAGTTGACGTTGAAACTACGGTTGATTTAGGCGCGACACGCGCTTGATTTCCCATACACAATGAACAACCTGGCATTTCTAAGCGAGCTCCAGAACGTCCAAAGATATTGTAGTAGCCCTCTTCCATTAATTGGTGCTCATCCATTTTTGTCGGAGGCGCAATCCACAAGCGTGTTGCAAGGGTACCCGGCTCGACTTTATCAAGCAATTTACCAGCGGCGCGGAAATGACCAATATTTGTCATGCACGAACCAATGAACACTTCGTCAATTTTATCTCCAGCAACGTCACTTAATAACCGCGCATCATCAGGATCGTTAGGAGCACATAAAACAGGCTCTTTAAGTTCGTTTAAGTCGATTTCGATCACCGCTGTGTAGTCTGCATCGGCATCGGCTTGCATTAACTCAGGGTTCGCAATCCACTCTTCCATTTTTTCGATGCGGCGACCGATGGTACGAGGATCACCATAGCCATTGGCAATCATCCATTTTAGCAAGACTACATTCGACTGAAGGTACTCTGAAACAGACTCTTCTGATAACTTGATGGTACAGCCCGCAGCAGAACGCTCTGCTGAAGCATCTGACAGTTCAAACGCTTGCTCTGCCGTTAAATGCTCAAGACCTTCAATTTCTAAAATTCGACCAGAGAAAATGTTCTTCTTGCCAGACTTCTCTACGGTCAAATGACCTTCTTGAATCGCATAGTAAGGAATAGCATGCACTAAATCACGCAACGTGATACCCGGTTGCATTTCGCCTTTAAAACGCACTAAAACAGACTCAGGCATATCTAACGGCATAACACCTGTTGCTGCCGCAAAAGCCACAAGACCAGAACCTGCTGGGAACGAAATACCAATAGGGAATCGAGTATGTGAATCACCACCTGTACCCACGGTATCGGGCAATAACATGCGGTTCAACCAGCTGTGAATGATCCCATCGCCAGGACGCAGTGAAACACCACCTCGGTTTTGAATGAAGTCTGGTAAGGTGTGCTGGGTGTCAATATCAACGGGCTTCGGATAAGCCGCAGTATGGCAGAATGACTGCATAACTAGGTCAGCGGTAAAGCCAAGACAAGCTAAATCTTTCAACTCGTCACGAGTCATAGGGCCAGTCGTATCTTGTGAGCCCACAGTCGTCATTTTAGGTTCGCAGTATTGTCCGGGTCGAACTCCTTCAAGACCGCATGCTTTACCCACCATTTTTTGCGCGAGCGTAAACCCTTTACCTGTGTCTTTAACTTCAGCAGGCTTACGGAAAAAGTCAGCTTCCGGTAAACCTAAATATTCGCGAGCATTAGCTGTCAACCCACGTCCAATAATCATTGGAATACGTCCGCCAGCTTGCACTTCATCAATCATGACTGAAGTTTTCATCTCAAAGTTGGCAATAACTTCACCATTCTTTTCAACTTTTCCTTCATAAGGATAGATATCAATCACATCGCCCATTTCCATTTTGGTAACGTCAACCTCGATAGGAAGCGCACCAGCATCTTCCATCGTGTTAAAGAAAATAGGAGCGATTTTGCCGCCTAAACAGTAACCACCGGCTCGCTTGTTTGGTACATAAGGAATATCGTCACCTGTGCACCACAAGACCGAGTTTGTTGCTGATTTACGCGAAGAGCCAGTTCCAACAACATCACCTACATAGGCGACTGGGTGACCCTTTTTCTTTAAATCTTCAATGATTTCAAGTGGATCGCCGTCAATACCTTCACGAGGATTTTTCAACATTGCTAATGAGTGCAACGGAATATCTGGGCGAGACCATGCGTCTTGAGCAGGTGAAAGATCATCAGTATTGGTTTCTCCCGGTACTTTAAAGACCGTCACTGTGATTTTTTCTTCTAACGCGGGTTTTTCTTTGAACCACTCGGCTTCAGCCCACGACTCAATAACATTTTGTGCAATTGCATTGCCTGCTTTCGCTTTGTCAGCGACATCATGGAAGGCATCAAACATCAGTAAGGTGTGTTTCAACTGCTGCGCGGCTAGTTCAGCTAAATCGGCATCGTCTAGCAACTCAACTAGCGTGGCGATGTTGTAACCGCCTAACATAGTGCCCAACAATTTTACGGCATGAGCTTTGTCAACCAAAGGTGATTGAGCTTCGCCTTTCGCAATGGCTGAAAGAAAGCCAGCTTTAACATAGGCTGCCTCGTCAACACCCGGTGGTACACGATGTGTCAGCAACTCAACTAAGAACTCTTCTTCGCCCGCAGGAGGATTTTTCAACAACTCCACTAGAGCATTGGTTTGCTCAGCATCCAAAGGTTTAGGTGGTATACCTTGTTGCGCGCGTTCTTCAACATGCTTACGATAGGCTTCTAACACGTGTTTAATCCTCGTATGTCGACTAGTTTGTAATCAAAATATGGTCACTTCGACACCAAATTCGGCGTAAATGCGTAAAAAACACTCGAAACAACGATATCTTGCAGAAAATTTAGGGTGCTAAATTATACAGCAAACCCTCGGCAGAATAAATTAATACCTTTGGCTAAGCTGCTGATATTACTAAATCTTCATAAATCGCAGGACTAAGACTCTCGTAGCCGACGCATATCATCTGGCTCATCGACGCTAAACGCCGCTTGTGGACAAGGTATTGAAGTGACTTCGGTTAAGTGAGACTCCACCAATTGAATAGCGGTTTCATCATCTTTTAAGGTGGTTAGCTCATAGAAGAACCGATGTGGGAAAATAGCGGGTAAGCAGTAATTATTCCCTGACTCTGTCACGACAATTTTGTCTGGATTTTGATTGGACTGCTCTACCAGAGCCTGATAGTGAAAAATGGGAATTAAAGGTTGGTCGCAATACATTAACAACACACGATTACTATTAAACTCGTGTTTCACGGCTAAACCAATGGAATTAGCGATGCCCACTTCCCAGTTCGGATTATGCAGTACATCAACTTTAAACTTATGAGCCTCAGCCTCAACACTGTGTCGATTAGCACCGCTGAGCAAAGTGACCGTACTTGATAGCTGCAGAGCTCGCCGGCACGACTGGGCAATCAAGGTCTCATCGCGATAGCGTATCATCTGCTTGGATACTCCGAGACGCTTAGAGGCTCCACCAGCTAGAATCACTACGGACAGCTCGATCATAAAGCTCCATCTTATAAACAGACGTTGTTACTAAACTATAGCACAATCCTTTTGCTTATATTAAAGCACTATAGCGCGATATTTTAACGGTCGCCGAGCCTTGGCTCGGCGACGCAGTTTGACTTATTTAAAGGCTTGAAGTCCCGTTTGAGCACGACCAAGAATTAGTGCATGTACATCATGGGTTCCTTCGTAGGTATTGACCGCTTCTAAGTTCATCATATGACGCACCACATGGTATTCGTCATTAATACCATTACCGCCGTGCATATCACGCGCCATCCGCGCGATATCAAGCGCTTTGCCACAGGCATTGCGCTTAACCAAAGAAATCATTTCAGGCACAAAGCGCTTTTCATCGATTAATCGCCCTACTCGCAACGACGCCTGTAAACCAAGGCTAATTTCTGTTTGCATGTCTGCCAGTTTCTTTTGAATCAGCTGATTGGCAGCAAGGGGTTTGTCGAACTGCTTGCGATCGAGCGTGTATTGACGTGCCGCGTGCCAGCATGCTTCGGCCGCGCCCATTGCTCCCCAAGAGATTCCATAACGCGCCATGTTTAAGCAGCTAAATGGTCCTTTTAAACCAGTTACTTCAGGAAACATGTTTTCCTCAGGAACAAAAACATTGTCCATGACGATTTCACCGGTGATCGACGCACGAAGAGAAAACTTACCTTCGATTTTCGGTGCAGTTAAGCCCTCCATGCCTTTCTCGAGAACAAATCCACGAATCTTACCGTCATCCGTTTTCGCCCAAACAACAAACACATCAGCTACCGGAGAATTAGTTATCCACATTTTACTGCCAGTTAACTGGTAGCCACCATCAACACTTCGCGCGCGCGTTTTCATGCTCGCTGGATCTGAGCCTGCGTCAGGTTCTGTTAACCCAAAGCAACCGATATACTCGCCCGTCGCTAACTTAGGCAGGTATTTTTCGCGTTGCGCTTCGGTGCCAAATTTATGAATTGGGTACATCACTAGTGACGACTGTACACTACAAGCTGACCGATAACCCGAATCAACCCGCTCTACCTCACGAGCAATAAGTCCGTAGGCGACATAGCTGGTGCCAGCACAGCCATATCCATCGATAGTCGAGCCGAGCAGTCCCAGCTCACCTAGTTCTCGCATAATCTCGACGTCAAAATGCTCATGACGATTTGCTTCTAAAACTCGTGGCAACAATTTCTCTTGTGCATATTGATGAGCCGAGTCTCGAATCATCCGTTCTTCTTCAGTTAATTGATCATCGAGTAACAACAGATCATCCCAATTCGATAACACTCCAGCTGACATAGCTAACTTCCCAATGGTTAAAAATTGTGTTCAATTATATGTCTTAAGCCGCGATACGCACACTCAGACCAGTTCTCTTGCCTTGTACTAGGCAGGCATTATAAATAATCCCTCTTTAATGTCGATGCTCGGCTAATTATCCTTGACCGGATATTCGGCTTTAGCATTTTTTAGGCTTGCATTACCTAAACAATTTAACGAACAATAACTCTGTAATTTATTTTATACAACTCTCTATACAAGGATCTAACAAAGCCCTTGAATACACGGATAAAAGCCACAACCTCAAGCATACATTGAATGGGGAAGCAGCAACATTAACCAACCTTTTTGCCATTAAAACGCCCCGTTTAATTGAGCGCAGAGCCCCTCAATTTATTCGGCGAATCGAACGTAATATTTGCAGTGCAATATAAGCATGTCCCTGAGCGCTTGGGTGAACACCATCAGCGTCGAGCCAAGAGCCTGGATCTCGGTGAAACGTGGGCGGACAGGTGTTTACCCAATAACCTCGATTTTGCTCAACTAGGGTCTTGAGGGCGTCATTATAGCGCTCTAGATCAGCTCGATGTCGGACCATACCATAAATATCTGGCTCGCCATCTAAAGCCGATGCTGTCGGCCATATAGATAATCCCAAGACTTCAGCGCCTTGCGCTTGAAAAAAAGTAAGCACTTGTTGATATTTGCGAATAAAAATCGGAAGCGGTACTCGATTTTTCTGCTTATGCCACTCAACGTCATTGCTTCCATACTGGAGACATACAAGGCGCCTCGAATTAGACACTGCTCGACTCTTAAACTCACTTTCAAATCGTCGCAATAAACCGTCAACCGTTTCTCCCCCTATACCTAATGGATAAGCTCGCCAATGATTTTTCATAGCAACATCTTGTCTTTGCAGATGATTCCGTTTCATCAGCGCAGCAGATACCCGAGCAGTCCAACCTCCGCGACGATAATCATTCTCTCCCGCAGTAAAGCTGTCGCCCCAAAAGAACACTTGGGTTAATTGTCGGTGCAAATTCAATTTACCTCTTGATTAAGAAGTGTTAACGTTTCTCATTATCAGCATTACTTTAATGAAGTAACTTAAGTGGTACCAATTACAATCGTTCAAAAGGCTCGGATTTATCACCAATCGCCTTTAACTGCAGACGCTACTTTAGCGCCTGATATCCATTATAAAAGCATTTACACACTCGAGGACAATCATGCATAAATCGACTCTGCTCTCAAAAAAACTTAATCCAACGATTAGAAGCCTACTAAGCTCAGTAACCTTAGCCGTGACCTTTTTGGCTTCTGGCGCAGTTGCGGCTGCTGACTGGACCCTTGACTCTAGCAGCTCTGCCATTAACTTTATTTCAATAAAAAATGCAAACATCGCAGAAAACCATCAGTTCAAAGAAATTTCAGGCAAAGTTGCTGGCAGTAAGTCCGTCTTCATCAACATTAACTTAAACTCAGTCGATACAGCGATCGAAATTCGAAATCAACGCATGAAAGAACACCTTTTTGAAACAGATCACTTCCCAAGTGCAACCATCAGCGCTGAACTGGATCCTTCGTTACTAACCAATCTCAAGGCCGGCTCATCGACCATCACCAGTGCGCCATTTAAATTAACGTTACATGGTCAAAGCCAAGAGCTTACTGCACCGATAAAAATCATCAAAACCAGTGACTCAGAAATTCATGTTACTTCGATGAAACCTATTTTTGTTCAAGCCAATGACTTCAATTTAATTGCAGGTATTTTAAAGTTACAACAGTTGGCAAAATTACAGTCCATCGATGCGGTTGTACCGGTTACATTTAACCTAGTATTCAACCAAACATCATAGATTGGACATGACCTAGTGGGCTGATCGAAGGTATTTTGATCAGTCCTTTTTAGTTAGCCTGTATAAATATCAATTAGCCTGCTGAAATTGCCTCTAACATGTCCATCATTAAACAAGAATATATTTGAACATGAACGTCAAACCCATTGCTTACATTCATTCGCCCTACGGTGAAAAGTTTGCGGTACCAAGGCAACCAAACCTAGTACAACAACTGACTTCAACCGTACGTTTAATTGGTGAGGCTAATTGTTCAGACGCGGTTCGAGGTTTAACCGATTTTTCACACCTTTGGCTTATATTCCAATTTCACCTAATTCCTCTTGGCAAATGGCATCCTCTCGTTCGCCCTCCTCGAATGGGCGGCAATCAAAAAGTTGGCGTATTTGCCAGCCGCAGTAGTTTTAGACCTAACAATATAGGCTTGAGTGTAGTCGAGCTTCTAGACATAACGTTTGAACAGAACCAAGTGACTTTAGTCATTCAGGGAGGTGATTTTGTCGATGGTACGCCAGTCATCGATATCAAGCCTTATATTCCCTATTCGGACTGTATCCCCCATGCGACAGAAGCCTATGCCTCTCGACCCATAGTTGCAGCAAAACCAATAACGTTTGATCCTGCGTGCGACTCTCAACTGAACAAGATTACAACACTGATTCCTGAATTTAAGAGCGTAGTCTCTCAGGTTCTACAACAAGATCCTCGACCAGGATATCGCAGAGGAAGTGTTGAAGAGAAAACCTACGGCGTCACTTTATACAACTATAATATTCGCTTCAGGTTTGAGCAGGAATGCATAAAAGTAACGGCCATCGCTCCGGCTGATTAGCCTTGCGTATGGCCGTCATTGATTAACTAAAACTGAGTACTAACGCCTAGCATTACAACGAAAGGATCAATTTCAACATCTACTGAAGTAGCGTAAGCGCCATCCAAGTAGACGTCTGCCGTGGTGTCGATATCCATGTAATAAAGATTGCCGTTAAACGACCAGCTTTCATTCATGGGAATATCAAAACCGACTTTAAGAGAATAACCAAAAGAATCATCAAGCTCTAAGTCTGCAGAGTTAACATTCAGCGCTTGAACCAATGCGTCATCCGCATCATCTTCTAAAAATGTGGTGTAATTAATTCCGAAGCCTAAATGCCATGTTTTCTCAGCATTTAAATAATAAAGAGCGCTAAAAGTTGGTGGTAAATGCTTAACTTTACCAACTGCAAGGCCATTAATAGCGCCCGTGCCGGTGATATCATGACTGAAAGGTGAGGCAGCTAGAACTTCAAAACTCCAGCGATCGTTCATTGGTATATCTAAACTGATACCAAGGCCCCATGCATCATCAACAGCCACACCATCGTTTCCTAGTACAGCACCGCTGGAGTCATTGGGAGATACGTTTGCCGCACCGACTCTAAGTGTCCAATTTGAAGCATTTGAATCAGCCCATGTTGGGGCAGCAAGTAACGCACCGATAACTAAGGAAACCAAAGAAAGTTTCATGATTTTATTCTCCATTTGTTTTGTTCGCCGATACTTTACGACTTAAGAGAAATCAAACCATGATCTGGATCATTATTTTTAGGTCACAATTTTTTTATCCGCAATAAAACCTGACCGAGATCATTTTTTTTATTACTTTATTGCAAATATGCAATGAGCATTCATGAAGGAAAATAAAAAAAAGCGGCCAAGGCCGCTTTTTATTTGCGCTGTTAACGCTTATCGATATCGACCCACTCAAGGTCTTCTGGGCCGGTATAGTTGGCACTCGGTCGAATGATTTTGCCATCAACCCGTTGCTCCATAATATGCGCTGCCCAACCAGTAATTCGTGACATCACGAAAATCGGTGTAAACATTGCTGTTGGTATGCCCATTTGGTGATAAGAAACAGCAGAGAACCAATCTAAATTCGGGAACATTTTCTTCTCGTCCCACATAACTTTTTCTAGTCGCTCAGCAATATTGTATAAGTTCATATCGCCCTGTTCTTTTGACAAAGACTCAGCCACGCGTTTGATGACTTCGTTTCTTGGATCTGAGACTGTATACACCGGATGACCAAAACCGATAACAATTTCTTTTCGTCCGATTCTTTCTTTAATGTCTGCTTCAGCTTCGTCAGGAGAGGTATAACGCTTTTGAATTTCTAGCGCGACTTCATTCGCCCCACCATGTTTTGGCCCACGTAGAGCCCCGATAGCTCCACAAACGGCCGAGTACATATCGGAGTTGGTACCGGCAATGACACGGCTAGTAAAAGTAGATGCATTGAACTCATGTTCTGCGTATAGAATTAACGAGATATGCATCGCCTTTTCCCATGACTCACTTGGCTCTTCACCATGAAGAAGATGTAAAAAGTGAGCGCCAATTGAGTCGTCATCTGTCTCGACATCAATTCGTTTGCCATTGTGACTAAAGTGATACCAGTAAAGTAACATCGATCCGAATGAGGCCATTAACCGGTCTGCGATATCACGGGCATCCGATGGATTGTGATCATCTTTTTCTGGCAATACGGTTCCAAGAACAGAGCAACCCGTACGCAAAACATCCATTGGATGAGCCGCTGCCGGAATGCACTCTAAAGCCTCTTGAACTGCGAGCGGTAAACCACGCAATGCTTTTAACTTACGTTTGTAATTTTTTAGTTCAGCAGTTGTTGGCAATTTGCCATGAATGAGCAAATAGGCAATTTCTTCAAACTCTGCTTTTTCTGCAAAATCAAGTATGTCATAGCCACGATAGGCTAAGTCATTGCCGGTTCTACCCACGGTACATAATTCGGTATTGCCAGCGGCAATACCTGATAACGCCACTGATTTTTTTGCTTTCGGTAATACCTGTTCCGCCATTATTATTTCTCCTTATTTTCTGCGAACAGCGAGTCTAATTTCTGCTCGTAACTGTGATAATTTAAATAATCATAGAGTTCTTCTCGAGTCTGCATAATATCGACGACATTGCGCTGGTGGCCTTCATTTTTCAAAGCCTCATAAACCGTCAATGCCCCTTTATTCATTGCGCGATAAGCACCACAACAATAGAGCACGATATCCACACCCACTTCGCCTAATTCAGGCGTCGAAAACAAGGGTGTTTTACCAAACTCAGTAATGTTTGCAAGAATCGGAACTTTAACCGCTTCTTTAAATGTCTTGTACTGTTCAAGCGAATTTATTGCTTCTGGAAAAATCATATCCGCGCCCGCTTCTACACAAGCCAACGCTCGCTCAATAGCACTGTCGATTCCTTCAACTGCCAGCGCATCGGTACGAGCCATTACCACAAACTCGTCATCCGTTTTCGCATCAACGGCTGCTTTTACACGATCGATCATTTCTTGTTTCGATACGATTTCTTTTCCTGGACGATGACCACAGCGCTTCGCCGCGACTTGGTCTTCAATGTGGCAGCCTGCGGCTCCGGCTTTAATCAGTGATTTAACCGTGCGAGCAATATTGAAGGCGCCGCCCCAACCTGTATCTGCATCAACAAGCAAAGGTAAGTCACAAACATCCGTGATTCGACGAACATCAATTAACACATCTTCGAGTGAGCTGATACCTAGGTCAGGCATACCTAACGAATTAGCAGCTACCCCACCGCCCGATAAATAGATTGCTTGATGCCCAACTCGCTTCGCCATATGGGCAGTGTACGCATTAATGGTTCCGACGACTTGCAAAGGCTTATTGTTTGCTACGGCAGCGCGAAATTTAGCTCCTGGACTTTGTGTATTACTCATACGTCTCTCTTTCTCGTATTAGGTGGTTTTTGAATAGCACCAGTTGATACCAATGCTCGCTCAATTTTTATTATTAGTTTTAAAAAGAAATGGCAACTAACTCGTTGCCATTTCTTCTAATTTAACCTTCCAAATTGCTGGACCGGTTTTGTGCACAGATTCACCTGTTGAGTCAACCGCCACAGTAACGGGCATATCTTCGACTTCAAACTCATAGATGGCTTCCATACCTAACTCTTCGAACGCAACGACTTTTGCTTTCTTGATGGCTTTCGATACAAGGTATGCCGCTCCGCCCACGGCCATTAAATACGTGGCTTGATGCTTTTTAATCGCTTCGATTGCCACATCACCGCGTTCAGCTTTTCCGATCATGCCAATCAGGCCTGTTTTATCGAGCATCATCTCAACGTACTTATCCATGCGAGTTGACGTTGTCGGACCCGCAGGACCAACGACCTCGTCGCGAACAGCATCAACAGGCCCCACGTAATATATAAACTTGCCATTGAAGTCGACGCCTTCAGGCAAACCTTCTCCACTTGCAAATAGATCTTGAATTTTCTTGTGTGCGGCATCACGACCAGTAAGAATTTTCCCGCTCAACAAAAGTGTTTCGCCAGGTTGCCAAGTCGCCATTTCTTCGCGTGTGACTTGATCAAGTTGAACACGTTTGACCTTATCACCCACTTCCCAAGTGACCTCTGGCCAATCACTCAGTTTAGGAGCATCCAAAAACGCTGGACCACTACCATCTAGTGTAAAGTGAGCGTGACGAGTAGCCGCACAATTAGGGATCAAAGCGACAGGCAACGACGCCGCGTGCGTTGGGCAGTCTTTGATCTTGATATCAAGAACGGTCGTCAATCCGCCGAGTCCTTGCGCTCCAATTCCCAACTTATTCACTTCCTCGAAAAGTTTTAACCGAAGTTCTTCCACCGAGTTTTGCGGACCGCGCTGTTGTAACTCATGAATGTCTATCGCATCCATCAAAGATTCTTTCGCCATCACCATGGCTTTTTCGGCAGTGCCGCCGATTCCAAGCCCCAACATTCCTGGTGGGCACCAACCAGCCCCCATCTTAGGAACCGTTTCTAGCACCCAATCGACGATTGAATCGTTAGGGTTGAGCATAACAAACTTCGACTTGTTTTCTGAGCCACCACCCTTTGCGGCGACATCAACATGAACCTTGTCTCCAGCTACCGTATCTATATGCACAACCGCTGGCGTATTGTCTTTGGTGTTTTTGCGTGGACCCACTGGATTTTCAACAACGGAAGCTCTAAGCGGATTATCTGGATTGGCGTAAGCGCGGCGAACGCCCTCGTCGACCATTTCTTGAACAGTCATATCCGTTTCCCATTGAACGTTCATCCCTATTTTTACAAAAACCGTTACAATGCCGGTATCTTGACATACTGGTCGATGGCCTTCTGCCGACATTCTTGAGTTGATTAGAATTTGTGCAATTGCATCTTTCGCACCCGGACTTTGCTCTTTTAAATAAGCCTCGTGCATAGCGTCAACGAAGTCTTTTGGATGGTAATAAGAAATAAACTGCAAAGCACTTTCGACGCTGTCGATAAAGTCGGCTTTTTTGATAACCGCCATGTATTCCTCCGGAAGTTGGGAAATTGCGACTGATATTGCGCTGCACAACCATACAATAAATATATTGGCTGTTCAACGATCTAAAATTAAACTTTGGTATTATACCCTATACAAAAGATTTGGCGCAGTAGCTCGTTAAAACTGCACATTAATTCAACAGTTTGACGATAAATGACAAATCAGCTGGTCATAAGCAACAAAAAACTTAAGAAAAAGCACTGCCCGGTTTAACTGAGAGACTAAATGAATTCAAAGAATGCAAATCAATCGAATGCTCACCAACCAACAAACTCGATCATTTCGTTTCCGTACTTAGGATTAAACAGTGCTGAGCATTATTTCGAAGCCGTGGCATCTTGGCCCTACTCTTTACTTCTGCACAGCGGCGGTAGCGACAAAGACCAATTCGATATTCTACTCGCTGCACCAGAGCGAGTGATTGTATCAAGTCAGTCAAATCACCAAACAACTCATCGTGTTTACGAGTTCGAAAGCGATCAAGTTTCGATTCCAATGAATCGTGATGCCGAGTTTTCGAAAGTAAAAGAAGTTGGTGATTTGTTTTCAACACTTAACCGTTGGTTGAAAGAAAAAGGTTCAAAGCTTTCAGCCAATGAAACTGAACACAAACACTTTTCATCACTTTCTAAGGATGTATTTACTGGCGGCTTAGCTGGCGCACTATCGTATGATTTCGGTAGGCAGCTAGAAAATATCCCACAAAGTGCAAAAAATGATATTGGGCTGCCCGATTTGTGTCTCGGACTCTACTATTGTCCCGTGATCATTGACCATAAAAGCCAGACAGTCTCTTTATATAATTTGTTCCAAAGGCCAAAAACCGCCGAGCGGCTAGCTCATTGGTTCATGCAAAATAACTCGACGGGTACGGCTGATAAATCCGTTTTCAAAATTACCCGCCCTTGGTTTTCTAATATGGCAGAAAAAGATTATGCCGAGAAGTTTGCTAAGGTAAAACACTATATCAAGGCCGGAGATTGTTATCAGATTAATTTAGCTCAACGCTTCGAGTGTGAGTATCAAGGCGACCCATGGGTTGTCTACAAGTACTTGACTGAACTTAATCAAGCACCTTTTTCTGGTTACTTTAACTTGGGTACAAGCCAAATATTATCCCTTTCGCCCGAAAGATTTATTTCGGTTGCTGACGGTCACGCTATTACTCAGCCAATTAAAGGAACCCAACCAAGAGGCGTTAATGCTGAGCAAGATCAAGCGTATAAAGAAGCGCTTCAAAACAGTGAAAAAGATCAAGCGGAAAACTTAATGATTGTCGATCTTCTTCGTAATGATTTAAGCCGAACGGCCGTTCCTGGTAGCGTAAAAGTCAGTGAATTATTTGGCCTCTATTCGTTTCCTTCGGTTCATCACCTTATTTCAACGGTCGAATCAGATGTCGACCCAAAATATTCTAACCTCGATGTTTTACGAGCGGCTTTCCCCGGAGGTTCCATTACTGGCGCACCCAAAGTTAGAGCCATGGAAATCATTGAGGAACTAGAGCCTCATCGGCGCTCCTTTTACTGTGGGTCTCTGGTCTACTTCGGGTTCAACGGTCGAATGGATAGCAATATTATGATCAGAACGTTAATTGCAAACCAAGAAAAACTGTATACATGGGCTGGTGGTGGCCTAGTCGATGACTCAACTTGTGAACTAGAATATCAAGAGACCTTTACTAAGTTGAGTAAAATACTCGACCCGCTAATTCAGATAAATGAATAAATTTAGAGGTGGCGCATGCGCTTAACACCGGGTGTTTTAGAACAAGCTATTAAACTCGATCAGGCTGGTACAGCAGACGTATCCGCCGACCTCAATGAGGAATGGTTAACGCCTGCCGGAGTATTGGTTCCCTTAGTCGAGCGTCGCGTTGGTGACCACTTCGGCTATCATGTTTTATTGACCCGAAGAGCAAGACATCTCAAAAACCATGCTGGTCAAATCAGCTTTCCAGGAGGCCGACAAGAAGATTACGATGACTCCTTAAAACACACGGCTCTACGTGAAACTTATGAAGAGATAGGTATTAAGCCATCTCAGGTCAAAATTATTGGCGAACTTCCCCAGCACACAACCATTACTAAATATGTAATGACACCCTTTGTTGGAATTTTACCGCCAACTTACTCATTAACCATCGACCCTTCAGAGGTTGATGAAGCATTCGAAGTTCCGTTGAGCTTTATTCTTGATAAAAAAAACCAGCAATTACAGAGCGCTATGTTTCAAGGAGAAAAGCGATACTACTATTCAATACAGTATCACAGCTACAATATCTGGGGAGCGACAGCACGGATTTTGGTCGAGTTTTCCAAACGGATCCACCACACATTCGACCACTGCCTAGAGGAATAAGAGACAGTGGCTACTTAACGCGAGCAATATTACAATGCAGCCGCAGATAACCATTCAATAGTTAATTACGTTTAAAAGACCACACAAAGTCAAGGTGAAATAATTGTCCATAAGCACATTTGAAATATTCACGATCGGTATTGGCCCTTCTAGCTCGCATACGGTTGGACCAATGCGCGCTGCGCGGCGTTTTGTAGAAGAACTCAAGAAAAAAGGCTCTTTGACTCAAGTCACTCGAATTAAGTCCGAGCTATTCGGGTCACTCGGCCAAACCGGCAAAGGTCACGGCAGTGACGTCGCCGTGCTAATGGGCCTCGAGGGTAATCGCCCGTCAAAGCTCGACCCAGATATTGTCCCTGAGCGAATGGAGACCATTAGAGCTGAGAAACGAATGAATATTGCTGGTGAACACCTCATTCGCTATAACGAAAAAAAGGACTTAGTGTTTCATCGACGTGAAGTATTACCGAAACATGCAAATGGAATGAAGTTTCATGCTTATGATGCCGATGACAATCTGATTAAATCTGCCACCTACTATTCCGTGGGTGGTGGCTTTGTTGTCAACGATGATGTATCTGCCGACGACCCCATTGTTGAAGACTCGACCCGCGTGACTTACCCTTTTAAAACAGCGGCAGAACTACTGGAGCTGACGCAAGAGCACGGAATGGATATTTCAAGTTTGATGCTCAGAAACGAGCTTTCTTGGCGTCCTGAAGCTGACGTTAGAGCACAATTGATGCGTATTTGGGAAACCATGAAAGCCTGCGTACAACGAGGCTGTGAACGTGAAGGCATATTGCCAGGGGGACTAAAAGTTAAGCGACGAGCGCCCTCTTTATTTCGCAAATTGAAAGCGTCGCAAAACCAAACCGATGAACTGTCCGTCATGGACTGGGTCAACTTATACGCACTTGCGGTAAACGAAGAAAATGCCGCGGGAGGTCGCGTTGTTACCGCTCCAACTAATGGTGCAGCCGGCATTATTCCAGCCGTCCTATACTATTTTGCGCAGCATTATTGCAAAGGAACTCCCGAAGATGACTCCATCATTCGATTTTTACTAACGGCTGCCGCCGTCGGTATTTTGTACAAAGAAAACGCTTCAATTTCTGGCGCTGAAGTTGGCTGCCAAGGGGAAGTGGGGGTTGCCTGTTCTATGGCGGCCGCTGCATTAACGGAGGTGATGGGAGGAACACCCGCGCAAGTCGAGAATGCGGCTGAAATTGGTATGGAACATAACCTAGGCCTTACTTGTGACCCCGTGGGCGGACTCGTTCAAGTCCCTTGTATTGAGAGAAATGCGATGGGAGCCATCAAAGCCATTAATGCAGCTAGACTTGCTCTAAGAGGTGACGGTAGTCATAAAGTCTCTCTCGACAAGGTTATAAAAACGATGAGAGAAACCGGTGCCGATATGAAAACTAAGTACAAAGAAACCGCTCGAGGAGGCCTAGCTGTCAACATCATTGAGTGTTAACCACTCAGTGTGATTCGATGAGTTTTAGCCGCAGTTTTCCAATGTAAAAATGATCCAATAATCGGCATCGTAGAATTTCTAATTTCACGATGCCTTAAAGATTCGGAAAGGTTTAACAAACTTCCTACCTCTCGTTTATAGCGGATTCTACTCACACCCTTCAACAAAATGATAAGAACGACCTGAAAACCTTTTTAACGTTAAAAAGTGCAATATTTCATCAGCCACTGAACGGTTTAGTAATAACGTTGTATGGTTGTCAGCTATTAAGATACGGTCACTCATTTCTTTCAGACAGGTATCAGAAACCGCTACTTTTCCATCATCAAGTCCGGGTAACCAACTGGAAAAAATTGGATTGAGACTCCGAGTACCCGCAATCACACCTACGGTCGCGTTAATCGGTTTTAATTGCTGAACCATCGCCGTCGGTTTTTTGGAAATTTGTGAGAGTCGTTTAGCGTAGCGAGATTCATTAGGTAAGATAGATAGTAAATTATCCGCAACTTTGCTGCCTCGGTTAGGCGGCCCAATCATGACAATGGCGTTCAAATTTTCGATCTCTTGCTCTTGCAAATAACTACGCACTAAGATTCCACCCAACGAATGGGTCACAAAGTTGATAGAGACGCCAGACTTACATTGCTTGATTGCTAGAGGAAGTGAAACCAAAGCAAGCGTTTCAATCTCACGGTGTAAAGAAGGATAGTCAAGGTTAACAACCTGATAATTCGACGCTTCGAGTTTATTCTGCAGATACAGCATCGAACGATCACTACGGCCCATACCGTGAAGCAAAACGACACACCCATTGGATAATGAATTTTTCTGAAAGTTTTTTTCATTACTAGTAGAAATTGAAGCTGCAGACACTTTAAGCGACGTTAACGCAATCAACGCACTAAAAACGAACAATAACCAAAGATTAGAATAACCGCTAACATACCGTTGTAAGTAAGTAACATACCACTGTAAGAGAGTAGACATGAGCGCTCAGTTTCCGTTGATGATGCCTGACATTCAAGCATCACCAGTCACTGCACACTAGCCTTTTTCTAAAACGTATCAGTATACGTGCCTTAACGTATTAAACGACGCTCTAACGTTCAGGAAGGCTACTATCTGATACCAAGTTATTAAGTTCGTTGGAAGAACGACAACGAGCAACTTTTTTCAGTAATTCCTCATTCATATGCGGTGCGAGCATACTAATAAAGTCAGTAACATAGCGCCTGAAAAAGAAATTTTTGTGAAACACGATCTTGGCTTTTGAAGGGGAGAATAAGTGATCGGCATTAATCAGTTTGAGGTCTTGATCTTTCTCCGGGTTATAAGCCATACGAGCAATCAGCCCAACCCCCATACCCATTCGAACATAGGACTTGAGAATCTCTGAGTCGGTCGCGGTAATCACAAAATCAGGCTCTAACCCTGCTTCTTTAAATACTTTTTCGACATCCCCCATTTTGCCGTCGGGGGTCAGCTTTGCTAACAATGGATAACTGGCTAACTTCTCTAAACTAATTGATGGGTCTTGAGCAAGCGGATGCTCTCTCGGAACAACAATACATTGATGCCATAAAAAGCAAGGCAACTGAATTTTATCGGCAAACCATTCATCACGCTCACCAAAAATAACCAAGTCAATATCACCATGATCGAGCATGTGATCAACATGAGCATTTATCCCTTGATGCAAGTGCAGTCTTACTTCAGGGTATTTCTTGGTAAAACTTTCAATCAAACTAGGAAGCAGGTAACGCGAAAAAGTATGGGTTGTGGCTATTCTAAAAATCCCTTTATCTTCACACACAAAATCGGCAGCTATGTCTTGAATCTTCTTAGTTAATTGCAAGATCTCTGTTGTCACTTCAAGTATACGGACACCAGCTGGAGTAACATTGGTTAAGTGCTTGCCACTTCGCGTAAATACTTGAACCCCAAGCTCATCTTCAAGAAGACGTATTTGTTTACTGATGCCTGGTTGTGAGGTGTACAAACTCTCTGCTGTAGCTGAAACGTTCAAATCATGACGAGCGACTTCATAGATGTACTTGAGCTGCTGTAGCTTCATGCTTTAACTCCTAATGAAGGTTTTATACCCATTCTTATTCCGGTATTTCATTAAGAATAGTCGCTATCACAAAATTCACCAATGTGGATAAGGATGTGGAAATCTTGTGTTTAGTATGTGAATGAATTTCAAAGCACAAAATATAGCTTTTTGATTATATTTTAAACAAAGAAAAGTTTTTATATAGTCAAATAGAATAAGTTTCACGGGAAACAATCAAAAGGAGATTAAAAATGTCCAATATTTGATCTTATGGTTTTTTTCAACTGAAAACCGTCTTGTGGATAACTAAGTGGATTACTCGTTAGCAACCCCATGAGGGACATGACCAGTCGCTACTAATTCGCCCGCAGAATCGCAGTGAAACTGTTGATCATCGAAAAAGACATCGGCTTCGTAAGCTCTTAAAAACTCTGCTTTCGACAAACCGCCAAGAAATAATGCTTCGTCAATTCGAATATCCCAACTACGCAACGTTCTGACCACGCGTTCGTGCGCCGGTGCACTCCTCGCTGTCACCAATGCCGTTCGAATGGGGCAGTCTTGTTCACTAAAGTCACGCTGAATTTGATGCAACGCAGCAAGAAAGGACTTAAAGGGACCGCCTTTAAGGGGTGATTTTGCGGAGGCCCGCTCACTCTTTGCAAATGCATCAAGCCCTTGATTTTTATATATTTTTTCCGCCTCATCAGAGAAAATAACGGCATCTCCATCAAAGGCAAACTTGAGTTCATTTCGAAGGTTTCCAGTGCTCGACTTATCGGCTTTAACTTTAGAAACAATGGTTGCGGCGGCAAAACCACTTTCTAATGCTTTTCGAACATCTTCTGGATTGGTTGATAAAAATAAGTGTGCGTTAAACGCAGAGACATATTGGTAAGGATTTCGGCCTCCCGTAAATGCCGCACGGGTAATGGTTAAGTTATGCGCTTCGATCGAGTTAAAGATTCTTAATCCTGTATCGGCACTGTTTCGAGAAATTAAAACCACTTCGACCCTGGGTTTTGAATCACTGCCCTGCTCATTCAGCGCTAATAGTTTTTTTACCAATGAGAATGCTGCGCCTGGCTCTAAGGGCCGCTCTTCATTTTCAATTTGATAGGTCGAATACGCTTGTACGCCCTGCTCCATAAATATCCGATGACTTTCTTGCAGGTCAAACAACGCGGTTGATGAAATTGCAACCACTAGCTTATCGCCAAAAGAGGTTGGCATAAATTATCCTTTAAGCGTTAATTTATTGAAATTTATTACAAATTTTGAATAAGCATCTATACTTTTGACATTGAAACTTAGAATCATAATTAAATCAACCTCTATTGGATTTCAGCTACTGCGAATGATTAATTACGAAAATAAAACCGCCCTCATTATTGAAGATTTTGCTGAGTTTGCACGCTCTCTTCGCGCGATGTTAAATGAAATAGGTATTGACGATGTCGACTTGGTTAACACTGGTGAGTCTGCGCTTAGAGCCTGTAGTGAAAAGTCATACGACATCATCTTATCTGACTACAACCTCGGTCATGGTAAAAATGGAATGCAAGTACTTGAAGAACTGCATTTTCATAATTATTTAAAACCAGAAGCGATTTTTATTATGACCACGGCGGAAAACACGACCGCGATGGTGATGGGCGCGTTAGAAAATCAGCCAGATTCCTATTTAACAAAGCCCTTCAATAATGCTCAACTGCGTTCTCGACTCAATAACTTAGCTGCAAAAAAAGAAGCGCTAAAACCTCTTTTAATCGCGATCAGCAAAGGAAAGCTGAACGACGCGCTGCAACTCTGCGAAGAAATTGCCGACAGTTACCCCAAATACAAGAGTAACGTTGATAAGCTAAGAGCAGAAATTTTGATGAAAAAACGCCAGTACGCTGAAGCGATGAGCGTCTACGAAACATTGCTTGAGAAGCGTCCAATTCCATGGGCGATGGTTGGTTTAGCCCAAGCGCAGATGGCAAAGCGGGAATATCAGAGTGCCATGACCGTATTAAAGGAAACCTTAGTAAAATTTCCAATGGTCCTCGAAGCTTACGATTTACTTGCAGAGTGTCAACTCAAAGAAAATGAACCAGAAGAAGCGCAGCAAACCTTAAAAGAAGCGATTAAACGTTCACCTAGAGTCATTAAGCGTCAGAATAAGCTGGGAGAAGTCGCTGAAAAAAATGGCGACTTTGAATCGTCCATACACGCTTTTAAACAATCCATTCGTCTTGGTAATAATTCAATTTTCAAAACGGCAGATAGCTATATTAACTACACTAACAGTGTTAGCCACTTTATTGAAGCCGACCCGCAAGCCGTTCCAAGAAATCTTATCAATGAAACCGAGAGCTATCTAAAAGAATACTATAAAGAATACAAAGACGATAAAGTCAGTCGTATGCGTGGCAACATCGCCGAGGGCTTATTTTTAAATCATCAAGGCAAACAAAAAGAAGCGCAAAAATGTGTGGAGTCTGCAAAAAGCCTTTACGCTAATATTGAAACCATGTTGCCTGGCATGGCAGGCCTTGAATTGGCCAAAGGTTTAAGAGAGCTTGGTGAGGAGAACCTTGCCGAAGATATTATCAAAGATGCTGTTCAACATAATTTTGAAGACACTCGATTTCTTGAAGAAGCGCTGCCGCATTTAAATGACAAATCTATTTTAGAGAAAGGTAAACAAGCGCATCGCCTAAACTCTCAAGGTATTAAGTTTTTCGAACAAGGTTCCTATGACCAAGCTATCGACTGCTTTATAAAAGCTATCGAAGCCTCACCCAAAAACGTATCAATTATATTAAATACGGTGCAGGTCATGCTCAAAGTTCACCAATCCGGTAACGGTGATGCCTCGATAATCGAGCGTTGTGAAGGTTACTTAAACTCCATTAATAACTTATCTCCTGATGATGATCGATTCTTGCGGTTCAGTGAACTACTGCGCCTCACGCGAGTCATAAAGCAGGAGTTAAACGGATGAGCGACAACAAAAGTCAAAACCTCGATTTTGCCATGGTGCTTGCTTCAGCCGTTCATGATATGAAAAACTCTTTGGCCATTTTAATGAGCGCGATCACAGAACTTGAACGCAAATACCCCGCCAAAGATGACGATGATCGCAAACAGCATGCGGTCCTGCAATACGAATCTAGCCGCCTAAATTCCGCTCTTGTTCAATTGCTTGGTTTATATAAATTAAAGAGTCAGCAATTGCCGTTAAATATTAATTACAATAATTTAGAAGATTTTTTACACGACCAAGCCGCTCAATACGAGCCCTTGGCTCGACCTAAATCGATTCTAATTGACATTGAAGTTGAAGATGAGCTTGAAGGATGTTTCGACGTTGATCTCGTTGCCAGCGTTATCAATAACGTTTTAGGCAATGCTATTCGGTATACCCAAAGTCGTATTATTCTCTCGGCTTACTATGAGGATGGCATCGTCATCGATATCGAAGACGATGGTCGAGGCTATCCGGCTAACATGATTGAACAACAAGAAAACTTCATTAAATCTATCAACCACAGTACCGGGAGTACGGGTCTTGGTCTTTACTTCGCCGGACAAATTGCGCGACTGCATGAGTCAGGTGGTGTGCAGGGCTCTATTCAATTACTGAACAACCCAGAAACACAAGGCGGCATTTTTCGACTAAAACTCCCTGAATAGTTGATTTTACAAAGGTTTTATGTGAATTTAGCAAAGCAAAACATCATTCAAACACTGAACAAAAGGCGATAAAGACACCATGGATACAACGATATTAATTATTATCATTGTTGCATTACTGATCGTCGCCGTTGGTACCAGTGGTTATTTTCAGTTTCGAGAGCAGCAAAAAGCTGAGCGTCGACAAAACTTTTCGAAATTTAATTACCGAGCAAGAGAAGGCCAAGAACTGTATGACCGCTTTCACGAATTACCCATTGGAGCCGACACTCGGAAAGTCATCCTTCAATACATTGCCGTCAACCTAACCAAAGCGCTACAGGTTGAGCCCGGTGCTAATGAGCTCAAAAATACTTTGAATGAAATTCAGCAACGCATTGAATCTCCTGCGTTACCGGCTGACAAGCAGCGACTGCGCCCTCCTAGTGACCCACAAGAGCTTGTCGTGTTAATGGGGCGAGTTAAAAGCTTGGTGCGATATATACATAAAATTGGTCGAATGCCAGGCATCGATATCGGCGCTGCCAGCAACGGACTGAATAACTTAAAAAGGGTTTACCTAAACTTACAAACTCAAACTTATATTGCCATTGGTAAGAAAAAAGTCAGTGAAAAAGCCTTCCCTCAAGCATTTATAGCTTTCGATAATGCAAAAAAATTATTACTTCGTCAAAATATCGCCGATGATGAAACCCAAGCGACATTACAAGAATTAGAACGATTGATGCAAGAAACTAAACAACAACGACAACCAGTTGATCCAAGCGTTGATGCAGAACACAATGAAGAAGAGTCGCTCGACCTTGGCGATAGCGATGACCTATTTCAGCCAAAGAAAAAGTGGTAACCGCATTAATAAATAGTGAGCCGATTGGTAGACAATTGTTTTATTTACGGCTGTTTGAAATAAAAAATCGAACCCTACTCTTTCTTAGCCAATGCACTTAGCAATAAATTAACGTCTTTGAAGATTAATGTATTCTTTTCAGAAATATCAGCTAGTGATTGATGCGCGGTCGAGACAACGTTCTGTAGTGTTTCAAGAGAGTCTGGCTGAACCGTATTCAAAGGTTCAATCTCTGAGAAATCTGCACTTTCAATTCCTTGCTCCGTGACGGATAAGCGGAATACCAGATCAAAGCAAACCCCGAGAAGCGTTTCAAGAAGAACGCCTTCGCGAACCAATACTTCTGGTTTGCTAACTCCTGTCTCCTTACCTAACTTAGCGACTAAGGCTAAAGTACCGAGCGCAGTGCTATCTAGATGTGAACACCGGGTTAAATCAATACGAAAAGGCTTAACTGGACGACTAAGCTGGCTAATGAACTGCTGTAAAGCAATAACATCACCATAACGAACATCACCGTGCAGTCGCAGAATATGTGCTTGACTGCTCTCTGCATAATCCGCCTTAACAGAATCCGGTTTACCGGTCATTACGTCTCACAATAAAAACCGTGACATCATCAGGAACGTTAGATTTTGACTTAATATTCAATTGTTGAGTGATATCTTGAACAGAAGAGTTCTTGAGGTAAATAATATCGAGCAAGCTATGCTCAGGCACTATTTCGTCTTGCTTCAGGCACTCTAAAACCCCATCAGAGAACATGATTAACGACATATCTTGAGTAAATTCTAAGTGATGATCGGTAAACGTAGCCCAGTCAAACATACCAATTGGAAAGCCTCGATCAGTCAGCAACTCTTTACTCTTGCCTTTCACCACAATTGGTCGAGGGTAGTGTCCTGCGATCGAGTAGGTTAACTGATGATTAGTTAAGTCGATGACGCCGTAAAACAAGGTGACATGCTTTCCTACGTTTGCAGCGATGACTTCTTGGTTTAAATACTCCAATACTTTTGCAGGAGACAAAATGGTTTGATCTTGACTCACTCGATACTGACGCAAAGGTTGGTTGAAAAGAGATTTAAGCATCATGGTGACAAATGCAGAAGCAGAACCATGGCCTGATACATCAGCGATATAGAAACCTAGATGCTCCTCATCAATCTCAAAGTAGTCAAGAAAATCACCACTAACATTTAAACTCGGGATCACTGTATGTAAAAACTCGTAATCTCCGACCTTTTGCTCAGGCGGTGGAAGTAATTGAAGCTGAGCTCTTCGCCCTGCTTCTTGATCTTCGCGCAAAACGTTTAAGTTATTTTGAAGCTCATGATTGGCTCGCTCCAACTCAGACTTAAATCGCTGATTCTCCGATTCAAGTGCTTTTTTGCTCAAAGCTTGTTTGACGGCATGACCTAGAACATCGAGATCGGTCACGGGCTTAACCAGATAATCTTGAGCACCCAATTTCAATGACTCAACGACATCGTTGATCATCCCTGCTCCAGAAATCATGATAACAGGCGTTTCAGGGCTCTCTTTGGTGATGACTTCTAAGACTTCCATCCCATTCATTTCGGGCATCCGAATATCACATAAAACTAAATCCGGCTGTTGCTCTCGAAACACTCTCAGACCATAAACACCGTCATTAGCTTGTAATACATGAAAACCATAGTCCTCAAGATACATCACAAAGCTCTGACGAACTAAAGGATCATCTTCGATTGTCAGTACAGTAAGATTTTCGGTATCTAACGCAGCAAAGGTCGAAAATAGAGGGTCTGTATCCAATTACCTTCTCACAGCGGACTTAACTTCATAGGTACTGTTTTATATAGCACATCAGACTTATACAGCAAGCTCGAAGGGAATATAAACAGAAGATTGACCAAAACGTAATTATTTCCTACTATGCGGTGACTAAGGCCAATAACTTTACCAAAAATAGGGGCTATCAACATGTCAATCGAAAGAGAATATGAAGAAAAACGAGACTTTATTCGCATGTTCGTGGACGCAAAAGTTGAAATAACAGACCCCAACACAGGCGACCATTTTATCGGTGACAGTAAAAACCTAAGTGCCGGCGGGGTTGCATTCCTCTGCGATCACTCATTTGAAGTCGGTCAAACCTTAGAGGTCAAAGTAAGCTCAGTTCAATCTCAACTGCCTCCGCTAACCGCCGAGCTCAAGGTGATTCGGTCAGATAAGCGAGATGATGGCCAATACGAGGTTGCTGGATCAATCGCCAACGTAAACTAGATAACAAGTTTACGCATTTGCCTGCTCTTAGCCTTTAAAGTGGGCAAAACTCCAAGAGTTTGAAGGTTAAATTCGAATATTGAGACCTTAGTCTCAGACATCGGCTGTACAAATACTATACTGAACCTTCCTTTGACGGAGTAGTAGTATGTACAAATCTAACAACCTTTCTCACAAACGATTCAAATTAGACCCAATGATGATGTTACCCTTGCTGGTCACTCTCGGAGTTATTGTAAGCAGCGTTTGAACCTTTGCTTCAAGGCAGTCTTTCCTTCAAGGTCTTTCCTTCAAAGCTAAATACCTCGCCTCAGGTTAGCTCAGCTCAGCGGTACACAAACCCAATAACCAAGTTAATTCCAAATTTTCATTCTAGAAAAGGCAATTGAACTGTCTCAAACGTTGTTCTTTCTTAAGCTTAGTTCCAGCTGACAGGCAGAGCCGCCGCTCGCACAAAACACGTCCCTACCCTTAATACTATGCTCAAGCTTGATTGCGTAACCAACTTGCTCAAAAGTTAGCAATCTTCGTACTCAGGATCACACTCAAATGAGTCTTCAAGAGGCAAATCGCCATCGTAGACTTTGTATTTACGATTTTGTAAATAGGCGTCTCGAACAAATGAATATTCATCGAGAGCATTTTCAAGTTGCTCTTCAAGGTCTAATAACGACACTCTTTGTATCAGCAGTCGAAACCCTTTCGCAGTGTACCTCGCTCCCTCAGGATTTAACTCTTTCAAAGGGTCAAAATAATTATCAGCGGGTATACTGGCGGTGTCACGCATTGTCGATGGTCCTAAAAACGGTAACATCAAGTAAGCTCCTGAGTCGACGCCCCATACGGCCAACGTTTGGCCGAAATCTTCGTCATGCTTCTCAAGTCCCATTGCACTAGCAGGGTCAAAAAAGCCCGCTAGACCGAGGGTAGAGTTCACTAAAAGGCGTCCGACATCGCTACTGGCATCGGCCAATTTGAACTGCAGTACATTGTTAATAATATTGCTAATATCGCCAATATTGGAGAAGAAATTATCAAACCCTTTTTCTAACGGATCTGGAGTCACCGCTTTATAACCTTTTGCAACCGGTTGCAAAACAGCTTTATCAAGGGAGCGATTAAACTTATAAACGGAACGATTAAAATCTTCGTATGGATCTTGCGGGTTCTTGCCAGTCGCACAAGATACAAGCAAAAATGATGTGGAAAGAACTGTGGGCCACTTCATTTGAATAGAACCTTAAATTTTTTGTGTATTATAAAGGTGATTCGAACAAAAAACTATTTTAGATCCGTGTGATTTCGAGTTATGACAATATTTCGCTTCAATAAATCCATTAATAATTTTAATCCATTTATTTGCAGAAAATTCAGCTCAAATTCAGGTACTAACTGGTGCAACTTGAGGATTGCCTCCCGCCCCGTTAATCCGCCTGGGTTTTGTTTCAAAATATCCAAAAGCTGATAGGTTAATCCGTTTATCTCTAAAAATTTAACATCATCATCGCGGTCTCTGTAAACCACCAAGAAGGTTGGCACCGCAGGCTTATCTGCTGGCATATAATGACTGTCGATACGATGAACGTCGAACTCATAAACTAAATGCCAGGCTAAATTAGAAGCCCATAAGGGTTGCTCTAACAAATCGATAGCATCATCAACAACAGCCTTTGGCAAAACATTAGGATCAATCATTAACGCCAACTCAACCCATTCATAGTGAGCTAGCTCGTTTACGAACGGATAGGTCCTGTTCAGTGGCAACTCATTGGTCGTTAGGAAGCTTAAGAACTCTTTGGTGACATCGGCAAAATAAGGAGAGCGAGACTGATGCTCTTTTACAAAAGCGTTTATAGTAGCTAACCAGAGGTCGTTCGGAAGAATTTCATTTAAAACGGGAAAACCCGATTCGATAAACCCTTTTATATTGTTAAAAATCAACTCTCGATAGACGTTCATCCGTCTAGGTTCAATCCCTTCTGGAATTTCTGAGTCGCTCGGAGAACGCAGATAACCAGCAAATTCCTTTTGAACTTGTTGAAAGTGCTTTTTTTTCACTGCTTCACTGTGCGCCATACATATTATTTACTAAAAGGGTTAAGTAAAACGAATCGATGCAGAATTTCGAACTTGAGACCATTAGGCAGTACTCTTTGCCTGCATTAAACACGCTTGTTGAATATTCGAAATCTGTTCCACCTCTAAAAGTAACTCGCTTAGCTCAGGAAAATTAAAGTCTCTTTCCAATAGTGTAGGGAAAACGCCAAACTCTTGGTAGGCTGCCTCTAACAGTTGCCAAACATCCTGTTTGACTTCAGCACCATGAGTGTCGACTTTTAAATCGTCAGCCTCATCAAAATGGCCAGCAATATGCCCATAAGAAATTTTTTCGGCAGGCAAGCCTCGCAAAAATGTTAAAGGGTCGTAGTTGTGATTGATCGAGTTAACATAAATATTATTAACATCAAGCAACAACTGACATCCGGAGCGAGATATAACTTCATTGATAAATTCAAGCTCGGTCATTTCTTGTGCCGGAGCGGCGTAATAGGAAGCATTTTCTAAAACTAAAGGACACTCTAGAATATCTTGTACTTGCAAGACTCTTTTGACAACATGCTCAATGGCTTCTTCAGTGAAAGGAATCGGCATCAAATCGTATAAATGCCCACCGTCACTGCAGTAGGTTAAATGTTCACTATAAACGCTAACCTGATGGACTTTCATTAACGCCTTGATGTTTTTTACCAACTCAATGTCTATTGGTTCTGGGCCACCAATAGAGAGCGATAATCCATGAAAGACAAAGGGATATCGTTCGGTGAACCAGCGAAAGCGCTTCCCTAAAGAACCGCCTATATTGATCCAGTTCTCGGGAGCAACCTCCATAAAGTGGACTGATTTAGGCTGGCTCTCGGCCAGTTGCGGCATGAGATCACGCCGCAATCCTAGACCAGAGCCAGAAATGTTTCGAGAAATGCTCATTTATTTACCGCATTTACCTTCGCCACATTTTCCTTCTTTCTTTTTGTCACCTTTCTTTTTATCGTCTTTCTTTTTGCCTTCGCCGCATTTACCTTCGCCGCACTTGCCTTCTTTTTTCTTGCCTTCGCCGCATTTTCCTTCGCCGCATTTACCTTCTTTTTTCTTGCCTTCGCCGCATTTACCTTCGCCGCACTTGCCTTCTTTTTTCTTGCCTTCGCCGCATTTACCTTCGCCGCACTTACCTTCTTTCTTTTTCTCGCCTTTTTTACCTTCGCCACACTTACCTTCACCACACTTGCCTTCAGCATCTTTGCCATCTAATAAGTGTGAAATTTGGTAACCACCAGAAAGCTCTTGTAATCCGAAAGGGTTCGCATCGGCGTTCGCTGCACTCATAGAAACTGAGGCTGCTAAGGTTGTTCCTACAAGCGCTGCAATCTTTTTCATATCTTTGTTCATGACAACTGTCTCCATATAGTTAAGTATCAATTACCCAATTATTTTTATTGGTCACTCCTTCTGACGGTGAGGCCAGAAGAATGTTACAACGAAAAACTAAAATTTTGATTTTATTCAGGTAGACCGCACTTTCTCAGAATAAGAAGACGACTGCAGTATCGACCTAATTTGCCGGATTCAGCAAAGACAAGCAAGTTGAAAATACAACCTAGGTCACAGTTTGCAAAGCAAAATAAAGGACTCGAGCTCTATTTTTCGGTAACTTTTTGTGAAATAA
The DNA here is from genome assembly GCF_031198435.1 of Pleionea litopenaei. Taxonomy (GTDB): domain Bacteria; phylum Pseudomonadota; class Gammaproteobacteria; order Enterobacterales; family Kangiellaceae; genus Pleionea; species Pleionea litopenaei. The sequence continues at coordinate 996,621 of NZ_CP133548.1, forward strand.
GGACATTTAGCGGTTGATCCGCGCCAACGTGAGTCATCACTGGCGCTGACTCCCAGTCCCCCGCTTGTGGCTTCGCCGTTCCAGAAAACGACACTCTCGCAGTCACTTGTAACGACTTTTGGCTGCTCAAGGTTCGACCCGGCATCATCGCATCCCGATCACTCAAGGTCAGTGTCATCGGTAAATCAGCGACTTTTAAGGGTTTTACAGCCACCGGTGCAGGGCTCCCATCGCTCCCTCTAACGACGACAAAAACGGTAAGGTTTGGGTTCAGCGATTTCGCCAACTCTGGCGCCAACGCGACAGCGACTTGTAACTGCCCTACCGCTGACTCCATATGCTTTTGCTGCAAAGCCATCATCTCGGTTTCTTTAATCTGTTTTCGCAACAACTCGACCCCTTGACCATCGCCTTCTCCTCGATGCTCCCGCAACGAAATTAACTCTTTCCATGTGGCTATTGCCGCAGAGTAGTCTCCCTGTGCTCGAGCAATAAATCCAGAAACCGCCAAAGCGCCCTCATGTCCAGGTTCTATTAACAACACTCGACCTACCAATCGCTCAGCAACTTTGTAATAACGCTCATCTTTGCTGCGCATTAAAAGCTGAGCCGAATTCATCAACAAAGCAATATTATTAGGATCGGTCTCTATCGCTCGCTCGATGGCTTGAGTGGCCATTTCAGTCGCACCTAGTTGCTGCAGCGAAGAAGCAAAAATCATCCACCCGCGAGTATCTTCAGGGTTTTCATAAAGACGAGTGCGGAGCAATAGAAGCAACTCTTGATTCGTGAGCTCTTGCAACCAAGCAGTATCTTTCGACTCAGATGATTGAAAATCAATGTTCTTTTGTCTTAACTCGTACCAGTCTTCAACATTTTTCCAATCGGCTATGAGGGTGTAAACCGCAAAAGAAATAATAGGTAGAAACCCTAGAATAATTCGATATAACCAAATCTCAGATCTATTTGCATGATCTAATTCGTGTTTGACGCTCGCATCTGACAAAAGTAGCTTCTTCAATTCAATATCTAACGACTGGAATTCCTCATCATTGATAATACCTTGATCTTTTTGTAATTGAATCTCTGCAAATCGATCGCGATAAATACTTTTATTCAACTCAGTCCGATCATACGAGCGACTTCCGCGAAAATATCGCAATGGAATTGCGAGTATCAATAACGTTAATAAAGCGACAATGCCAAACCAAAACCACAACATAAAAGTTACTTATCCTGACGATTATTTTGAGAAGAAGAGCCTGAGCTCTCTTCATCATTGAGTAATTGATCAATTGCTAGTCGTTCTTGTTCAGACAACTCTTGATAATTCGATGGCTTATTAGACATAAACCGATAGACTAAAAATACGATGGTTAGAATCAGCAATATTCCCGGCCCAAACCACAAAATAAGATTGGTTCCCCGCACTTCAGGTTTGTATAGAATAAAGTCACCGTAACGTTGTTGAAGAAAAGACTTTATATCTTCTCCTGACTGACCTTGCTTAACTTTCTCATAGACAATATTTCGAAGATCATCCGATATACCAGCATTTGAATCGGCAATAGACTGATTGAGACACTTTGGACAACGAAGCTCGGTGATTAACTGTTCATACAGCTCTTTTTGTTGCTCAGAGTCAAATTCCAAAATAGCTTTACTGGCCCAACTTAAATTGAACGCTAACGCAAAAACTAACACTCGTAACCAACTCATTGAGAAGCTTCCATTAACGGTTTAAATGCGCTGTTGAATACTTTTTCATCCATAGCACCAATACGATGGAACAAGACTTGGCCATCGGGTGATATTAAAAAGGTTTCTGGCGCTGCGGTGATACCCAACTCGATCGCAATGTGTCCTTTTGGATCAAAAAATGAAAACTGATAAGGATTTCCTCGCTGCTCCAAAAAGCGACGAGCATCGCTTTCAGTATCTCGATAATTCACACCAACAATGGTGACGCCTTGCTTCTCAAGCTCCATTAAATACGGGTGCTCTAGATAGCAAGTTGGGCACCAAGATCCCCAAACATTTAGCAACCAATATTGCCCACGAATATCATTTGAGTGAATAGTTTGATCACTAAACAGTTTTTTAGCAGAAAAGCTAGGTAACGGTTTGTTTTCGCGCATGGATGGCACATCTGGTTTGTCATCAAACAAAGCCGACATAAACAAACCACCGAGCAACACCACAATAATTAACAGTGGTATTGCATAGGTAACTATTCGTTTATTAGTCGTATCAGGCGACGGCTGCATCTTGTCCCCCTTGTTTCTTCACAAACTTATTCTTTAGCTTTAAACGATAGCGTCGGTCACTGATCGCAATAGCTCCACCCAATGACATAATAAAAGCACCCAGCCAAATCCAACGAACGTAGGCTTTTCGATAAATTCTCACCGACCAGTTTTTATCATCAAGCGGTTCGCCTAACGAAATGTAAATATCCCGAGAAAGACCTGGCTGTATGCCCGCTTCCGTCATTACTTGACCAGACGCGGTATATCGTCTTTTATCGGAAGTTATATTAAATTCTCGGTGGCCTTCATTCAAAATAAAGTGCCCTCGAGTTGCCATATAATTCGGGCCTTGTACTTGCCTAACGCCTTCAAAGGTCACACTGAACGCTTCATCGTTATAGGTTTCACCTATGGCTAAGCTAATTAAGTTTTCACGGCTAGCAAACGACACCATCACTATCCCAACCAAACTCACAGCCAGCCCTAGGTGAGCGACGTGCATTCCCCAATACGCTGGTTTTAACTTTGCTAAGGATGAAATCAGAGAGTTTCCATGGCGTGTCTTTTCTCGAATGTCTTGAAGAATCGAAGAAACAATCCAAGATGAAATAATAACGCCCAACCAAATCATCGGTTCAGAGTAATCGTGCAGCCAAACTGCAATACCGATCAACAAAGCCGCATTAATGATTAAAAGCCTTCTTAACTGTTGAATGTATGACTGATATTTTTGATTTTTCCAGTGCATCCAATGCCCAAATCCTAGAAGAATCATAAGCGGTATCATGACTACAGGAAACACGGTATTGAAGTAAGGCGCTCCCACACTAACTGACTTATCAAAGGCCTCATTGATTAATGGATACAAGGTTCCAAACAACACAACTAAACAGGCAAACACTAGCAGTAAGTTATTGCCTAGCAATGCAGCTTCTTTTGAAAATAAGCTAAATCGCCCCGTTGACTGTACCGCAGCACCTCTAAGCATGAATAAAATCAAGGAGCCAACCACAACGATGCCTAAAAATATTAAAATGTAGAGACCTCTAACCGGATCTTGAGCAAAAGAATGGACTGACGTTATCACTCCAGAACGAACAATGAAGGTTCCTAACAAACTTAAACAAAAGGTTAGCAATGCCAAAAACACGGTCCAGGTTTTAAAGACGCCACGTTTTTCACTGACCGCTAGGGTGTGGATCAGAGCTGTTCCGGTTAACCAGGGCATAAATGAAGCATTTTCAACCGGATCCCAAAACCACCAGCCGCCCCAACCTAACTCGTAATAGGCCCACCAGCTTCCAAGCGCAATGCCAATGGTAAGAAACACCCAAGCCAAAACGGCCCAAGGGCGCGACCATCTCGCCCATGCAGAGTCAAGCTCTCCAGTAATCAATGCAGCAACGGCAAACGCAAACACTACGGCGAAACCAACATAACCCATGTAAAGAAACGGAGGATGAACAATAAAACCAAAATCTTGTAATAACGGGTTCAGATCTCTTCCGTCGATAGGAAAGTTTGGAAGCAGCCGCTCAAAAGGGTTTGAGGTAAACAAAGCAAACGATAAAAAGCCAACAGAAATGATTGCCATCACCGCTAACACGCGAGCAACTGCAACATCAGGTAAGGTACGACTAAAAATTGATACGGCAGCAGCCCAACCCGATAGCATGACAATCCAAAGCAACAAAGAACCTTCATGAGCTCCCCATGCGGCGGTCAATTTGTACACCATCGGCAATTTAGTGTAGGAATGCGACGCGACATAGGCGACCGAAAAGTCGTCCGTTGCAAAGGCATAAACTAGGCCTGCAAATGAAAAAAGTACCAGCACAAATTGCAGCAAAGTCGCAGGACGTGCAAAGCGAGTTAGCACGCTGTTTTGGTAAAAACTGCCCCACATTGGAACCAGCATATTAAAGCATGCGACAACGAATGCCATCACTAAACAAAAGTGAGCTATTTCAACAATCATAATTAATCTTAATTCTTATCAAAGTCATTATTTTTGATGGGATGACCGCCTTCTTCGAGAGCTCTCGCCACTTCAGGTGGCATATAATTCTCATCGTGCTTTGCAAGTACCGAAGAGGCAACAAATTGCTTGTCGTCAACCAGCTTACCAGTCGCCACTATGCCCTGACCTTCTTTAAACAAATCCGGTAACACATCGCTAAACTTAACAACTAACGATTCGCTCTTATCACGAATGGTAAATTCAACATCAAGGGGATTGCTCCCACGCTTGACGCTCCCAGGAACCACCAACCCTCCAACTTTGATGCTCTTATCGAAAGGAGCTTCACCGGCCTTAATTTGTGCAGGAGTGTAAAACAAATTGATGTTTTGATTCAGTGCCATCAACACCAGGGAGACGGCAATCGCGGCTCCACAAACCGTTGCTAACACGGCAATTAAACGCTTTTTTCGATGTGGTTTCATCATGATGAGCAACCGCCCCTCTACTCAACTAACTTAGAATTTTTTTCAGTTTCTTGCTCAGTGTCATTTTGCAACAACTGTTTACGCTGATAATACTGTTTCAGTTCTTGTTTTAATTGTTTTCGTCGCACGATAGGTATCACTATCATTACAATAAACGTAACAATAAACACTGCATAAGATGCCCAGATAAATTCCCAGCGATCCGGTGGTAAATAATCACCCATTAGGACTTCACCTCTTCTTCCACCCATTTAGCATCTCGCTCTCGCCAGAGAATATGATTGCGTAAATAAGGCAATAATAAAGACACGAAAAACAATTTAAACGAAACGATCATGATCAATAATGGCCAAAGCATGGAGCTGTCGATAGCAGGCTTCTCTAATTTGCTTAATGACGCACTTTGATGGAGGCTATTCCACCACTCGACAGAAAAATGAATAATCGGAATATTAACGACACCAACGATGGCCAAGATAGCCGCCGCTTTGTCGGCAGTCTTTCGCTCATGAATGGAGTTAAACAGCGCCATGTGACCGAAATAAAGAAACAGTAATATGAGCTCTGAGGTTAAACGAGCATCAAATACCCAATAAGTACCCCATGTTGGCTTCCCCCACAATGCGCCAGTAACCAGCGCTAAAAAGGTAAAGGCGGCGCCGATGGGTGAACAGCTCATGGCAACACTGAACGCCATTTTCATGCGCCAAATCAAACCAATGGCGCTACTCACCGCCATGACAACGTATACAAACATAGAGAGATACGCAGCGGGAACATGAATGTACATAATTCGCTGCAAATCACCTTGATAATAATCAGGAGGCGCGATCCATAGCCCCCAGATGACACCAGTAATCAGACCTATCGCCGTTAGCCCCCAAATCCAAGGTTGCCAACGCGCAGCTATTTGATAAAACCACTTCGGCGACCCAAGACGAAAAAACCAAGTCCAAGCCATTTGTTTTACCTACTCCCCTAACGAAATTCGCAAAGCTGCCCCAGCAGCCCATGGCGCTAAACTCAAGGTTAGCACGCTAAAAGCACCCAAAAATAATAATTGCCCGGTGAAATCATGACCCATCGCCGCGGCATTAACCGCCATTGCGCCAAAAATGAGAACTGGAATATACAAAGGCAAAACCAACAAAGCCAGTAGAATACCACCTCGGCGCAATCCCACCGTTAAACTCATCCCAATTGCAGCAATTAAACACATCGCTGGGGTGCCTAATAAAAGGGACACAATCATCGCAACATAGGCTGATGAGTCGAGGTTGAGCATCATGCCAATTAACGGCGACATCATTATAAGGGGTAGCGCAGTGAACAACCAATTCGTCAAAGCTTTGACACTTACAATGGCCGTCGCAGAGGCACCGGAGAGCAACATTTGCACCATGCTGCCGTCATCAAAATCTTCTCGATATAAAGCATCTAAAGACAACAAAATCGACAAGAGAGCGCACACCCAAATAACACCTGGCGCCAATTCAGCCAAAATCGCAGGCTCTGGAGACACTCCAAAAGGAAATAGTACTGCTACAATTAAGAAGAAAAACAAAGGGTTAAGTAACTCTGACTTACGACGAGCCAGTAATCGAATTTCTCTCGATAAAAGCACTCTGATCATTTGGTTAGACTCCTACACTCAATTCAAGCGTCGGAATCGACAGTGAAACTGGCTGATGCGACGTAAAAATCACAGCCCCATTACGCTCCACTTGCTGCTCAATTAAACCGGCCAGCCATGCTTGACCTTTGACATCGAGCGCGACAAATGGCTCATCAAGAATCCATAGCGGTACATTTTCAATCAATAATCGGGCTAGGCATATTCGTCGCCGTTGGCCTTGCGACAAGTGAGCCGCCAATTGCGTTTCATACCCCTGTAAACCTACCGCACTGATTGCTTGAGGGATCTGCTGTCGATCGCAGCCACGTAAAGCCGCATAAAAGGCAAGATTCTCATAGACGCTGAGCGTTGACTTAATCCCTAACTGATGACCGAGATAGAGCGTTTTCAAGCTCAACCACGATGATAATGAATCAACATCTTCAAATTCGCCTATTACCTGCCCTTGATCTGGCTCAATCAAGCCACATATCAGATTTAATAAACTGGTTTTTCCAGCACCATTAGGGCCCTTTAAATGGAGAACTTGACCTGACTTTACTTGAAAAATACAGTCTTTGAACAGCAAACGATCACCGCGGATAAGGGCTAAATTTTGACCTGTCAAAGAAAAGCTCGGGTACATGTTTTATCCAGGTAACTCGGCGGCAATCATTGGAGCGCGCTATACTAATATAATGGTCTCCATTAATCTATTGATTTGACTCAATATAATGACTGATGTTTTGACGAAAATTCTGTCTCAACTCCCTCGAACCGAGAATTCCTTGGCGCAACTTAGTGCCATCATCAAAAGCTTGGATGGCCAAACACTCAACGCGGTGCTGACCGCAACAGGACAAAAGCAAGCTCAAAACCTACCATCACAGCTGCAATTGCAATTACCACTTTCGAACCAGCAATCGTCTAACAACGCTAACTCATCACCGCAAACAGGTGTCAACGCCCAATTGAACGCGGTTCAATCGCTAGTTTTGAATTTAAGCGATATTGAAATTCAAAAAAATCTTGAGTCACTCTTACGAGACATAAAAATTACTGTTGAGCCAAAATTCAGTCACAATCGCGTCAGTCTTCCAATGCAGTTTGATTTGAGCGCGGTCAAAGAAGGTGTGGCGAAAAACCAACTTCTTGCAGTGCTATTAAAGGTTGCGCAATGGGCAGAGCAACCCAAACCCTTGGTTATGGTTCGACAATCTACAGAGTCCATTGATAAATTAATCCTTAACGCGACAACCGCTAACAAGTTAATTGATAGTAGTGCTCTTAGTAGCTCTGCTCAAGTTCCCAATAGCAAGGCATCTATCCAGTCGGCGCCCTCCATTTCAGGACCGTCTCAATCTGGACAGTCACAGTCTGGACAGTCACAGTCTGGACAGTCGCAATCTGGACAAGTGCAATCAGCATTATCGGCCCAAACAGATGCGTTGCATTCAACCGTTAAAAATGAGACAAAAAGTAGTGTTCAACAAACTGACTTATCGACAAATCTCAGCCAACCCAATAAATTGAATATCGAGTTCACTCTGCGTGAGCGTCTTAAACAAACGGTGTTAAATGATCCTTCAGCGACAAAATACAAGCAAATAGCAGAGCAGCCAATTTTGCTCACGACTCGATTGCCACTGCAAAACATTTCAAGCGACTTGTTAACCCGTTATATCGCTTTATTCGATCAAAATAATATACCCTCTTCAACCAGTGCAGCCTTGACGAAAGTCATCACTCAGCTATTAGACTTCAAAAATCTTGAGTTCGTTAAGCCACTGTTAAATACATTGCAAAACTTACCCAAAGCGACCGAGTTGAACGGCGCAACTTTACGCCAAGCAGTATTTGATTCTGGGCAATTTTTTGAACAAAAAGCCATGCAAACGCTGACCAAAGGCTGGACCAGCGTACTTTCACAACCAACGACCAACTCTCAGGGTTCCAGTGATCTAAAGCATTTACTGTATTTGGTTAGACAATTCAGCCAACTACCATCCGATGCATTAGTGCGTGGTTTAACAGCCAGCGCACAAAAAGGCGAAGGAAGCAGTGCGAAAGATCTTTTTATCGGTGTTAATCGCTTGGTTGGCAATCCAAGAGACAAACGGGAAAGACTTGAAAACCGTATCGCTTCGCAGTTAAAAATGATTCAGCAAGATGTTGACTCCGCACTCAACAAAGTAAAGCTCACTCAGTTTCAAAATCTACATCTGACCGATAGCAACGCTTGGATTTTCGAATTACCCCTACAGTTCCAACGACAACTGACTAATGTACAAATGAAATTTGAAGCGTCAGAATCTGAACAGTCAACCGATAAAAAATCATGGTGTGTGACCGTTCGATTTGATTTTGAGCGACTCGGTGCTTTTCACGCCATAACTCGCCTTTTCAATCAGCGACTCGATATTAAATTCGTTGCCGAAAAGCTTTCGACTCAAAGACTACTGCAACAAAAAATGCCAGAACTCAAACAGCAACTGATCGATAGTGGTTTACTTATCAATGAAATGACCAGTGTTGCAGGTGAGAGTCCAAACCTTACTGTGCAACAACTGCCACAATCTTTGGTTGATTACCGTGTATGAAAAATAAGTCACTAGTTACCCACTCTCGCCCTACTAAAACCAAACGTGCTGCAGCATTGAAATATGATGGAAAACAGGCACCTAAAATAACCGCAAAAGGCAGCGGCGCTACCGCCGAAAATATTCTTGCGATTGCGGCGGAACACAATGTGTTTATTCATGAAGATCCGCTATTAATTGAAGTGCTTGCGCAATTAGAATTGGGGGAAGAAATACCCGAACAACTGTATCTTGCAGTGGCGCAAATTATTGCCTTTGCTTATTTACTGCAAGATAAAACACCTGACGACTTGTAAGATCAGAAGGTAACAAGAATGAAAATAAGAATCAGACTTATTTGTAACCCTTTGTTTTAAAAGACCTTTTCAATTGACAATCTTGGGTATTCTAGCCTATCCTGTAAACTATTCAGCTAACCTACTCAACGATTTCTACGCTCTTTAGTTGAGCAAAATCAAGGAGATCCATTCGATATGAAAGGTGATAAGGCAGTGATTACTGCGCTTAATTCTATTCTAACGGTAGAGTTAACCTCGATTAATCAGTATTTCTTGCACGCGAGAATGTTTAAGAATTGGGGATTAAACACCCTCAATGAAAAAGCATATAAAAAGTCGATTAAAGATATGAAGCAAGCGGATGACTTGATTGAGCGAATACTGTTTCTTGAAGGCCTCCCAAATTTGCAAAAATTGAATCGACTACGAATCGGAGAACACACCGAAGAAATGATCGCGTGTGACACCCAAGTTCAAATTGAGGCGATTGATGCGGTCAAATCTGCAATCGTTTTATGCGAGCAACACAAAGATTTTGTGAGTCGTGAATTACTAAATGAAATACTTGAAGACGAAGAAGAATATTTAGACTGGCTTGAAACACAAGATCACTTAATCAAGAGTTTAGGTATTCATAACTATTTACAGTCAACCATCGAATAGAGGCTATTATGAAAGGTAATCAAAAAGTCATTTCTGCACTCAATGGCATCTTAGCGTTAGAGTTGACGGCAATGGACCAATACTTCATTCACTCACGTATGTACGACGATTGGGGGTTAACCAAATTGTTCGAACGTATCGACCATGAGTTTGACGATGAAAAAGGTCATGCAGCAGCCCTGATTGAACGAATTCTATTTTTAGAAAGCACACCCGACATGGTCACTAGAGAACCGTTGCGAATTGGTAAAAATGTGCCTGAAATGTTAGAGAATGACCTAAAGGTAGAATACGAAGTCGCAGAGAAGCTCAAAGAAGCTATCGTTTTGTGCGAACAAGAAAAAGACTTTCAGAGTCGCGAGATTTTACAAAAGCTCCTCGAAGATACCGAAGTCGATCATGCGTACTGGTTAGAAAAGCAACTTGGTCTTATTGATAAAGTTGGCCTTCAAAACTATATGCAATCGCAAATGTAAAAAAAGCGCCGAAAGGCGCTTCCTCAGTCAAATAAAAGCTATTAAAAGGCGCGGTTCACTAGAATAGCTAAGATTAAAAACTTGCTAAACTTTACGAATCTGGGCGTTAACTTGTAGTCACTCATACTCGACCTGACAATTTAGGATTAAGACTTTGACATAAACTTACAACTTAATTCTGCAAACTGCCAATTGCTGATCAAAGAAAAAGCTGCGATTGCTTTCTTAATTATTACAAAGCGGACATCTGGAATAACGCCTCAAACACCGGATTGGTGAAGTTGGCGACTTTTTTGAAACAAAAAAGGTGACAGCTTTGCCGGTTCCGGGTGCTTTGACTTGTTAAGCTTTCTCACTACTTCACTATGCCTAATTTTACTAGCTTTTTAATTGGATAATCAGTTTCATTACTGAAATTTATCCAATACTTAAATTGATTGGGGTATTTATCTTTATGCTCCAAAACAATGAGCTTAATGCGCTCTGTTTGCTCAATTGAAAGTTCCCCGTCGAGCATTATTTCGTTGGCTGATTCAAACACTAAATCAGCTAACTCTTCCCACTCCCATTTATCTTCTGCTTGGTGGTTTAGAAAAATATCTATGTATTCATCTAGCCGATCACCATTTGCATTGGTAATCCCCATATCCTGCTCGCAAGCAAACAGATTGTATTTGTCAGCTAATCTTTCAAACCATTCCATATGCTCGATACTCTAGAAGCTTAACAGCTTATTCTTTTTAGTAAACCACAATAATACGGAAAATCGTTTTATTAGAAAAACTCTTTTTTAATTAATTCAACGAGATACAACAATATCAGAGTCGAGATTCACGTTTTTATTTTTATTGTCTTTAAATATTGTTCCACTACATAAATTAGATAATCTAACTAAATCAATAACCTAGACTTAAATCTGAGCGTAGTAAGAACATTACTCTTGACCAAGCACTACCTACATGAGTAGTATTAAAGTTCAGCATTAATACAAGGATGTAAAAATGAATCAGTCGCCTAAACCAAAATTTATGTGGTTAGTTAGAACAAAAATTCGTAGCCTTCACTACTCCTATCAAACTGAAAAGACCTACGCACAATGGATTAAACGCTTTATTCATTTTTATAATTTAAAACACCCAAATGACATGGGAGCTGAAGAAGTAACCAATTTTTTAAGTCACCTCGCTGTTGCTAGAAAGGTTTCTCCTGCAACGCAAAATCAGGCGCTTTGCGCTTTAGTATTTTTATATAAAAAAGTACTGAATACACCGCTTGGAGAAAATACTATTGATGCGGTAAGAGCAAAATATCATAAAAACTTACCAGTAGTTTTATCCGTATCAGAAGTAAGAAATGTTTTATCGAAAATGCATGGTTTACCTAAGCTAATGGCACAAATTATCTATGGTACAGGACTACGCAAAAGCGAAGTTCATCGGCTAAGAGTTAAAGATATTGATTTTGATAGAAACCAAATTAGTGTTAGACGTGGAAAGGGAAACAAAGATCGACCACTTCCACTTCCGGAAACCTGCAAAGATGATTTGAATGCTCAGATTGAATTTGTCAAACAGCTACATTTAAAAGATCGTCGAGAAAATATTGATGGTGTTGAGTTACCTTATGCATTCGAACGAAAATCACCAAATGTAGGAAAATCGCTCGCATGGCAATGGTTATTTCCCAGCCTCCGAATTAGCACTGATCCCCGTACTTTAATTATCCGACGCCATCATGTTCATCCTTCTGTATTTGCCAAGCACGTAAAAAAAGCCGTTGAAGAAACCGAAATTAATAAGAAAGTAACAGCCCACGTTTTTCGTCATTCTTTTGCAACACACTTATTAGAATCGGGAGCTGATATTAGAACGGTACAAGAGCTGCTAGGTCATACTGACGTTAGAACAACACAAATTTATACTCATGTTTTAAATCGAAATCCATCGGGGACATTGAGCCCACTAGATAAGCTATGAAACAGCTCAATAATGTCCGCTTTGAATTTTCGCAAGGTTCGACCTGTTGGCTTAAGTATGCTTTAAGATAGCTGTTGAAATCAGATTCCGCTTGAAGACGCCACATCCAATGCAACTATTTTTGCTTCTGCTTTGTTTTATTCTGCTTAGGTATTGGGCGACTGCCTGGCTGACCAACTCCTGGCTTAAACCGCCAGTGTGGATAATGATAATAATGATATGGAATCACAGGCCAATAGGACGGGCCGTAATAATGGACTTCTTGATATTGAGGACGCTCTTTCCACAAATAATGACCACTCACCACGACAACGGGGTAAACATACTTCATTTCACCCACCTTGCCTTCAATGGACTTTGACAGCTCACCAACCACAGTGATCTCTCTGCCCTGCTTGTATATGACCGGGTCAATGAATTCAGGGACAACAGCTAAGAACCGCCCACCGGTTGCATCAACATCTTCTGGACGAGCGGAACGATTTAGTGGTTTCGCAACAATTTCAATGGTCGACTGATCGTCTTGATTGCTAACTTTAGCGATAACACCGCCCCACCGCACTTTCACTGGCTGCGATTCGCTCCGCGCTGCACCTACCGTAAGATTGTTATACTCTCCACTAATTGGCTGAGGAACGGTATTACACCCTGTTAAGACGACTAAACCACTGATAAAAATTAAGACTTTTTGCAACATTACAATATTCCACTCAGTTTGATTGTGTACTGTGAGACTTTGTGTGCGATAGACACCATTATTCATTAAAACGCAAAGAGGGACAATCTGTTGACATGGAAAGTGATTTAGAAATTCATGGTTAGCGTTTAGAACACGCCTTTAGGTCATGTAATTTATGCGAACGTATCAATACCCAAAACGTAGGATCGAGCTTCTTGCTCATTTTGATTTTCAACCGACGAAAACTGCGCCACCGCTTGTTGCGCTTTGAATCCCAGATCGGAGTTATCGTCACGTCGTAACCGAGAGTTTTCGGCGGTAATTCGTTCGATGGTTTCTGCGCGACGAACCTCATCTTGCGAGGGTCTGCGCTCAACTTGTTCAGAGGTTTCTACGGCTTGACGTCCTTTAGAACCATCTTCGCCACGTTCAGCGGTCGCCGTCGACACATCTCGTCTAAGATTTGTCGAATTTGGATTGATGAATGCTGAAAGTGGACTCAACTCTGTCGTCATTTCAAAAACTCGATACCCTTCTGCTGTGAACCTGGTCTTTGCCTTTAGCGGCTGACCATCATCTGCGCTAGGCTAACGCACACGGTAATCTTAGCGAAAGTCGAGCGTCACCTGCATAGCAATCAAAATTGTAGTTTATTTTTCGAACAGTTGCACTAGCTAAGCTGGCAAAATACTAGCGGTCGGCTCCGATGATCGAAGATTTCTGTGACTTAGCTGCGACGTTGTTTCTAAGATAGCTTGGTACCGCCTCAGAGACAGCGTGTTGCCAGATTGTCGCGTTGGGGTGAGCCGCCAACTTCAAAGCCGTCGCGGCATTTGGGTAACAATCTTCAAACGTTGCGGTTGCTAATACGAGATGAGCCGCTAAAGATTCTTGGTAGACTTTCCAGCCACTGCCAACGGCGGCCCATGAACCATGACTTAGCTCTTCAGGCAATGCTAAAAGACTTGGATCGATGACCACTTCCTGCCCCACTAACTCTGCCCAAATCAACCCATCGGATTCTACTTTACGGTACAAGCCGCTATATACCTCATTCATTCGAGCATCATTGGTGACCCATGCATATTCGAGATCGTTCTCAGAGAAAACTTGAGCGGCTAGATTCTGCAAACTCGAAATACCAATGAGCGGGCATGATTGTCCAAAAGCCAGCCCCTGAGCCGCTGACACAGCGATTCTCACGCCAGTGAAAGCTCCAGGGCCTTTACCATAAACGACACAATCTATGTTCGACATACTTAAGGAGCTTTCATCTAAAAGCTTGGTAATCGTTGGTAATAGTAACTCGCCGTGTTTTCGGGGAGCGACTGCGAACTCAGACTTTAGATTTTGTGCAGTACCAATGGCGACTGAAAATGCCTCAGTCGAAGTTTCTATCGCTAAATAGTTCATAATTGACTTAAAAATTCCTCTACTAACGCAGAATTCCGCGTTGGTATCATCGGTGGCAAATCGGCCATAAACTTTTGGCCGTATTGCCGTCCAACAATTCTTGGATCACCGATCACTAAAACGCCTCGATCGGTCACGTTGCGAATTAAACGTCCTGCGCCCTGTTTTAGAGCTATGATAGCATCGGGTAATTGAAATTGCCCAAACGCGTCTCGCTTTTCGCGGCGCATTGCATCGATTCTAGCTTGATTAACGGGATCGCCAGGAGACACAAAAGGCAGTTTGTCTATCGCCACTAGCGACAAGGCATCGCCAGCAACATCAACACCCTCCCAAAAGCTAAAGGTTCCTAGCAGTACACTGTTGGGTGTTTTACGAAACTTTTCCAACAAATAGGCCTTGCTCGCCTGACCTTGAACGAACAACTGAAACTCATGATGTGATTGCAATAATTCAGCGGCTTCATTAAGCGCACGATGGCTGGTAAATAATAAAAAGGTTCGGCCTTTAGCGATGGTCATTAGAGGGATCATCGCGGCAAGAAACGATTGAGTGTAGTCACTTGCCGCCGGATTTTTTAAATACCGAGGAACATACAAAAGTGCTTGTTCTTGATAATTAAAAGGTGAAGGCAAGACCATTCTTTGCGCATCAAACAAACCCAGCTTGCGCTCAAAAAACCCAAAGTCTTCATTCACCGCAAGGGTTGCCGACGTCATAATCCAAGCGGCCTCTTTATACCCTTTCATGGCTTGCCGAAACTTTTGCGCAATACTGAGTGGGGTTGCATTCAAGGTAAAGCTTTTTCGATAAACCTCCAGCCACTGAACATACTCAGACTCATCCTCCTCAGTGAAAAGCCCAGCTTTCTGATGTAACTCTTCAGCGCGCTCATATAGGTTTTCGAGGTCGCGACTGCGAATTGCTTGCTCCTTCAAAACGTCACACAGTCGAGCCAAAGCACTCAGCAATTGATCAAAGTGCTCAGCAATTTCAGCTCTCTCACGATACAAGCGCCAAAAGTCGCGCGCTACCTCTTCGCCCATTGCTATTCTCAAGTCAGCAGAAGCTTTCTCTAGCTGTGCTGCTGCTTCTGATAAATCAGGACAATCGGTCGCTTCGGTTCTATAAGCCTGCTCGCTATCTCGAGCCAATTCCATTAATTGACGTGATGATAGCGCTTGCCCAAAAAACATGGTCGCTATATCCGGTAGCTGATGGGCTTCATCGATAATGTATGCATCTGCTTTTGGCAGCAACTCACCAAAACCATCCCGTTTCAGGGCAACGTCAGCCATTAATAAGTGATGATTAACCACGATGATATCGCTATCCATAGCGTGCTTGCGTGCCTTAGCCACAAAGCAATCTTGATAGGCAGAACACTCACTGCCTAAACAGTTGTCTGCTGTACTCGTCACAAATGGAATAGCGGCGCTGTCTTCTTGAATAAAACTTATCTGAGAAAGATCCCCATCCGTTGTTTTTCGGCTCCACTCTCGAATTTTAACAATGTCTTCAACGATGGCTTTATTAACGAAGTGGGCGGATTGTAAATTGCTTTCTAATCGGTACAAACACAGGTAATTCTGACGCCCTTTCAGTAATGCTAGTTTACGCGTCTTCCCCGTTGCACGAATGACCGTCGGCAAGTCTTTTAAAAACAATTGATCTTGGAGGTTACGAGTGCCGGTCGCAATTATCGTCTTACCTTCAAATTGCATTGCTGGAACTAAATAAGCGAAGGTTTTTCCGGTACCCGTGCCGGCCTCAATGAGTTCGATTGACGAATTTTCCATCGCCGATGCCACCGCTTCGGCCATAATCATTTGCGACTCTCGCTCTTGGTAACCGCTTATTTTTTCAGCAAAGGGGCCCTGCTGAGACAGCAAAAATCGAACATGCTCTTTCATGAGATAGCCTAATCGGAAGCAGTGTCAGTTGGCCAAACTTGTTCGCCAATCGCTTTGAACTTTGCGACGGTCATTGAGCCTCGCTTATTATTTGGGGAATCATCGAGCGCCTGTTCAATCACTTCGCGAGAAGCTGAGAAAATAGCATCAGGCTGATAGTGATCGTTATAAATAACCAAAATGGTGTAATCCCACTCGGCCTTCAAGTTAAGCTGCCCGACTCGCTGACGCGATTTTCCGCCAGGAAAAATCACTCGACCTTTAATTTGAACAATCTTTTCGACACCATCTTCAATCAAAATAGCTTCTGAGTCGGCATCTTTAAGCTCTTTGAGCTTTAGCAATGTCACAGCGTCGAAGCGCGCAAGCTCAATAGTAACGGGCAAAGATTGTCCCGTCGCCATGCGATAATCTGCAGCTAGTTGCCGCGTTTGAGCCATAATCTGTTCAAAGTTATAAGTCGTCATGCGCTATACTTTTATGTCCACTTGGTGGTTAGTATCCTCTAACGGCTCTTGTTCAAGCTGATGATCGGCTGTTTGATGGCTAGTGTATACACTGCCTTCCCCAGCCGTCGGTTGTCTCTCAGACATCTCTTCAACATCATCGGTATTGTCTTCTTGAGCCAGAGCGCCTCGCTTACTCGGTGGCTTTTTAGTTACCGGCAAATCTTTACGTTGGTCACTGATAGGATTGATGGCAGAAGCTTGCGCAGGCGCAAGCACAGCAGAGTTACGCACCGGCTTGCGTGACTCAAACATGGGTTTCGACAAATCGAAAGGTATGAAGTTTATTGCCATCATTTGCTACTCAGTTCTAAAGCAAAGACTCGTTGCTATTCGACGGCTCAACTTACTAAGCACTGCTAACAATCCAAAAACGCCACTCATTTCGCGCATTCCTTTCAAATATGTCTCATGAAAGTAGAAGCCAAAATGTGTGAGCTGAAGAACAGTACCCAAACCGCCATAAACTCCAGATATAATACCACAAGTCAGTAAAAATCAGTCATTTACCAAAGGGTGTCAACCAAACCCTTTGGATTGCGTTATCGGTAACTATACTTTGAACGAAATCACATTAATGACCAACCTAACATTGACTTCGACAATAGATGCCATTTATAACGAGTCTCAAATAAGCTCTCGGAGAGATATTCTGGACAATCGTACGGCACTTGATAGCTTTCTGAAAAGCGTGGAACGTCGAGCTTTTCATATTGCTTGCTTTTCGACGCAAAACACCGACGATGCCCTTGAATTAGTGCAAGAAAGTATGCTGAAGTTGGTTGAAAAATACGCTAATCTTGATGAAGACCAATGGCGACCTCTTTTTTACCGAATATTAAACAGCAAAATCAATGACTGGTTTCGTAAACAAAAGGTTCGTCGACGCTGGTTGGGTTGGCTCCCTCGAAGCAAAAACTCAGATGACGAGGCTGCAGAGAGCGACCCAATAAACGAAGCTCCTGATCCGAGAGGTCATTCACCAGAGCAACTGGTCAATACACAAGATGTCGTTCTAAGCTTAGAGAACCAATTGCAAAACTTATCGGAACGACAACGACAAGCTTTTTTGTTACGAGCGTGGGAAGGGCTTAGCGTCGAGCAAACAGCGGAAGCAATGAATTGCTCTCAAGGTTCGGTTAAAACCCATTACTCGCGAGCAGTACACGCGCTACGAGACTATTTAAGAGAATACCAATGACTAATATTGAACATCCTCAACCATCAAACTCGACGGTCGACGATGACGTTGCTCGATTTAAAAAACATTTAGACCAACTAGAGAGTCGCACACCGGCGAGCATTGTTGCACGACTGCATCAATCACGTAATCATGCACTGAATAGTAAGCCGCGGCAATCTCGTATTCATTGGGCAATGGGAGCGGCAACCTTCGCAAGTATCGCTGTTTTTATGATGTTTTCGATTTTGCCCAATTCACAAAACACATCCCAACCAAATTCTGCTGTCGCGAGCCAGTCTCAGCTGCTGCAAAATTTCGAGATGTTATCTGGGGATGTCGAACTAGATATGATCAGTGATTTAGAATTTTATCAATGGCTAGATGAAAACGACTTGGGTCAACAAGAGGCAATCAATGAAACAGAAAGTTAGTCTGCTCATTATGCTGATGGTTGTATTTCAAGTTACCTCTGGTTGGGCAAAAGAGGCTCCGGCGCAAAAGACGACTAAAAGTGCCACGCCCTCGCTCGAAATGCTTGAGTTTCTTGCTGATTTTAGCGACGACGATGGCACAGTTATCGACCCTCAAACACTCAAGGTTTTAGCGAGGCCGGCTGTCAAAGAGCCGTCACTCAGTGAGAACTGTACTCGCACTGAAATACCTATTAAAAATCTCGATGATCTTAAATCGAAGACGCCGACGGTTGTTTATCATTGTAAAAGTGATCAACCACCAGCAATGTCATCAACGACTACCAAAGCACCAACGAAAGATCCGCAAACGCCTTTAAGCGGAGGTCAACATGAATAGACTTAAAATACTATTAATCACATTATTGCTAACAGTTAACTATGCCTTTGCTGAGCAAGAAGCAACAAAGATTGCTTTTGAACAACTCACCGAAAAGCAGCAAGAGCAATTAAAACCTTACCAACAGCAATGGCAAAATTTTTCTGCTGAGCAACAAAGCAAAGTACTGACGGGTTTGCAAAAGTGGAATCAACTGAGCGTTCAGGATAAAGCTCGCGTTCAAAAACGCTTTAAACACTGGCAAGAATTAACTGGACAAGAAAAAGAGTCATTACGGCAATTTTTTGCTGAATACAAACAGATGTCGCCCCGCAAACAGCGTCGCCTCCAACGGGCTTATCATCATTACAACAATTTACCTTTACAACAACAATTGGAGTTACGTTCTCGTTTTCGACAAGTCAAACCAGGTATTGCTCCTAGCCCGGTTGTGAAACCATCCATTCGTCCAGCGGTAAAACGAAAAGAAAACTAAAGTTTGCCTGATGCCACCTTCTTTTTGGTCATCAGGCTGCTATAATCAATGCCATAATACGATAAAAATTTTCTGGTTAAGGATAAATCGCATATGGCGTCTGATCACGATTACGGTGAACCTGATATTGAGTTCTCTATTGAGTCTGATAGCTCAATTAAAGACCTAACTCCCAACGACGAAATATTGCCCAGCGAGATATGTCTACTACCCTTGTCTGAACGACCGTTTTTTCCTCCACAAACATTGCCTATTTTAATGAATGAGGAGGTTTGGCGAGAAACGATTGAATACATTGCCGACACAGAAACAAAGATCGCAGGGCTTGTTCTGGTTAAAAACCCACACCCAGAAGAATCGTCTCCGGAAGAGTTTCATGGCATTGGAACTTTGGTTCGAATTCACCACCCGGTTCTCTCGTCTGGAAAAATCCAATTTATCGCTGAAGGCATTCAACGCTTTAGAATTAAAAAGTGGCGCACTAAGGAGCCGCCATTTATTGTCGAAGTTGAGTATCCAAAAGAACCCGACTACCGCGATATAGACGAACTTAAAGCCTACGCAGTTGCGATTATTAATACGTTAAAAGAGTTGGTTCCGTTAAATCCTCTGTACAGTGAAGAACTCAAATTTTTCCTCAATCGATTTAATCCCAATGAGCCCTCTCCTCTCACTGACTTTGCCGCCAGCTTGACCACCGCTACTCGAGAAAAACTTCAAGAAGTTTTAGAGCAAGTTCATTTACGCAAGCGAATGGAAAATGTTCTGGTGATGATCAAAAAAGAACTTGAAGTAGCTCAGCTCCAGAACAGTATTCAGCGGCAAGTTGAAGACAAGCTGACCGAGCACCAACGAAAGTTCTTTTTACGCGAGCAGCTAAAAGCTATTCAAAAAGAATTGGGTATTGCTAAAGATGATAAGACAGCAGACATCGAGCGCTTCAATGAACGTATGGATGCATTGACTATACCTGATGATGCTAAAGAGAAAATTAATGGCGAAATTGATAAGTTATCAATCTTAGAACAAGGCTCTCCAGAGTATTCCGTCACTCGTAACTATTTGGATGTCGTCACCAGTCTACCATGGGGCATCACTACAACGGATAAAATAGATCTCAAGCGAGCCCGACGCGAACTCAACAAAGAACACGCCGGGCTAAATGATGTGAAAGACCGAATTGTCGAGTTTCTAGCGGTTGGAGCATTAACCGGTCAAGTCGCTGGCTCAATTTTATTATTGGTGGGGCCACCAGGGGTCGGCAAAACGTCGATTGGCCGTTCAATTGCTAACGCGCTGGGTCGAAAATTCTATCGATTCTCATTAGGTGGTATGCGAGATGAAGCGGAAATAAAAGGTCACCGTAGAACTTACATTGGCGCGATGCCAGGTAAACTCATTCAAGCGATTAAAGATACCCAAAGTTCAAATCCAGTAATCATGCTTGATGAAATTGATAAGATTGGTAGCTCTTACCAAGGTGATCCGGCAAGTGCATTACTTGAAGTTTTAGATCCAGAACAGAATGAAAACTTTCTTGATCACTATCTTGATGTTCGATTTGATTTATCGAAGACACTCTTTATATGTACCGCTAATCAACTAGACACGATTCCAAGACCGTTACTCGATCGCATGGAAACCATTCGTCTATCTGGATACATTACGCAAGAAAAAATAGAAATTGCTAAGCAGTATTTGTGGCCTAAAAAACTACAAGCGTGTGGTTTAAAGTCGAGCCAAGTAAAGATCACCGACTCTGGACTAAGAAAGATCATTGAAGATTATGCGCGTGAAGCTGGTGTCCGAAACTTAGACAAACAACTGGGGCGAATCGCACGTAAATGTGTGGTGAAAATTGTCACAGGTAAAGTCAAAAAAGTATCTATCAGCCAAAACAATGTCGAAGAATACTTAGGCACACCTTGGTTCCAACAAGAAAAACCAGGAAATAGTCTTGGCGTAGTCACTGGGCTTGCATGGACTTCTTTAGGCGGCTCAACGCTAAATATTGAAGCGGCGATTATTCACAGTAAAAATCGCGGCTTTCGCTTAACCGGTAAGCTCGGAGAGGTGATGAAAGAAAGTGCCGAAATAGCCTATGCTTATGTTGCTTCTCAACTTGAATCCTTCGGTGCAAAATCAGACGCATTTGATCAAACGATGATCCACCTCCATGTGCCTGAAGGAGCCACACCGAAAGATGGGCCTTCCGCAGGTATTACAATGGCTACCGCATTGCTGTCATTAGCACTTGCCAAGTCACCAAGAAAACAAATCGCCATGACAGGAGAACTAACGCTTACTGGCAAAGTGTTAGCCGTTGGTGGTATCCGTGAAAAAATTATCGCCGCCCGCCGCGCAAAAATTAAAACCGTGCTTTTACCAGAGGCGTGCCGTGGAGATTATCAAGAACTACCAAAGCACATCACGGATGGAATGAAAGTGCACTTTGTGTCGAGCTTTGAGCAAGTTGTAGAGATAATGTTTTAGCCGATAATCTGTTTTAACCGATAATTTGTTTTAAAAGATAATAGTTTTTAGTAGAGAATGCATTTTAGTAAAAAATGCATTCTTATCGGCTTTTCACGAGAGTAAATGTGAACCCATTAATACCACTCTACAATAGAGCGGGCCACGCCATAATAGAGCGAGTTTGTTCGTTATTTACAGGTCGTTATTTACTGGCCGTATTTTTAAGATGCGCGAGCTTACGATTTACTTACTTTTAACAGGGCTCTTTTCAGGGGCCTTCTAAATAGTTTTATCAAGCATCTTGTCGCTTACATTCACTGTATCAATCGTTCTATCCTAATAACCTCTTGATACAGTGCTTTCTATGATAATCTCTTTATTTGATGGTCGTGCCATCTACTCAGAAAAATCACACTAAAAGAAGCTCCAATTAAGGCCCAAAACATATCCGACTGGGTGTCCCAAACATAACCTTGTGTGCCTAGAAATGATTCAGCTGCTTCATCTGATAAAAGAGCAACCCACCATTCAATTAATTCGTAAAAAGCAGAAAAACCAAGACATATTGAAAGAATAAATAAATTACGCCATGCTGGTGAACTCACTACGCTAAGTCGAATGAGCAGCTCTCTAGCGATCACTGCAGGTACAAGCCCTTGCATTAAATGTCCTAACTTATCATAGTTATTACGATCGCCACCGGTTACATTTTTAACCCAGTCTCCGAAAGGCACTTCAGCGTAGGTATAATGCCCCCCAACCATCAATACTAGGCAGTGAGCAAGAATCAAAACGTACAATAACGTTGTCAAAGGAAAACGGCTTCTAGTCACGAGCAAAATAATGGCTCCGATCACCGCCGGAGCGACTTCAAGTGCCCAGGTATAGTAGTCTTTCGGACCGATTGCCGACCAAATAAATACCACTAAAAACACTAGACTCCAAATAACCAGTGCCAAACTCACTTTTTCTTTCTGCATGCTAAATCCTTTTCTAAAGCGGGTTCTTGACTCTTTGCTTTGCCACCCATTGAAAGTGCTTTTCTAACTGCGGATCATTAAGTAACAATTGAAGCGTATTAAAACGCTCTGCTAACGTAACTTCATCATAGCATTTATGTATGCCTCGGTGACATTGGCGACAAATCATGACACCTTGATTAAGAGTATCTTTAGAGTAAAGTTTTTGAAATCGTTTACGACGATGTACTTTTCTCGGAATAAGATGATGGAAGGTTAAGAAAGTGCGACGGTGGCAAGTTTCGCACTCCCCTACTTTTACGCTGCTCCGAGTCACTCTTCTAAGCGGAGTTTGTTTTTCACAATATCAAACAGCACACCCACATGATCGGGCTGCGCATTTAGGCAAGGTACATAATGATAATGCTTTCCACCGGCTTCTTTAAAAATATCATGGTTTTCAACCTGTATTTCTTCCAAGGTTTCCAAACAGTCAGCGGCAAACCCCGGACATATAACATCGACGGAAATTCCTTCCTTCCCTAATTTCTCCATAGTTTCATCGGTGTAAGGTTGCAGCCACTCTTCTCTGCCGAAACGTGATTGAAAACAACATAACCATTCATCCGCCTTCAACTCCAATTCTTCAGCCAATAGACGGGCTGTTTCGCGACATTCATCGGGGTAAACATCGCCGTTGTCTGCATAACGCTTGGGTATACCGTGAAAAGAGATAAGTAATTTATCGCCCCGCCCCTTCTCATGCCAACTTGCGCGAACTGAGTTAGCTAATGCTTTGATGTACCCTGGATGAGAGTGATAATCCCGCACAAAATCAATACCTGGCATGTTCCATTGCTTGGCTATGACTTTGGCAACTCGGTCGTAAACGGAAGCAGTCGTCGCTGAGGAATATTGCGGGTACAAGGGTAACACAATCACTCTACTACAATTCCCTAGACTCGCTAGACCGTCAGCAATGGAAGGCGAGCCATAATTCATGGCATAGCTAACTTGGCAATCGATTGCCTTATCGTCAAATAGCTGCTGCAACAACTCTGCTTGAGAGCGTGTCGTCGCTAACAAAGGAGAGCCTTGATCAGTCCAAATTGACTGATAGAGCTTAGCCACTTTCGGCGGGCGTACGCGTAAAATAATACCATGCAATATCGGACACCAAATCCAACGAGACAAATCCACCACTCGATGGTCATGGAGAAATTCAGCAAGGTACTTTCTAACAGCTGGCGCTGTTGGGGCATCAGGAGTGCCTAGATTTACTAGCAGCACTCCGATTGAAGAAGTTTTAGTCATTGGTTAACCAGTTAAGTTACGCTCTGGTTAACGCTCCAGAGCTTTGAAAATAGCGTCTCTGATATCGGTCATCGAACCGACACCAGGTACTTTTACGTATTCAGGCGCTACATCAGAGCTTTCTTCGGAAAATATTTTGTAGTAATCGACCAAGACTTTTGTTTGCGTATGATACACATCTAACCGTTTGCGTACGGTCTCTTCAGTATCGTCGTCACGTTGAATCAAATCGTCACCGGTTTCATCGTCTTTGCCTGCCACTTTAGGTGGATTATAGTCGACATGATAAACACGACCTGACTCAGGATGTACACGGCGACCTGAAAGTCGCTTAACGATTTCTTCGTCGTCCACATCGATTTCGACGACAAAGTCGACATCAATGTTGTTCTCTCGCATGGCGTTTGCTTGCGGGATCGTTCGCGGAAAGCCGTCAAGCAAATAACCATTTTTGCAGTCGTCTTCAGCAACGCGCTCTTTGACAAGGCCAATGATAATATCATCAGAAACAAGCTGCCCAGCGTCCATTACTTTCTTCGCTTCAAGACCTAGTGGTGTTCCAGCCTTGACTGCTGCTCTGAGCATATCGCCGGTCGAAATCTGCGGTATCCCGTATTTATCTTTTATATATTGAGCCTGAGTTCCTTTTCCTGCACCAGGTGCACCCAATAATATTACTCGCATACTTGCCTCTCCGAGAGTCTACATTTTGCGGCAATTTAACCAATCGCCGTCTCGTTTATTTTAACTTTGTGTAGTCGTAAGATACCTATCACAAACCGCTAACTCAAGCGAATTATGACACTTTTCGTCGATTTATCAGGCTTTGGCTGAAAGATAAACATTAGGAATGGGTTTTAACGTGGCAAGCACCGTAAATTTACCGTGTCTTTAGCAAAAATGACGAGTGATAGGCGCTCTAGCCATTGGCTGAGCGCCATCTCCCTTTACTTAGCGAGTAAGAGCTTATTAAGGCGCTTGGTAAAGGTTCCGGGATCATTTAAGGAGCCCGACTCAGCAAGCAGCGCTTGTTCAAATAGAAACATCGCCCAATCTTCAAATACTGCGTCAGACTGCTCCGCGGCGTGTTGAACTAATTGATGCTCGGGGTTTAACTCAAAAACCGGTTTGATTTCTGGCGCACTTTGTCCAGCTGCAGCCATCAGCCTCGCCATCTGTGCCGACATTTCACCTTCGGAGCTGACGACACACGCCGGAGAATCGGTTAATCGATGAGTCACTTTTACGTCTTTAACTTTATCACCAAGAACCGCTTTGAAGCGCTCGATAAGCGAAGCACTGTCTTTTTCTAGTTGCTCACGCTGCTCCTTTTCTTCTTGGTTTTCGAGCTCACCTAAATCTAAGTCGCCTTGAGTTACCGAAACCAGCTTCTTCTCTTGGTAATCAGATAAATGAGAAATTGCCCATTCATCGATACGATCGGCGAGCAATAGAACCTCGATACCTTTCTTACGGAATACTTCTAAGTGAGGACTATTTTTCGCCGTTTCAAAACTATCGGCTGTGATGTAATAAATCTTATCTTGACCATCGTTCATTCGAGACACATAGTCATCGAGTGAAACATCTTGCTTAGCAGAGTCTGTGTGTGTCGAAGAAAATCGCATTAGACCAGCAAGAGTTTGTTGGTTGGAAAAGTCTTCGCCCAAACCTTCTTTTAATACATTTCCAAACTGCTCCCAAAAATGCTGGTAAGCCTCAGGATCTTTCTTTGCGGTTTTCTCTAGTAACGAGAGTATGCGTTTAACACAAGCGTTCTTTAACGACTGAGTAACTGAACTGTCTTGCAAAATTTCTCGCGATACATTTAATGGTAAGTCATTGCTATCGAGCACACCACGAACGAAACGTAAGTAAACCGGTAAGAACTGCTCAGCATCGTCCATAATAAAGACCCGTTGAACATACAGTTTTACACCACGAGAACGTTCACGATTCCAAAGGTCAAAAGGTGCATTTTTCGGAATGTAAAGTAAGCTAGTATACTCCTGCGTCCCTTCGACTTTGTTGTGCGCCCAAGACATTGGCTCGGTAAAGTCATGAGATATATGTTTATAAAATTCTTTATACTCATCTTCTGAAATGTCTGATTTACTTCTCGTCCATAGAGCAGTCGCTTTATTGACGGCTTCGAATTCAGTTGACGGTTTGGGGTCCTCACCTTCTGCAGCAGGTTCGGCTGGCTTAAGCATTTGCACAGGTACCGAAATGTGATCGGAGTATTTTCCAATAATTGACCGCAAACGCCAGTCATTTAAAAACTCTTTTTCTGAGTCTTTCAAATGCAGAATTATGTCAGTTCCTCGACCAGCTTTGTCACTTGGCTCTATTTCAAACTCCCCTTCACCTTGCGAAGACCAACTGAAACTCTCATTACTTCCGGCTGCTTTCGAAACTACAGTCATTTTGTCAGCAACGATAAATCCAGAATAAAAGCCCACACCAAATTGTCCAATAAGGTTTGCGTCTTTTTTCTGATCTCCTGACAGCTTACTTAAAAAATCAGCGGTGCCTGACTTAGCGATGGTTCCCAAATTTGCGATCAGCTCATCTTTCGACATGCCGATACCATTATCACTAATGGTCAGCGTACCAGCCTGCTCGTCAGTAGTAATACGAATTTTAAAATCAGGATCTTCGGCAATAAGCTCACTGTTATCTAACGATTGAAAACGAAGCTTGTCCACAGCATCTGCCGCATTAGAAATCAATTCACGCAAAAAGATCTCTTTATTGCTGTACAAAGAATGAACCATCAAATGAAGCAATTGCTTCACTTCAGTCTGAAAGCTATGTTTTTCCATCGTTGGCGTCTCACTCATTGCCAATCTCCTCCGATTCTGAAAAGTAGTCACTTGGGTTTAATGAAAACCTATGGTTTGATTAGAATAGTTAAGACTGCTGCTATTTTTCATTGCAGTCTTCACCAATGACAGGGAGATGGGGGCAGTTAACCGCTTTTCAAGGTTTAAGTTTTAATTCGGCATATTTTTTATCAGAATTTGAACTTCTCGATTTAACCAATGGGATACCCCTACGGCTTCTCTCTCAGCAGCATGCATCACTTTTCTTTGGTCATCGGGGGCCAGGCATATCGTATAACGCCCTATAAATGGAGATACCGGGGATAAAGCTTCACGCTTTACTAGAGACAAGTAATCATCGATGACTTCTACAAAACGTCGTTTTAGGGTAAGCAGATTATCGCCATCAAACAACAATACATCAGGCGCATTTATGACCTCACCGACAATAAGGTCAGTTTCTGGTTCATAATCTAGCTGTGCAACAAAGCCTTTATAGGTCAGCATCTACTCGTCCTATACTCACCAAACAACTACCTGTAATAATAGCAGTTAGTTGGAAAAACAGGTCGATTTCTTAGTTTAATTTAATCTGTTTAAACCGGCTTTATATAGCTAAATTTAGTACTCTATTTTTCTGCGCTCATTGATTGACCGCGCGAGGGTTCCAGAATCAATGTATTCAAGCTCACCACCGATAGGCACACCTTGTGCAATACGAGTCACTGGAATTTGATATTTCTCGATTAACTCTCTTAAATAATGAGCGGTTGCTTCACCTTCAATTGTCGAGCTTGTCGCTAAAATAACTTCTCTTATTTG
Organism: Pleionea litopenaei; assembly: GCF_031198435.1. Lineage (GTDB taxonomy): Bacteria > Pseudomonadota > Gammaproteobacteria > Enterobacterales > Kangiellaceae > Pleionea > Pleionea litopenaei. The sequence continues at coordinate 1,024,300 of NZ_CP133548.1, forward strand.
CTGCGATTGGAGTCGCGTTTCGAAGGTATCAAGACCGAGCTCTTCAGGCCCTATTCCATCGAGAGGAGATAGCTGACCCATGAGCACGAAATAGTGCCCTTCAAAAGCGCCAGAGTTCTCAATGGCGAGCACATCGGCAGGCGACTCTACAACGCAAATGAGCGATGCGTCTCGCTTATAGTTTGAGCAAATTTCACACAGCTCAGACTCGGTGAAATTTTTGCACTGTTTACAGTGTTCAATGCGCGACATTGCATCAGATAATACCTGAGCAAGCTTTTCACCACCTCGACGATTGCGTTCAAGTAAATAAAGAGCCATACGTTGCGCACTTTTCCTGCCGACGCCAGGAAGACAGCGCAATCCCTCAACTAATTCTTCAAGTAAATTTTCCGCCATTGCTAAAAGGGCATTTTAAAGCCAGGAGGCAAGGGTAAACCTTGGGTGACCGATGACATTCTTTCTTGGCTTTCTGCTTCAACTCGACGAACGGCATCGTTCACCGCAGCAGCAACTAAGTCTTCTAAAATTTCTTTATCGTCACTCATTAAACTATCGTCTATGTGTACACGCTTAACGTCGTGTCGACCTGTCATGACTACCTTGACCATTCCAGCACCAGCTTCACCGGTTACTTCCAAGTTAGCCACTTCTTCTTGAGCTTTTTGCATCTTTTCTTGAAGCTGCTGTGCCTGCTTCATCATGCCACCTAAGCCTTTCATAAGATTTCCTCTTTCTCTCTAATAGAATTTAATTGTTTACATCTAGTTGCTTGTCAAGCTCGATATCTTGTTGCGAAATGTTAGCTTGAAATGCGTTTAAAATGCTAACAACTTTTTGATTCTCCAAAAAAGATTCTTTAACTTGATTTAAGTAATTTAGATAGTTTTGCTCAGAAATTTCTTTCGGTGTATTGAATAGCTCTTCGACGTAATCAAACTCAATTTTTACGTCAACCTTCAGTGAGCGAGAAACTTCGTCTTGAATTTTCTTATACGCTGAGTCGGTAACAAAGTGCTCAACTGACGAACGAGTTTTTAAGGCTATCGTATGATTATCTACGCGAACAACCGAGCTATTGTTAAGAATTTGGAACAACGCGCCGGTCAACTGTAAATCTTGAATGAACTCATGCCATTTTTCAGGTTGAGCCAGCAGTTCAGTTGACCATTGCTTGCTCACTTTAGGTTTCGGTGAAAGCTGAGAGTCCTGAACATGAGCAACCTCACTATTGAGTATGCTCGAATTAGCCTGCTCTGAACTCTTTGTAATATCCGTTACGACGGCGTTTGTCACTTCAGAATTAGTATCATCTAGATGAACATCAGTTTTCGAATCTGACAATGAAGGCTGCTCGACAGGAGCGCTAGTGAGGCTCACTTTCTCAAGAGTTTGAGTTTCTCGATCGCTGCTGTTTGCACTGCTTTGAGAATTTTGTGGGGAGTGTCGGTTAGCAAAGGACTCTTGCTCACCTACTAATTCGTTCTTATGGTCAATAGCGCCTGAACATTCAGCATCTTTTTTAGTAGATTCATCAACTACCTTTTTCTCATCAACGAGCCTTTGTTCATCAACGAGCTTTACTGAAGTTTGAGTGTCTAAAGCTGATTCGTCACTTGTTTCCGATAATGAGTCAGATTTAAGAGACTTTTCGCGAATAAGTCGATTTGATGCATCGTCTTTAACTAGACTATTCGACGAATTATTTGAGCTTAAACTATTTTTTTTTGCTTTCGCTAGATCCAACAAGATCAGGTCGAAAAGCCATCATTCGTAACACAGCCATTTCAAACCCTTCTCGTGCATCTGGAGATAAAGGTAAATCCCGTCGAGCGTGACCACCGATTTGGTAAAAAAGCTGCACGTCATTAGGAGACAGTATTTGAGTTAACTCATCCAGTTCGCTGGAAACTGGTTTGTTAGCCATTTGACTTACGGCGATACGATGTAAGCAGGATAGCATTTCTGCCAATACCTTTCGGTAGTCCGGGTTAAACTCAGCCATTCGATCGATCGCAGCAAACACCGCATCAACATCATTTACAGCCATCGCGCTGAGAATGTCTCTTACAAAACCTTGATCAATCGCTCCCAACATATCGGTTACTTCGGGTAATTTTAACTCACCGGCACCAAAAGCAATGGCTTGATCTAAAAGACTGAGTGCATCTCGCATACTTCCGTCGGCAGCGCGGGCAATGATCGGTAAACAGCCTTCTTCTGTCGGGATCGACTCTTCACCTAAAATATGCGCTAAGTGATTCGCAATGTGCTCTTCTGTCATGCGCTTTAAATGAAACTGCAAACAGCGGGACAAAACCGTCACCGGAAGTTTTTGCGGATCCGTCGTTGCCAACAAAAAGACGACATGTGGTGGAGGCTCTTCTAACGTTTTCAAAAGCGCATTAAAGCTACTATTTGACAACATATGCACTTCATCGATTAAGTAGACTTTGTATCGTCCTCGAGATGGTCGATATTGAACGTTGTCGAGAATTTCGCGAGTATCTTCAACCTTTGTTCTTGAGGCAGCGTCGATTTCTAGTAAATCGACAAAACGTCCCTCATCTATCTCGGTACACGTTGAACAGCTACCACATGGCGTCGATGTAATACCTGTTTCACAATTAAGACATTTGGAGAAAATCCGAGCGATGGTGGTTTTCCCGACTCCGCGAGTGCCGGTAAACAAGTAAGCGTGATGAAGGCGCTGTTGCTCTATTGCGTTAACAATTGCCCGCTGTACGTGCTCTTGGCCAACCAGTTGTTGGAAATTTTGAGGTCGCCATTTGCGCGCTAAAACAGTGTAGGACATGAACTCTCCGCTACCATCAAATCAAAGTTAATAGGTCATTATAATCAACTCAAATCAGAATCTCTAACAAAATGATGTTTGCTGATTTATTGACCAAAAAAGGCGCAACTCGCCAATTATTCGCGGAGAATCAACAACCAATACCGCAAGGAACAGGTACTTTAGCGCTAAGGAGATCCATTCGAAAAACAAAGGAAACAGGAATTGGGAATCGAAGAGTTTTGGGTGGGACCCACCAGCCACACCTCGGCACACGAGTCGGTCACTACCGTTGCTCCCTTCCGGGCCTGGCGGGGTTTGCGACTTATCGTTGCGAGGGAACCAGTGGGTACCCATAGTGAAGAGCGCGCATTATCGCTAATTTTTCGCCGGATTAAAACCCTTGTCGCAATTAATTTTTTGTATAAATATCAACCAGTTCGGAGCGTCACTGACCTCAATATGGCCTTAATTATCGACGTTTGCAATGGAATCAGTCTTCCACTCCTTCATCAAAGACACAGACCAACTCAACTTTTTAGCTTTTGAACCAAAGAGTTACGGTAAAAATCACACATTTAAATCTCACAACAAAGATATATTTAAGAAACATGATGAATGCAGTCACGAGTTGAGAATATAAATCACTTTTTTACTACGTAGAGTTAATTTTTATCTATTAGGATCTATTAGCTGAGGCACGCGATGCGTGATTTTGATTTCAGCTTGCTAAATACAGTGGCATTTGCATTATCAATTACGAGGTTCAATTATGTTTGCTTTTATTACCGATTTCTTTCGAGCTAGACCCAAAGAGGAGACACGTCAACCTCTGCAGAATGTTGCCAGCCGAAAATCTCGCGCTGACCGAACAATTAGTTTTGACCCAAACTTAATTGACACTTTGAAAAAAGACCACTCGAAACTGGTTGCGCTTTATGGAGCCATGTGGAAAGAAGGGTTCGAGAAAAGCGATTATAAAAAGCTTTCAAACGTTATCGCTGAATTCAAAGCCAGCTTTCAATCTCACCTTTTGAAGGAAAACGTAAAGTTCTATGTCTATCTAGAGCAGTCTCTAGCTGACGATGTACACACGTTACAGGTTGTTAAAGACTTCCGAACGGATATGAATGAAATCGCAAATGCTGTTATTCAATTTTGTAAAAAATACGCTCACCAAGCCTTCACCGCAGAAATGGAACAGGAGTTCGAGCGAGACTATGTTAAAGTCGGTGAGGTTCTAACTCGTCGAGTCAGCATGGAAGAAAATGAGCTGTATGTTTTGTACCAAGCAGACTAATACCTGAATGTTCTTAAGGCGGCATCGCTGCCGCCTTAGCATGCTTAGCCTCTAAAAGATTAAACCCTCTAAACCAATTTCCCCAACTATCAACGAAATACTGAGCTCAGTCCCCTTCCTTTCTACTAAATCTTAATTTAATTTTAAGTCACATCTTGCAAAATACATTGGCATCGATTTTACTGTTAAGGATTCCAAACCAATATGAGCAACGATATGACAAAGGTGTTACTGACTAAGCGGTTTAGTGCTCAGCCACAGCACCTAAAAACGATCAGAAGCGAAATATCAAATACGCTATCTGCTCATGGTTTTAATCAAGATTTTCAATCAGATATGGTTCTTGCGGTTGACGAGGCTTGTCAAAACATCATTCGCCATGCCTATCAGTTCGATGACCATGGGATTATTGACCTTAGCTTAATGCTTGATCATAATGAACTGTGCATTGAATTAATCGACTTCGCCACGACGGTTGACCCTGATTGCTGCAAACCTAAAGAGTGCAAAGACGAACTAACACCGGGTGGCCTAGGGACGCTTATTATGAATAAAGTGATGGACTCTGTGGCTTATGAGTGCCCGCCCCCAAATGGTGCAGGAAACAAACTGGTCATGCGTCGAAAAGTAGAGCACTCCGAAGGATAAGTGTTCCGTTATAATAAATTGATTGTAGCCTCCCGCTACAATATTCACTGGTGATACTATTTATGGGCTATACAACAACTGAGAACGGCGATCACACGACTATTTTTCTTACTGGAGAAGTTGACTTAGAACGCTCTCCCCTTGCTCGCAAAGTTCTGTTAGAGACCGTTGAAAAAGGACAACATTTGATAGTCGATATGTCCGACGTAGAATACATAGACTCATCAGGCGTTGCCAGCTTAGTTGAAGCGCTTCAAGCTTCGAAAAAGAAAAACTTAGATTTCGCATTACAACAAGTCAGTGAACCAGCGCTCAAAGTATTTCGACTTGCTAGACTCGAAAAGGTATTCGAGATCCGTTAATTCAACCTTTAAGCTTTACGCCCAAATCTCTTACTTTTACTCGAGCGTAGCCTCCCATTGCATTAACCTGGGCCAGTAAAAGTTCAGCCGTCGCCATGGCGTCATTTCGAGCATCATGCTCATCAAACATAGGTAACCCATATCTAGCTCGGCAAGCCGATAAGGTCAAACTACCTCGGTTCATTACAAATTGCTTTCGCTCGAGTCTGGCTTGCTCAACTCTCATCGTATCAATAACGGGACAAAAAAATGGCGAGCCAAAATTACGAAGACAAATTTGATTTAAAAAAGCCCAGTCAAAGCTGGCATTATGAGCGATAAATATTTTACCTTTTAATTGGGATAAAACGTGCTCCATTAATTCTTTTTCTCGGATGCCTTGCGTCATTTCAGACGGATGAATCCCGTGAACTTCTATGTTTTTAGTCGTTTGAAGTTTTTCAGCTTGCACAAAGTAGTAGGCAGTCTCGGATAAACGAATGACTGCGCCACTCAGTAATACCGAAGCTAGACTCAATACTGAGTCTTGTTTCGGATCTAATCCATCGGTCTCTATATCTAATGATATATATGAGCAATCCATAAAACTTTGATCGCCAACCTTTGGTAAAGCTTTTAAGTACTCTTGAAATAAAGCAGACGATAATGATAGTTGACGTCGTATTCGCCACTTTTGAAACACTAAATCAACCCTCGAGAGAATTTCATCTTGATGCCAGATTGTGCGTCATCAATCACTTGAAACGCATCTTTCAACTGTGCTCTTTGCAATGATGATAGATCGGAAGGGATAACAAAATTATCGACTTTCTTACCTTTTTGCCAACATCTTAATTGATGTTGATAGCGCATTCGAGAAATAAAGCGATAAGCGTCTAATAAGGCTTTCGCATCTTGTTCATTGAATAATTTCGAAGGCACATTAGATATTCGAGCAATCGTGTTAACTTCAAACGATTGCGTCGCTAATGCGTAAATTCTAGCTATATCGGCAATAGGCGCAAGAGCCTTATGCTTTAAATCTAGTGATGGGACATGCTCACCATTTTGCTCAAGCACAAAGGCTTTGAAAAAACCGAGTGGCACTCTGGTTTTCAATGCATTCTGAGTCAACTGCGCAAGAAAAATCGAGTTTCCTTGCGCTAACTTAAGAATCGATTCTTGCAGCAGTTGAACCAAGTGACTGTCTCCGTAAATTGCTCGCAAGTCAAAAAATATATTGGAATGCATCAAAGCCTTTGGTTCCGGAGATTGTATCCACTTGCCAAAATAGCTTTGCCACTGCTCTAAACTTGCTAGCCATTTATCGTTCATGGCCATAACGTCTCCGGGGCAAAGAATAAAGCCACAGGCATCTAAACCATAGTTAACCTTTTGAGCCAACGCCTGAAAAAACGCTCGCTCTTCTGTAGTAGGATTTCGTTCTAATACTAAACCATTATCTTGATCAGAGTTCGCCGACTGTTCACTTCGACCTTGCGACCCAAAAGCGACCCAGCAATATTTCATGGGTGGCTTTCCTAACTCTCGTTCGGCGAGTTTAACTAATCGAACGGTTAATTCATCCGATATCTGAGAAATGATTCGGCCAATTTCTTCAACACGAATATTGTTCGATATCATTTGATGCAATAAATTTCCGATTTCTTTACTGAAGAGTACCAGCTGTTCCAAACGATTTGCTTTTTTTATCCTACCGATTAGGTAGACCGGATGTGAAATTTGCATTTGAATTAAATCGCTGGTCGTCACCATACCAACAAGTTGCTGTTGCTGATTAATGACTGGCAAGTGATGAATGTGCAGCTCTAACATTTTCGCCAGCACTGACTCACTAGACTCGGTTTCGAGTACCCGATTTGGTTCAGGTGTCATGACAGTATCGAGCGGTTTAGTAACATCGCAACCTTGCGCAATAACTCTTGACCGCAAATCACGATCGGTGACTATCCCGACTAGCTTTTCATCTTGCAAAACCATTATCGATGAAACTTCTCTCTCGGTCATCACTCTTGCTGCTTGTTGAATTGTCTCGGTTACCTCAATGGTCACCGGCCGTCGTGCTATAACGTTACCAATTGGTTGAACTAACGATAGATTGGGCGCTGGTTGAGTTCTTTTGATTCTGTCGGCATAAGCTTCGGTATAAAAGATATCGAACTCATTGTTTTGATGTTTTAACCAACGAAATGTCTCTGCATTGAGTCGATAAATTAAGCCCTCTTTGAGCACCGATACGCGATTTAAAATCTTTTTTCCGGAGAGTAAGGCTGGATAACCAAATTGATCACCTTCGGCTAGTCGGTCGATTAGCTTTCCTTCTGGATCTCTAATCTCAAACTCACCGGTCCGAATAATATATAAGAGCGGGTTTTCATAATCGATAACTTGCGCCAATGAGCTGTCACTACAAAAATGTACTTCTATTGAATTAACGCATTCGATGAGTTGCTCTTTTTCGAGTTGATTAAAGGGCATTATCGTCGAGAGAAACGAGACCACAGATGGAACACTGGTTGGCGCGCTCAATTTTAATACTCCTATTTGTTAAACCACACGTAGAGTTTTACCGCACTTATCTATTAACAATCAGCGTTTATTACGGGATATAGGTTAGCTTATCAAACATTTACTTTTTAGTATAAAAATTGCCGTCGTTGCATCAACACAGTTAACTAGAATAATCGTGCGTTACAAACGCAAAAAAGTCCGGCAATGCCGGACTTTTCCGTTCGCGCTTGATCAGTGAGCTTGAGCCCCGCCTGACCCTTTCGGAAAGCGAATATCTTCAACAATCTGCTGTACATCTTCTGGTACAGGAGCAGTGACTTTACTTACCCCATATGCAACGGCAAAGTTAAGCAACATACCTAATGTACCGATACCTTCAGGAGAAATCCCAAATAACCAGTTTTCAGGTTTGTTTTCGATCAGAGGTTCAAAGAAAACGCCTTTGTATATTAGGATGTAAGCAGCGGTGAAAGTAATACCTACAACCATACCAGCAATCGCTCCTTCTTTATTCATCTTCTTATAGAAAATACCCATTATGATAGCTGGGAAGAAAGAGGAAGCAGCCAAGCCGAAGGCAAAGGCGACCACCTGCGCCACAAACCCTGGCGGATAGATACCCGCGAGTCCTGCAATGATTACCGCCACTGCGGCTGCTAAACGCGCATACATCAGTTCTTGCTTATCGGTTATGTCTGGCATTAGATTTCGCTTCAATAAGTCATGCGAAATGGAGGTCGATATTACCAGTAGCAGACCAGCCGCTGTCGACAACGCGGCGGCTAAGCCACCTGCGGCAACTAGCGCAATAACCCAGTTTGGTAGTTTCGCAATTTCTGGGTTTGCCAACACCATAATGTCTCGATCGATTTTCATTTCATTGCGTTCATCACCTGAATAAAACATGCGACCGTCGTTATTTTTATCTGACCATGAAATTAAGCCGGTTTGCTCCCAGTTCTTGATCCAAGTAGGCGCTTTCTCATATTCAACCCCTTGTTGCTCTGGACCATTGATCGTGTCGATCATATTGACCCGAGCAAATACCGCTACGGCTGGTGCAGTCGTATAAAGTAAAGCAATAAAAACCAAAGCCCAACCAGCTGATTTACGAGCATCACGCACTTTAGGTACTGTGAAAAATCGTACGATAACGTGTGGTAGACCTGCTGTACCGACCATCAATGCAGCGGTAATAAAGAATACATCGACCATGCCCTTCGAGCCGTCAGTGTAAGCCGCAAACCCGAGCTCCTGCGAGAGTCCATCGAGTTTATCCAGTAGATACACCCCTGGTTCCCCTGCGACCTCGCCACCAAACCCTAGTTGCGGAATAGGATTACCAGTAATCAAAATAGAGATGAAAATTGCTGGAACTAAGTAAGCAAAAATCAACACACAATATTGAGCGACTTGAGTATAAGTAATTCCTTTCATTCCACCGAGAACGGCATAGAAGAATACGATGGCCATGCCAATAACGACACCCCAAGTTAAATCAACTTCTAAAAAGCGAGAGAAAACCACGCCTACGCCACGCATTTGGCCAGCTACATAAGTGAAAGATACGAAAATCGCACATATCACAGCAACCGTTCGTGCGGTTTGAGAGTAGTAACGATCACCAATGAAATCCGGAACCGTAAACTTACCAAATTTACGTAAGTATGGCGCTAAGCATAAAGCTAAAAGAACATAACCGCCGGTCCAGCCCATTAAATAAACGCCGCCATCATATCCCATAAAAGATATCAAACCGGCCATTGAAATCCATGATGCAGCAGACATCCAGTCAGCTGCGGTTGCCATACCATTGGCGACTGGATGAACGCCTCCTCCAGCCACATAAAACTCGTTTGTCGAACCCGCTCGTGACCAGACTGCAATCCCGATATATAAAGCGAAGGTTGCGCCAACGACAATAAATGTCAAAGTTTGTAAATCCATCGTTGACCCCTTAGTCTTCGTGTACGTTAAACTTACGATCGAGCTTGTTCATCTTTGCAACATACACAAAGATTAAAACTACGAACGTGTATATAGAACCTTGCTGAGCAAACCAGAATCCCAGTTTAAAACCAAAGAACTTAATCTGATTCAACTGATCAACTAATAAGATTCCACAACCGTAAGACACCACAAACCAAATGACTAAAAGGGTTGCCATCAGTTTTAGATTCGCTCGCCAATATTGTTGCGCAAGCTCTTTATTTTCGAATGCCATGACTGGCCCTCCTAAATTAACCCCAAGTTACTTCTCAACTCTAATCAAGTTTGATGAGGCAACGAATTCGACTTTAGTCGCATGTAAGGTGCAAAACGAGTTATCCTTTGGTCTAATAGCTTTTTAACCACCGTTCACGCGAATATTTTTGAGGGACGCAATTTGAATGCTCTGGCCTTATTCTTTTGTATCTTGGTTTATATTGCCATTCTGTTTGCTATTGCGCGTCTTGGCGACAAGGGAAAGCTGTCTGCCATCCCTTCGTTTTGGATCTATAGCTTTTCAATCGCCATTTATTGTACTTCTTGGACGTTTTATGGTGCTGTCGGCACCGCGGTCAATAATGGCTGGCTCTATCTTTCAATCTATTTAGGTCCTGCTCTCTTATTTTTATTTGGGCACCGTTTGTTGTACAAGCTACTGATCGTTTGTAAAGAGCAAAATGTCTCTTCATTATCCGACTTTATTGCATTGCGATATGGCAAACAGCGCTCGCTTTCTGTCGCAGTCACTTTATTACTGATGGTCGCAATCATTCCCTATATTGCACTGCAACTTAAAGCGATAGCTTTTAGCTTTGATGGCTTAACTCAAAACGTATCGGTACAGGCAACGGAAATTGACACGGCTTTATTTACAGCGATCGCAATGGCTCTATTGGCTATATTTTTTGGAACACAGTCGGCTGAAGCAACCAAACCTCGTTCCGGATTAATGTATACGATTGCATTCGAGTCTGTGGTCAAAATCGCCGTTCTCATTGTATTAGCGATTTTTTGTTTATATTGGCTATCGCTTGATACCTTTGATAATCAGTCCTTCAGCCGCAAAACATTTAGTGAACAGTTTTCTTGGTCACAATTAGACGCTTCCTTTTTTACTCAGCTATTTCTTGCCGCTTGTGCCACTATTTGTTTACCAAGACAATTTCATGTCACCTTCGTTGAAAATACCGCCCCTAATCATTTAAACAAAGCGCGCTGGATTTTCCCTTTTTATCTAGCGGTAATTTCTTTAGTCGTATTTCCAATTACAGCCATGGGTACTGAACTATTTGGAGTAGACAGTAGTGTATCTGCAGATACTTATGTTCTTGCTATTCCTTTTGCCCAAAATGAAAAACTCCTGAGCGTCATGCTGTTTATTGGAGGGTTCGCTGCCTCTACTGGAATGATCATAATCGCCACGCTCGCACTTAGTACAATGATTACAAACAGCATTATTCTGCCCTACTTTGTTAATCGACTAAATGACACATCAGAAAACTACTACCGCCCATTGGTCATTAAATGGCGACGAGCGAGCATCGCCTTTATATTATTGGCGGCTTATTTGTATAAAATTATAATTGGTGACTACTTTGCATTAGCAGCAACCGGATTGATTGCATTTTCTCTCGTCGCCCAATTAGTTCCTTCCGTGGTTGCCGGTTTGTATTGGCGAAATTGTCGTTCAAAAGGTGTCAGTGCCGGTTTGATAGCTGGCACCGCCATTTGGTTTTACTTTATTATGCTTCCGTCTCTTGCCGCAGCCGGCTTATTCGGACAAACGATAGTCGATGTAGGCCCTTTGGGTATTCACTGGTTATCACCGACCAACTTTCTGAATCTCGACTATGATGCTTTCAACCTGGGAGTCTGGCTTAGCTTAATTACGAATGTGTTAATTATGGTCTTTGTTTCACGTCGTTCGGACGTTAAATTTAGCGAAAGCATTCAAGCGACCGCATTTACTAGTCCACTAAACTTGACCAAAACTCGTACGCTCGAACCTACCAATGCGAATGTTGTGAGTGACGACATTATAAAGGTTATCGCGCGCTTTCTTGGAGAGCGGGAAACTTCTATTTTATTAAATGAATTCGAGTTAGATCATGGCCCCGTCAAAAGAAACGAACCCCCGCAGAGAGATTTATTAGAATTTGCCGAAAAGCGTCTTGCTGGAGCGATAGGAACCACCACCGCAAATACCGTTGTTAACTCAATTATTGCGGGACGCTCTGTCACGCCTGAATCTTTGATTAATTTATTCGATGAGACCTCTCAGCAAATTAAGTTTAACCAAAAACTTTTACACGCGACACTCGAAAATATTTCACAGGGGATCAGTGTTGTGAATAAAGACTTGCATTTGGTCGCGTGGAATCAACGTTATATCGAGTTGTTTAACTACCCTGATGGATTTATTCAACCCGGAATGGAAATTGCCGACGTTGTTCGCCACAATGCCGGTCGGGGAGTTATGGGTCAGGGATCCATTGAAGAGCAAGTTGAAAAGCGCCTTGAGCATCTAAGAAGAGGAACGTCTTATGTATTTCAGAGAGAATGGCCCGACGGTCGTGTTCTAGAAATGCGTGGAAACCCAATGCCGGGCGGTGGATTTGTAACTAGCTTTACAGACATTACCGAATATAAGAAAGTCGAGCGTCAATTAAAAGAGTCTCGAGATGAATTGGAAGCTCGAGTTGTCAAACGTACTGAGCAAATACAGCATATCAATGAAGAATTAACACAAGAAGTCGAGTTACGAAAACAATCAGAAAAGGCAATGAATCAAGCTAAACTAGAAGCTGAGAATGCCAATAAAACGAAAACACAATTCATTGCTCTCGCTAGCCATGATATCTTACAACCACTAACGGCAGCTCGACTCTACGCGAGTGCTTTAGAAGAAGAAGGTTTAACTCAAGAAGCCAATAACGTCGTTGAGAAAATTAACTTATCTTTAAAATCGACAGAAAACCTAGTTGCGACATTGCTCGAAATTGCCCGCTTTGACCAAGGCGCCCTAACGCCTAAAAAAGAACCCTTCCGAGTTGATGAAATTATGCTGTCTCTTTTTAATGAATTTTCCGTTGTTGCATCAGAAAAAAACAAGCGATTGAAAATGCCTAAGTGTCAAGTGTGGGTAATCAGCGATAAGCAATGGCTTAGAAGAATATTGCAAAACTTTCTATCGAATGCGATTAAGTATTCTAATGGTCATAAGATTGTTTTCGGCTGCCGACGACATGGGAGTTTATTAAGAATACAAGTCACTGACTCTGGCCCAGGAATTTCAAAGAATGAACAAAGAGCCATTTTTAGTGACTTTTACCGCTCGCCTAATAATAAATCCACTGAATCAGGTGCTGGTCTTGGTCTAAGTGTTGTGGCAAGAATGAGCGAGTCACTCTCTCACCCAGTTGGAATAATATCAGCCGAGGGCTCTTCATCAACGTTTTATGTTGATGTGCCAATCACAACCGCACAACATAGTAGTCAAGCCATACCTCAAACACAAACCGATGTTAATATCATTAATCAAATTGTTTGGTACGTTGACAATGACGTTCAACAATTGGATGCGATGAAAACACTGGTAAAGAAATGGGGAATACAACTTACCATTTTCCATGATCCGGAACAGGTTATTGAAGCCGCAAAGATATCACAGCCCGACATATTAATGATGGACTTTGATCTTAATGCGACGACTGATGGTATTGAGTTGTATGAAAGTCTGAAGAACTTCTGGCAAAAGCATCCAAAAGCTTATTTGCTAACCGCGACACAAGATCCAAACATTCGAGATCAGGCAAAGCGCTCAAGTATGGAGTATATTAAAAAACCAGCAAAACCCGCTGCACTGAGAGCGATTTTAAATCGCTAATCAGACTGCAGCTTGCTGTCGTCAAGATGACTGGTAAATTGTAATTTTTGGGCCGCTATAACGGCCTGAGTGCGATTTATCACGCCGAGCTTTTTGAATATTGCTGTGACATGCGCTTTAACCGTCGCTTCGGAGATATTCAAGTCATAGGCAATCTGTTTATTTAAACGACCTTCATTAAGCTCACAAAGCACACGATATTGCTGTTGAGTCAGTGTTGCCACTTTTTCAGCAAATGCGCGATCTTCTTCATCAATTTTATCGATAGCTTGCTTTAAGTTTTCAGGAAGAAAAATCTCGCCATCTAATATTAAGCCGATGGCTTTAATCATTTCATCGGGTGGCAAGGTTTTAGGAACAAAGCCAGAGGCGCCAAACCCTAAACAACGTTTAACCACGGCGGGATCATCAGTACCTGAAACAATAACCACAGGCAACGTCGGAAAATGATTGCGTAAATGAATCAAGCCAAAATAACCATCACCGTCTGGCATGTGCAAATCGAGAAGTGCCAAGTCAAAGTCTTGATCGTTCACGATCGCTTGCTCGGCACTTGAAAAGTCATTGCAAATTACGATTTCACTATCGGCGACGGCTCTTCGAACCACGCTTTGCATTGCATCGCGAAACAAAGGATGGTCATCAGCAATTAAAATTTTCATATCCATAGTCAATTAAATTCTCTTGCTCGCCATCATTGTAGATTTCGTCTTGCAATGCAAGTCAATTTGACGCCTAGGTTCAGCGATTTAAACGTCGGTCAATTAATTCATTAACGATTGAAGGATCAGCCAATGTTGATGTATCACCTAGTGCCTCATATTCATTGCAGGCTATTTTACGAAGTATCCTGCGCATAATTTTTCCGGATCTGGTTTTCGGCAAACCAGAACACCATTGAACTAAGTCTGGTGAAGCGATAGGACCAATCTCTTTGCGAACCCATTGAACCACTTCTTTGGTCAAGTCATCATCAACGGAAACACCTTCCATCGCATTAATAAAAACATAGATACCCTGCCCTTTCAGATCATGAGGGTAACCAACCACAGCGGCCTCAGCAATGGCAGGATGGGCAACCAAAGCGCTCTCGATTTCTGCCGTTCCTAAACGATGCCCAGAGACATTCAGAACATCATCAACTCGGCCAGTGATCCAATAATAACTATCTTCATCGCGGCGCGCGCCGTCTCCAGTAAAGTACTTGCCCGGATAGGTAGAAAAATACGTCTGTTCAAAGCGCTCATGATCACCAAAGATCGTTCGCATTTGCCCAGGCCAAGAGTCAAGCATGACCAAGTTACCCTCGGCTGCACCCTCCAAAAGTTTCCCTTCGTTGTCGACCAGCGCTGGCTTAATTCCAAAAAATGGACGTGTAGCCGAACCAGGTTTCAGATCGGTCGCACCGACCAAAGGCGTTAGCAAAATTCCACCGGTCTCAGTCTGCCACCAAGTATCGACAATTGGGCAGCGTTGTTTACCGAATGCTTCATAATACCAGCCCCAGGCTTCAGGATTGATAGGTTCTCCGACACTGCCTAGTAAACGTAAAGTATCACGCGTGCTACTGGCAGTCGCAGCATCTCCCATTCCCATTAACGCTCGAATAGCGGTAGGAGCGGTATATAAAATGCTGACTTTATGTTTATCGACAATCTCTCCCATACGACCAGCGCTGGGATAATTAGGCACACCCTCAAACACAAGTGACGTTGCACCATTAGAGAGAGGTCCATACACGATATAACTGTGTCCAGTGATCCAACCTACATCGGCGGTACACCAGTAAATGTCATCAGCACGCAAATCAAAAACATACTGTGTCGACGTATGGGCGTAAACTAAGTATCCTCCGGTGGTGTGAAGCACACCTTTTGGTTTGCCTGTCGAACCCGAGGTATACAGAATAAATAAGGGATCTTCCGCAGACATCGTCTCCGGTTCACATTCGGTACTTTGTTTATCGGTCAAAAGGTTATAAGCAACATCTCTTGAATCATTCCAAGCGACCTCTGCTCCGGTTCTTTTAACCACCACTACTTTTTCGACGCACTCAGTGCCTTTTTTCTCTAGCGCTTTATCAACGTTGACTTTCAAGGGCACAGTTCGGCCGCCACGAACACCTTCAGCGGCAGTAATCACCAGTTTTGAGCCGCAATCATCAATACGTCCAGCCAGTGCATCAGGAGAAAAACCGCCGAATACAACGGAGTGGACAGCACCGATGCGAGCACAAGCCAACATCGCATAGGTTGCTTCGGGAATCATGGGCATGTAAATGGTTACCCGATCACCTTTTGAAACGCCAAGCTCCCGCAAACCGTTAGCTAACTGATTCACTCTCTCTGACAGTGCGCGATAGCTAATGGCTTCGCTTTGGTTAGGATCATCTCCCTCCCAAATTAACGCAGTTTTGTCTGCTTTATCAGCCAAATGACGATCGATACAGTTAACACTGACGTTAAGCTCTCCGTCATAAAACCATCGAATATCAATATTTCCAGGCTCGTAGCTAACTTGTTTTACGTTGCTAAACGGTTTTGACCACTCCACGCATTTTGCTTGCTCTCGCCAGAAGGCTTCAGGATCACTAACCGACAAAGCATATTTCTTAAGATAACCATCGTTATCGATTAACGCAGACGCTTTTACCGCATCAGGAACAGGATATATCTCTTTCAATGACATAATTGTTGCTCTTTCTCTTAAGTTTTAGGCTTAGTGAAATGCTGCGTAATTTCGCTATGCAACACAATTCGACATTAGTATAACCATCCTTAAGTAACACAATCCTACGACTTTAGTCGAAGTTAGACTTTTGGCTAATTGTTAAACACCGATCAAAAGTTAAGTATTCCACCCATAAACATAAAAGGTGGACCTACTATGAAAAACATCAATAAAAAATCACTTTGTTTAGCGGTTGTGGGCGCGTTAGCTTCAGCCAATTTGCTTGCAGACACAGAGTTCTCTTACTCCGGCTATATAAAAATGGACACGATGATCTCCGATTACAGCGATGGAGAATCCAATCCACTCAATCGAGATTTTTATGTTCCTTCTTTAATTCCGGTAAGCGACGGTAGTGCATCATCATCCGGTAAAGAGTGGGATATGCATGCACGTCAATCACGAATTATATTCGGAACGAAAACCAATTTAGACAATGGTTCAACCATTGGCACGCGAGTCGAGATGGATTTTCAGGTAACATCAGGAGGTGACGAACGAATCAGCAACTCTTACTCTCCTCGAATTCGCCAAGCTTACTTCACTTACGATAATTTGCTGTTTGGTCAAGCGTGGACAACATTTATGAATTTAAGTGCACTGCCTGAATCATTAGATTTTATCGGTAATACTGACGGAACTGTTTTTGCTAGACAAACACAGATTCGATATACCAACGGTGGATTCCAATTCGCGGTTGAAAACCCTGAGACCACCATTTCTAACTATCAAGTCGGTGGTCGAGTTGTAACCGACGATAATGCAATGCCAGACTTAGTCTTTCGTTACAACTGGAAAGGCGATTGGGGTGGATTATCTGCGGCTATCATCACGCGTCAGCTCGAATGTAACGATGCAACAACGGGTTGTGATTCTACTGAAAGTTCAATTGGCTTGAGCTTCGGAGGTAAAGTTAACGTTGGCGATAAAAATGATGTTCGCTTCGTCGTAAATAGCGGAAGCGGTATCGGACGATACATCGGCTTGAACATTGTTAATGACGGTGTATTCAATGCATCAGGAGAAATTGAGGCAATCGATATCACTGCCTACTCTGTTGCTTACCGTCACCAATGGAACGATCAATGGCGAAGCAACATAATATATGCAGGTTTCGAGGCCGATAACGATGTCACTCTTACCGGTTTGGGTGCGACTGAGAGCACAAATAGCTTCCGCATCAACTTACTGCATTCACCAACTAAAAATTTAACTTTCGGTATTGAGCTTGCTCATGCTGAGCGAGAAACTGAAGCTGGCTTTGGCGGTGACATGGATCGCCTACAATTTTCGGCAAAGTACGCGTTTTAACTCCCTACCCTGACATATGTTTCAACGCAGTTTTTGTCTATTCGGGCCACCCTTTGGTGGCCCATTTTTATCTTTCCTACGCTGATTATTTCTTTACAGCGCCTTGTACATCATTCATCGACAATCCACCGCTTCCTTCATTAAGAATAGTGACGCCATTAGCAAGACGATTTAAATTAATGCCGCCTGAACCATCATCGATGGTGACGTGCCCGGTAATATCTTCAACGGTCAAGCTGCCAGAACCATCATCAACTTCAACCGTGCCTCCGACTTTACTAATCAAAGTACTTCCGGAACCATCGTCAACTTTGACATTCCCAGTCACTTGTTGAATTCGAATACTACCAGAGCCATCATCGAGCACTAAGCTGCCCTTTAAGTTTTCAATAGAAAAACTACCGCTTCCATCCTTAACATCAACATCACCCTCAATATCATTGAGTGAAATAGAACCTGATCCATCGTTTAGTTTCAGTCCACCGCCAATGGCTTTTACTTCAATAAATCCAGAACCATCGTTGATATCTAACATCATCTGGTAAGGCACTTTTATCGTGAGATCGATTTTTGGTCCATCTCCCCACCAATTACTTCGATTGTTACTATTAGCGTCAGCAACTAAAATTGCACTGTCGCCACTCTGCTCCAAGGTTAACTTAAAATTATCTTCATCAACTTGTAAGTCAGCAACAACTTGAATTTCACTGAGCGAAGAACTTCCTTCAATCTTTAAGAATCCGGCCCCAACATCAACTTTAAACTTCGACAGATCGGCCGCCTGAATATTTAACGTTCGCTGCTCTTCAATATCGAAAGAACCCGCATAAGCATTACTTGCTAAAATCAACCCGATGATGGATGCAGTAACTTTAAGTTTCATAATTTTCCCTCGCTGTGTTTTATTCTTAGATAAATTGGTCATAAATTGAAGTAACTAAATTGTTTGATAACGTATCAGCACGACTACAGATTTCTAAGCGCAATAATTTCTAAGCGCAATAAAAATGTCAGTTAAACTAAACAATAGATGAATCTTCGAAATACATTAGCAAGCATCGTTCCAACTAAAAATAGTCTTATATTTCAACAAGATAGTATATCAAAGTGTATTTTAAATAGATTAGACGCAACTTCGCCGAAAAAAGTTTAGTCAAAATGACCAATTAGTGAGTGTTTCAAGGGTCGGCTAGCTCTGTATCAGCTGACGGCGACGAAACTGATGTTTAAATGAACCTTTAAATGCAGCGATCACTGGCTCAGTTGCTCGCTTACGCTTACAGATAATTCCCAACTCGAATGGTTTCGGAGCAAAATCACTGGTCAATACTTGCACTCGATCAACCACAGGGCTGTTCAAGATCACCGGCGTCGGGGCTAAAGCAATACCGCAACCTAAAGCAACTAAACTGACAATGGCTTCGTGACCTGCAACTTTTGCGTAAACATTGGGCTTAAACTTCATTCTTTCACACCACTCTAATACGCGTTCTTTCGCGGGACCAGACTCTGGCATAATAAAAGGTAAGGCAGCCCAATCAACACGTTCGCTCATTAAGTTTTCGGTAAAATGTGTTTGAATATTGGGTGCGATTAGCTGCAACGAGATGTCGCCGACGCGTTGAAAATCATACTGTGTCGATAACTTTTCTGGTTTTACAGCAAAGGCGACGTCAACAGCGTCGGTTTTAACCTTATGAAAAGCTTGAGCAACATCACCCGTTTCCAATATTAATTCAACACTTGGGAACTCGCGTCTAAATCCTTCCAGAATCTCATTCAAAAATAAATGCGCCGCCGTTAATGTGCAGAAAATCGAAAGCTTTCCTCCGATTTGTGGCGTTTTGTCTAGCTCACGCTTTAAATTCTTCCATTGCTGCAAAACCTGTTGCGCAAAGCTCAAAAAATGCCGTCCTGCTTGAGTTAACATGACATTTCTGTTGTCTCTCACAAACAACTCTTGCTCTGCTTCTTGCTCTAGCCGTTGAATCATACGACTCAAGGTTGATGGCGTCACAAAAATGATTTCGGCTGTTTTCGCAAAACTTAAGTTATCGGCAAGCATTACAAAGGCTTGTAGTTCTCGTATATTCACAGGCATTCTGTTTGTTGCGTATTTTGCAATACTATATAGCATATAAATCACTTCACGCAACAAATAGAAGTCCGTATGCTGATGACTAAATGATCAATTAGCTAGCCTGTTCAGCGTAACCCGCATATCGCAGACGCGTTATCCTCGGTTATCTAACTAAGCAGCATCGACAATGAGAATACTTAAATGAGCAACTATTTTTCAGAACTGTCTTTCCGAGAGCAACGCCAACAACTAGGCCAATGTCGCTTTATGTCGAGAGAAGAGTTTCGAGATGGATGCGAAGTGCTGAAAGATAAAAGTATCGTCATTGTTGGCTGTGGTGCTCAAGGACTGAATCAAGGATTAAATATGCGAGATTCAGGGCTTAAGGTCAGCTACGCATTGCGAAACTCCGCTATTGAAAGTAAAAACACCTCTTTCCAACGAGCAAACTCTCATGGCTTTGCCGTTGGACGCTATGAAGATTTAATACCTAATGCTGACCTGGTATATAACCTCACCCCTGACAAACAACACGCTGACGTTGTTCATCAACTGATGTCACTAATGAAAAAGAATTCGGTATTAGCCTATTCTCACGGATTTAACATCGTTGAGCAGAATCAATCCATTCGTGATGATATAACGGTTGTGATGTGCGCGCCAAAATGCCCAGGAACGGAAGTGCGAGAGGAATACAAACGAGGGTTTGGTGTTCCCACGTTAATAGCGGCGCATCCAAACCACGACCCAAGTAACCTTGGGTTAGTGATTGCAAAAGCGCTTGCTTCCGCAACTGGAGGCGATCGCGCAGGCGTTTTAGAATCATCTTTTGTCGCAGAAGTTAAATCCGACTTGATGGGAGAGCAAACCATTTTATGTGGAATGCTACAAACGGCTTCTATACTCGCATTTGAAAAAATGGTCGATGCAAAAATCGATGCAGGCTACGCAGCAAAGCTCATTCAACAGGGTCTCGAAACCATTACAGAAGCATTAAAAATCGGCGGGATCACCCACATGATGGATCGTCTCGATAATCCATCAAAGATTGTTGCGTTTGACTTATCCGAACAAGTGAAACGCTTATTAGCACCGCTATTTTATCAACATATGGATGATATTTTATCGGGTCGTTTTTCATCCGAAATGATGGACGATTGGAAAAATAATGATCGCGCTCTACTAACCTGGCGCGAACAAACCGCGGCTAGCGCTTTCGAGAAAGCTCCGAATAGTGATGAATATATTAATGAACAAGAATATTTTGACAAAGGCATTTTACTCGTTGCGTTAGTCAAAGCCGGCGTTGAATTAGCCTTTGATGTGATGGTTGAATCCGGAATTTTACCCGAGTCAGCTTATTATGAATCGTTACATGAAACGCCACTAATCGCGAATACTATTGCACGTAAGCGATTGTATGAAATGAATGTGGTGATTTCAGACACGGCGGAGTATGGAAATTACTTGTTCGCAAACCGCGCCGTTCCGCTGTTAAGAGAACAATTAATGCCAAACATCAGCACTCAATTGATCGGACACAAACTCGATCTAAGTTCATTAGCGGTCGACAATCAAAAGCTTGTTGATATCAACCAAAAAATTCGACAGCACCCTGTTGAACGAATAGGAGCTCAACTACGCGGATACATGACCGATATGAAAGCGATAGTGCAATCGGAAACTAAGACAAGTTAGAGTGCAAAATAGATTGACTTCCCAATCTGCAATTGCTCAGTTCGCCCTACAGAAATGTAGGGCTTTTTTTCAATAAGTTCTACTCTCGCCTTGCCATAACAAGGGTAAACAATGGATACGTCGAATACCTTACAAAGAGATGTCTCAGGCCAAACCTCTGCATTCCAAGAAACGTTATTTTCTGGTGCAGAGTTAGTTATTAAAACATTACAAGATCTCGATGTTAAACTATTGTTCGGTTATCCCGGCGGTGCTGTTTTGGATATATATGATGCACTATTCGCGCAATCAAGTATTCAACATATATTGGTTCGTCATGAACAAGCTGCAGTGCACGCTGCCGATGGTTATGCAAGAGCAACTGGGAAAGTGGGTACCGTTTTAGTCACCTCAGGACCAGGAGCAACCAATACTATTACAGGCATTGCTACCGCGTATATGGATTCTATTCCCTTGGTAATACTCTCGGGTCAAGTTGCCACACACCTAATTGGAGAAGATGCTTTTCAAGAAACCGATATGATCGGCTGCTCGCGACCAATTGTGAA
Source organism: Pleionea litopenaei (assembly GCF_031198435.1). Taxonomy (GTDB): domain Bacteria; phylum Pseudomonadota; class Gammaproteobacteria; order Enterobacterales; family Kangiellaceae; genus Pleionea; species Pleionea litopenaei. The sequence goes on from NZ_CP133548.1 coordinate 1,046,157, forward strand.
GCACAGTTTTGTTGTGACCGATCCAGCTGAGATTCCCTCGATCATTGCAAAAGCCTATTATTTAGCGAGCACGGGCCGGCCAGGCCCCGTCGTTATTGACTTACCCAAAAACATCGCGTCGCAAATAAAAGCGACACCTTATTTGCCCGCTCAAGAGACACGAATTCGATCATACAACCCAACACTAAAAGGTCACCCAAAACAAATTAAAAAAGCCATTAGAGCATTTAACGAGGCCCATCGCCCAATCTTCTATATTGGAGGTGGAATTGTTAATGCAGCACACAGCTTTCGACAACTTGCTGAAAAACTTCACGTACCGGTTACAAGTACTCTGATGGGACTGGGCTCCTTTCCAGGAAACCATGAGCAGTTTTTAGGCATGCTAGGAATGCACGGAACTTTCGAGGCCAACAAAGCCATGGCTAATGCAGATTTAATTATTTGCTTTGGCGCTAGATTCGACGATCGAGTAACGAACAACACCGAAAAGTTTTGCCCGAATGCAACCATTATTCACGTTGATATTGACCCCGCATCGATTTCTAAAACCGTCACTGCGGATATTCCAATTGTCGGCAGTTGCGACAAAGTCGTCCAACAATTTCTAGAGTTAATTGATCGGGCGCGTTTAAAACCCATCAAAGAGCGAGTCGAAACATGGTGGCAACAAATTGAGCAGTGGAGAAAGATCCGCTGCTTGAAATACGAGAAAGGCGCTCATATTAAACCTCAAGAGGTCATTGAAACACTCGCCGAGCTCACTGATGCGAACGCATTTGTCACTTCAGATGTCGGTCAGCACCAGATGTTTACAGCTCTGTATTACCCATTTAATCGACCTAGACAATGGATAAATTCTGGCGGACTAGGAACCATGGGATTTGGGTTGCCTGCTGCCATTGGTGTTCAACTTGCTTATCCAGAACAAAACGTTTTATGCATAACGGGCGATGGAAGCATTCAAATGAATATTCAGGAGCTCTCAACCTGTCTTGAATACGGTTTGCCCATTAAAGTCATTTCGCTAAATAACCAATCTCTCGGAATGGTTAGACAATGGCAAGATATGATTTATCAAGCAAGGCATTCTCAGTCGTATATGAATGCGTTACCTGACTTTGTACGACTGGCAGAAGCTTACGGTCATGTTGGCATCCGTATTGAAGATCCTTGTGATTTAAAAGACAAACTTGAATTTGCGCTGTCGTTGAAAGAACAACTTGTGTTCATCGATATTCTAGTTGATGCCGAAGAGCACGTATACCCTATGCAAATTAAGGGCGGAGCCATTGACGATATGATTTTATGCAAGCAGACAAAACAATGAAACGAGTTATTTCAATCTTAATGGAAAATCAGCCTGGCGCTCTTTCACGAATTACAGGCCTCTTTTCACAAAGAGGATTCAATATTGATAGTTTGTGCGTTGCAAAAACCGATGATCCTACTCTATCTAGACTGACCATAGCGACCAGTGGCGACGAGCGAGTTCTTGAACAAATCATAAAACAAGTTAATAAACTGATTGATGTTCTGCGGGTATCTAACCTTACGGAGAAACCTCATATCGAAAGAGAGTTGGTGATAGTGAAAGTTAATTGCCATCGAGGTAGTCATCGAGACGAAATTCTAAGGTTGGCAAAAATTTTCAGTGCACCAATCATCGACGTAACATCAACGACCTTTATTTTGCAATTTGTAGGCGCTCCGATTGAACGGATAGCCTTTCTAAGTGCTTTAGCTGAAACGTCCGAAATCATTGAACTCGCTCGCTCTGGCATCGTAGGAATTCAAAAAGGCAAGCGTACCCTAGACGCAAATCGCTCGGTAATGGATATTTCGGCGTAAAAGTTAGACAAAAGGCTACTAAAACCTCAATAGCTTGTTCAAAAAACATACTGAACGAACAAAGAGAGTTGGCAGCGCTTAGAATCCTTTGTAAACTGCAGAAAATAAATTCTAAACGTTAATCGTTGTGTCCTATTTATTTAGTTTTAGTTTATTGTATTCCATCAAACTTTTAGCCTTGCTCTTTTATCGCTTTGACGTTCAATGGTTGAGCCAAAGAACCGTTAAGCACTATCCAAACGTTAGGCTAATGGTCTTATTAAATCATACAAGTTTGTATGAACCTCTTTTCGTTCGTCTAGCGCCTTACAAATTAATAAAAAACATTAGCAAACACCTTATCGTTCCCGGGGCAGATATCACAACAAAGCGTCCCATTGTTGGCAAACTTTTTCGCTCTTTATTACCTGGAATCATTCCAATCTCTCGCAAACGCGATGATTCTTGGGCTTATTTTTTAGAGCAAATCGCTCCCGACTCATTTGTTGCTATCTTGCCAGAAGGAAGAATGAAACGGAAAGATGGTCTCGACAAATTTGGTAAGCCGATGACGGTTCGAGGTGGGGTTGCCGATGTTTTAGAAAAACTCAAACAAGGCGATATATTATTTGTGTACAGCGGAGGATTACATCATGTGCAGATTCCGGGACAAAAATTGCCTAGAATATTTCGAACGATTAAAGCCAACCTCGAGCTCATCGATATCAATGAATATAAGAAAAGTATCCATCAACTATCCGGCGACAGCTTTAAAGATAAAGTGATTGCCGATATGCAATGGCGATTGAATCATAAACTGCCCTATTGCGCCCAGCAACCTCATCAGTCTGACGAAGACAGCTGAGCATCGGTCATGCTGTCTTTTTAAACTTTGTTTAAGATCTTTACTTAACTTTAAACTCGTTACTTAACCTCAAACTCTGTACTTAGCTTTAAATTCTTCAGTTTAATAGCTTTGCTAAATTACCAATCACTTGATCACCCATTTCAGCGGTCCCTACCCAATCTTGCCGCGATAAGTCAGCAGTACGAAATCCCTGGGTTAAAGTCATGGCAACGGCTTTTTCAATTAATTCCGCATATTTGGGTTGCTGCAAACTGTGCTTGAACATTAATGCAACAGAAAGCAACATGGCGAGCGGATTCGCTTTGTTTTGCCCTGCAATGTCTGGGGCAGACCCATGAACAGGCTCATACATACCTTTACGATTGATATCTAGGCTCGCCGAAGGCAACATCCCAATTGAGCCAGTCAACATTGCTGCGATGTCAGATAAAATATCGCCAAACATATTACCGGTGACAACCACATCAAATTGCTTCGGCTGTCTAACGAGCTGCATCGCGGCATTATCAACATACATATGAGTTAAAGTCACTTCAGGGTATTCTTCGGCAACTTGATTAAATACGTCGCGCCATAACTCAGTTACTTCTAGTACATTGGCTTTATCGACAGAACACAATTGACGACCTCGAGTCATTGCCGTTTTAAAGGCGACATGAGCAATACGTCTAATTTCAGATTCCGAATACCGATAAGTATTAATACCTACTTTTTCCCCACCTTCTTCAAATACGCCTCTTGGGTGTCCAAAATAGATGCCACCGGTTAGCTCTCGAATGATTAAAATATCTAAGTCACTGACCAACTCGGCTTTTAAACTTGAAGCGGATGCTAATTCAGGTGAGACTATCGCTGGTCGTAAATTTGCAAAAAGCTCAAGCTCTGAACGTAATCTCAGCAGTGCTTTTTCTGGGCGAACAGAAATATCTAACGACTCCCATTTAGGGCCGCCAACGGCGCCGAGCAAAACCGCATCGGCCTGTTTAGCTAATGACAGTGTTTCCTCTGGTAGTGGCGTTCCAGTTTGATCGTACGCAGCTCCTCCAACTAATGCAGAGCTCAGTTCTAAATTTAGTTCGGTATTAGCATTTATGAACTGCAATAGCTTTTCGGCCTCTGTCATAATTTCAATTCCGATACCATCACCGGGAAGCAATAACAGTTTACTGACCTTAGACACGTGAGTACTCATATTTTACTCCGAAACAATCGCATTAAATAACCAAGGAAACCGCTTCTGATATTGCTTTTCAAAAGCGTCAATTAACTCCGCTTGCTGTAGAGTTACGCCAATATCATCCAAACCTTTTAACAAAGCATTTTTCCTAGTTGGTGAAATATCAAACGTATATTTAAATAGCCGTTCTCGATCTGCACTATCACTAGGCTCATTAAAAAACTCTAAAGATTGCTCGACAAGGTCGACGTCACACCAAAGTCCCTTGTCTTGTTCTAATTCAAATAATCGGTTCACTGCCTCTTGTGAAAGACACACAGGAAGTATTCCATTTTTAAAGCAATTGTTATAAAAAATATCGGCAAAGCTCGGAGCAATCAGCACTTTAAAACCGTAATCTTCCAATGCCCATGGAGCATGCTCTCGGCTAGAGCCACAACCAAAGTTCTCTTGCGCCATCAGTATGGCGGCATTTTTGAATTGTGCTTGATTAAGAACAAAGGATGGGTTTAAGGGACGGCCTTCGTTCGGTTTATCCGGAGCTCCTTGATCTAAATATCGCCATTCATCGAATAAGTTGGGTCCAAATCCACTGCGCTTGATCGACTTTAAAAACTGTTTAGGAATAATTGCATCAGTATCGACATTGGCTCGATTTAACGGAACGACTCGTGAAGACAAAGAGTTGAATGCTTTCATTAAGCTACCTCCTGCTTTTGTTGCCAATTTCGTACATCAACAAAATGGCCATTAATTGCTGCAGCGGCTGCCATTTGAGGACTCACTAAATGAGTTCGTCCACCTTGGCCTTGTCGCCCTTCAAAGTTTCGATTCGAAGTCGATGCACAGCGTTCACCCGGTGCTAACCGGTCAGCATTCATGGCTAAACACATAGAGCATCCTGGTTCACGCCACTCAAAACCGGCTTGCAAAAATATTTGATCAAGGCCTTCGGCTTCTGCTTGTTGTTTCACCAAACCTGAACCAGGAACAACCATCGCGAGTTGAATAGAATTGGCCACTCGATGGCCTCTAACAACCTCCGCGGCCGCTCTAAGATCTTCAATTCTGGAATTTGTACACGAACCGATGAATACTTTATCTAAACCGATATCTCGCCAAGATTGGCCGGCGCTTAAACCCATGTAATCAAGTGCTCCTTGATAACCACTTCGCTTAACCGGGTTTTCAATAGATTCTGGATCTGGAATGGTTTGCGACACTGAAATAACCATTTCAGGAGACGTTCCCCAACTGACCTGCGGTTCGAGAACACTGACATCAATGTCCACCACTCGGTCAAACTCGGCTTCCTCATCCGAGCGCAACTGCAACCAATCGTTGACGGCAGCATCCCAATGCACACCCGTCGGCGCAAAGGGTCTATTTTTAACGTACTCGATGGTCTTTTCATCAACCGCTATCAACCCTACTCGAGCACCGGCTTCTATCGCCATGTTGCACACCGTCATTCGACCTTCCATCGTCAACTGTGAAATTGCGTCGCCAGAAAATTCAATCGCAAAGCCTGTGCCACCATTGGTTCCAATGTGAGCAATGGTCGCCAAGATAAGGTCTTTCGCAGTCACCATTGAATTGAGTTGCCCGACATATCGAATGAGCATATTTTTGGACTTTTGTTGTCGAAGTGTTTGCGTTGCCAAAACATGCTCAACTTCTGACGTTCCAATACCGAATGCTAGTGCCCCAAAGGCTCCATGTGTCGCAGTATGGGAGTCGCCACAAACAATGGTCATTCCTGGCAAAGTGGCACCTTGTTCTGGGCCGATGACATGAACAATGCCCTGTCGCTCATCCGTCATATCAAATTGAGTAATGCCAAACGAACGGCAGTTATCATCTAACGTTTGCACTTGAATTCGTGACGTTAAATCGCTGATCCCTTGCGCTCTATTTTGTGTAGGAACATTGTGATCGGGTACGGCTAAGTTGGCCCCAGGTCGTCGTGGTTGGCGGTCAGCCAAACGCAATCCTTCAAAAGCCTGTGGAGACGTTACTTCATGGAGCAATTGACGATCGATATATAAAAGAGATGTCCCATCACCGCTCTGTTCGATACAGTGTCTTTGCCATAACTTATCATATAACGTCTGTGGTCGATTTGATTGTCCCATGTCACTGCCTCTTATTCCGTCGCGGTTAAATCTAAAGTGCTTATTGTTGGATTCAACCTACTTTAACGATGAGCAATCGATAATACAAATTCATTATTTTTATACATTTCATTCCAATTTGGAATACTGTATGTTTTGTGAGTGAATTAATGTAATCGGAATAAATCGATGGACCCGGTGACCCTAGAAATCTTTCTTGCTGTGGCACGGCTACAATCGTTTAGTCAGGCAGCAGAAAATTTATACATGACACAACCAGCTGTCAGTAAGCGCATTGCTGCTTTAGAGACTAAACTAGGCAGCCGACTGTTTGATCGAGTTGGACATAACATCCAATTAACGGCCGCAGGTTCATTAATGCAAAAGCACGCTCGTGAAATCTTGCAGCAGGTCGCATTTGCTAAACAAGCTATTCAAAATCTCTCTGGAGAGCCAAGCGGTCCACTGCAGATTGCGACAGGCCACCATATCGGATTCCACCGTTTACCAGCTTCCATAAAAAGGCTGTCACAGCGTTACCCCAACATTGAGCTCGATATTCGCTTTATGGACTCTGAGGAAGCTTACCAAGGTATCTTAGAGGGAAACCTAGAGTGTGCGGTGCTAACCTTACCGGAGCACCCGCTCAAGCAAGTGGTCAGCTATCCAATTTGGAAGGATGAACTCGCGTTATTTTGCGCAATAGACCACCCTCTTGCTAACCTTGAATTAGCCGACCTTAAAGACTTGCTACAGTTCCCCATCATTTTGCCGGAAAAGCACACCTTTACTCGGCAGCAAATCACGGGGTATTTCGCCAGCCATGGGTTGCCGTTACCCGAAGTCAAAACGGGAGATTACCTCGAAACCATTCGAGTGTTGGTTGAATGTGGTTTAGGTTGGAGCCTGCTTCCTAAGCGGCTAAAAACCAAGAACTTGCACTGTATTTCGGTGAAAAGCTTCCAACTATCACGATCTCTGGGCTTGATACACCACGAAAAACGCCCACTATCGGTGGCAGGAAAGGCTTTCTTGAACGAATTAACTGAAAATAGTTATGAAGATTGAGATATCAGGAAGAAAAGTAGTCGATTCGTTCGAAGGAGTCGCCCAATTAGACGACTTTATTAAAACCAATTTAGTAGGTTAAATATCCATTGCTCTGCCAGTAATCGTCAAGCGCACCATCTTGCGACGATCATTTTGTTGCCGGCGGTCGATTCCTGAACGCATATCAGGAACGGTTATCGAGCGGCCTTTGAATTGTCGTCGGTCAATACCCGTACGACGATCTTCTCCTCGACGCTCAACAGCAACGCTGGACCATTCTACATCATCTTTGTCGGTTACTTCGCTCATGTTTTCACTCTAGCTCTTAACATACAGATATTATAGTACGAACAACAGTAAATGATGAACCACTTCTCAATTTTAAATATTATCCTCCAAATACTTGAACAAAGCGTAGGGGTAAGGGAAATCCAGCGCTAGACTAATTAATAAGGTTAAAGCGTTGACCGACAACCATAGGGAAATATTGATAAAAATAATAAGGTCGCAGTATCAGCAACAGGCAATGGGGCGAAAATGGCAATATTTCATCAGTATAACCCTTCTCGCGAACAAGCGTTGGAAATTGAAAATCAACGCTTAAAGTCGCTGTTAGACTCATTGGTTGAAAAGGCCGAATTAAATCAGAAAACCTATGGCAAATTCCAACGCTTGGAATTTGAATTGCTGCATACTGCACATCTACCTTTTTTATTGAACAAATTAACCACTGACTTTAAGCAACAACTCGATGTAGAACACATTAGCTTGATGCTTTACGATCCCTACGATACCTTCCAAGAAATATTAGAGAGCATTTACCCAGATGTGGCAGTATCGAATGTTATGTTTACTAAAGATGCAACCCAATTTGATGCCATTTATCAATCTAGATTAGAGCCTCAAATTCGACAAACTAACCGATTTTTAAGTCAGATTCTTTTCTCGCGAGAGGCAACGGTGCGTTCGTTCTTAACGCTACCATTATTGCGAAATAATTTAATCATTGGCAGTTATCACCTTGGCAGTGTTAATCAACAGCGCTTCACGCCAGAGATGTCGACAGACTTTTATGCGCACTTCGCGCAAATTGTATCCATTTGTCTTGAGAATACAGCGAACACAGAACACCTAAAACACTTGAGTCTAATTGATCCTCTCACCAAAACCAAAAATCGACGCTGTCTTTATCAGTCTCTCGAAAAAGAATTAGCAAGAGCCGATCGAAACATGTTACCCCTGTCGTGTTTGTTTATCGACATCGATCACTTTAAACGTATCAATGACCAATATGGCCACACCATTGGCGATAGAGTTCTTGAGCACATTGCTCAAATCATACAGCCTAATTTGCGAGCAACGGATCTCTTGGCTCGATTTGGCGGAGAAGAATTTACGGCAGTGTTGCCTAACTGCGACGAGCATGTCGCTGAAAAAATATCTGAGCGAATTCGTCATATGATTGGTAATCAAGTATTTTCTTCAAATGATGAAACTAAATTTAATATTACCTGCTCTATCGGAATCACCACATGGAATCCTGCGAGACACACAGGTAGCAAAGAATCATTAGTTGATTCTATCATTCGTATCGCCGATGATGCTCTCTATGAGGCTAAGTCAGCTGGACGAAATCGCTGCGTATGGAAAGCCTTTCATTAAACAGATGGGCATTGAATTTTTAATTCAACCGCTTCCATCCTCTTAATAATTTCGAAAATACAGCGTGATTGCTCGATTGCCCACGAAAATCATGTCTAAACGCGTAGCTATTTCTAAGGCCAGAAAAACCTTCCGAAAGGTTATCAGTCTTTAGCATTTTTAGCGCCATTGAATCTGCTTCAATATTATAACTGGTTAACAGCCACTGATTGATATCTGTGATAAATTCATCTTCTAATAACTGTTGATCAGTTAACTCACCTTTAAAATTAAGCTGACCGAAATCGTCCTTTAATTTAAAGTGCCTAGACAGTTGATTAATGACTGAAGCACTAGCGTTCAACTTTCCTTCTAAACTATAGCCAGCAATATGACTTGTCCCTAACAATAAATTGCTGAGTAAATTAGACGAAATATTAGGCTCATCAGGCCAGACATCCAGAACGCATTGCCCTCCCCGCATGACCCATTCACTAATAGCGGCCTCAGTAAAAACATTACCGCGAGAACTATTGATAATCAGTTTGCCGGCTAATGAATAATTCTGAATTAGATTTGAGTTGAACATCTGATAAGTTGGAAAGAGGCCATGCTGGGTGAGCGGTACATGAAAAGTAATAATATTCGCTGCCTCTATCAGTCGTTCAAGAGAAAATACTTGGTTAATACCAATGAGATCCTTCTTAAATGGGTCAAAAACCACCACGGAGGCACCGAGATCCGTTAATGTTTGATGAAGACGACGTCCAACTTCACCGAAACCAACAATGCCGACCGCCGTATTTTGAAACATAAAATTCTTTTTTAAGTTCCAATACGCGATTGCGCTTAATACGTACTGAACGACAGCCATTGCATTACATCCAGGAGCATTTGACCAATGTATTCCCGTGTTGTGTAGATATTCTGTATCAATGTGATCAATGCCTATGGTGGCAGATCCGACAAACTCGATAGAAGTCCCTTCAACTAACTCTCGATTAACTTGAGTAATCGAGCGAACAATCAACGCTTGGTGATTTTGACAGAGCTCCGATGAAATTTTATCGCCAGGTACGGAAGTCACTGCTACTTCTGGTGGCATTAATTCATTAAGAAAAGGGATCGCATTGTCAACTAACACTCGAATCATGATGGGTTTCTCAATAAAAAAGCTACGGTAAGTTACCAAATACCAACCATCTTCAGCTAAAATAGCAAATTGGACTCTAGATTAAAGTAATTGTAAACTTTTTAAACTCGCTAAATAACCCCTCTTAGCTTCAAAGGTAAACTATGAGTGATGAACTGGAACAATACTATCGAAAGATTCTCCTCGGTCTTGGTGAAGATCCGAGTAGAGATGGATTAAAAGACACACCTCTGCGTGCCGCTAAAGCCATGTCTTTTCTCACCAAAGGTTATCATGAAGATCTTGAAACCGTCGTCAATAATGCGATTTTTGAAAGCGACAATGATGAAATGGTGATTGTCAAAGAGATTGAACTCTACTCTCTTTGTGAGCACCATCTTTTACCTTTTATTGGCAAATGTCATGTTGCTTACATACCCACGGGAAAAGTCATCGGATTATCAAAGATTGCTCGAATCGTAGACATGTTTGCGCGACGACTACAAATTCAAGAAAACTTAACTAAGCAGATTGCCGATGCGGTACAGTCAGTTACACAAGCCGCAGGGGTTGGTGTCATCGTTGAGGCAAAACATATGTGCATGATGATGCGAGGCGTGCAAAAACAAAACTCCACAATGACAACATCAGTCATGCTGGGACAGTTTAGAAAATCTAATGCAACGAGAACCGAGTTTTTGAAATTAGTAAGAGGTTAGTAACGACCAAATGACCATCAATTCAAAAATAATGTCTCATGCTGATATTGAGTGGCAAGACGGCCTACCCTATTCAAAGCAATTCCAAGACATTTATTTTTCTCGACAAGATGGTCTCGAAGAAACTCACTATACTTTTATAGAAGGAAATCACCTTAAAGAAAGGTGGAGTCTTTCAAACAGTTCTGATTTTCGTATTTTAGAAGTAGGGTTTGGAACAGGACTAAACTGTCTTTCGACCATTGATCATTGGCAGTCTTTTAATAAAGACAGTTGGCTTCATTATCACTCTATCGAAAAGTTTCCATTAAAACGAGACGATCTTTTACGCGCATTAAGCTTTTGGCCATCCTTAAAGAACTTAATGGAAACCCTCATAAGCCAATACCCGATGCCTTTATACGGCGTTACCGAAATCATCTTTCCAGACCATCGAGCAACATTGTACCTACACTTTATGGATGTTATTGAAGCCTGTGATCACTTAATTCTTGAAAATCAGCAGTTCAATAGTTTTTACTTGGATGGGTTTGCACCGTCTAAAAACCCTGATACTTGGAGTGAAGTGCTGTTTAAAAAAATAGCACAACTGTCAGCAACAGACGCTCACTTTGCCACTTTCAGCGCAGCAGGCTATGTTCGTCGTGGATTGCAAAAATATGGTTTCAAAGTTAACAAACGTTCAGGCTTCGGTACTAAGCGTGAAATGCTTATTGGCAGTATAAAGACCCCTAAAGTTGACTGTGAATCAGTCTCAATGAACACTACAAAGCCATGGTTTCAGCGTCCAGAATCAATCGCAGAAGAAGCTAGGATTGCCGTTATAGGCAGTGGCATTGCTGGAGCAACAACCGCCTTAATGCTAGCGAATGACGGTTATCAAGTTGAAGTTTTTGAGTCAAAAAATGAAATCGCTGCTGGCGGTTCAGGAAGTGCATCCGGTATTTTTTATCCATTTTTAACCAAAGACTTCAATGATCAGAGCCTTCTTTTTTTTCATGCTTACCAAAAGTTAATTCACTGGCTAGATCGATTAGAACTCGCTGAATATACAAAGAACATAGGTGTATTAAAGTTACATAAAGATGCGCAATTCAATACTCAACTCTTTAACCAACTGGGGGATTCAAACGACTTTGATTCTTGGTTAAGACAGTGGCCGGAGGCATCCTCAAGTGGACTCACTTATCCACTGCTTAAACAGGGTATTTTATTCCCTCGGTCAGGTTACGTCGATCTAAAAAGACTGTGCGAGAAGCTGCTTGACCATCCAAAAATAGAGGTACGCCTAAACTCGCGAGTAGAACGATTGGATGACTTTTCACACGGTTGGAAGCTTGAAGTCAATAATGATGTCGAAAACTTCGATGCCGTGGTTATTTGTAATGCATACTCAGCCCATGAACTATTACCTAAAAGTTTTTTACCCGGGAACAAAGTTCGTGGTCAGACTGCAAAATTATCCATACCAAAGGACTTCCCCAAGCCGCCGTATATCCTTTGCGAGTCAAACTATTGCATCCCAATGGAAGACTCTCTATACGTCGGAGCGACATTTGAACTGAATAATCATAATGAAAACTTTGATGCTAAAAGCCATCAAGAGCTTGTTGAAAACCTTAATGTTCTTTTTGAAGATGCTACATTTTCAGTTGAACAAGCAGAGCCAGGAAGAGTCGGATTTCGGCATTGCTCGGTTGATCGCCTTCCTTATGTTGGCCCCCTACCGAAATTTGAGCAAACACTTTTAGACTATCAACATCTTTGGAAAGGTAACCAACGGGTTAAACATCCATCCGCTCAATACTGGCCGGCTCTTTATGTCAATATTGCGCACGGGGCGAGAGGAATAACAACCAGCTTTTTGGCCGCAGAGCTCGTGCTCAATTATATCAATGGTGATAGCTTTGCGGTTTCCCCGTCGATTCGTGAACAATTACATCCCTCACGACCACTCATTCGAGAATTAAGAAAACCCAAAAATCAACGGTTACCGTTTTTTCAAGAAATGCCATCAATGTCTGAACACGGCTCATGAGCCTAGGGGTAGATTTCAATCGGTTATCTGATCAAGTGAATATATCAGAACTTTAGTTCTCGGGTACGGCAATGTACTCAAGTCTGCTTGCGCACTGTTTAAAAATGAAACCGGATCTGAAATCAACTGTAAAGATGCATTCATCTCATCGGAAAACGATTGAGTTTCCAAAAACTCATACTTCATTCGTTCTAATACGACCGCTTTTTCTACGGCAATATTCTGTGAGTAATTTTTCAAAGAATCGATATTAGTTAAATCTGATGCCATTGCCAATTTTGTTACACAACAAAGTATTCCAATAATTAAGTATTTCATGATCGCCTCACACGCTCTGGTCCGTACCCCAATATAGTCGTATGAAACTAAGAAAAAGTGTGCGTCAATCTGTTGCAGAGCGTGACCAAAATGCCTGTATGAAACACTTTGTTAAACTCTTATTAACCCGAAGCCAAAAAAGCTCGGTAGTTATCAGACAAAAAAACTCAATGGCTTCGAAGGAATCGTTGACTTGCTTATCTATCAACGCCTAACGGCTGCACGCTTTGCTGCTCTTATCACTAAGATTGAGAGTTATCTCTCGGCATTGAATAAACAAAAAAATAGCGGTCTTAAATGGGGTAATAAATAAGGACAATAAAAAAGGCAGCCGCTGGCTGCCTTTTTTATGAGAGATTATCTCTTCCTCGCTATTCCTTTACTAATTCCGTCTAGTTCCAGTCTTCCCTAAATTCCTATCTCATCAAGCGCTGTTCGTCCGTGCCATTTTCCTTGCTGACTCCCCGTCAGATTCCTTGTCAACACTCTTCTCCAAGTCCCTGTCGACAAGTGAAAGTCTACGCTAGTCATCAAAACCTGCAAGTGACAAAGACTTGTTTAAATTCACATTAAGGGTGATAACTGATTCACTATTCTATATTTTATGTATATATTTCAATAACATAAATTTTACGTTAGACTTCTCGTCTAATTCCCTTACGGTATTTAGTAGTAATATCGCACATCCTTGTGAGATATCTCTCACATAGAAAAGGGACTTTTTCGCACAAACGCAAGCTTCTAACCCTTTGGATTAATTCAAAAAGAGATTAACTCTGCTGTCTATACGCAGAAAGCGCTTTGATAAGGAAAAATATGGCCTCACGGCATCGAGTTTTAGTTCTTAGCGCCTACCACGCTCAAAGCCATGACTACTGGGCTAAAGCGCTGATGAAGGGGTTAACTGAGATTGACTTTACCCTGCTGACACTACCTCCCCGTCATTTTGCCTGGCGAACACGAGGAAATAGCCTCAGCTGGGGCCTAGGGGACTACCCTGAGCTCGATCAAGAGTACGACACTATCTTAGCAACGTCGATGGTTGATATATGCGCCTTAAGAGGTTTTCGTCCGAAATTAAGCCGCGCTCGGTTAATTGTTTATTTTCATGAAAACCAATTTGCTTATCCAGCGTCTTCTGCTCAATATAAAGATATCAACATCCCTTTGACCTCTATTTATTCCGCATTGTGTGCCGATCAGGTGATATTCAACTCCAATTTCAATCGCTCAACATTCTTAGCTGGCTCAGAGCAACTACTCAAAAAAATGCCCGACCAAGTGCCTAAAGGCATCCTTCATCATCTCGAATCTGTCTCACAGGTCATTCCCGTTCCTTTGCAATACGAGCAAACACAGGCATTGCATTATAATTCCGGTGAAAAGATCCACCTGGTCTGGAATCATCGCTGGGAACACGATAAGAACCCAGAAGTCTTATTTAAGGCTCTCTCACGATTAAAAGCATCCAATATTCCTATTAACTGCTCGATTGTCGGCCAGTCTTTTCGTCATTCTCCGAGGGTGTTCCAAGAGGAGTACTCCAAATTTCAAGATATTATTCAACATTTTGGTTTTTTAGACACCGACGATTACTCTAGTCTTCTTAGCGAAGCGAACGTCGTCATATCAACCGCTTGGCATGATTTTCAAGGCTTATCGATGCAACAAGCCATGGCGCACGGCTGCATCCCTATTGCGCCCAATCGTATGGCCTACCCTGAATATGTTCCGGATGAATTGCTCTATAACTGCACGCCTCAAGAGGATCAAGTTGACTACGAAGCCGATCAATTAGCCCAAAAGGTCATCTCCCTGTTTCATAGAGGCTTTCACCTAGATAACAATCCTATCGCTGAATACTGTTGGCCTAACTTAGAATCACAGTACTCAAAATTATTTAATCTACACAGACTTTAGCGGCTTAAATTTGTAATCTGGGCTGTTTTTAAACAGAGTTGTCGGTTTACATTGCAAAATCAAATGAGCCAATGATAAATTGCATGTTTATCAAGAAGGTTTGAATTAAGCCAAGCGAACATTGTTTAATCAAGTTCTGGGTTTAATCAAGTTCTGGGTTTAATCAAGCTCTGGGTTTAATCAAGTTCTGGGTTTAATCAAGTTCTGGGTTTAATCAAGTTCTGGGTTTAATCAAGTTCTGGGTTTAATCAAGTTCTGGGTTTAATCATATTCTGGTTACTTAAATAAAAATTTAAAAGAAAAATTATGAAGCATAACTTGAGTTTTCGTTTACATATCTTAGCCCTTGCTTTTTGTTGTGGCTTTTCAATCATGACAGTAGAGTTACTCGGCGGCAAAATAATGGCGCCTTACTTCGGAGGGAGCATTTATGTCTGGGGGAGTATCATAACGGTATTCATGCTAGCACTTTCGATAGGCTATTTGCTTGGAGGTCGCTGGTCGATCAACCAACCAAACACAAGAAAATATGGCAGTCTATTTATTTTTTCAGCGCTTCTTTTACTACCCATGATTTTTTTCGGTGATGCGATCATGAATGTGATATTCGCGCATGTTGAAGACCCTAGATTTGGTAGTTTGCTTGGAGCCAGCGGACTCTTTCTATTACCTACCATCGCTATGGGAATGATCGCCCCTTACTCAGTTCGATTACTTGTCCTTTCTACTGAGCACAGTGGTCAAACGGCCGGTTTTCTGTATTTCGTCTCAACCATAGGTAGTGCTCTTGGCACGATTATGACCTCTTTCTACTTGGTACTCTTTTTTGAAATTAACACGATTTTGTGGGTTGTATTCTTTACCTTCTTAATATGCGGTGGATCGATTGCTTTTCGCTCAGAATCGACAGATGAACTAGAGATAACAGACTCAAATGCATCACACGCAACCAGCTAGCAAGGGAATAGCCAACAATGAAAGCCACTTTACTTCTAACACTTGCATTTCTTAGCGTCTCTATTTTTGGTGCAGAAACGATACATACTGAGAAGTCCTTGTACCGAAATATAAGTATCACTAAAGAAGGCTCTAATTTATGCATGGTTTTTGAGACACGTAAGGAAAATCCCCCTTATCAAACCTGTCGTGATGAAAAACACCCTAAACACCTGGTATTTTCTTACACTCGGTTGATCATGTCCGGTTTAATTTATCAGCCCAAACCAGAAAGTATTTTAGTGGTCGGTCTCGGCGGTGGCACATTACCGATGACATTGGCCGAGTTACTTCCAAATGCCACAATTACATCGGTAGAGATTGATCCGGCTGTTATTAGGCTTGCCAAACACTATTTTGATTACCAAGAAAGCGAAAAAGTAAAAACCATAGAACGCGATGCGCGTTTATTCGTAAAACGACAGGGAATAAAAAAGCAAACCTATGACTGGGTGATTCTCGATGCATTCAACGGTGACTATATACCGGAACACTTGATGACTCAGGAATTTTTACAAGAAGTTAAAGCCGTACTTAGCCCCAATGGAATCGTCACCGCAAATACATTTAGCGAAAGTAAACTGTATGCTTATGAGTCAGCCACTTACCAGTCGGTTTTTGGAACCTTTTACAATCTAAAACGGAAGCATACTGGAAATCGAATCGTATTAGCGACAGCAAATGGTTCGCTAAAAGAGTTAGAAGAAATTGAAAACAATGCTGATGCCTTGTCGGATGCATTGCAAGTTTACGGCGTCAATACTCAGTGGATTTACAACCGTTTTTCAACTGAGCAAGATTGGAACGACGATCAAGAAGTTTTAACGGATCAATACTCGCCTGCTAATTTACTAAAATTTGATCGCGAAGACTGAGTTCGCGATCATTTGGTATTACGTTGATACAAAAGTTAGACTAATTTATCGTAACGCTTGATCAATATCTCTCATCAAATCTTCAGGATCTTCTATACCAACAGACAAACGTACCAGAGCGTCAGTAATGCCCAATTGATTACGAGTTTTTTCTGGAACCGAGGCATGCGTCATTATCGCTGGATGGTTAACCAAGCTTTCTACGCCTCCCAAGCTTTCAGCCAAAGCAAATATTTTCAAGTTTTCCATAAAAGAACGGGCTTTCTTTAAGCCGCCTTTGACCTGAACTGAAATCATCCCACCCCAGCCTTTCATTTGTGTCGTTGCTAATTCATGCTGCGGATGAGAAGTAAGCCCAGGATAAAAAACACGTTCGATTTGCGGATGTGCTTCAAGCCAATTAGCTATTCTTAAACCGCTTTCATTGTGCCTTTCCATTCGTAGCGCAAGAGTCTTTAGCCCTCTTAATGCTAAATATGAGTCAAAAGGTCCTTGTACGGCTCCCGCTGAATTTTGTAAAAATGCCATTTGTTCCGCTAATTCAGCGTTATCCCCAACCACTGCCAAACCGCCGACCATATCAGAATGCCCATTGATGTACTTAGTTGCCGAGTGCATAACCAGATCGAAACCAAAGTTTAGTGGTTGCTGATTGTAAGGTGTAGCGAATGTATTATCTGCGACCGCTATTAACTTATGTTTTTTAGCAAACTCAGCAATCTTTTTTAAGTCAACAACTTTTAGCATCGGGTTGGTTGGCGTTTCAACCCAAATCATTTTTGTATTCGGCTTTAACGCACTCTCTAAATTAGATAAGTCACTTAAATCAACAAATGAAAAATCGAGATTAGCGGTACGCTTTCGAACTTTATCAAACAGGCGAAACGTTCCACCATAAAGATCGTCCATCGCTATAACATGATCACCTGCGTCTAATAACTCTAGTATGGTCGCCGTTGCAGCCATACCCGATGCGAAAGCAAAACCTCGACTGCCATTCTCAAGATCGGCAACACATCGCTCATAAGCAAATCGAGTTGGGTTTTGTGTTCTTGAATATTCAAACCCCGTATGTTCACCCGGGCTTCGTTGAACATAGGTAGATGTTTGGTAGATTGGAGGCATAACTGCGCCAGTCGTCGGATCTGGCGCCTGCCCCGCATGAATAACACGGGTGTCAAAACTTAAATCTTTATGATCGGACATAACGTTAACTCTCGTAATTAATTTCAATAATTCTTAAATGTATTGGTTTTGCTTCATCCAGTCGTCATTGTACATTTTTGATAGATATCGATTTCCGGTATCACACGCCAAGGTAACGACTCGCTTCTTCTCTGTCTGCTCACGACAGTACTGAAGAGCCGCAGCAATCAAAGTGCCGCTAGAAGAACCACACATCACCCCTTCTTTCAATAAAATGTCTCTCGCAACCGACAGTGCTTCTTTATCGCTTACGGTGTAGGCCTTATCAAGCAAGCTCATATCACAGATGTCAGGAATAAAGTCTTCGCCAATTCCTTCGACCACCCAGCTTCCAGCTTCCGTCATTTCACCGGTTTCATGGTAGTGGGTAAGAACCGATCCTTCCGGGTCAGCTAAGACCATTTCGACCTTTGGGTTTTGTTGTTTTAAATACCGTCCAACGCCAGTTAATGTTCCGCCAGAACCAACGCCACAAACGAAAGCGTCGACTTGTCCATTCAAATCACGCCAAATTTCAGGGCCAGTAGTCTCAAAGTGCGCTTGCCAGTTAGCGTCATTAGAAAACTGGTTGATATAAAAAGCGCCTTCTTCTTTGGCAATTCGCTCTGCCACTTCTTGATAATACTCAGGATGGCCTTTTACCACATCTGAACGCGTGCGAATCACATCCGCGCCCATCGCACGAACGTTGTACTCTTTTTCCATACTCATTTTATCTGGCATGACGATGATTAATCGATAACCCTTTTGCGCAGCGACCAAAGCCAGACCCAAGCCGGTGTTTCCTGCCGTTGCCTCAACGAGCGTGTCTCCGGGCTTAATCTTGCCTGCTTTTTCGGCCGTTTCAATCATTTTTAAAGCAATGCGATCTTTAATCGAGTTTCCAGGATTCATCAGCTCAAGCTTTAAATACAACTCGCAAGGACCAGTGTCTAGATGGCTGACTCGAACCAACGGAGTATTTCCGATCATTTCCAAAACGTTTTGATAAACCTTCATAGCAACTCTTTATTAACTGGCTAAAAACGCCGACAATTTAACATATTGGAGAAAAGAACACATTCTTCAATTCGAACTGGGTTTAAAATACGTTAAAATTTAGGAAATTTTGTAGAGTGAATGGACGAATATGCGATCTATGCGGCAATTATTATTACTAAGCAGTTCAAGAGAAGGACAAAGCGGTTACCTCGAAACAGCACAACTGCAAATTAAGGCCTTTTTAAAGGAGTGTGATTTCAGTTCAAACGACGAAATTCTCTTTATTCCCTTCGCAGGGGTCAGCATCGACTATGATCAATACCACGATATGGTCCAACAAGCCCTGCAAGCCAGTGACATAAAAGTTACCGCACTTCACCACAGCGAAGATCCTGCAACAGCCATCAAGAAGGCCAAAGCAATCATGGTCGGTGGAGGAAACACATTTCACTTACTCCATCAACTTTACCAGTTTGAATTATTAGGTTTAATTCGTGATGCTGTGATTGCGGGCGTTCCCTATATTGGTTGGAGCGCCGGATCAAATATTGCGGCTCCAAATATTAAAACGACGAACGATATGCCGATTGTTCAACCTCCCTCTTTCCATGCGTTACATCTAGTACCTTTCCAAATCAATCCACACTATATAGATCAACATCCGCCTGGATTTAATGGTGAAACTCGCGAACAACGGATCAATGAGTTTTTGCTGGTTAACCCTGACTCTAAAGTCGTCGGCTTGCCAGAAGGCTCTGCACTGAAAATATTCGATAACCGTGTCGAGCTACTAGGCAACCATCAAGCCTTTATTTTTGCTGACGGTAAAAAAGACGCTCTCGATGTCAGCCAACTCGAAAAAATGCTTAAGGAATCTCTGGACTAGTCACATACCTAGACGATTCTTGCTGAGTGCTAAGCTTCTTTTGCTCGCTCACAAGCCATAGGTCATTTGACAGCTCGGAGCGCGCCAGAGCGGGTTCTCCGAGAGCTATGGCTAATTGCTCAACATCCGATCGAAGCTCGACAACTTGAAGCTCATTAAATAGATCATTTCGACTCGCTCGGATATAAACCATATCCGAAATGATTTGCTGCAAATAAACCGGAGTCGCCTGTTGTTGATTAACAGCAAGAGCGCGGCTTGATAGATCCGTCTTCAATTGCTCTCTCACCGCAATTAATTGGTCATAAATCGCCTCTTCTCTGTCGGAAAGAGGATGTTTCAGCTTTCTTAGCAAAATATCAGTGTACTTGACGGCAAGTTTATCTTGGCTCCAATCGGCCCACTTCTCCCAGCGCGCACTCGGTTTCATATGTCTTAAAGTATCAGCAACGAGTAAATGCACAAGCGTCGGCATGTCAGTCATTGAATCCAGTCTTAGGGAGCGGATAGCTGGTTGCAAGTAGGTTAAAAATTCAGACGAGTAATGCAGCGCGTCACCATCAAAAAACTCTTGCCGCCGCATCCGAATTTGTTGTTGCAAAGCCTTAGTTGTTGGTATTTTTTGTGATCGCGCTAATACAGCAAACAAATCAGCATATACCTCTCCTAGTACGCCACCATAGGTTTCAAAACAATGTCCAACTTCATGCCACAGAACCATTTCTTGGTAGTCACGCTCTAGGTTCTGAAATGGATGGTAGTTATAGCGAGTGAGCTGATTGAACACTCCACCATGAGCCACTAACTCTTGATATCCCTCTCCGACCGAAACAACACAAGGTAGATTTAAGTTATCGGGCTGCTTAACTGAAAAACCTAAGTGTGACGATGAATATATTAAGCCTTGCTGATAACGACGCCACCAATCATCAGTCGACTTTTCGACAGGTAGTATAAAGGTGTGTAGAAGTTTCTCACGCGCTTCTAATGCTTGCTGTTGATGAGGGGATAAAACAACGATCGGACGATTAAATTGCTCGGAAATATTGATTGAATCAACGGACAGTTGATTCGTCGATAAAAAATACTGCTGCCAAGTTTTTGAGGTTTTCTGATGTAATTCACCGGAGGGTCTTTGTTGGTTTTCAATGACTATTTCGACAGACTTGGAAGTTAGCTCACTAGACACAGTTATTGAAGAAGAAGCGCTCGCAAGCAAGGCACCAATGATTTGATTGACCATTCTCTTCATTTTCAAATTCCCCTATCTACTACTGCTATCGATACTCCAAAGGTAAGAGGAAACCTCAATTCAACACACTACAGCTATTTCAACCCACCACAGGTATTTCAACCCACCACGGGTATTTCAACCCGCCAAAGGTATTTCAACAAAGTTCTCTGCGACCAAGTGACGGTGTGAAAGATTGAAAGAATAAAAGGCTACACCATCGATTCATTAGCTCGATTCATCTGACTCCGATTCATCTGACTCCGGTTCATCTGACTCCGGTTCACTCAACTAGGCTCTCGTTTAGTCAACCGCTCGTATAGTCATCTCAACAAGCGCAAAGCTCTCACAATCTTAAGTTTAGATAGCATTGAAATAGTCGCCAAGCGCTTTGGGAGCAAAGACAGGTTGTCATTGAGTTGTAATAAATACGATTTCTTTTTCAAATCAAAGAGATAGTATGGGTAATTAGCAATATCGGCATCAAAACTGTCACAAAAGCTTCACACCGAAGACTTAACTTTGACTATTTTTTATGCTCTAAAAATTAATCTTTGATTGAAAAGGATCAGGGAATATTCTGTTCGAGTCTCATATTGACGATGAAGAATCCCTGTATGCAATAGACGAATTTCTTAACTAAGAACGAACTCGAGCATTATGATGAATATTCGTGCGCTGGGATGGATATTCGTGCACTGGGATGGATATTCGTGCACTGGGATGGATAATCAAGCTCAGCTTATACAAACAGTTGATGACCCATGCGGAACGCATAAGCTACATCACTAAAAATCCAACTCTATCTCAAGCTCCTACGGTATTTCGGTTTAAAATTTTGTCGAGTTTTTCTTTTAGAGTGGTGGCATTAAACGGCTTAACGATGTATCCATTGACGCCCGCTTGAGCGGCTTGAACAATCTGCTCCTTGCGCGACTCTGCCGTTACCATTAACACCGGTAGGTCGTCAAAACCGTACTGTTTACGAATTTCGACCAACAACTCGATGCCCGTCATGTTTGGCATATTCCAATCAGTGATGACAAAGTCAATGTTACCCGACTTCAAAAGGTTCAATGCTTGCTTGCCGTCTTCGGCCTCAACAACGTTGTCATACCCAACATCACGGAGCAAGTTTTTGATAATACGGCGCATGGTTGAAAAATCATCAACGACAAGGAACTTCATGAAATACTAATCTCGGTTAAATTTTATCGCTATTTTAAACTGAATTGTCGCAGAAACAAGAGCTGAAACCAACCGTTTCAGAAACTCCTGTCACAGGGCTCAAAATAACATTAAATACTGCCAAATTGAGTCAATTTTTGCTATCTTAGCGTCTGTTTACTAACGCCGAAAAAATCATGACTTCTGAATCAACTAAGCCTGGACCAGGCAAGCCTAAAGATAGTGGACGCGATAATATTTTCACCGCTCCCGGCACTACTTCACCCTTTCGCTTTGACGAGCAGGTTGCTGCGGTGTTTCCTGATATGATTCAGCGGTCGGTTCCAGGGTACAGCTTTATCATCTCTGGAATTGCTGGTTTAGCGCAAAAATTTATACAACCCAATACGCAAGCTTATGATCTTGGTTGCAGCCTTGGAGCTGCAGCTCTCGCCATGAGTCGTGGAAGCCAACACACAAATATACCAATTATCGGCATCGATAATTCTTCAGCCATGGTTGAGCGTTGCCGCCTGTTCATTGAAGGCTATCGCCACAAAAACCCCATTCAGATCCATTGTCAAAATATTCAAGAAACCACCATTTCACAAGCTTCGATGGTCGTCTTAAACTTTACCTTACAATTCATTGAACAAAGTGAACGCCAAGCGATTATTGAACATATCTATGACGGACTGGAACCGGGAGGCGCTTTGATTTTGTCTGAAAAAATTGTTGCTTCAGATCCCGCTGTCAATGAACTGCTCATTAAGTTACATCATGACTTCAAACGAGCTAATGGCTACAGTGATTTAGAAATTAGCCAAAAACGAACGGCTCTAGAAAATGTGCTGGTACCAGAAACCTTAGAAACCCATCATCTAAGATTAAAAAATGCCGGGTTCAAAGTGAGTGAAGTATGGCATCAACAATTTAATTTCTGCTCGATACTGGCGATAAAATAAGTAACCTCTATGATCAACCTCGATGAACTTTTCCAAGACTTAGCGTCAACTCGGTTACATTTTTGGACAAACGATCTCCGCTCAGCCCTAGAACGACGCTTTGAAGATTATACGCACGGTGAATTAAACGAGTGGCTCGAACTACAACAAGAATTACCCGAAATTACACCGAGTAAATTCGACTTTAACGGCTCCGTATCGATCGGCCAAGTATCAGATTGTAGCGACGTAGAACGAAGCTTACTCAAAAAGCTGTTAATGCCGCTGCACCCTTGGCGAAAAGGTCCTTTCAATTTGTTCGGATTAAACATTGATACTGAGTGGCGATCGGACTGGAAATGGGATCGACTGAAACCCCATATTTCACCTCTCGAAAATCGTTTAGTCCTCGATGTTGGATGTGGCAATGGCTATCATTGCTGGCGAATGCATGGCGCTGGCGCTCGCTTGGTTATAGGTATTGATCCATCGCAAAAGTTTCTCATGCAATTCCAATCCATCAAACATTATGCCGGGCAACGGCCCGTGCACTTGCTTCCGGTCGGTGTCGAGTACATGCCAGAAGATATGGGTAAACAAGGCTTCGATACGGTTTTTTCTATGGGTGTTTTATATCACCGAAAATCACCCATTGAGCATATTCAACACCTGAAGCGCTTACTAAGGCCTGGCGGAGAAATCGTATTAGAGACATTGGTCGTCGATGGCGACAAAGACACCGTGTTCGTTCCATCAGGTCGTTATGCGCAAATGCGCAACGTGTGGTTTTTACCTTCGGCCCTTGCTTTGGAGCATTGGCTGACAAGATGCGGGTTTAAAAATGTACGAACGGTCGACCTCAACCGAACCTCTCTCGATGAGCAGCGAGCAACCGAGTGGATGACCTTCCACTCACTTGCCGACTACATGGATCCAAATGATCCTCTCAAAACCGTCGAAGGACATCCTGGCCCAACACGAGCCATCGTCGTCGCGGAGGCTTAGCGTGATCGCCACAGATGCCATAGCAAGTCGGTGTTTAATTCAATCTAAAGTATCCTCTCTCTTACTACACGCAATCGGGCGCCAGTTTTGATCTCTCTATCACTTGATAGATTCATTCATTATCTTGATGACGACTTGGTGGTGATCAACAAACCGGCGGGCATGCCCAGTGTTCCAGGCAAGAATCCTCATTTTCCTCACAATCTCTATCATTGGTTACAGAATGAAATGCCGCCGATTTATGTTGTCCATCGACTCGACACCAATACCTCAGGATTGATTGTCTTTGCACGTACGCGGCGCGCCCAGTCACTAATTAGCCAGCAGTTTCAAAACCGCCACATCAATAAAACTTACTTTGCTCTCGTGCAGGGTCGACCAAAGCAAAACTACATTGAAGTGCATTATCCGATTGCCAGTGATTGGCCTCGTCGGCCACTCCAAAAGCTAGATTGGAACACAGGAAAACCGTGTCTCACCCAATTAATCGTGGCAGAAAACCGCGAAAACCATACATTAGTAGAACTTCATCCAATCACTGGACGCTCACATCAACTCCGTATTCATTGTGCATTACTGGGGCTTCCCATTGTTGGCTGTGAACTTTACGCGACGCCGGATCCTGGAGCTTTCGGTCGTTTCATTCCCCCCCTTCAAGTGTCGGATAAGCAGCTACACTTACATGCTGCCAAACTGGAAATTACTCAACCAACGACGGCTGAGCGCTTAATCTTTGAAGCGACAGCCGAGTTTATGAAGTAAATTAATTAGGAGTGAAGTAACCCCAATGGAACTTAACGAACTATTTATTTCACCGACCGTATTGCATGAACTTTGCCTTCAAGACAAGGCCCCTTTTATATTCGACTGCCGTTTCTCCCTAGCGGTCGCCAACCGACCGGCAAAGTCTCGCGAGTTCTATGAAGAAAGTCACTGGCCAGGCGCGCGCTATTTACATTTAGAAGAAGATCTCAGCGCTCCACTGTTCGAGAAAAGTAGTCGTCATCCATGGCCCAGTCAAAATCAGGTTGAGCACTTGGCAACTCGATTAAATCTTACCAAAGACAGCCGCTTAGTCTTTTACGATGATGGGAAATATGCATTTGCTGGTCGAGCTTGGCTAATTTTTAAACTCGCAGGCTTTCACAGAAGTCGAATACTCTGGGGTGGGTTTAATCCAAACTTACCCAGGTCTAGTGCAAGTGAGCCAGAATTAATTGAACCAGAATCAATTGAGCCAGAATCGTTCTTGACCAGCAACGACCCTTTAAGTGCAACCCCCGTCCCAATCCGTTTAATTGATCGAACAAGGTTAGCAACAGCACAATCAACACTGATCGATGCGCGGGAAGCTATACGGTATCGAGGCGAATCCGAGCCAATAGACCCTGTGGCGGGCACCATCAAAGGAGCCGTAAACTTCCCATGGCTAGACAGTTTTGATGAAAACGGGGCGTTTCGTCCGGTGGTTTGGCATCAACAACGCTGGCAATCGACGGCTCAAAACCCTCCTCCTATTCACTTTTGTGGCTCAGGCGTTACAGCGATAGTGAATTTGCTGTCGGCATTGCTGGCTGACTCGCACGAACTTTTACTCTATCCGGGAGGCTGGAGTGAATACCTACATTTCATCCCTCTTTCCGATTAGTAACGACGAAAGTCGAATTTGCTTGAGATAAACACTGATTACGAGATAAAAACGAGAACTAAGTCGTTATTTATACTTGAAAATTTGGTTATATTGCCGATAATTGATGAGAGGTTCGTCAAATCAAATAAGGCGCTAAATGGATTGCCAAGCTAATTTCTCCAGACTCGGCTAGAGTCATCGTTGAGATGAAAGGTTGACGAAGTATATGAACCACTGTTTGGCATAGGCTAAGAAGCATGCACTTAAAGACACAACAAATCTCCGTTTCTAACCTAGAGATAGGAATGTATGTTTCTCGCCTAGATGTACCCTGGGTTAAGACCCCTTTCCCCATTCAAGGTTTCTACGTTACCAAGCAAGACGAAATCAATCTGTTAGCTCAGTACTGCAACCATGTGTATATCGATACCATCTTAAGTAAGATGGATGGCAGTGCTATTAAGCATTCTAAGCCCGCGGTTGGACCGAAAGGAACCCTTGATCCAAAAACTGAAAAGCTAATGAATGAAAAGGCTCGAATGAAGTCTCGAGCTGAAAACTACCAAGTTACGACACCAATTAAAAAAGAACTAAAAACCGCTGAAAAGATTTATAACAACGTTACTGCAACGGTTTCAAACGCGATGTCTCTGATCGAAAGCGGCGAGCCTATTCAAATAAATCAAGTTGAGAAATCCATTCGTAAGATGGTCGACTCAGTGATTCGAAATCCGGATGCGCTCATCTGGATGTGTCGGATACGGCAAGAAAATGCCCATTTATTCGAAAGCTCAATTCGCGCCTCTGTATGGGGGCTAGTCTTTGCGCGACATCTTGGCTTATCGAGAAAAGACCTTAATGATGTGGGTGCAGCGCTCATACTCTCTTCAATCGGAAAATCTAAGCTACCTCGAGAGTTACACATAGGTGAACTAGAAGAAAGTGAACAAGAAGCTTACAAACAACATATTGAAAAAACCCTTGAAGAGCTTGAATACATGGGTGCCGTCAATGGGCAAATTAAATTCATAATCAGTAATTATTGTGAACGAAATAATGGTTCAGGTTATCCTCGAGGACTTATTGGCAATCGAATCCCTTTCTTAGCTCGAATAGCCGGACTGGCCGACTATTACGAACAGATGATTAATCCACGCCCGGGCGTTGAGGCACTCACTCCAGTAGAAGCCGTCGCCGATCTCTACCACAACCGAGGAATTTTATTCCAACGAGAAATCATCGAAGCCTACATTCAAGCCATAGGGATCTACCCAACGGGTAGCTTAGTCGAACTTTCTGATCATTCGATCGGCATTGTACTCGAGCAAAAAGAAAAAGCGCGTTTACGACCCAAAGTTGCTCTGGTAAGAAATAACTATGGCATTGACTTGGAGCAATCCAAAATTATTGATTTGTCTGAAACGCCCAGCGACGAAAATGGCGCTCCTTTAGAGGTTCTGCAAAGTTTGCCTTCGTCGGCCATTGAGGTAAACACCGATATTCTGACGGACAAACTATTCGGATTTAAGTGGTTTGGAATGGCCTCTTAGCCGGCGCTTTAGCTCTTCGCTTCAAATCGATACAGCGGCTGTCCACTTTCTTGATACTTCTTCTCAAATAAGGTCATGTTTTCGGTCGCTCGAAACTCCATTAAATCTCCTGTGTTCGAAGTTAACGCTTGCCAAGCGATGGCAAATTCCTCCACATAAGTACGCCAATTACTCCGCACTTCTATTTGCTCACTCAATTGCTTTAGCACAGGGAACACCGGATGCCCATGCCATCGGCGCTTTAAATGCTCCGACTTTGGCCACGGATTTGGATAGAAAATGCAGTGCCGGTAAAACTTAATGTCATGTTGTACAAACAGACGCCATAGATCTTCACAATTGGCCCTAACCAACACGACTTGCTCGTTTTTTGACGCCTGTTTAGACAGTCGTTTCGCAGACTGATCAATCCCAATAACTCTCCGCTCAGGGAAGCGCTCGGCAAGTTTAAAGCTGCTCATTCCGGTTCCACAACAGGAGTCTAAAATGGGTAGTTCTTCATCATCTTGTATAATCGACAAGATATTAACAAAAGCTTCTTTGTTATGGTTTTGTATAGGTTTTAAATAGTGATTATTCACATATTTTTCAACAAGATAAAGAAGATCGCCATGAACACCTTCTTGATCTGAAGTGATTTCTCTAGAATTTTTTTCCACAAAAGCTCCAAGTTGTATAAGCGCTCGTAAATGCAAGTCAGGTTTCTTAAACAAAGGGAAAAAATCATGAACAAGCCAATCAAGAATCTCTCGCGCTTCCTTTTAATGGCATCGAGTCTTTTTATGTTGCAAGCGTGCGACATTTTCGACGACGACAATGATAACGCAACCGAAACACCGACACCAATGGCCAAAGTCCAAGTGCTCCATACCTCGCCGGACGCCCCTATGGTAGACGTTTATGCTGGAGGCTCTCTTCTGTTAGAAGATTTTGACTATGCAACGGCAAGTGAGCGCCTTGATGTTCCTGCGGGCACTTTAAACGTCGATGTGCAAGGCATTCTTCCAGACGGCACGACTCCGAGCGTTATCGGGCCGGTCGACTTAACATTAAGTGAAGATCTCTTGTACAGCGTTTTAGCCATCGACTCTGTGAGCGACATAGATGCGCTAGTCGTTACTCGATCAACGACGGCCGTCAGTAGCGGCAACTTTCGAGCTCAAGTCGTCCACGCTGCACCTGATGCTCCAATGGTCGATGTCTATGTGACTGCACCCGGTGCAGATTTAGCCACTGAAGCAGCTCTGGGTACTTTTGAATTTCAAGGATCACTCGGCCCCGTTGAAGCCCCAGCAGGTGATTATCAGGTTCGCGTGACTCTCGCAGGGGATCCAGCAACGGTGGTTTTTGACTCAGGCACCATCGCTCTTACAGACGGCATGGATCTGACGATCGCAGCAATTGAGAACACACTAACCGGAGATGCTCCCATCAATTTACTCGTTGCGACGGCTTCTGGTTCATTAGTCATTCAAGACAGCGCTGCGCCAGCCGATTTGAGGGTCGTACATGCCTCACCGAACGCTCCAGCAGTTGATGTGATTGTAAACGACGGTCAAACCCCATTAGTGTCGAACCTTGCTTACCCAGATGCGACCGGGTTCGTTAGCGTTGATCCGGCTACCTACAACGTGAAAGTAGCGGCAACAGGCACCACCACCCCGGTAATCAATGCTGACTTAACACTAGAGCAAGGAGCAACTTACAGCGTTCTCGCCGTTAATGACCTGGATTCAATTGAAGCGTTAGTTCTAAATAGTGACCGACGTCGTGTTGCAACGGAGACCAAAATACAGGTCATTCATGGCGCTCCATCCGCTGGAACCGTCGACATTTATGTCACCGCTCAAGGAGCCGACATAACTAACTTAGACCCTGCAATCAGTGGTTTTGAATTCAAGGCGACCACCGATGGCTTCCTCTCTCTTCCCGCCGGAGATTACGATATTACGGTAACGGCGACAGGCACCAAAACCACCGCAATTGGACCATTATCGGTAACCTTATCGGCGAGTGGGCTCTACACCGTTATTGCAAGAGATGCAGCACGGCCTAATGAAGGTGATGCAGCAACGCCATTTGGTGTGATCCTTTTAGATGATTTCGGCGTATAACCTACCAGGCAATTAAAAACTTTCCTGAGATCGAAAGACCGGTCTCAGGAATCCTTGGTAAAACAACGATTTACATGTGGCTTAAATATGTCTAATGTAGTAGCAATCAATCACTTTCGAAGCAGAGACCTCGGATTGAAAGCATCCAAACAGGAAACATCTCCCCAGCAGCAAAATGATTTCTGGATCAGCTGCCTTATCGATGTTGCTAAGAATGGCAATCAGATGGCCTTTCAACGCTTGTTTCAACACTTTGCTCCAAAAATTAAAACATTTCTTCTGAAACAAGGCCTTAATGTGCAAGAGGCTGAAGAGCTGATGCAAGAAACCTTCATCAGTGTCTGGCGCTACGCAGACTACTTTGAAGCGAACAAAGGTCAGGTTTCAACTTGGATCTACACCATTGCTCGAAATAAAAAGCTCGATTACTTTCGCAAGTCGAATCGCCAAGTAACGACTACAGAAATGATTTCAGAAGACATCGCAGTAGAGTCTGGCAATCAGTTCTCCACGGTCATTGGCGATGAAATTAAAGACTTCTTACCACAGCTACCACCAGAACAAGTGGAGGTTATTACTAAAGTCTACTTCGAAGAATTGAGCCATCAAAAGGCGGCGGATGCCCTAAACATAACGCTAGGTACCGTAAAAGGTCGAATTCGCAGCGCAATCAACAACTTGAACAAACTTATGAGAGGTGATCAATGAGTTGTAATCATCACCCAAATTCAGAAACACTATTGCAGTATTCTGCGGGTCGCATCAGTGGTTTAAGCCGTTTAATGGTGAAACTGCACTGTAAAGTCTGTGAGCATTGCCAACATGCCGTCGATCAATTCGAGCAACTTGGTGGACAAGCTTTAGAATCAATGCCTGACACTCCCGTCAGCAGCGATGCTTTTGCCAATATTATGAGTCGAATTCATGCTGAGCCAACCATTAGTCAACCACGTGATAATGACTATTCCGCTCTGATAGAACGCATTCTCACCCGCGGTAGCAATGATAAACTCAACTGGCATTGGCGCACCAAGCGCTTCGCTGAAATCTTACTGCCCATATCTGACGATGGTCACGAGGCAAAACTGATTTATTTCAAAAAAGGTATGAAAGTCCCACAACATACTCACCGAGATAAAGAGTACACCCTCGTACTTAAAGGCTCCTTTGCCGATGACACGGGTGAATATAAACGCGGTGACTATGTCTGTAAAAGTGCGCTTGATGAGCATGCACCCATTGCAACAAGCGATTGCATTTGCTTGGCAATCACCACTCAACCGCTTAAGTTCACCGGCACGTTTGGGCCAGTGTTGAACTGGTTTTTAAACTAACCTCTTCCCTCATAGCGCAGGGTCTGGTGTAATAAGCCAACCTTGCGCAACCGAGTCTTGCAATTGAAACACAGCACTATTCTGGTCTTCATCTTAATTCTTCTAAGTGGCTGCCAGTCTTCACCCAACACAAATCAAAGCGTCACAGCGGGTAAACTTTCCCCTCCACCGCACCTCTACTCGCCAGCGATCATTCAAGTTTTTGGTGCGCGGACCAAAGGCGCTAAACAAGCGTTGGCCATTCATACCTGGATCAGTACCAAAAGAGCTAACGCAAAAGAGTACACCAGCTACGAGATCATTGGATGGCGTTTACGTCGAGGCCCAACCGCCCTCGTTGTTCGCCAAGGTAATCCCGATCGTGATTGGTGGGGAAGCCAACCACAGCTGCTCCTAGATAAACGCGGAGAACAGGTTGAAGAGCTCATCAATAAAATTGAACAGGCAGTAGCAGACTACCCCTACAAAACGGAGTATCATGCGTGGCCTGGCCCCAATAGTAATACCTTTACCGCGTTTATTGCTCGTGCCGTTCCGGAATTAAAACTGGATCTGCCTTCAACCGCAATCGGCAAAGATTATCGCGACGTAGCCGATGTTGTCGGAATGTCTCCTAGTGGACAAGGCGTGCAATTTAGTCTTTGGGGTCTACTCGGCGTTACTGCTGGAATACAAGAAGGGCTTGAGTTAAATATTTTAGGACTTAACTTTGAGTTAGATGTTTTCGACTTAGCACTTGAATTACCCGGAGTTGGTCGGTTAGGGTTCAGCGAAACCGATGAACAGGAGGTTATTGCTGAAAATCAGCGTTTATTAGATGAAGAAAAGGCGATTGCCAATAAAAACAAAAAGTCCGAAGAGCCTATCGCTACTCCTCCTGACGATTAACCATAAGCACCCCCGCCTTACTGAAGTTAACGCTCAATAGAACGAGGTTAGGCTCATTCAAGTTTGCTGTATCGCCTAGTATTTTCTGGTATTATCGCGCCTTGATTTGGCACAGAATTCAACTTAACTCACAGGCAAACCTCATGAGTATTGCAGACACTGTTTTAGCGGTAAATGATGACCTACCGATCCGAACTAATCGTCCAGTACACAGCGGTAAAGTCCGCTCCGTTTATTGGCTATCCGAAAACGATAGTGCACGATTGATCAAAGAGAAAGGTTATGACGTTGCTCCAGATGCGCCATTAGCCATCATGGTAATCAGCGACCGTATTTCAGCTTTTGATTGTATCTGGCATGGTGAAGGTGGACTCAACGGAGTCCCCGGTAAAGGTGCTGCATTAAATGCCATCAGCAATCATTGGTTCAGTTTATTTAAAGATCAGGGGCTTGCCGATAGCCACATACTTGATATTCCACATCCCTTTGTTTGGATTGTTCAAAAAGCTAAGCCAATTTATATCGAAGCCATTTGTCGGCAATACATCACCGGTTCTATGTGGCGAGCGTACGAAAAAGGTGAACGCGAATTCTGTGGAATTCAACTCCCTGATGGCTTACAAAAAGATCAAAAGTTACCCGAACTACTTATGACTCCTTCAACAAAAGGTATTTTGAAGGGTATTCCAGGGGTGCCAGAAGCCGACGACGTGAACATTTCTCGTCAAAATATCCTAGATAACTACGCCGCTTTCCAATTTAGTCGTGAGGGTGACGTCGAGCTTTATGAGAAATTATTAAAAGAAGGATTTCAGGTTATCAGTCAAGCACTCGAAAATATCGATCAGGTGTTCGTTGATACGAAATTTGAATTTGGATATGTTAATGACGCGAGCGGTAATGAAAAATTAATTTATATGGATGAAGTTGGAACGCCAGACTCATCTCGTATTTGGGACGGGCCTTCTTATCGAGAAGGTAAAATTGTTGAAAACTCAAAAGAAGACTTTCGGCAATTACTGTTAAATCACTTTAGTGATCCGGATATTTTATTGAATAAAGATCGAATGGATGAACGAAAAGCATTAGCTGAAAACAATGCGTTACCAGAAAGTGTGCTTATGGCAGTATCAAAAACCTATATTAACATTGCAGAAAAAATCATCGGCAAACCTTTAACGTTATCCGAGAATCCTAAAGCTGAAATTATTCAGGTGTTAAGAGAGCAATATGACTTAATCAATGATTAAGTTTTAATAAAAAAGGCTGCTATGCAGCCTTTTTTGTTCAGCTCGCGTAGTGTACCTAACCGATACACCACTCAAGAATACTTACTTCTGAGGTTTTAATTTTTCCCATAACACGTCAAAGTTCTCAATACGGTAAATGTTCGTATCATTAACATTTAACTGCCTTGCAAAACCACTGTCAGATATCTCCCAATTTTCAGCTTTACCTGAGTATAGGATATCTAGACGATATTCAAAGTTAGGCATCATTTTCACACGAATCAATTGTCGCTTGTGCAACGCCTCAAACACGCTTTGAACTTGGCTAGAAGAGAGAACCGTGTTGCGCTTGTCAGGACTCCTTATCGAATAAACTGTCATTGCAGATTTTTGCACCGGTCCTGGTGATTTAACATTCTTTCCTGAGCCACTGCTCTCGGTCACTTGTGGGGTATTAAGTTGTTCATCTTTGCAACTCGCTGTTAACGAGACAGTGACTCCCATCACCATGAGAGCAAAAACTCTGCAACCCCAATGAATCGTGTTTACCAACTTTCGCTTGTTAATCACCACCACCCCTCCTTCAATTATCCGATAATGCTTAAATGCAATTACGATCTAAGCTGGGTATCCATAACTTGCTTGCAACCCGAGTGGAATACCAAGCCACCAGTAAAGCATTAAGAACAAAGTCCAACCGATCAAGAGCGCAATACTGTAGGGTAACATTATTGAAATAAGCGTTCCGATTCCAACTGACTTCACATAACGCTGGCAATACACAACAACTAATGGAAAATAAGGCATTAGTGGCGTAATGATATTGGTGGTTGAGTCGCCCACGCGATAAGCTGCTTGAGTCAAATCAGGGGAAATACCCAGCTGCATTAGCATCGGTACAAATATAGGCGCCAATAATCCCCATTTTGCAGAGCTAGAACCTACAAACAGATTCACTATGCCGGTTAGTATAATTATACCAACAATGGTCACGCCACTTGGTAATGAAGCAGACTTAAGTACCTCTGCGCCTTCAATTGCCATTAGAGCGCCAATATTTGACTTATAAAATGCATCAATAAATAAGGCACAGAAGAATGCCATGACGATATAGTAAGCCATGGAATTCATCGACTTAGACATGGCATTAATGACATCTCTTGAGCTTTTAAACTGCCCAGAAAGAAAGCCGTATACGGTGCCAGGAATAACAAATAACAAAAATATTAAGGGGACTATCGATTGCATTAATGGTGCAGTAAAACGAGTTAGATCGCCCTCTGGTGAACGTAACGGAGAATCTGAGTAACTCGCCGCCCAGAACAACATGCCCAACCCAGCAATCATAACCGCAGCCGCGATCCAAAAACTCTGTCGATCCTTTTGCGTTAAATCATCGAAACTTGGTAGTTTGTCATCTTCAGCCGTCTCAACAGGCGTTGACTTTAGTCTCGGTTCAATTATTTTATCGGTAATGTACCAGCCTACTAACACGATAAATAGGCTCGACGCAGAAGTAAAAAACCAATTGTTTAAAGGATTGATCTGAATATCTGACTGAATAATTTGAGCACCACTTTGAGTAAAGCTTTGCAATAACGGATCAATTCCCGATGGAATAAAGTTAGCACCAAACCCTCCCGACACTCCGGCAAAAGCCGCTGCAATTCCCGCAACTGGATGACGACCCATTGCATAAAAGATAATGCCAGCTAACGGAATAACTAATACGTACCCAGCATCGGTTGCGGTGTGACTCACGATGGCAATAAGAATGATCGACGGCGTAAGCAAAGCTTGAGGGGTGACTCTAAGCATCAGCTTTAAACCAGTATTAATGAATCCAGAGTGTTCAGCGACACCAACACCCAGCATAGCTACCAACACAACTCCTAAAGGTGCAAAGCCAGTAAAGGTTTTGACCATACCAGAGAGAAAACTCGCCATTGAGTCTCCAGATAAGAGGTTGTTAATCACGATCGCCTTACCGGTTCTCGGATCGATGGCAGAAAAGTCTATGGTAGAAAACCAGAATGACAGCCCCCAGATGATTACCATAGCAATTAAAAAGATCATTGCAGGATCTGGAAGCTTATTTCCTATTCGCTCAATCGTATTGAGCGCACGCATAATTAAGCTGGTTTGCGTTGCTTGAGTCATTGGACATCCCTTACTTTTATTCTTTTACCCGCAAAGATGCCAGTGCCCTTCAAGATTTGCAAGTTTAATTAAGATTTCTAGAAGCTAACGGCTTATTAATGCGGGACTTATTGCTTTTGTATGAATAAGGTTACTTGCCCAACTTCAATTCCGAATTTAGTGACCGACGCTTTGTTGATGACACTGCGCTCATCAAGCAAATACATCCAGTCATTAAAGGTAAGTTGATACTCTGTATCGTCGACGGGTAGCAAAAGATCATATGACCAATTGAGTGCGAAGCCTTCTACTTCACCTATGGCTTCCCCTACCACATCTGACGCGGTGCCGCGATAGCGCCCTTCGGACAGCTTTTCAAGGTACCATATTCTTTTTTGTTTCTCTCCATCATCGTAAATAAAGTCTTCATCAAGCACTCCCTTAGATCCTTGCCAACTCCCCTCCATATCTACCTTGAATCGACGAGTAACTTTTCCACTCCGATCTTGAAATGTACCCCATGCGATCAGCTTACCCTCGAAAAATTCTTCTAATTTAAAAGCTGGTTGCGACGCCTGATAATCTTCTATCGATACGGCACATCCCGTCAAGAACCCGGCTAAAACAGACATTACACAAATGCGAAAAAAACATTTAGTTTTTGAAGCATTTCCTTTGAACGAACCTTTTTCTTTAAATCGAAACAGTTTTCTTAACATTTACCCTCTCCTTGAGAGTTGAAGCAAGTCGCGACGTAAGCTTTTTGCCGAGGTATCTTCAGCTAACCAAATAGCCAAAAAACAGGGGGCGAAATTCTGATCGTGAAGCGTTCCGATTTCTTTTTGATTATGTAGAAACGTAGCTGATCCATTTTCTGCAACTTTTAGGGTTAACTGATCGCCCTGTGACAGGTTCGGCCAAATATTTTCGAGCAGCTTTACCCAATCCTGCCGCGATTGACACAAATCCGTTTTTGAAATGGCTAAGTTATTCCATTCATCCACCGTTGTTTCAATCAGTTCATCACGTTCGATATCAATATCGTATATAATTTTGAATTCAAGTGGGCGGACTTGATAAGCAGGCTTACTGTTCTCTGGTGTAAAACGGAGATAAGCGTCATAGACTTTAATTCCCCACCATCGATAAGTCGCCGACGATGAACGTTCCTCGCCTTGAATCGCAGCAACTTTTGACACACTGAAGACAAGCAAGCTAAGCATCAATAGTTTCAACATTCTAGTCTCCCACATGCTTAAGTATCACTCGGTTATTTGGCTGAGTTCTGTGCAAAAACCCAAATAAGCTCATGGCCAGTCCCCAAGCTATTGCAATGATAAAATAGTCAGTAGAATCTCTTACGGTGAATGCATCAAACTGTACACCGCCCCAGTAAGCGACAGGACCAATAACCACGCCGCCTAGAAACGATAAGACCTTACTATTCATCATCCAACTTAAACTGACCGACAAAGTACTAGCGAACAGAAACCACAATAAACACAGCCACATGGGTAAAATGGTCAATGATGACGAGAATTCATAGACGCCTAAATAAGTAAGAATTGTGTCCATAGAAATCCCCGCTACGGCGATTTGCACGGTCAATGCCATGCGTACTTTACTCCAAGGTTCGGCTAAATATAGCCAAACCAATAGTGCAGCCACTATAAAAACAGCATAGCTATTGTGAAGAAACGCACAGGCCAACCAGCCCACCTGAAAAGCAATGTAATTATTTAAAAGTTTTGACGGCTTGAAACGATGGTGCACCTGTCACTCCTTGCGAAATACAAAATGAGCGACATCGATGCGATCTTGCCAAAAGCCTCCCTCACAATAGTGAAAGTAGAAATTCCACATTCGGCGAAATCTTTCATCGTAACCAAACTGCCGTATTTCACTCCACTCGTTATTAAAGCGAGCCCTCCAATCAGCTAAGGTTCTAGCATAATCGTATCCAAATGAGAAAAATGACGTACTTTTTAAACGCGTGTGTTGCTGTGTAATTGACTCAATGATTTCGCGACTTGGCAGTGCTCCGCCAGGAAAGATATATTTTTGAATAAAGTCTTCTCCGCGTCGATATTGGTCGTAGCGAGCGTGATCAATAAGTATTGACTGAATAAGCAGTTTGCCCTTTTCTTTTAATAGTGAATCACAAATTTGAAAATAACTCTGAAAATATTCATGCCCAACGGCTTCGATCATCTCAATTGAAACAATTTTGTCGTAGCTGCCAGTTAAGTCTCGATAGTCCTTTTTTAGCAATGTAATTTTATCACCTAAGCCCTTCTCTTTTACTAAAGCTTCTGTGTAAGCAAATTGCTCTTCCGACAAGGTTGTCGTTGTCACTTTGCATCCATATTTTTCTGCCGCATAAACAGCCAAACCACCCCAACCAGTCCCAATTTCTAATAAATGATCCGAGGCACAAAGATCGAGTGATTCGCAAATTACTTTCAACTTGTTCAGTGACGCTTCATGCAACGATGCGTTCTCGCTAGGGTAAATGGCTGCCGAATACAACATCGTTGGATCTAAAAACCGCGAATAAAGCTCGTTACCTAAATCGTAGTGCGCTTCAATATTTGCCTTAGCCTTGCTTTTAGTGTTTCTTTTAAGCCAAGACAACAATGGTCGTATTGGACGTTTGACCCATTCCACCAAAGCTTCGATCCTATCGATTACCGCGAGGTTAGCTGAAAAAAGCTCAATCACAGAGGTCACATCAGTTGAAGTCCACCACCCTTCTATGTAGGCCTCTCCAGCACCAATGGAGCCACCGCTAACAAGCTTTGAATAAAACCGTTCATCGTTTACTTCGATCTCTGCAACAATTTCAGACGACCCACCAAAACGGTACTCCTGACCACGCTCTCGCAACGTTAGCTGCCCGACCTTGAGCTGTTGCATGAAAGCAAAAACCATGCGTTTTGCGAGCAGTCTTGAAACCAAACTGGGTTGCGTCGATGTATTTTTTAATTTATGAGTTATCAATCGGCTATTACTCACCAGTCTTCTCCATCTTAGATTTTGGGTGACTATAAAAGGGTATACGCTTGATGAACAACTTCAGAGCCTGCCAATAAATACCCACCACTGTTTTTAGGCTCAACATCGGCTGCTTCGCAATTGCTCTATAAAAACTGTCGGAGTTCAGAGGTTCACGTTGGTAGTGAAAATTTGCGGTAAATACAACAGCGGCACTACGAGTTAGAGCAAGATTCAAACTCACTCGTTTATCGCTAAAAGCGCACTGCCAATGATAATTCATGTTTAAATCATTAAAGGGTGATACATGAAATTTCTTTTCATCTTCCCAAGTTGCATTATCATCTTTAGGGATCGCATAGCTGTAAATATGTCGTTCATTCCAAGGCGTATTACTCACTTCAGCCATGACATAAAGCAAGCGATTATTACAAATAAAGTAGTACACTGAGATTGGGTTAAAGACACAGTTTAAAAAGCGCCATTGACTCAACATTAAAACCTCGACTGAAGGATCCTTGTGGCTAAGACAGTTTATATCCTCATCACTCGGATGCTTTAAATGAGCGAGACAGACCCTTAACGCTCTAGAATACAGATCCTCTCCATCAATTTGAAATTGTGAAAGGTAGTCCACATCGTGAAAGGAATAGATGTTAAAGCCATTGTAGCTAACTAAAGGAGAAAGGTTGGCAATTTCACTTCTATGTCGTAAATTGATCATAGGCATGTGCATCTTGTACTTAAAAGCATGCTTTTTCGGAGAAAAACGTTTATGAAAAACTTCTCCATGGCACATTGAATGCTCAGAAAACGACTTAAAGGATTTCAATGTCAACTCCTAGAGCTTTCACAACATCAAGCCCACTTCGTACGCCATCTTCATGAAAACCCGCATACCAATAGGCCCCACAGAACCATAGATTATCCTTCCCATTGATTGTGTTTCTTTGGGCTTGAGCTTCCAATGTTCCCTTATCGTAAACAGGATGAGCATACTGATATTGACCAAGAATTTTCTCTTCCGCAATTGCATTAGTGTCGTTAAGAGTCACTATAAATTGCGTCTGACAATTCAATCGCTGCAAGATATTCATACTATAAGACAGCGTCGCTGTTTCCGTCTGACCTGAGCGAATTTTATAATTCCAACTTGACCAAGTTGACCGTAAAGTCGGAAGTAGAGACTGGTCAGTGTGCAAAACCACTTCATTATTGCTGTAGGAAATTTTACTTAGAATATCTCGAGCGTCAGACTTTTGCTCAGGTAAAAGAGCCATTGCTTCATCCGAATGGCAAGCAAATATCACGTGTTCAAATTCACACTCTTCACCATTATCCAGTCTAATCAGCCAACTATTAGACATATTATCTTCAGCTGGAATAACCGATTGAATTTTTGATGTACACCTTACTGTAAAAGACGATTGTTCAAGCAAAGCTTTGACATAACTTTTGGACCCATTTCTTATTACTGACCATTGAGGTCTATCTTCAATGTTTAATAGGCCATGATTTTTAAAAAAGCGGATAAAGTACAACGCTGGAAATTCATACATCTTGGCCAAGCCACTTGACCAAATAGCGGCACCCATTGGAATGATGTACTGTTCAACGAAGCGTTGCGACATATTAAGTTCCTTGACATATTCTCCCAACGTTAAATCTTCAGGTAGCTCACCTTGCTCTAAACGTTCCTTCGATATTTTATTGAACTTAACGATATCTTTGATGAACCGCCAATGTTTTAAGCTAAACCAATTCTTCTTTTGTGCAAACATCGTCGCCAAAGAGGTTCCACTGTACTCCAACCCGCTATTTTCACAGCTTACAGAAAAACCCATATCTGTCGCTAACGAATCAACACCTAACGAATTCAATAGTCGAATGAAATTTGGATACGTCCAGTCATTAAAGACGATAAACCCCGTATCAATATCAAACTCGCCCTCAGCGACCGAGACGGTTTTTGTCGCGGTATGCCCCCCCACATAGTCATTCTTTTCAAAAACAGTAACGTCGAAATCATTTTGCAGATAATGCGCACACGTTAAACCAGAAATACCACTTCCTATCACAGCGATTTTTTTCATTATTCTCTCACCAATTTTGAGCCGATTTTGTATTGAAGTGCATCAGGTAGCATCCCTAATAGTTTGAGCATAAAAATAAAAAACCACGGAAAGTCATTCTTTCTACGCCCCTTTATAATTGAACTGTACATCGTACTTGCAGCTTTATCTGCAGTCAGCTTCATCGGCATAGAAAAATCATTCTTGTCAGTTAATGGTGTTTCAACAAAACCAGGATGAGCTATAGTAAAAACAATTTCTGGATAGCTTAACCGAAGAGTCCGAAAAAAGTAGCTCAGAGCTGCTTTCGAAGCTCCGTACGCTTCTGCTCTCGGCAACGGGAAAAAATACGCTGAGCTACTGGTAACAACGAAACTTGAGAGCTGTGTCCGCCAGCTTTTTAACAGGACCTTAGCGCCTATTACATTGGCGAAAAAGTTAACTTCGAAAACTCGACGAACCAGTTCCTCGTCAATGTCTCCCTTATCCATATATTCGCAAGTACCTGCATTCAGAATAATGATTGATGGAATTTTTCCGATACTCTCAACCTCTTTAACGATCTCAGACCAACTGTCTTTTTTGGTTATATCGAAGTTTAAGCCTACAAAGTTTGCCTGCTTACTTTGCAATTCCTTTAATTTCTCCACGCTCCTCGCGATACCAAGAACACAATATCCCTCTTGAATAAACTTACTAACTAGGCTCTCTCCGATTCCTGAGGTAGCTCCGGTTATTAGAACGACTTTATTCTTCTGAGTCATTTTGCTATGCGCCTTTTAATCGCTCTTGTTACACCGCCGTACAGGGGAATATTTTCGTAGATCATTGCTCCTAAATCATAAAAGTCGCAGTGATAATGAATTTTTTTCTCAAAACATATCTTTGTAGCACCCGGAATAGTTACCCATTCACCGCGATTCAACCGTGGATGGATAAAGGACAATGACCAGTCTAGAAAGGCAGTTGATTGATTATCGACAACGTCAAGCACGGTGATTTGATATTGATGCAGATTCTTGTACATCGTCTCCATATAACGGTAGACATTTTCAAAACCGCTGATTCGATGCACTGGGTCAATAAATTCAATGTCTTCGGCGTATATATCGTGCAATATCTCGAGGTTATTTGCACTTAACGACTGATAAACTTGAATGAATCTATCGACAATATTGTCTTGTGAAAAAACAGTTGCTGCGTCTACCAATTTAGTCATCCTCAGACTCCTTAGCCACCTTAAATTGTTCAATGGCTTTCTTGCGGCTATCTTTAATGTCTACCATGCAGCTTGGATAGTTCGGTAAAGGCTTTTGCTCGAACTGATGAATCGCTTTAGAAGGTAAAGACTGCAAAGGCTCTATCCACTTACGAATAAACTCGGCGTCCGGATCAAAGCGTTCGGCTTGTGAGACTGGATTAAATACGCGAAAATAAGGCGCAGCATCCGTTCCAATGGAGGCACTCCATTGCCACCCACCATTGTTTGAGGCATAGTCAAAGTCGTACAAGTGTTGCGCAAAGAAACGTTCTCCCCACCGCCAATCAATCCAAAGGTTTTTACAGAGAAAACTCGCTACAACCATACGTAGTCGATTGTGCATCCAACCCGTCGTTAAAAGCTGTCTCATTGCTGAGTCAACAATCGGCACTCCAGTGCTACCTGCGCACCACTTTTCGAAATCGTCTTCAGAACGATTCCAATGTATTTTTTTATCGACAGGAAGGAACCCTTGTCCTCGCGCTACATAAGGAAAGTGCCACATAACTGAACGATAGAAATCTCTCCAGATTAACTCTTTGATCCAAGTTTTAGCGCCCTCCCCTCTTTTCGCTCTCGCAAATTCATAGCACCGTCGAATGGATACACTGCCAATCGCTAATGCGGGTGAAATTTGAGATGTACCGGGAATTGCAGGAAAGTCACGGTCCTTCTTGTAATCAATAATCGAGTCATCAACAAAGTCAGCCAACTGTTTATGTACATTATTCTCTGAAATATCTGGACAAAATTTCGCTGTTGGCTTTACCTCATCAAGATCACTATTAGAAACCGTTTGAAAGGCATTTAGATTTTCCTTCGCACGTGCAGTCGGCATTGACAATGGGTGAATTGGCGACTTATCCATTGCTTCATAGACGGCTTTGGAGAAAGGCGTGAAAACTTTAAATGGTGTACCCTGCTTACTCAATACATCCCATGGCGCAACTAAGGAATCCGCGACATACCGATGACAGTTTGTTTTGTTCGACAACACCTGACAGGCCTGCTTGTCCCTTTGTCGCTCGTTGTAGGCGTATTCAATATTTAAATGCAGGTCTGTAATCGCTAAGTCGTCGATAACTTGAGACAACCTATCAATCGAGCTGGCAAAATCGTCACTGGTAAGTATGATCAGTTTTATATTTAGTTGTTCAAGTGATTGAGATAAGTTAGAAAGCGCCTTCTGAATCAAGTACTGTTGATTGCGACCTACATCATGCGCAGCAAACTGCTTCGCACAATAAAAATAAATTGCGACGACTGCATCGTCTTTACTTGCACACGCATGACTAAGAGCTGGATGATCGTCTACTCGAAGATCGTTTCGAAACCAAACTAAATGCCGTTTCATTATTGAACCACCACTCTTATCGCTAGCTCTTTTGGGTAAGGATGAAGAAAACTCTGCTGCTCTACATAAGGATCTTTATGATGAGCAAAATGATGCTTTAGTAAAGTTAATGGAGACATAAGAGGCAAAACGCCTTGCCGGTACTCCAGAATCACTTGAGCTAACTCTTGGCGATCTTGACTACTCAAGTTGTGCTTTAAATAGCCTTGTAAATGCATCAACACATTTGTATTGTTTTTGCGAGTCGCTACCTTCTTGAATCCATTCATTAAATGCTCAATGTAACGACTGCTTTCTGCTTCAATATTTTTAGCATTAATTTTTGCAACTAATGGACCTAAGAATCGGTAGGTTTTCTGGCAATGGGACAATAAACTAAGTTTGTGTCGTGCATGAAACTTTTGAATTAAGGCGGGCGTTAAACCTTGCTCAACCAACTGCTTCCACTCATGATAAATAAACACCCGCTTTATAAAACTGTCTCTCAGTAACGGATCATTCAAGCGACCGTCTTCCTCGACTGGCAGATTTGGCTGAAGTTGTTTAACTTTGGCTGCAAATATCCCAACACCATCTCTCTGAGCGTGTCCTTTGGAGTTATAAACTTTTACCCTCTCTATACCGCAACTAGGGGAGCCTTTACAAAAGATATACCCGGCCATATTAGCAAGCCTGTCGGCATTGATATCAGCGTAAGAAGCAAGCTCATCTGTAAAATCCTGGCTTTCATCGTGACCAAACACTGCTCGAGGGTTCTCGGCGGAGCCGACCAATCGAAGTGTTCTACGAGGTGTACCCATTCCGATCCCAACCTCGGGGCACAACGGCTCAAACGTAAAGAACTGTGCCAACGATTCGGTACAAAAACGGCTGTGCTTGTGTCCGCCGTCGAAGCGCACCGGTGCGCCCAATAAACAATGACTAATTCCTACTCTGATCATACCCTTTCCTCAACGATTCCTTTGCTTATACGACTATTAAACAATATTAGATTCTTTAAAAGAATCAAATACCTACAAAATCTCAAAAGATTAATTTTTGATCAGTTGCGAAAGGGAACCAGAGTGATATGCTTACCTGAGGAATTAAGCACTTAAGCGATCATATGAAAGCAATTTATCTCTCTCTTTTTACTTTATTACTGATGGCTTTTCATGGGTCGATAGCCGCCAATGAAGCTATCGAAAGTATTCAGACGACTCAGTGGTCGATAGGAATCGGTTATCACCACTTCGATAAACAATCAGCCATTGACGAGTGCGTCGACGATGAGGCATCTAGGCTAACGCTGCAGTATGGAGAGCAAGATGGTCGATTGATCTTTAACTTTGGTATGTCGAGTTACCTTTTAAAAGACTATTGTCAATTTGATGTCGTGGTAGTTGATGGTTGGGGCTACCGGTACCGTGATCGCTCGTATGCCAGTAACATCGGAATCTTTGGTGAGCTCGGCTACAGCTTCCCTATTACTCCGCGGAAAACTCACTTCAACCTGCTAACCGGTATCGAAAAATCATGGTCTGAAAGGGAAATTGGAGGATGCTACAACTGCTACTCTGAAAATATCGATATCGAGGGTGTGTTCTACGTTAAACCAGAACTGGTCTTCTATACCGAGCAAGACTTTTTGATCGCCCTCAGTTACCAGTATTTTCCTAACAATGAGGTTAAAGGCGGGTTTAGCATCAATTTTGGAATGCGCACAAACATGTTCTAGACAGCTTGACGATATCGTCAAAGCTGTCTTTCCAAAACCTGCGCAATCGCCTTTCAGTTAAAGTTATTGCTTAGCGATCCATTGTTCAATTTGCTGCTCTAATATTGCAAGTGTCACTGGGCCATAAGACAAGATTTCATCATGGAATGCGCGAATATCAAACTTGTCACCCAATCGTTTCTCTGCCCTTTGCCGTAGCTCAACAATTTTAATTTCCCCCATCTTGTACGAG
Organism: Pleionea litopenaei; assembly: GCF_031198435.1. Lineage (GTDB taxonomy): Bacteria > Pseudomonadota > Gammaproteobacteria > Enterobacterales > Kangiellaceae > Pleionea > Pleionea litopenaei. The sequence continues at coordinate 1,090,769 of NZ_CP133548.1, forward strand.
AGCGCTTGTCCTGGCCAAGCAATGTAACGGTCAATCTCGGTTCTTACATTGTGTTTAGACAATGCGGTATTATCTTCCATGAAAGTGATGGCCTTTTGTCGGCTCCATCCTTTCGCATGCATGCCTGTGTCGACTACTAGTCGAATCGCCCGCCACATTTCATAGCTAAGTCTACCAAACTGGCTATAAGGATCTTGATAAAAGCCCGCCTCTATCCCAAGCTTCTCGCAGTACAAAGCCCACCCCTCTCCATAGGCTGATATGTATGACTGACGACGAAAAGTCGGTAATTGATCTTGCTCTTTGGTCAAAGCTATTTGTAAATGGTGCCCAGGTACCGCTTCATGCAAGGTTAATGCCTCTAAAACGTAAAGAGGACGCTTATCAAGCGCGTAGGTGTTCACCCAATACAGCCCCGGGCGATGAGAATCTAATGGAGCACCAACGTAACGACCAGTGGTATACCTAGGTGCAATTGAGGCTGGTACCGGCTCTACTCCATAAGGTTGACGAGGTAAACGGCCAAAATACTTAGGTAATACAGCATCCGCTTTCTTCGCTATATACGCGGCTTCTTTCAACAACTCTTCAGGGGTTGATGCATAAAATCTTGGATCACTTCTTAGAAACTCAATAAACTCAGCAAAACTACCGTCAAAACCACTTGATTTAATGACCTCTAACATCTCAGCTTTAATTCGAGAAACTTCTTTTAAGCCTATTTGATGAATGTCTTCTGCGCTCAAATCTAACGTTGTGTAATAACGAATTTGTTGCTTGTAATATTGATCGCCACCGGGAATGTCGGTAATTGCTATGCTTTCGCGAGCATGTGGCAAGTAGTCTTTTTCTAAAAATGCGACAAAACGTTTAATCGACGGTATAACTTTTTCGATAATTACTTTACGACCTCTTTGCTGCGCTTGTCGCAACTTTGATTTAGACAGCGATGGATTTATTTGTCGCAAAGGCTGATACATCGGATGTTCCTCAGCTTTATCGCTGATTAAAACCATTAAGGGCTTTTCGAAGTCCGCTAAAACGACTTTCGGTAACATCTGATTTTTACTAACCGCTAACTTTAAATTATTTTCCCATTGTTCAAAATAGCTTGGAATTGCTTCTAGTTTCTCCAAATAGAACGTAACCTCTTCGACTTTGTTCAGTTGAGTAATCTCTCCCAGCCTTAATAACTCGAAATAGAAGCCGGTATCACCGTACATAGGAAAGAGATAAGACTGAGAGTCAACCTCTGCAATTTGCGACTCAACAAAGAACCGCAACATCGCTAAATTGATTTTCGCTGCCTCTGTTTGACGTTGGGCTTCAAAGTGAGCAATGTCCTCTAACAACGTCGCATAAAAGTCTCTACGCTGTTGGTAGGCAGCTGGGGAATTATCAAAAAATCCACCTCGTCGCATTTCCGATGAAGGATGATCATGTCGAGGGTATTGATCTCTTTCAAAACTCGCGTACTGCTCGAACAATTCTTCTAGGCCATTTGCTTGGGCAAATAAACAGGGTACCCAAAAAATGAGAGTAAATAACAGAAGGGACTTTCTCATAAGCTGATCCAAATTTATAATAGCGGTGGTCCCCATTTTAAATTGAGTAGTAGAGTCGTCAAGCAAATGTTATCTCCTTCGCAAGTCAATGATTTTCATCAACAAGGTTATTTGTTGTTACGCGACTTTATACCCAAAGACATTTGGCAACCTGCGTTAGAAATTGCTAAACAGCACTTAGTCGAACGTGTTAAACCATTTGAGTTAGAATCTGAACTCCAATACCCCGGAGCCCCCTCTCCAGAGCAGGATCCCGAAAGAGTGATACGCCGTCTACTGCAAGCGGCAGACAGAGATCAGTCCTTCTATCAATGCGCAACCCATTCAAATGTTGTTTCAGCAATAGAACAACTATTAAATAATTCTGCCTTATTAGTTCGAGCACATCATAACTGCATCATGACAAAGCAGCCTGCGTTTAGTAGCGACAGTTGGTGGCATCAAGATATTCGATACTGGAAGTACAGCAAAGGCAATTTGATTTCAGCTTGGTTTGCATTAGGAGCAGAAAGTTCCGATAACGGGGGTTTAATGGTCATTCCAGGTAGCCACAAAGAAGTATTTAGTGCTGAGCAGTTCGATAGTAAGAGCTTCTTTAGACAAGATATTAAACAGAACCAAACGATTCTAAAGCAAAAAGTTCATTTGAACTTAGACGCGGGTGACTTATTGTTGTTTCATTGCAGACTATTGCACGCAGCGACTCGGAACTATACTGAAGCAACCAAACTGGCCGCTGTATTCACTTACCGAGAGGAGTATGATTGCCCAGTCCCTAACTCCCGCTCAGCATCGCTGCCGGATGTTCGATTAGACAGCGAGTAACCTTTTTCAATGGTCTTCTCGTGATCACCTTCATGTTCGTTTTTGGAGACTCGAGTGTTCTCATCTGAAAATGACGGAGTAACCTCTAAGATTTCGAGAGACTCCAAGGGTTGGCTTTCAAACAATCGCAACCAACTGGGCAACCAACCCTTTTTTTGCTTTGATCCTTCTGACATTAGCTCAAAACCAAAGCCTTAACCGACGCCTAATGAATCAAGCCATTCATCATCAGAGTCTTCTGTTATGTCTTCGAAAAGGAAGGTACTTAAGTAGCGTTCCCCCGTATCAGGCAGCATGGCTAAAATGGTGCTTCCCGCCGGCGCCTGTTCAGCTACTTTTAGCGCGGTTGCTAGTGTACCACCAGCGGAGATGCCTACGAAAATACCCTCTTCTCGTGCTAAACGAAGTGACGTATCTCGCGCCACCTCATCATCAACCGGTATCACTTGATCGATGATTTCTCGATTCATTACCGCCGGAATAAAGTCTGGAGTCCAACCTTGGATTTTATGCGGCTTCCATTCGTTTCCTGCTAAAAGCGCTGCACCAGATGGCTCAGTACCGATCACTTGAATATCCGGTCGAGCGACTTTTAATACCTCTCCGACGCCTGTAATTGTGCCACCAGTACCATAACCACTCACAAAGTAATCGAGAGAGTGCCCTGCAAAATCACGCAGTATCTCAGCTGCCGTCGTATTTCGGTGGTATGCAGGATTCGCTTGATTTTCAAACTGTCGAGCCAAGAACCAGCCATTTTGTTCAGCTAAGTGCTCTGCTCGTTTAACCATGCCAGTCGCCTTTTCAGCGGCAGGTGTCAAAATTACCTTTGCGCCCAAAGCCTTCATCAGCTTACGACGCTCAACAGAAAACGTTTCGACCATTGTAGCGACAAAGGGATAGCCTTTAGCCGCACACACCATCGCTAGGGCAATGCCTGTATTTCCAGAGGTTGCTTCGATAACTGTCTGCCCTGGCTTCAACACGCCGCGGCGTTCAGCGTCTTCAATAATGGCAATTGCCAGTCGATCTTTTACTGAAGCCATCGGATTAAAAGATTCTACTTTTACATAAAGGTCGACGTGCGCAGGAGCCAGTCGTTGTAACTTAACGACAGGTGTGTTCCCAATAGTGTCTAAAATTGAATCGTATCGCATGAAACTTCTCCATCTAACCGTAAGAATAACTAACGGTTATATTCTATAAACTGAGTGATTAATGATATACCGCCACTTTAAGTATTGCTTGGGTAGATAAGAAATAAAGGTTGGTACTGATACAATAACTTTTTGTTATGTTCTCATTGGTTAATTATTGACTTATGCCTTTTGGTCATGTAGAAATAGCATATAAGCTTTTCAGACATAAAGACTGCTAGACGTCCAAAAGAGCCGAAGCAGAATTTAAGCTAAAAAAACGCTGTACATTAACGTATATGATATGGTTATAATAATCTCAGATACAATTTGAGATACACTTGAGATAAGAAAGCATTATTTCATTACGATAACCAAAGAATTTATTGAAATAACCAAAGTCATCGAGAAGATTTGAAGCTATGCACAAAATGACCGCTCTCTTTATTAAAACCAAGCCCGTGTATGCATGGACATGTATTACGGCCGAGCGGCATTTGTAAGAGCACAACACTTAAACTACAAAGCCGCCAAGCCTCAAGCAAAGCGGCTTTTTTATTTTTTACGCAACCAAAAAACTGGAGAAAACTATGAAACTCACTACTGTCACTAAACCACACGCCCCAATTTGTACTTTTGCAACCATGGTAATTGGCCAGTCCAGACCACCTTTGCAGAATCAAATAGGGAGATAAAAAATGAAATTACAACAACTTCGTTACTTATTGGCCATCGCTGAAAATGGATTGAATATTACTGCAGCCTCCGAGAAATTGTATACCTCTCAGCCAGGCGTCAGTAAACAGCTAAAATTGCTTGAAGAAGAACTAGGCCTTCGCTTATTTTCTCGAAATGGGAAAAGTCTCGACGGCATTACTTATGCTGGAAACCTAGTGTTAGAAAAAGCCGCCAATATTATGCATGAAGTAGAGAACATCAAACAGCTGGCGCATGAGTTACAAAATGAACAAGAAGGTTCATTATCGATCGGCACTACCCATACTCAGGCGCGATATGTACTTCCCGACATTTTACAGGAGTTCCGTAAACGATACCCAGATGTGAAATTAAACTTGCATCAAGGTACTTCTGAACAAATTTCCGAAATGATGCGAAACGGTTTGATTGACTTTGCCATTGCTAGCAGCAGCGGTGCTAAAAACAGCGATACCGTATCTCTCCCCTGCTACCACTGGGATCGAGCGATACTAATGCCCAAAGATCACCCATTAACGAAGTTGGACGATATTGAACTGAAAGACCTTATTCAGTATCCGATTATTACTTATGTGTTTAATCAAAACGGACATTCATCATTCCGAGATACATTTGCTCGAGAAGGCTTGAGTCCGAATATCGCAATCACTGCAAGAGACGCCGACGTTATCAAAACCTATGTTCGTAAAGGCTTAGGCATCGGTATTGCAGCTAGCATGGCCTATGATCCTGAGACTGACGATGATTTGGTTGCGGTCAGTACTCATGACATATTACCCTCATGCACAACCTGGGTTGGATTTCGCGAAGAGCAATATATTCGTAGCTATATGTATGACTTTATCGAGATGCTTTCTCCACATCTTGATCGCTCAACGGTCAACACAGCAGTGAACGAGTATCGAAGAACAGGTCATATCAATTCGATTGATCAAAATCGATTGCCCTACAAGTTGATTCAACGACCACAAAGCAAAGATCAAATTGCTGCATGAAAGTCTAGTGAGTCCCTCAATTAAAAAAGGCCGCTTAGCGGCCTTTTTTATCTCGTAACTTTTGCTTGTTCTAGCTGTTGTTAATTGAAATTTTCTTAACTAACTCTTCCTGCGGTGTTTGACGCGTCAGTTTAATTTTTAATAATCCATGCTCTAGGCCAGCACTGCTCACTTCTACATGGTCTGCTAACCTAAAATGACGCTCAAATGCTCGAGTAGCAATACCGCGATAGAGGAATTGAACACCTTCTTCCGCTTCTTTCTCCGCAATTTTACCAGCGACCGTCAAAGTATCTTTCTTGACACTGATTTCTAAATCGTCTTCAGTAAATCCAGCAACGGCCATCGTTATGATGTACTCATTGTCACCAGACTTTTCAATGTTATAGGGAGGATACCCATTACCGCTGGTATCTTCACGTTGAAACACGTTTTCAAATAAATCATTGAAGCGATCGAATCCAACAGATTGACGAAATAAAGGGGTTAAATTGAATCGAGTAGTCATAAAAATCTCCTAATATATAGCAAGATAAGTTTTAAATTCATCGCTTTATGTCCTGCTCATGCTTCTGCAGGCTAAGACATAAAAGCTTCAGAGCGACCCTAATCAGGCATCGCTTGACTACTAATATGGGATTCCCAAAACCTTTTTCAAGTCCCGAAAAATAAAAAAGTCGATAAAATATCGACTTTTTTGTAACCAATGCAAAGAAGCGACTTAACTAGTCTTCAAAGAAAAACTTCTCTTCTCCCAAAGCAGGTTCTAAATGATCCAACCAAGTAGCGTCAGGATTGTACTTTGCAAAAAATGGTCGTTGGATCCAGTCGGCATCGCGTCCTTGAATAAAACGCAAAGCGAACACTTTCTCCCCATTAATCTCGGTGACACCTTGAACTTCTACTTTACCCGGAGACGCACTCATTGACGGGCCGCGAGCCGTTCTGCAGACGCCCGAAACTTGCTGTTGCGCATCACGATAAATATTCCAAGCTTTTTCTAATTTAACCTCAAAATAGTGATGTGCGCCCGTGTCTCTCTCAACAAACATATAGTATGGAATAATGCCTTGCGACACTTGCAGCTGCCACATTTTCGCCCATACATTAGGATCGTCGTTAATACCTTTTAGTAGCGGACCTTGACTACGGATCTCTGCTCCCGTTGCACGGATTCGCTGTATCGCCACTTTAGAAATATCCGTGGTAAGTTCTTTCCAGTGGTTATAATGAGCCATAATCGCTACGTGCTTACCAGCATCAACACACTTTTGTAACAGTTCAATTAGCTCATCTGCGTCATCATCCGTCACAAAACGATAAGGCCAAAAAGTTAACGCCTTAGTTCCAATTCGAATGGTTTTAATATGATCCAGCTCTGGTTCTAACATTGCTTCTAAATAAGACTTTAACGCTTTGGTTTTCATAACCATAGGATCACCGCCAGTAAACAAGATGTCGGTAACTTCTTTGTGTTCAGATAAATAACCAACGAGCTGGGCAACTTCTTTAGAGGCAAACTTTAGATCTTTGTCTCCGACAAACTGTGCCCATCGGAAACAAAAGGTGCAATAAGAGTGACAGGTTTGCCCCTGTGTCGGAAAGAACAGCACTGTCTGTCGGTATTTATGTTGAATCCCTTCGACTGGCTCACCATTGAAAGTAGGTACATTTAGTTCCATTTGTCCGGCAGGATGAGGGTTAAGTCCTTCACGGATACGTTCAATGTGTTCTTTCATTAAAGCTTTGTCGCCATCGTCGTAGGCTTGCTCCAACGCTTTAAAATCGTCTTCACTTAACATTGCCTTTTGAGGAAACGTTAGACGGAAGATGGCGCAATTTTCCCAGTCGTTCCAATCAATCAATTCATTCACTACGTATTCATTTACGCGAAAAGGAAACACAAGAGCAGCAACTTCTACGCCTTTACGAGCTTCATCGGGCAATGCCATGAACTGAGGAATTTTCGCTAATTGACGTTGGGTAAACACGGTCAACTTAGGCGCCTCAGTTAAATCAATCGGATAGATATCTTCTGAAAATTTAACAGCTTTATTCATAGATAAAGAGACCTTTTATTTATTAAAAGAATATTCCCCAAGACACGCTAACTCATTGGTTTAGCGCGAAAAACAGCGCGGCACGCTCATTGAAATTATCAAAAATTTGGGAATATGATAAAAATCTAGCCGAAGGATCCTAACGAATTATGTGACTGGTTTCAAATTTGTACATGAAATAACCAACCAATTTGGCTGGATTAGCCAGGCTTATCGCGATACCATGGCGCGGTATTTCAATCTATCCAGTTGTTTTCAATGAAGAATATCCTCCTTACGACACTTAATGCGAAATTTATCCATGCTAGCCTTGGATTACGCTACCTCTACGCCAATATGGCAGAGCTACAACCACAGTGTGAAATGGTTGAATACACGATTAAAACTCGGCCGATTGATATCGTTGAGTCTTTACTAATGCAAGAGCCCAAAATCATCGGGTTCGGTGTTTACATTTGGAACATAGAAGAAACACAGCAAGTCGTCGCTCAGTTAAAAGTTCTACGTCCCGACTTAATCATCATCCTTGGCGGACCTGAAGTAAGTTACGAAACCGAACAACATCCAATATTCAAGCATTGTGATTACGTGATTACTGGCGCTGCAGACTTAAGCTTTCCACAACTGTGCAGAGATATTTTGAATCAACGCAAACCGGTAGAGAAAATTATTCGCTCAAAAGCTCTAAAATTGGCGGATATTCAATTTCCTTACTCCTATTACACACAAGAAGATTTAGCTCATCGCTTAATCTATGTAGAAGCTTCTCGAGGATGTCCGTTTAAATGTGAGTTCTGTTTGTCTGCATTAGACAAAACCAGTTATCCATTTGAGCTAGAATCTTTTCTAGAACAAATGCAGCGACTTTACGATAAAGGCGCAAGACATTTTAAATTTGTAGACCGAACGTTTAATTTAAAGGTCAAAACCACGCTAACTATTTTAGATTTTTTCTTAGCTCGAATGAGTGATGATCTTTTTTTACATTTTGAGGTTATTCCAGATCACCTACCCGATGCACTAAAAGAAAAGCTCAAATTATTCCCTGCCGGTAGTCTGCAGTTTGAAGTTGGCATACAAACCTTTAATCCAGACGTACAATCTTTGATCAGTCGCAAACAAAATAATGAAAAATCAAAAGCCAATTTGCAATGGTTACGCCACAACACAACCGCTCATATTCATGCCGATTTAATATTCGGCTTACCCGGCGAAACGATTGACAGTTTTGAAGACAGTTTCAATCAGCTCTATCAATGCGAGCCACATGAGATTCAAATGGGTATCTTAAAGCGTTTAAAAGGCAGTCCCATCATTAGGCATACAGAAGAGTTCGAATTACGCTTCAATCCATTACCGCCCTATAACATTCTGACCACGAGTACAGTGGACTTTATGACCATGCAAAGAATGAATCGCTTTGCTCGTTATTGGGATATGATTGGTAATTCTGGGCGCTTCAGTGCGACACTTCCTGTTTTACTTGGTAACAACCCTTTTGCGCGTTTTTTAAAGTTAGCCGACTGGCTATTTGAAAAAACCCAACAGACTCATCAAATTAATTTAAAACGACTTTTCGAACTGTTGCTAGGTTGCGACGAGATTTTCCCAGAACTTGATTTCGAACATTATCGACCTTTATTAGAGCAAGATTATGTAAAAACGAAACTCAAAGGTAGGTTGCAAACTGAGCGGTTAACAGAACAACGTCATACGCAGCATAAACGTTCTATACGTCAACAACGACACTTAGCGGAAAAAGGAACCAACGCACCATGACTATCGACTCCATTGCTTTTAATGCAATGATTTATCTGGCATTTGCATTTGCGGTGTTACTCACTCTTTTGGTAGTAGTAGCTATCGTCCTTTATATCATAGACATAACACAAACTCGCCACACCATAAGACGAAACTACCCGCTTATAGGTCGGTTCCGCTATTGGTTTGAACACCTCGGAGAGTTCTTTAGGCAGTACTTTTTTGCAATGGATCGAGAAGAACTACCCTTTAACAGAAGCGAACGAAGCTGGGTTTATCGCGCAGCGAAAAACGAAAACCGAACAATCGCGTTTGGCTCAACTAGAGATTTAACCGAGCCTGGCACCATCATTTTTATGAATTCAGCATTCCCAACTCTCGAAGAAGATGCAACAGAAGCTACGCCACTTCTTATCGGACCTTATTGTCAATCGCCCTACACCGCAAAGCGATTTTTTAATGTTTCAGGAATGAGCTATGGCGCCTTATCGAAACCAGCTATAACGGCTCTGTCAAAAGGCGCGAAAGAAGCTGGTTGCTGGTTGAATACAGGAGAAGGTGGATTATCTGAACATCACCTTGCTGGCGGCTGTGACATTGTGATGCAGATCGGAACCGCGAAATACGGTGTTCGCAATGAAGAAGGACACTTAAGCGATGAAAAACTCAAGGAAGTCGCAGCAATCGATCAGGTAAAAATGTTTGAGCTAAAGCTGTCTCAGGGCGCTAAACCCGGAAAAGGAGGCATTTTACCCGCTGAAAAAGTAACCTCTGAAATTGCTAAAATTCGAGGCATTGCAGAAGGGAAAGCGTCAATATCGCCCAATGCTCACCCAGAAATCAAAAGCCCCGATGACTTGCTCGATATGATCAACCATATTCGCGACGTAACGGGTAAGCCGGTTGGATTTAAAGCGGTTCTTGGTGACTTAACTTGGGTTGTTCAACTGTTTGAGTCGATTAATCAGCGTGGCATTGAGTCAGCTCCTGATTTCATTACACTTGACAGTGCTGACGGTGGTACTGGTGCTGCTCCGCAACCGCTAATGGACTACATGGGTTTAACCATCCGAGAAAGTTTACCTTGGTTAGTAAAAACGCTCACCGAATTTGGATTAAGAGACCGTATTAAAGTAATCACCTCTGGAAAAATGATTACCCCCTCTCGAGTCGCTTGGGCGTTATGCATCGGCGCAGACTTTGTTGTTTCGGCTCGTGGATTTATGTTTTCACTCGGTTGTATTCAAGCTTTACAGTGCAACAAAAATACTTGCCCAACCGGCATAACCACTCACAATAAAAAGCTACAAAAAGGTCTCAATGTTTTAGAAAAGGCTAAGCGTGTGGCGAGCTATCATCGATACATTGAATACGATGTGGGAATGATTGCTCATTCTTGCGGTGTCAGTGACCCTCGAAAGTTGACACACAAACACATTCGCATTGTTCAAGACAATGGAACCTCTTTGCCGGTTGATGAGCTTTAATATCGGACATTCGACGCTGTAGACGTTAACTAAGCAACAGCGAGCTTCAGACTCGACACTTTAGTCGGTTTCTAGAGCAAGCTTATCTAGGTTTTTGACTTTATAGCCTCTGGTGAATAATTTTTCTATAATTTCGATGGCTTTCGAGTCATCGACTTTTAATTCAAAAATCATATCTTTGCCAGTACCTGAAATCTGTCCGTTCCGATCATACAAGTTAAAGAATTGCTCTGAAGCTTGACGGTTATAGCTTTGTAAAACCTGTTTAATTGCGCCTTCGTGTTGCCCTGGAAGTAAGACCTTTTTAATCGCACCCGCAAGTTCAGGATGAGGCGTAGCTGAGAAGTCGCTGGGCGCTAAAAACTTTTCTTTTGGCAACGTACTGTTCCAAATGGGAAGTGGGCAACTAACCTTTTTCCCATAGCTCTCACACTGAATATATTCACCCGTTGGTAAGCTCAGAACAAACCAACGTCGCTCTCCGGATGACTGAATCACATGCTGCCAAGCAGTTTGAATCAACTGGCGATGCTCGTCAGCATTTAATGGATTCAACGTTAGTAGCGCACAGGCAAAGAGTAAGCCGGCAAAAGACCATTTACTGCGACGGAACCCTTCTCTACACTTGCTTGACACTTGACGTTCAATCACGATGGCAGCTCCAACTCTAATTATTGTTGTTTTAAGTATTGAATGATATCCATGCTTTCATACAACCAATTAACACTTCCTTCATCGACGGTCTTTAAGCAAGGTACTTGAGTTTTTCCACCACCCGCCATTAGCTCGTTACGGAAATCCATATTTTCCATAATATTTCTTAATTCAACTTTAACGGATAAATTAGAAAGTTCAGCAAGGACCATTTGACAATAAGGACACGATGGAAAATAAAACAATTCATAGGTTTTCATATTCAGATATCTTCTAGTTAAATTTTTCAGTGATCTTGCTAGCTTTACATCGACATGTCAATCACCTAGAAAGCCTGATTTCACACGAGTTAAGCTACTGTATTAACTCTACCTCTGAGAGCAATAATTCGCCGGACTGCCAAGCCAAAAACTGTGCCGAAGAGACATAAAATAGTTGCCCACGAGTGTCTGGCCGACCTTTTAATATGAAATCTTTAATTCGTTTATTTTTCCGATGTCGCCGAGCCAGTTGCACTAAAGAATCGGATTGTTTGTGCACTAACACCCAGTGGGTTTCAGGAACCGAGAAATTACCGGTAACTTTGGCCTCCCCTCCCAGCCGCGTCACCCAACGCCTCCAATGCGGGCCATGCCCTGTCTCATTATGAAGCTCAAAGGCCAACGCATGAGCCACTTCATGGACGAGAGTGTCAATAACGACCGAAAGACTGTTAAGCTGAATGTGATAATGACTGATTGCGATACGCTTCTTCAGTGGATAACAAACCCCTGCTCGGCGTTTTGCATGATCGCGGGTGAGCCGCCAACTTTGTAGTACAGAGTAATCTCTTTGTAGCTCATTGAACTTTTCTTGAACAGCACTAAAACTCAAGGCAACACTCACTATAGAAAACAATAGGGCGCAGTTTAGGCATTCTGTTGGTTTGGCGCAACACTGATGGTTTAGTGCAAAAATGATGCACCTTGAAATACACCCTTCCCAAAACATTCAAGGTTACCCATTATTCGGGAAGTCTCTATTTGGAATACTCTTCATTCGGGGCACTCACTCGTCGGGATTATTCGTCCCATCCTTGGGACTCACCCTTCCTTCGTCAGGGCCAACGTATTCACGTTGTTCAAAAGTGCTCCCGGCACTTTTGTCGAACCTAAGGGTTCAAATCTTATCCGCTCTCGCAAATAAAAAAGCCCCTTTATAAGGGGCTTTATTCTATTCATTCTAACCTTACGCTAACTTTCCGTTCTTCCTTCAGTGCATCTCACCAATCGGGATTATTCGTCCCATCCATGGGACTCACCCTTCCTTCGTCAGGGCCAACGTATTCACGTTGTTCAAAAGTGCTCCCGGCACTTTTGTCGAACCTAAGGGTTCAAATCTTATCCGCTCTCGCAAATAAAAAAGCCCCTTTATAAGGGGCTTTTTTCTATTCATTCTAACCTTACGCTAACTTTCCGTTCTTCCTTCAGTGCATCTCACCAATCGGGATTATTCGTCCCATCCATGGGACTCACCCTTCCTTCGTCAGGGCCAACGTATTCACGTTGTTCAAAAGTGCTCCCGGCACTTTTGTCGAACCTAAGGGTTCAAATCTTATCCGCTCTCGCAAATAAAAAAGCCCCTTTATAAGGCAACGTAGTTCACTTAAGCGGAGCTGCCTTGCGATTAACAGGATATCGGGTCTTTGATATTTTTACCGCCCTAGGCCGATTAGGCTTAGGGCGTTTGTCTATAAAAAGGATAGACAAGTCGCCACGCAGACTTTTCAGACGCTTTGGCGTATTACCCGGAGACACCGCTTTACTCATCACTTTTAGTTGACTCGCAATGAACTGACAAGCGTACTTAAAACTGATTTCGTTGGGCATTCGACCATGCTCTACTGCTGCTTGGCTGGCTTCTCGTCTCACCAAGTTATAACCAAGTAATAGCCCCCATAACTCTTGATAGACAAGCTCGACCGTCTTACTTCTCAACACCAAAGCATTGTGTTGCATCGAACTTTTTATGTCTCGATACCCCAATTCAATTTCCCATCTTTCGTGATAAAGCTCGGCGACGGATTTTGCATCGTAGTCTTCCCTAGACAGGGACGTAAACACGGTTTTCTGCTTACCCGCAACTTGATAGGTGACTGCTCTGACTTTCCATTTCTCAGGTAGGTTAGGATTCTTCTTGCGTGCCTGTGGAGAGACTTTCATTTCAACCAGCATGTCATCGCTCTCTTTCTCATCCAGAAGTGTGTATTTCACCCCTTTCTTTGCAGGTAACAACCAATGTCTGTTCGAGCCACTATTTTGGAGAGAAAGCAGTAAGTCTGCGCCATAAAACCCCTTATCTAATAAGGTTACAGAGTTATCAGGTAGGGAGTTAATAAAGGGCATAGCAAGGGCAATTTCTCCACGACGATATGGGCTTATGGCTGCATCCACAATAACATGGGAGCGAACATTCATCATGGTGACCACCCTTAATACCGGATGAGGTGTCTGCCTGTCACTAGATGTATTACCTGAACCAAAATGTTCTCTTAGTTCCGGTGTATCAGCGGTCCGAAAAAGAGCACCATCAACAGCAAAGACTTGTAAACCTTGCCAAGTATCTTCAGGGTAACGTTCTAGACCCCAAGTGTGACCACATTGCCTAAACAGCCATTCCGGAGCGGCTTTACCAAGACGTTGTCTTGCTTGCGTTAGAGCACTTTTTGCTAACAACTCCTCATCAGCCAGTCCTTCTGCACAGACATTCATTCGCCGGGCTACTTCTGCAATAGGCTCATTGCGGAAGAACGCCATCCCGACAATGAGCCAAAGAACCATATCACTAGGTAAACGACGTCGGCGAATAGTCGCTTTATCGGAAAGTGTTGCCGCTTTGGCAATCCACTCATCAGGAATATGCTCAGAGAAAGTGGTTAACTGAGCGACATCAACGGGACTTTCTTCAAGAAAGTCGGCAAAACAGTTTTGGATAGACATAAAAAAATCGGAAACCTATAAACAGGTTTCCGATTGTCTCTCATCAGAAGGATCGGTCAACCGATCCTTATCTGATCTACATTGCTTTATAAGGGGCTTTTTTCTATTCATTCTAACCTTACGCTAACTTTCCGTTCTTCCTTCAGTGCATCTCACCAATCGGGATTATTCGTCCCATCCATGGGACTCACCCTTCCTTCGTCAGGGCCAACGTATTCACGTTGTTCAAAAGTGCTCCCGGCACTTTTGTCGAACCTAAGGGTTCAAATCTTATCCGCTCTCGCAAATAAAAAAGCCCCTTAATAAGGGGCTTTATTTATTCATTCTAACCTAACGCTGACTTCCCGTTCTTCATTCGGGGCACTCACTCGTCGGGATTATTCGTCCCATCCTTGGGACTCACCCTTCCTTCGTCAGGGCCAACGTATTCACGTTGTTCAAAAGTGCTCCCGGCACTTTTGTCGAACCTAAGGGTTCAAATCTTATCCGCTCTCGCAAATAAAAAAGCCCCTTTATAAGGGGCTTTATTCTATTCATTCTAATCTTACGCTAACTTTCCGTTCTTCCTTCAGTGCATCTCACCAATCGGGATTATTCGTCCCATCCATGGGACTCACCCTTCCTTCGTCAGGGCCAACGTATTCACGTTGTTCAAAAGTGCTCCCGGCACTTTTGTCGAACCTAAGGGTTCAAATCTTATCCGCTCTCGCAAATAAAAAAGCCCCTTGATAAGGGGCTTTATTTATTTGGCGGTGAGAGAGGGATTCGAACCCTCGATACGCTATTAACGTATACACGCTTTCCAGGCGTGCGCCTTCAACCACTCGGCCATCTCACCAAATTTTCGTGCAGTCTATAACCGCCTACCGCGCGAGGGCCGTAACTATAGGCAATTACAGACCTTTTGACAATCCTTTAGCAATTCTAATCAGAGAATTTTCTAAAATTTACTTGGCTACAGCGCTCATTTAGCTAAACTAACAACAACCATCGAATCCAACAACAGCAAAAATTAAAGGTAATTTCGTGGATATTAAATTATTGCTTCGTCTAATGGCTGAGCGCTCAGCATCTGACCTGTTTTTTAGTACTGGCGCGCCTCCTCATATGAAAATTGAGGGAGTTGCTACTCCTATGGGGCAAGGACCTCTGCCTCCAGGGGCAATTAAGGACATCGCTTATAAGTTAATGGATGAGCAACAAATAAGAGAGTTTGAAGAAGAATGGGAACTCAACTTCGCGATATCTGTTGAAGACATTGGTCGTTTTCGCGTCAATGTTTTCATGCAGCGTGGCGAAGTTGGTATGGTTATGCGCCATATCAAATCAGACATTCCTTCATTAGAACAATTGAATCTCCCTGACCCGCTAAAAGAGTTGGTGATGGGGCGCAGTGGCCTCGTGCTGGTGTGCGGGCCGACGGGCTCAGGTAAGTCTACATCATTGGCGGCAATGATCGACTATCGAAACAACCGTGACACGAGTCATATCTTGACGATTGAAGATCCAATTGAGTTTTTGCACCCTCATAAAATGTCAATCATCGATCAACGTGAAATTGGTGTTGATACCAAGAATTACCACAATGCCCTCAAAAATGCGATGCGGGAAGCCCCCGATGTCATACTCATAGGCGAGATTCGAGATCAAGAAGCAATGGAATACGCCCTCTCCTACGCTCAAACCGGTCACCTTTGTCTCGCGACCATTCACGGAAACAATTCAAAGCAAGTGCTTGAGCGAATTCGCAACCTGTTTCCTGCTGATATGCGTGGCAATGTCATGAAAGAGTTGTCGAGCGTATTAAATGGTATCGTTTCACAACGCTTAGTTAGAAGTACGTCTGGCCAACGCATCGCCGCTCATGAAATCTTAATGAAAGCACCCGATTTGGTTGAGATTATACAAAAAGGAACCCTTGAAGACTTGCGTAAAGCTATTGAGAACCATCAAAAAGACGGCATGATGACTTTCGATCAATGCTTGTTCAAACTCTACAAACAAAAGCTAATAACACGCGACGATGCCTTACACTTTGCAGAGTCGAAAACAGATTTGAACTTAAAAATGCGTCTTGCAGAATCAGGCAGAGCGACAGCACCGACAGCAAAGAAAAAGCCAGGTGGGGATGGTCCTAGTTTCAAAACCAAATTGTAATATCAACAATGTAAAAAAAGCCGGCTTTGCCGGCTTTTTTTATTGCTGTCCGAACAATTATTTCGTTGCAGGCTTAACAAACTTTAAAGTCATGCGATCGCTTTCACCAATCGCCATATATTTTTCTTTATCGGTGTCTCCGAGACGTAGACTCGGTGGTAAAGTCCAAACCCCTTTTGGGTGTTGCGCATTATCTTTTGGGTTGGCATTAATTTCCGACGCCTCAACCAATTTGAAACCCGCTTTTTCCGCCATTTTAATCACCAAGCTTTGCTTCATGTAGCCAGACCTGATTTGCTCTTGCTGATCCATTGCTTCGGGCAATCTATGTTCTACCACACCCAATACACCACCAGGTTTAAGTGCTTTAAAGAAACTAGCAAAGGCCTTTTCAGTCCCTTCTTGTCCACTCCCGGCATACCAGTTATGAACATTTCTAAAGGTCAACACCATATCGGCGCTGTTTGGTTCTGCGATATCAAGCTTTGACGGCGGAGCAAAAACCGTCAAGGCTATTGAGCCATATACATCCGCTTTCTCAATGAAGTTTTGTTTAAATTTAGCTAAACCCTTTTGGTAGTAAGGCACACTAGACTCAGGATCAAAGTGCGCAGCGACCAATTTGCCCGAGTCTTTTAAAGCTGGCGCTAAAATTTGTGTATACCAGCCACCACCCGGAGATATTTCAACAACGGTCATGGAAGGCTTAAAGCCAAAAAACTCTAACGTTTCTTTAGGATGACGAAATTGATCTCGTTGTTTAGCGGCTTCGCTGCGATGTTCACCATTAATCGCATTAGTTAAGTTATCGCTTGCATAAGCTTGCGGAAAAGTGAGACTTAAGGCCATTAGCCCAGCTATCGACAGCGGTATTAATTTCTTCATTTTATTTTCCTTTAGTCAGTTAGCGATTAACAAAATCTACCATTTTTTTCAGTGGAATTAAGGCTTTTTCTGCAACCGTCGGATCAACATGAATCTCCACATCATTACGTTCAAAAATTGTTGCTAGATTTTCCAAAACGTTCATTTTCATCCAAGGACAATGCGCGCAACTCCTACAGGTCGCGCCTTCTCCTGCCGTTGGGGCAATAATCAGCGTTTTATTCGGCGCTGCTTGTTGCATTTTAAAGAAAATACCTTTATCCGTTGCGACAATTAATTTTTCTTGCTCTAGCGATTGAGCTGCTTTGATTAGTTGCGACGTTGAGCCGACGACATCCGCTAATTGAATAACGTCTTTAGGCGATTCTGGATGCACCAACACAGCCGCGTCTGGATGCTGTTGCATTGTTTGTTTGAGTGCCTGAGTTTTAAATTCATCATGAACAATACAGTGGCCTTGCCATAAAATCATATCAGCACCGGTCTTTTGCTGAATATAATGACCCAAATGTCGATCAGGACCCCAAATAATTTTCTCGCCTCGCTTATCCAGATAATCAATGACATCCAGCGCAATAGAACTGGTAATCACCCAATCAGCACGCGCTTTCACAGCCGCAGAAGTATTGGCATAGACAACCACGGTGCGGTCAGGAAATTGATCACAAAAATCTGAGAACTCTTTTTCTGGACATCCGAGATCGAGGGAGCAGGTCGCCTCCAAAGTCGGCATGATGACGCGCTTCTCAGGACTTAAAATTTTTGCAGTTTCTCCCATGAACTTAACGCCAGCAATAATTAATGTATCAGCTGAGTGCTTTGCGCCAAATTTCGCCATTTCTAAAGAGTCACCGACAAAACCACCAGTCGCCTCAGCTAACGCTTGAATTTCGGGGTCAGTGTAGTAATGGGCAATCAATACAGCATTGTGTTCCAGCAAAAGGCGCTTGATTAGCTCTTGATAATGCGACTGCTCGCTTTTTGATAGCTTTCTAGGAGGAAGAGGTAAAGGAACATCTACTTCAATGTGGGGCGGAACAATCACGCCTGCATTCGCGTTCATAATTTGAGAAATCTCAGTAGCTCTAAAGTTCGAGTATTATACCGATTATCGTCGAGAATTGTGATACCCAAATAAAAACCCCGCTATAGGCGGGGTTGAGTGACCGATTGTGCCACTTGAGATCACGCTGACGCGTTTAAATTTAATTTGATGGGGTAAATTTAGCCGAAGAGTCCGCTGTTTACATCTGCTTTTGCTTCACGCCAACCGCCGAGCCACTGCTCTTTAGCTTCGAGAGTTCCGTAAGGACAGTTGTCTCTTGGTTTTCCTCCTAGTCCAGCTTGGTATCCACGAGAATGAGCTCTTTCAAGACGATCACGCTTTTGTCTTTTCATAGATGGGCTTCCCCTCTTGTCGTTTTGGTTTAAGCAGTTCCTTAATGGATTGTGGCAATAACTGCGATTTCAAGTCTGAAATCAAATCTCCCCTGTGCTTTTTATCTTTCAACTCCCAAAGCAATGAGCAGTAAGTTACAACCAGCACCATACCCACTCTTCCCCTTCACAATACCCGGATGCCAATTTCCTGGTTGCAAAGAACAAAATGGTATGGCATTCAACCCACAAGGTGGTGCGGATGTAAGGTCAAATCTGGCCCAGCTTATGCAAAAGGCTCGTTCAACCCACACAATCTGGAGCGATCACAAACCTCACATCCACATATACATTGAACTTAGAAGTTATTGACAACAAATTCCAATAAAAATTCGCTATAAATTATGCTATTTCTAATAAGAAAAGCCTCTCCTTAACTCAACAGGACAAAATTCAACCAACCTATCCCTCTGTTTTTATTCGACTTTTAAATTTTAACCTTGCTTTTTACAAGTTTCCGTTAACTTGTGGATAAAACGACTGGTTTTTGCAGCCTTTTAACTCACTAGCAGACTAAAATTAAGCGTAATCAAGAAGATAGACCAACTAAAAAAATTTAACGACTGAACAATTACTTCCTGATAAAAAATTTCTAAAAGCGATGACGATTCATTCAATTTGCTCATACCAAACAGATCCGACCTCCCATAACCTTTACGTTAACGTAAAGGTTATGGCAAAATAATCGAATGATATCTGTCGAGAAGATTAATGAAAGAACCTGAGTCTGCGCCAACCTATTCGATCAGTGATTTAGCAAAAGAGTTTGCCATTACGACTCGCTCCATTCGTCACTATGAAGAATATGGCTTGATCGCACCAGAACGTCGCGGCACCTATCGCGTATACAGTGCAAAGAACCGCACCCGATTACAGTTGATTTTGCGCGGCAAGCGGATTGGATTTTCGCTCGCAGAAATCAAAGAGATAATTGATTTATATCAGTTCCCTCACGGTGAAGAGAAACAAACAGAGTTTCTACTCGCCAAAATTGAGTTACGACGCCAGCAACTTCAACAACAACTATCCGATATTGAATCGATGCTGAGCGAAATTGATGATCTTGAACAAAGAATCAGTGCAAAACGCCCTAACCCATCAAGCTCATCGTAAAAATTAAACAACACAGTACAGACAAAGAGGACACCCCAATGTTTTCAAGCTTAAATTTCGACCTTGGTGAAACAGCCGATATGATCCGTGAAAGCGTTCGCGGGTTTACCGAAAAGGAAATCGCTCCTATTGCTGCCAAAGTTGACGAAGAGAATGCCTTTCCGAATGAACTCTGGCCAAAGCTAGGTGAACTGGGGTTGCTCGGCATGACAGTATCAGAAGAATACGGAGGCTCTGGCTTAGGTTATCTCGAGCATGCGGTAGCAATGGAAGAGATTTCACGCGGCTCTGCTTCTATCGGTTTGTCCTACGGAGCTCATTCAAACCTATGTCTAAACCAATTGGATAAAAACGGTACCCATGAACAGAAAGCCAAATACCTCCCCAAGTTATGTACGGGTGAGCACATTGGTGCCTTAGCGATGAGCGAGCCCGGTGCCGGCTCAGATGTGGTTAGCATGAAGTTAAAAGCCGAGAAAGATGGCAGTGACTACATCTTAAACGGAAATAAAATGTGGATCACCAACGGTCCCGATGCCGATGTACTTATTGTTTACGCTAAAACCGATGCGTCCGCAGGTTCGAAAGGCATCACTGCATTCATTATTGAAAAGGGATTTGCTGGGTTTTCAACGGCTCAAAAGCTCGATAAATTAGGCATGCGAGGTTCAAATACTTGCGAGCTAGTTTTTGAAGACTGTCGAGTTCCAGAAGCCAATATATTAGGCGGATTAAACCAAGGTGTGAAAGTACTGATGAGCGGCCTTGATTATGAACGTCTCGTATTGTCTGCTGGTCCACTAGGAATAATGCAAGCCTGTATGGACATAGTCGTACCTTATATTCACGAGCGCAAACAATTCGGACAATCCATCGGTGAATTCCAATTGGTGCAGGGAAAAGTCGCAGATATGTACACAACGATGAATGCGAGTAGAGCCTATGTGTATGCTGTCGCTAAAGCATGCGATCGCGGTGAAACAACCCGTAAAGATGCTGCAGGAGTGATCTTATACGCTGCAGAGAAAGCCACTCAAATGGCCCTCGATGCGATTCAATTATTAGGTGGCAATGGCTACATTAATGAATACCCTACCGGTCGCTTATTGCGAGATGCAAAACTGTACGAAATTGGTGCTGGAACTTCTGAAATTCGTCGCATGTTAATTGGCCGAGAATTATTTAAAGAAACCCGCTAAGCTTGTGGCAGATTTTTAAGACTTCGAGGGAACTCATCGCAATTTGAAATTCACATGTTCATTCGCAATGAGCTCCTTCTAAAGTCCGATATGCTGCATCGCACTAATTTGATACATTTAAGATTCGAAAAATCGCCAGAATGGGTCTGATGATGACTATCTGGCAATAAAAATACTCTGAGAGCACTCGCCTGCTTTCTTACAAATTGAAACTTCGCAGCCAATGGCTGCCGATAAATGAAAGGACAATATTATGAGCACAAATGATCCAATCGTTATTGTTGGCTTAGCACGTACCCCAATGGGTGGATTTATGGGCAGTCTGTCTGAAGTTAAGTCGACCGACTTAGGAGCCAATGCCATTGCCGCAGCGGTTGCACGCGCTCAACTCAAGCCTAACGATGTGCAAGAAGTCATCATGGGTTGTGTACTGCCTGCTGGCGTTGGGCAAGCACCTGCTAGACAAGCAGCGTTAGGCGCCGGCCTTCCAAAATCAACCGGATGCACCACTGTTAACAAAGTATGTGGTAGCGGAATGAAAACCATCATGCTGGCGCACGATTTATTAAAAGCAGGCACCAACGAAGTGATGGTTGCAGGTGGAATGGAAAGTATGACCAATGCTCCATACATGCTCGATAAAGCTCGAACTGGCTATCGTTTTGGACATGGCAAAGTAATCGATCATATGGCATTTGATGGACTAGAAGACGCTTACGAAGGGCAAGCAATGGGTGTTTACGCCGAAGCAACTGTTGAAAAATATGGGTTCACTCGCGAGCAGCAAGATGAGTTTGCAATAACCTCTCTTAAACGTGCTCAAAAAGCCATCGAAGAAGGCGCCTTCAAAGCAGAAATTTCAGCGGTAACCATTCAAAGCCGCAAAGGTGACATTGTTGTCGATACTGATGAACAACCACTAAAAGCTCGATTAGACAAAATTCCACAACTTCGTCCAGCTTTCAAAAAAGATGGAACCGTTACCGCAGCCAATGCGAGCTCAATTTCTGACGGCGCAGCAGCTGTTGTTATGATGCGACAATCTGAAGCAGAAAAACGGGGCTTAACGATCATTGCAAAAATCGTGGGTCATACAACTCATGCGCGTGAGCCTCAAGAATTCACGACGGCTCCCGTTGGCGCAATGCAATCACTGTTCGAAAAAACAGGCTGGACAAAAGACGACGTCGATTTATTTGAAATCAACGAAGCATTTGCCGTGGTAACTATGGCCGCGATAAAAGATCTGGAGTTAGATCATGATCGTGTTAATGTTCACGGTGGCGCTTGCGCTCTTGGACATCCGATCGGTTGTTCTGGCACTCGAATTGTTGTGACCTTAATTGAAGCCTTAAAACGCTACAATAAAACTCGTGGCGTCGCATCTTTATGCATCGGTGGCGGCGAAGCGACAGCATTAGCAATCGAACTTGTGTAATCCCCAAAAGCGCCGATTTATTTTTTAAGGTCGGCGCTTTCTATTACTCACAACATTGCAAGTAATTAACCAATTTAAGTTAACCGATTTAAGAGATAGGTCTACTCTTTATGATGCTTACTGAAGAACAAAATATGATTCGAGACGCCGCGCGTCAGTATGTGAATGAAATCATTAAACCTAACGCTTTGGAATGGGATAGAAATAAAACCTTTCCTGCTGAAGCGCTTAAAGGTCTGGCTGAGCTTGGCTTTTATGGCATGCTTATTCCAGAAGAATACAATGGATGTGACATTGGTTACACGTCTGCCGCTATTGTATTAGAAGAGATCGCCGCAGGCGATGCAGCATGTTCAACAATAATAAGCGTCACCAACTCGGTTGGGAGTATGCCGATTTATCAATTCGGTAATGAGCAACAAAAAGAAGCGTTTTTAAAACCACTCGCAGCAGGTGAATATCTGGGTGCTTTTTGTTTAACCGAACCGCACGCAGGAAGTGATGCATCCGATCTCAGAACAAAAGCAGTTAAAGATGGTAATGATTATGTCATTAACGGCGTAAAGCAATACATCACTTCAGGTAAGCATGCCGATATCGCCATTGTCTTTGCTGTGACCGATCCAAGTGCAGGCAAAAAAGGTATTAGCGCGTTTATTGTTCCAACAAAAACGCCTGGATATATCGTTGCCAAAGTGGAAGATAAAATGGGACAACACGCGTCCGACACCTGCCAAATCATTTTCGAAGATTGTCGCATTCCTCAAGAAAACCTACTCGGAAAAGAAGGCGAAGGTTATAAAATTGCACTGAGTAATCTCGAGGGTGGAAGAATTGGAATTGCAGCGCAATGTGTCGGTACAGCAAGAGCCGCTTTAGAAGCCGCAAACGAATTTGCAAAAGACCGAGAGGCTTTCGGTAAACCAATTAATAAACACCAGGCGATTGCTTTTAAACTCGCCGATATGGCCACTCAAGTTGAAGCTGCAAGACAAATGGTTATGCATGCTGCTCAATTAAAAGATGCAAAACTCCCCTGTTTAAAAGAAGCGTCCATGGCCAAATTATTTGCTTCAGAAGTGGCCGAAAAAGTTTGCTCTGAAGCGATTCAAATTCATGGTGGATATGGCTACTTGTGTGACTTTCCGGTTGAAAAGTATTACCGCGATGCTCGCGTGATGCAAATTTATGAAGGGACCAGCGAAGTACAGAAATTAGTAATAAGCCGCTCACTCGAAAACGAATAACACTCCGTTTTCGAATTAACTCTATTTTATTGAACGGATCAAAGTCATGACGATTATACAAAGCAAAATCAATAGTCGCAGCGCAGAGTTTAAGGCAAACGCCGAGCAAATGACCTCGTTAGTCGACGACTTACGCGACAAGATGGCAGTCATTGCTCAAGGCGGTGGCGAAGAAAGAAATCAAAAGCATATTTCACGCGGAAAACTTCTTCCTCGAGATCGCGTAAGAAAACTTCTCGATGTTGGCTCTCCTTTCCTCGAACTCTCACAGCTTGCTGCTTATGACATGTATGACAATCAAGTGCCGTCAGCAGGAATTATAACCGGTATCGGTCGAGTGAATGGCGTCGAGTGTATGATTGTTGCCAATGACGCTACCGTTAAAGGCGGAACCTATTTTCCGGAGACGATAAAGAAGCACTTGCGAGCGCAAGAAGTCGCTGAACAAAACCATTTGCCCTGCATCTACTTAGTTGACTCGGGAGGCGCTAACCTTCCACAACAAGATCAAGTATTTCCAGACCGAGATCATTTCGGAAGAATTTTCTTCAATCAAGCCAATATGTCAGCAAAAGGCATTCCACAAATTGCAGTGGTTATGGGAAGTTGCACTGCTGGAGGCGCGTATGTCCCCGCCATGGCCGATGAAAGCATCATCGTTAAAGAACAAGGTACCATTTTTCTTGGAGGACCTCCTCTAGTCAAAGCAGCCACGGGCGAAGTCGTCACTGCAGAAGAACTTGGCGGCGCTGACGTCCACTGTAAGACATCAGGTGTGACCGATCATTATGCCGAAAACGATGAGCATGCATTACTCATCTGTCGTCGAGTCGTAGCAAACTTAAACCATCAAAAACAAGCACAATGGGCCGTTGCAGCTCCCAAAGAGCCCAAATATGCAAAAGAAGAAATCTACGGTGTCGTTCCTAAAGATACTCGTCAACCGTATGACATTCGAGAAATCATCGCCCGAGTCGTCGATAATTCAGAGTTGGATGAATTCAAACCTTTGTACGGCACCACTTTGGTTTGTGGTTTTGCCAAAATTTGGGGTTATCCGGTTGGAATTATTGCTAACAACGGCATTTTATTTAGCGAATCTGCTCTGAAAGGTGCGCACTTCATTGAACTGTGTTGCCAACGAAATATTCCTCTCGTATTTTTACAAAACATCACTGGCTTTATGGTTGGTAAAAAATACGAAAATTCAGGGATTGCGAAAAATGGCGCAAAAATGGTTACCGCGGTTGCCTGCGCAAAAGTTCCTAAATTTACCGTTATTGTTGGTGGCAGTTTTGGCGCTGGAAACTACGGTATGTGCGGAAGAGCATACAGTCCTAAATTTTTATGGATGTGGCCAAATGCACGAATTTCCGTAATGGGTGGTGAGCAGGCTGCAAATGTTTTAGCGCAAGTAAAACGTGATAATTTCGAACGCAATGGTGTTGAATGGTCGGCAGAAGATGAAGCTGAGTTTAAAGCGCCCATTCAAGACATGTATGAAACCCAAGGTCACCCCTACTATGCTAGCGCGAGACTTTGGGATGATGGAATTATTGATCCCGCCGACACGCGAATGGTCTTAGGTTTAGGACTTTCTCTATCTCTCAATGCTCCACAACAAGATACGCAATTTGGCGTATTTAGAATGTAACATTTTGAGCGAAATAAACTGGAGAACAGAATGAGCGACAATAAAACATTAAAGCTAGAAGTGACCCCAGACGGTGCCGGCATCATAACGATGAACCGCCCCGACGTTCATAATGCTTTTGATGATCAACTGATAAAAGATCTGACGCGTGCACTGCAAAAATTACAAAACCATGCCGCAACGCGGGTCATCGTTTTAAAGGCCGAGGGAAAAAGTTTCTCCGCCGGAGCAGATTTAAACTGGATGAGAAGAATGGCCGATTACTCATGGTCAGAAAACTATCAAGACTCTCTTGCCCTTGCGACATTAATGCAAACACTGCATCAGTTAAAAAAGCCGACCATTGCTCTTGTTCAAGGGGCGGCATTTGGCGGTGGCGTTGGATTGGTTGCTGCGTGCGACATCGTATTGGCAAGCGAAAAAGCAAAATTTTGTTTGTCGGAAGTTAAGCTGGGATTAATCCCTGCCGTTATTAGTCCGTATGTCATTAAAGCCATTGGCAGTCGACAGGCCAATCGCTACTTTATTTCTGCCGAAGTCTTTACTGCAACGACCGCTCAAAACATTGGATTGGTGCACGAAGTATTTGAAGCTGAAAGTTTCGAATCTTCAAGCCAAGCGTTTCTTGCTGACTTACTAAAAAATGGTCCGGAAGCAATACAAGCGGCTAAAAATTTAATTAGCTTTGTCGATGAGCATCCATTAAACGAAGAATTAATTCGAGAAACTGCACAGAAAATCTCTGATATTCGAGCTTCTGCAGAGGGTAAAGAAGGCGTCAGTGCCTTTTTAGAAAAACGAAGCCCAAACTGGCAAGCTAAGAAGGACGCATAATAATGTTTGAGAAAATTCTTATAGCAAATCGCGGCGAAATTGCTTGTCGTATTATTAAAACCGCTCGCAAGCTGGGCGTAAAAACCGTTGCGGTTTATTCCGATGCCGATGCTAATGCACAGCATGTAAAGCTGGCCGACGAAGCTTACCGAGTTGGAACTGCAGCAGCGAAAGACAGTTATTTAAAAGCCGATTCCATTATTAACGTGGCTAAGAAAAGTGGCGCTCAAGCCATTCACCCTGGCTACGGCTTCTTGTCTGAAAATACGCATTTTGCCAACGCCTGCGCCGACCACGAAATAGCGTTTATTGGCCCCCCTGCTTCTGCGATTGATGCAATGGGCTCAAAGAGTGCGGCCAAGGAAATCATGCAAAAAGCGAAGGTTCCTCTTGTTCCTGGGTACCACGGCGATAATCAAGACCCTGACTATTTAAGCACGCAAGCCTTTGCTATTGGTTACCCTGTGTTAATCAAAGCAACCGCTGGCGGTGGTGGCAAAGGCATGCGTATTGTCGAGAAAAAAGAAGATTTTATTTCTGCCCTAGACTCTTGCAAACGTGAAGCCTTATCGTCATTCGGAAACGATGAAGTCTTGATTGAGAAATATTTAACGAAACCCCGCCATGTTGAAATACAAGTTTTTGCCGATAGCCATGGCAATGCCGTACACCTTTTCGAACGCGACTGCTCAGTACAACGACGTCACCAAAAAGTCATTGAAGAAGCACCAGCTCCGGGAATGACTGAAGAACTGCGAGAAAAAATGGGTGAAGTGGCAATTCAGGCTGCAAAAGCGATTGGGTATCAAGGCGCTGGTACTGTTGAGTTTCTTCTCGATGAAGATGGTTCTTTCTTTTTTATGGAAATGAATACTCGTCTTCAAGTAGAGCACCCGGTGACTGAAATGATTACAGGACAAGATCTGGTGGAGTGGCAGCTTCGTGTTGCCTACGGCGAAACCCTACCTGCCAACCAAAAAGACTTGTCTATTCATGGCCATGCATTCGAAGCGCGAATTTACGCAGAAGATCCTGATAATGATTTTCTTCCCGCAACAGGAGCCTTGCATCACTTAAGAACGCCAGAAGAAAATGCTCATGTTCGAATCGATACCGGTATTATCGAATGCGATGAAGTGTCGGTTCACTACGACCCTATGATTGCAAAATTAATCGTTTGGGACACGGATCGGTATAAAGCATTAGCTCGACTTAGAGGTGCATTAAAGGGTTATCAAGTTGTCGGTCTGAAAACCAATTTAAACTTCTTATATCAGCTTGCATCAAATGAAGGGTTTATTGAAGCTGACTTAGATACCCACTTTATTCAGCGGTATGAGAACAGTTTATTTACCGCTAAACCTGAGGTTGATGAGCGCGTATTAAGTGTTGCTGCACTTTATACCATGCTGAAACAGCGTAATCTCGGTGAAGGTCATGCGGCGGATCAAAGCGATCCCTACTCACCATGGGATACCACACTTGGTTGGCGCTTAAATGAAGATAACCATCATCATGTCACCTTTGTCGATCCAGTGAGTGGGAATGAATACCCTGTCATCGTGCACTTTAGAAACGATCACTTCTTAGTCGAAGTTAACGATAAAGAAATGCGCGTTGAAGGTGAAATTAATGACCATGACTTGCGCGTTAATTTGTCCGGAGAAGGTTTCAATGCGAGTATCGTAGAGCAAGATCATTCGCTGCATATTTTCGTCAATCATTGCGACTTTATGTTAACGGTAAAACAAGAAGGACTTGCTGACATTGATGCATCAAGTAATGCCAACTTGTCCGCCCCAATGCCGGGAACCATTGTTTCCGTTATGGTTGAAGCAGGTCAAACCGTTTCAGCCGATCAACCTCTATTGGTAATGGAAGCAATGAAAATGGAGCACACCATTAAGGCGCCAACCGATGGTGTGGTGACAGAAGTGCTTTATCAAGCCGGAGATCTTGTCGAAGATGGTGCCGAGCTTGTCCAGTTTGAAGCCAGCGAGTAATTCAAAGTGACTTATCCCAAACACGTAAAAATTGTCGAAGTTGGTCCGCGCGATGGATTGCAAAATGAAAAGCAAACCGTCTCAACCGACGATAAGGTCACCTTAATCAATAAGCTCAGCAACACGGGCCTTCAAGTTGTCGAAGCAACCAGCTTTGTGTCACCTAAATGGGTTCCGCAAATGGCTGACAATCGTGACGTCATGGCTAAAATCGAGGCTAAAGCAGGTGTTAGCTACCCGGTATTGACCCCAAACATGAAAGGTTTCGAAGCTGCGCTTGCAGCCGGTGCAAAAGAAGTTGCCATTTTTGGTGCTGCCTCCGAGAGCTTTTCTCAGAAAAATATAAATTGCAGCATCAGCGAGAGCTTACAGCGCTTCGAACCTATCATGCTCGCCGCTAAAGAACATCAAGTGCGAGTACGCGGTTACGTATCCTGTGTGCTTGGCTGTCCCTATGAAGGAGACATCGCAACGTCGAAGGTCGCTGACGTCGCCAAGACGCTTTACGACATGGGGTGTTACGAGATTTCTCTCGGCGACACCATTGGTGTTGGTACCCCGCTCAAAGCGCAACAGATGGTCGAAGCTGTAACAAAGTCTATTCCAGTAGAGCACTGCGCCGTACATTTTCACGACACCTATGGACAAGCATTAAGCAATATCTTTGCCTGCTTACAATTGGGTATAAGTACGGTCGATAGTTCTATTGCAGGATTAGGAGGATGTCCCTATGCTAAGGGCGCATCAGGTAATGTGGCGACGGAAGATGTCGTCTACATGCTACAAGGTATGGGCATTGAAACAGGCATCGACCTCGATAAGCTATTGGTAGCAGGACATTTCATATCCAGCGTACTGGGTCGTAAACCTGTTTCAAAAGTCGCCAACGCAATGGCTAACTAACTACATTAATAAAACACAAACGAACAAGGAGCTCTTATGGCCGGTTTTGACAAAGTCGTTAAAACCTATGAAGAAGCAATGGCAGGTCTTGAAGATGGCATGACCGTAATCGCCGGTGGCTTTGGATTATGTGGAATACCAGAAGGTCTAATCGCACAAATTAAGTCCATGGGGACCAAAGACCTAACATTTGTATCAAATAACTGTGGGGTTGATGACTTTGGTTTAGGTATTCTGCTCCAAGGTAAACAAATTAAGAAAATGATCTCGTCATACGTTGGTGAAAACGCGGAGTTCGAACGTCAGTTTTTAGCAGGCGAGCTCGAAGTTGAACTAACACCACAGGGAACTTTGGCAGAAAAAATGCGTGCAGGCGGAGCCGGTATTCCAGCGTTTTTTACTGCTACAGGTTTCGGAACTCCCGTCGCTGAAGGTAAAGAAGCACGTCAATTTAATGGTCGAGATTACATATTAGAAGAGTCCATTACTGGCGACTTTGCCATAGTTCGAGCTTGGAAAGCTGACCGTTATGGCAACTGCATTTATCGTGATACTGCAATGAACTTTAATCCCATGGCGGCAACCGCAGGAAAGATCACGGTCGTAGAAGCTGAAGAAATTGTCGAGCCAGGCGTTCTTAAGCCTACAGAAATTCATACGCCGGGCATTTACGTTAATCGAGTTATTCAAGGCTCGTTTGAAAAACGCATTGAACGCTTAACCTTACGCAACCAATAAGGAGAACGAACATGGCATTAACTCGTGATCAAATCGCCATGCGCGTCGCGCGTGAGCTTGAAGATGGATACTACGTTAACCTAGGCATTGGCATTCCTACCCTGGTCGCCAATTATGTTCCTGACGGCATCGAAGTTATGTTGCAGTCAGAAAACGGCCTACTCGGCATGGGTCCCTACCCGACTGAAGATCAAGTTGATCCAGATATGATCAATGCAGGAAAAGAAACGGTCACCGCTGCGACGGGCGCGGCAATTTTTAGCTCAGCTGAAAGTTTCGCGATGATTCGTGGTGGTCATGTCGACCTGACCGTTCTCGGAGCATTTGAGGTCGATGTACAAGGCAATATTGCATCCTACATGATCCCTGGAAAACTGGTGAAAGGCATGGGCGGCGCAATGGATTTAGTAGCCGGAGCGCAAAATATCGTCGTAACCATGACACACGCCGATAAACACGGTAACTCAAAGTTACTAGAGAATTGCACCCTACCTTTAACTGGTGTTAACTGCATCAACAAAATCGTCACAGATTTAGCCGTTGTTGAAATCAAAGATGGCGCCTTTCATTTAATCGAAAGAGCACCCGGCGTATCGGTAGAAGAAATTCAGCAAAAAACCGCTGGCAAGTTAGTCATTGAAGGCGATGTGCCAGAAATGAAGTTTGATTGATATTTTGAAACACTTCTCATCTTCTTCGGGTAAAAATACCCAAGAATCTAAAAGGGCAATCTGCTAGATTGCCCTTTTACTTTTGTAGGTTTACACCTCACAAGAATAAACGATGAATTAAGTGATAATTGAATCTCGTTATCATTTACAATCAACATCAAAAATACAATAAGAGCGAACCATGAAAAAATTACTACTCACAGCGACAGCATTAACTATGCTTGGCGCGGTTGCTAACGAGGGGATGTGGCAACCTCACCAACTTCCAGCAATCGCAAAAGATTTAAAAAAGGCTGGCTTGAAACTTAATCCGAAAGACTTAACCAATTTAACTGAATTCCCTATGGGCGCCATTGTCAGTCTTGGCGGTTGTACGGCTTCATTTGTGTCAGATAAAGGGCTTGTAGTGACCAACCATCACTGTGCTTATGGCTCCATTCAATACAACTCGACCGAAGACAAAAACTTACTGGACGATGGCTTTTTAGCGAAAGAGTTCAATCAAGAGCTTCCAGCGGCTCCTGGCTCTCGAATCTATGTTACAGAAGACATTCGTAACGTTACCGCTCAAATCACGGCCGATCTATCCGACAAAATGAGTGGTGAAGATCGCTATGCACAAATTGACCAGCAGTCGAAGAAATTAGTGGCCGAATGCGAAAGTGATAAAGCTTATCGCTGCTCGGTGGTTAACTTTCACGGTGGCTTGGAATACTACTTGTTCAAACAAATGACCATTCGCGATGTGCGCTTGGTTCATGCTCCTGCGAAAAGCATTGGCAAATATGGCGGCGACATTGATAACTGGATGTGGCCTCGTCACACCGGAGACTATGCTTTTTACCGTGCTTATGTTGGACCCGACGGTAAACCGGCAGACTTTAGTGAAGATAACGTGCCGTTCGAACCTAAACATCACTTGAAGGTGAACGCCAAAGGCGTCGCTGATGGCGATTACATTATGGTACTTGGATACCCTGGAAGTACTAATCGTTACCGTACTTCAGGCGAAGTTGATTTTACCTTTAATCAAAGTTACCCGCTCAGCAAAGAGTTAATGGGCTCATTGATTGATACCATTTATGCTAATTCAGCAGAAGGCAGTGATGCTCGTATTAAATATGAAAGCACTTTAGCTGGCCTGGCCAACTACGAAAAAAATCGTGGCAGCATGATGGAAAGCTATCACAAGGGAACCACACAAGAGCGTAAAGATGCTCTCGATAAAGCGTTACGTCATTGGGTAAGCAAAGATAAAACGCGCCAACAAAAATACGGCACAGCGATTGAACAACTCGACGCTTTAATCCAGCAATCTCAACAAACTTCTAAGCGAGACACTTTACTCGGATATACCAACTACGTTGGACAAATGATGTCTTCAGCAGCAAGACTCCATCGACTAGCGGTTGAGAAGCAGAAAGACGATATGGATCGTGAGCGTGGCTATCAAGAGCGCGATATGAAAGGCTTCGAAGAAAGCATGAAACGGATTGATCGACGCTTTGATGCAAAAGTAGAAACAGCCATGGTTTTCAACATGCTCA
Source organism: Pleionea litopenaei (assembly GCF_031198435.1). Taxonomy (GTDB): domain Bacteria; phylum Pseudomonadota; class Gammaproteobacteria; order Enterobacterales; family Kangiellaceae; genus Pleionea; species Pleionea litopenaei. Next base: position 1,122,773 of record NZ_CP133548.1, read on the forward strand.
ATCGTTACGCTCAACTACCAAAAGCGCAACGGGTTCCTGCCATTGATGCATTTTTTGGTATTCAAGACGGTTACAAACCGGAGCAACTACAGGCCAAATTATCGAACATGTACAGCACGACTAAGTTGACTGAAAGTGATGTTCGACTTGAATGGATGAACAAGTCTGTAGAAGACTTTGAAGCAAGCGACGATCCTTTTATTCAATATGCTGTGCAAACATACGAAGCACGCCAAGCATTAGAAAAAGCGGGTAAAAAGGAATCGGGAGACTTTGCTGCAGTCCGCCCTAAATATATGGAAGCGATCATTGCGTACAATAAGTCGCAAAATCAACCCATCTATGCCGATGCGAATAGCACTTTACGCGTAACCTTTGGTAACGTTAAAGGCTACAGCCCGAAAGATGGTTTGTACGCGGTGCCCTTCACTACCCTAGAGGGCATTACACAAAAAGACACCGGTGTCTGGCCATTCAATTCACCTAAGTCACAGCTTGATCTGATTGCCCAGAAAAAATACGGCAAGTATTTTGATAAAACCGTTGGTTCGGTTCCGGTAAACTTTTTAGGAACTCTCGATATTACTGGCGGTAACTCTGGCTCTCCCACCTTAAATGCAAAAGCCGAGCTTGTAGGCTTAGTATTTGATGGTGTTTACGAGAGTATCATTGGCGACTGGGACTATGATCCAAGTTTGAACCGCTCAATTCATGTTGACGCTCGTTACATGCTTTGGGTGATGCAATATGTCGATGGTGCAGATAACTTGATTAAAGAAATGGATGTTATTGAGTAATCAGTCTGTACTCATTACAACTGTAAAAAAGGGACCTCAGGGTCCCTTTTTCGTTTTACTGCTTTTATTGCTCTATTATTCGGTGAGTACGTGCTATTGCCATTCGGCTCGAATGACTAATCCACTAAAGCTCGAGTAAGCTCGAACGCTAATGTACCAAACATCCGCTTGAGGAGCGCTAAAAGTACAGCTTTCTTCATTGCCCCAGCGATAGGGTCGGCAATCATAACTTGATGTTGTTGGCTGGCTACCTCGACGAACATAAAGGTCAGCATCACCAGTGCCACTTGATATCGTCGCGGTCAAGTTACTCATACCCGCAGGAATAGTCACCGGATAATGTCGCCATTCGCCTGAATTTGCAGCAACGTCCAGTTCAACAAACTCGCCGCCACTTCCCTGCTCTTGATACTGGCCAACTAAAGAGACGCCCTGAAAAGCTTGATAAGCTCTTAGCATCACATAGTAAGTACCCGATTGTACATTACTAATCGCGCAGGTTTCGCTGTTACCATTTCGATAGGGTCGACAATCATATTCCGTTTGTGTTGGCTCGGCATTAAAGCGTACATAAAGATCAGCGTCACCACTGCCACCAGAAATTGAAAAGCTCAGCGAACTCGCATTGGGCGGAACAACCATCCGATACATAACGGTTTCACCTTGCGATAAAAAGAGTCCATCAACGGGAACATTATTTTGCAGCAAATCGCCTGCTCCAGTACTGACGGATATGGCTTGCGTTTCACTATCAGAATTACCTTGATTATCTTGTACGGTCAAGGTTACTTGGAACGTACCCGCTGCCCCATAGGTATGCGTCGTGGATATGCCATTGGCGTTGTTTCCATCACCAAATTCCCATTGATAGGAGCTAATAGTTCCACTACTTGATGAGCCATCAAAGTCACAGGCTAATTGATTACAAGAAAAAGAAAAGTCTGCGTTTAAACTTGGCGTTCCATCGGTAATTTTCAAGAACACTGCGCTTATTGCACCGTTGACATTGTTAGCATCTCTCGATCTGACGAAAACGATGTGTTCTCCGACGCTCAAAGACGACGTATCTATTGTTGCAGTTAACCCTTCAGTCGAAGAATTGTAGTTTCCATCGCTCGCATTAATCGATTGTGCAACAGCCCCTGATTGCCACGGTGGAACATCAATAAAATACTCAGCAGAAATGATTGACTGAGTCGACTCATTACCATTTCGGCTACTAAAACGAGTGTCGGTCGCTTGAGCAGTTAAGGTAACCGAAGTTCCCGCAGGCACGCCGACATCTGATGCGCCATCGCTTAATTGCAAGGATAAAATATCAGGGCCTGACGGCGTGATATACGGTGTTCTAACCACTTTTGCGGCGTAGACTAACGCTGGCAAGTTGTCTGGATTAATGGTGTTGTTGTAAGTGGAGCAGTTTTGGAAAAAACTGGTTCCTAATTCAAAAGTAAAAGCCGCCACACCGAGTTCACTGTAACTAACATTATCGCTGGTTCCGTCGGTGGGATATAACCCTATCGACTGTTGTGGCATATAACCGTTGAAGAAGGCAAACTTTCGGCCCAAGGTTTGTAGTGCACTGCCGTTGGGTGCTGGTGAGCTCTTATCACCCCAAGGCCAAAGAACCAGTTCACTGTAACTGTGTAAATCAATGTGAATTCCTGACGTGTCACTCGGCGCAGCATCTGAATCACTAGACCCACGACGGTCTGGCCACAACGATCGTACATAGTTTTCCAATGCTTGAATTTCGGGTTCCGATCCAGCGGATGGGCCGCGGTAAGTCGAACTGCACTGGGAACCACTGGACCCAGAACCATTGGTGATGTTCCACCGGTCCGTAAAGTTACGATTTAAGTCAGCGCCCCGACTCGAAGAGGTTGCTCCACAATAATTCTGATTGGTATTTTTACGCCAGCTGCTGCCGGCTTCCGCTCGTTTACGGCCATCAGGATTGGTCTGCAACATTAAATGAACTTCATGATGATCCAAGATCCATCGCGCATCGGCATTGTCTTGATAACCCTCAACTAACCACTTGGCGAAATCTAAGTTTAATGGTGCAGTGGTGTATTCTCTGGCATGAATCGCACTGTTAATAAACAGCTTGGGCTTATCTCCACTGATCGCACTGTTGGTCAGCACCAAAACGCGAATGTCATAGCCACCCAAGTTATTGCTCTTTTCCCACGAATCTCCCACGTCAATCCACGATGCCAATTGTGGATAATTCGAAGCTAAACTGTTGGCTTCAGTGAAAGTCTCTTCAACGGTTTCATAACATGAATAGCCCGGTATTGCCGTCGCCGACACAGATGCATTTAGCGATTGTTGATGGGCATCTTTCAAACGTTCTTGCCACTGCTCAACAAATATCGGAGCAGGTTTCACCGTAATGCCTTTTTTAGTTAATTGTTCCTTCTCGAACTCATCAAGCTGTAAAATTAAATAGCCAAGGTTATCTCGAGTTTCCATCAACTGCGCATGAAAGCTGATTGAAATTTGGTTTCGCTGTTCTATCGAGTCAAAGTAAACACGATAGAAATTCTGTTGTTGCATTTCTTGCGAGAGAATATTCTGAATATCTTGTTGTATGGTCACCGATGAAGGTGCCTGCATAGTTGATTGCAAAGTTGACTGCATAGTTGATTGCAAAGTTGACTGCAATGCCACTTGATAGTTGCTAGATTGTTGTTCATTTGAAAGTGCTGTTGCGGGAATACTGCCCATAGACCCAAGCAACAGAAAAGAACAGATTGTTTTCTTCATTGATTGGTCCTCATTATAGTGATTTTAAAATGCCTCGGCGACCGCTAGAATCCTACCCCTACACCGTTTGGCTTCAGCAGCATACGCTTAACGAGAAATCTGTTTTGAGATAAAAATAAGGATGTTCCTTCTTGAGATGCCAAATCTTTCAGATTCGCGATATTCGAATGAAAACAACGACGTGAGTCATCTAACAAGTGACGTGGCTATCAAGTGAATTGAAAAAGTAGAAGAGACTGACCGATTTTGACAGAGCATCTGTTTTGGCATTTAATAAAACAATGAGATTACTGGAGCATTTCTTATGAAACGAACAACACTCCCTACCGCTTTACTCTTGTGTATTGGGCTTATTATTTCGCCCGTATCAATTGATGCGAAAGAATTGATTAATATGAATGGTATTGCGCTTTATGCGATGCAACCTAACGTCGAGGCAGGCGGAGAATGTGGCTGTTACTATCGATTAAAGGGAAAGACCGAAGAGGAAGCCTTCGTCTTATATTGGCCGTTTTATGAAGATGCTGGAAAGATTAAAATTAATGGTCAAATAGAAACGTTAAAAATTGAGCAAGATGATATTACCTCTGAGGAGTATGATCCCACAAAGGTCATCTTTAAACTCAGCAATGAGCGGTTAAATGTTTCTGGTCTGTGCAGTCGCGATGCCATTTGTGATGGCAATGAAGATTGTGAAATCTCGGGTTACCGCGGCACAATGACCATCCGACTGGGCGAAAAGGAATTAACCACTGAAGTTGAAGGCGTTTGCGGTTGTTAGTTAGGATAAAAACGTCTTTCGCTTTCAAAAATCGATTTTGGGTGCAGCTAATTTATTCTTTTCGATTGAATGTATGTGTTGGGTTACGCTGCGCTAACCCAACCTACGCTCGCAATTATCCATTTAAGGTCAGTTAGCACTCTTCTACTCGTAGGTTGGGCTGACAGAGGAAACCCAACATAGACATTACATTTAAATCATTCATCGTTTCAATGGATTGCAATTTGTTGGGTTACGCGACGCTAACCCAACCTTCGCTCGCAATTATCCATTTAAGGTTCGCAAGCACGCTTTTTCTTCGTAGGTTGGGTTGGGTTGTATTGATTGCGGAAACCCAACCTAGACATTACATTTAAATCATTCATTGTTTCAATGGATTGCAATTTGTTGGGTTACGCTGCGCTAACCCAACCTACGCTCGCTAGGAAGTATGAAAAATATAATATTTTTCATATACAACATAGCCGACCGCAAAAATCAAAAATGCAATCAGCACTCCAACAAAAATCATCATACCTTGCGACTTCCCAATATCATTTTTTAGCATCTTATCAAATTTACTTTCCGCGTCTAAAGACCCTCTAGTATTCTTACTATTTTCTTCAGAGTGATTTCCCCATCTTTTCTTCCTTGTGCTTTCTAACTCTTCCCTAAATTTTTCTAACTTACGTTCAGCTATCATGTAATAAATCGTTTTAATTAGAATAAAGACCAAAAACCCACCGGGAATTGCAACCCAAAGAGAATATTCAAACGCTCTAAGTAATCTCCACGTTACCGCCCAACCAACAAAACTTAGTATTGTTATCCAGATGGGAAATGTTACTTCTATAGGCAATTTTTCATCTTTCATCAATTTACATCTTTTCCAGATTTCCTTATTTATTAGGATAAGCTGCGCAAACCCAACCCACGCTAGCTCTCTATCAAACTCCCAACATCGGCAAATGCTTAATTCGCTTATATTGCAATGCTAATTGAATACAATGGCGAACAGCCTGTTCAGGAAGTTTATGTTCAACATTCAAAACAATCGCTCGATTTCCTGAACACTCCAGTATATCTCCGTACAACTCTCGAAAGGTGTCGACTAGCTTTGTTTGGCAATGAAAGAACAGATAATGTTGATTAGGTGTCTTTTCTTTCCAATCAATTCTAATTGGACTTCCATCTTTGACTGAATAACTTGGTTCTCCCCATTTGAGCGACTCATTAACAGGTCCAAGATCGAGTTCACCGGCAACACTAAAGATCAGTACTCTAAGTCTATTTATTAATGGAAAGATAGACTCAGGATAACTATTAAATCGTCTTTCAACCAATTGATTCATCATTGTTCTCGAATAAGGCGACCTACTCCAACTCACCAAGAAAGCTAAAACTTGAGCAAAACAATCATGGTTATAGTCGCCTCTCAGTTTTCTAACCGTTCCATTCGCTTCGTATAAGTGAGAATTGGTTTAAATCAACAAGTTGACCTTTAAAGTATCGAGCTTGCCTTAAAATGCCCTCATGTTTAAATCCAAATTTTTGTAACATTGCCTCAGACACTTTGTTTCCATCAACAGTAACGGCTTGAATTCTATTCATCGGTGAAGATTCAAACAACAGCTTTACCAATAAAGCAAGCGCTTCAGATGCATACCCTCTATTTCGATATCCACTGAAGACTCGATAATAGATCTCTCTGCCATCGATATAATGTGTTGTTTTAAAACAACCTACTTCACCAACCATTTGTCCTGTTTGATCTTCTACAATGAGCTTACCACTAAAATCTTCCCAAAAGCCGGTTCTCTCGAATTCACGCTTAAATGCCGTCTCTGACACTAAGTTTAAAGGCATATACTCGCCTGCATCGGTATAATCAAATGATAACGTATATAGCTCGTCGATATCGGCTTGTTTCACGTTTCGAATTGTTACTAATTTTCCTTTGATCATAAGACCTCTATGCTGATTCGTTATTCGCCTTGCTACCTGAACTTGTATGATTTTAGTTTGTGACAAACTCTGAACGCAGTAAGCCAAAACATTTCAGGTCATGATACTGATTCTTCCAAAATCCACTTTCTCGCCTTAACCCCTCTTCTTTGAAACCGAGGCGAAGTAAAAGCGCCTCGGATGCTTCGTTACCGGGAATAGTATCCGCTTGAATTCGATTTAACTCACCGCATATCAGCTCCCCAGCAAACCCTGCGCTGACAATACGACTAACCGCTTCTGAAGCATAGCCACATCCCCAAAAGTCTGGATGGAGCTCATAGCCGATAACGGCATTACGCATTTTTATATTCCATGAATTAAAACCACAGGTTCCAATTAATTGCCCAGTGCTTTTTAAACGTATTCCCCAGCGAATACCCAACGAGTCCTGAAAACGAGCTTTAAACATACGAATTAAATCATCCGCTTGATTTGACGAAGCAAAGGCTTCAACATCATAATAAGCAATTACGGACGTGTTGGAAAACAGCTTAAATATATCAGACTCGTCATCCGACTTAACTTCTGAGAGATACAGCCTCTCACTTTCTAAACTTGGAAATTGCACTTTCAACCCTTATCAATTTTTAACTGGTGTAAAAAATTAAACTCTACCTTTTTAAACAACTAAACTCAGTCAAATCTGAGTCTAGTTGCAACAAAATGACTTAAAAGAAAATCTATCGATAAAAATGCTGTTCTAATCAGCTAAAACGCCCAACACAATGAGAAAGACTATAAATAGCAGAAAGATTGAACTAATACTTACGCTCAAAATAGCAAACACTCTACGCTTTTCCTTTTGCAACAAACCTAGAATACCTAGCGTAAAACCAACGAGGAATAATAGCCCACTGAACAGGAACCCAAAACCAACCAGAATTTCATCTTCTTCTGTTGTAGGTTCAACTTGATACTCTACCAAATATCCAACATACACAATACTCATCAAGCAAATAATCACAGCCAATAAAGAGAATATAAAAGACAATATACCAAGTTTTGAATGACGATTAGCCTCTCGCTGAGAGGCATTGAGAGTTTCGGAGGTTGGAGCTTGGTACATGGTGCTATCGTTAAACTTATTTTTGCTCATTGAATTATTGAAATTTGGTTGCATAACAGTTACATCGTGAACACGCATTAAACCTGTTTGCTCTTGGGTTTTCCATCTTTTTTTCGATGAGAACATCCTGGCCAACAGCAAGGTCTGGATTTACCTGACTCAAGATCATTAATCGCTCTGCTAATTCTCTTCTGTCGTGTGGCGTCTTTCTTGGCATCTTCAACCCAGCATATCCATTCATTGCGTGCTAACGGAGTAATAGCTTGCCACTTCAGAGTCGCCTTTTCAGATGAAGCGATGGCTAATTCAACATCTTCGGGCAAACGATGCACGATGCCTGGTAATAATTTAACTTTAGACATAAGCTCCTTCTATAGGAAAATGAGCAATTATATTTAGTTGTTTGACATCACTTGATCAATCCAATGATTAAACGCAGACACTCTAACCAGAACAGAAACGCTGTCATAAATGCCCCCTTGAAAACGGCTTAATTGCCCCTGATAATCACGAAAACTTTGGATGCCTATCAACAAAACTTCTCCATCTTCGCTAACAACCGTCGGGCCACCACTATCACCAGAACCGTGAATGCCTTCAAGCGCTAAGGCGCGACTAGAGGTATCAAAACGCATAGTTAAAAAGTTTTCGTAGACACTTTCAATGCGATTTTCGAAAAACAGTATGCTTCGACGCTCTTTCGTATTTAACTGTTCCCCTGTTAATCCGTTTCCTAACGCACCTGAACCATAAGATATTGTTTTCTTGAAAAGTTCATCCGATCCATAGTAACGCGACACTGAATTAACATGCGTTACCGGTTTTGCTAATTTAACGAGGACAAGATCCGTTCGACCGTACAAAAAGTCCATCAATGGCTTTGCATCGCCTTCAAAGGGTTGCTTTGGCATTCGTTTAAAATCCGAATGAAATATTACTTTTTCAATGACGTTATCGACACCGTGCACATTGATTGTCTTTCCTACATAACTTTCGTAGTAGATCACATGGCCAGCCGTTAATAACCAGTGTTTATCAATAAGTGCAGCAGAACCCTCATGCGGCATATTGATAAAATAGCCAGGGACTGACTTTGGCTGGTATTCTTCGAGCGCCACATCATGTCGTATAACAACCGCTTGAACAGTCGTAGCACTCAAAAGCAGACAGAGAGCCTTAACAATTCTCCACCTCATAAACAATCCGTCTTTCATAAACAATTCGCCATCTCACAAACTAGAATCCACTTCATATTTAGACCTTTTAACGCGATAAGCTACCGAAAAATTATCCTGTTAATTACCGCATACCAAACCGAATAACCGATTCGGTAAATACACTGATAGACCAACGCAAGGGCTGATACCAGATAGAGTTCGCCCCACCCTGCGCTAGCCCTTCATCTCGATGATTGACTTCATCGTCCATAATCGCTTGCACCGTTGCAAGCGCCTCTTGATCATTTGCATTGCCTAGATAAATAAGCTGCTCTTTTAAATGATTAATAACCACAGACTCTACCGCCCAAGTGCAAGCCATGATGCCCCGTCTTCCTAGCAAAGCAGACATAAATCCCATCACATAACCGCCGAGACCACAAAGCCAATAACTTTTTGCACTTTACTCCATTGCGACGATTGATTTCTTGCCAAAATATATCCAAGTGACGTTTCTCGTCATTTAAAAATGACTCCAGTAGCGGCACCAAATCTTTCATGAAAAACCGGGCAATAAATAATTGACTACGGTAAATATTAATCGCGCCAAATTCTCCTGCATGATTAACCTTTAGAATTTTTTTCGGCGTATCAATTTTGCCGTTGCTATCCGTGTACTTCATTGAAACCAAATGTTTTAGGGTTGATGAACGTGAAACATTATGGCATGACGAAAGATTTTTGACGAATTCGTGATGTCAGTTTTAGAGAGTGACTAAAAACGTTTAACTATGACTAACTGATCGGAGCTGTCGCCTGCTGCACAATCTCATATAGATATAGACAACAAGCCTCTTGGGATGGACACCCATCGTAAGAAAAATGAAAGAACAAGATGTCGGATTTCAACGAATAGCTAGGTTCATGAATCCATCTGAGACATTGCTTTATCAAACGCCTGTGCAACACTCAATAAATCCTCGTATTGAGTGGTTGCGACGATATATATCATAAATAACAAGAGGATAGATAATGATGCTTACAAGACTTATTGTACTTCTCAGCGGCCTTGTATTTTCGATGTTAGGTTTTGCTCAAAATAACTCTGGAATTGATATCAAGATCAAAGCGTTAAAAAATCAGGTGAACAGCACCGAGGATATCTGGGTAAAAATCACTCTTCACAACCGTTCAGGAGAAACTCAAAAAATACTTAAATGGTACCTCCCCGATGCCGAGGGCAACATTGAAGATGATATTTTCTCCATAAATCGCGATGGTGAAGCAGTGATGTATTTGGGACGTCACTACAAGCGTCCGGCAGCTACCGATGCAGACTATCTGGAGCTACCCGATAATAAAAAAATCACCTATACCGCGGAACTATCGAGTGTTTATGACTTTTCAACGGCTGGTCAATATCAAATAGAATTCAGTGCACATAATTTCGCGCTTGTGACTAAAAACCAAAATAGAGGAAATGCTCCAGACTTCTCCGCAAGCTTAAAAAGTCAAAATCAAACCTACATATTATTGACTCAAGCGCGCAAAGGAAAACCTTGCAATCCACGGAAAGAAGATTGCGGAGGTAATGGCGGTGGAGAAGACGTGAGCTTCACCGGAAGCTGCAGTAACTCTGAGCAAAATGCCGTACTTTCAGCTTTGGCAGCTGCAAAACTGATGGCAAATGATTCGGTTAGTTACCTGAATGGCTCCACGGGTTCTCGATACACTACCTGGTTCGGTGAGTATGCCAGCAGCCGCTGGAGTAAAGTGGGTAGTAATTTCGATGCCATTAAAGATGCTCTAGACAATAAGCCTAAAACTTTCGACTGCAGTTGCAATCAAAATTACTTTGCTTATGTCTATCCATCTCAACCCTATACGGTGTATTTGTGCCGAGTCTTCTGGCAAGTTCCCACCACTGGCACCGATTCTAAAGCCGGAACGATTATCCACGAGATCAGTCATTTTAATGTTGTGGCGGGTACGGATGATATTGTTTATGGCCAATCAGGAGCCAAAGCGCTCGCAGAAAGCAACCCGAGTGATGCAATTAAGAACGCTGACAGTCACGAATACTTTGCCGAAAATACGCCTTCTCTCGACTAACATAAGCCATTGATCATCAAAGAAGTAAAGCTCACAAGAGCAATTCCGGCGGCAAATGCCGCCGGGACTCAATCTTAAAGAGCCGCTTCTGTCGTGCAAACGCGAACTCCGCGCCAAGGATCAGTATAAGCTTGTTGGACCGGTACGGTAAAAGAAATGCCATTTTCTTGAGTCGCTTTAATTTCCAGCCGGCAGCCATATTGTGTGGGGCGAACCAAGACTTTGTAACTCACTTTCGCATTGGTGTAAAAATAACCAGTGGCATTGCAAACCGTCCTGTTCATAACCTGCAAGTACTTAACAAAAACATTTCGATTGTGAGGCACCTGTTGTTCAATGTACCCATTACGTAACTTTTTCTCGGGCACATCAGCAGAATACAATTCTGCACACCCCTGATTGTCTGATACACCAAAGAAAACCTCAGTATAGCGCGTGTTTTCAGTACTAAAGAGCCCTGACTTAGAATAAGGGTTCGGCAAATAAAGTGTTGCGGACTTTTCTGACACCGGCGCTTTATAGCCCTTTTTAAATCCACAAGACGCAACTAGTAGAATAACTATCCCTACCAAGGCAATCCGTCGAGTCATCTCTCTTATTCCTTTAATTAAAGGGGTGCGACTATACCTATAATGAGATAATATTTAAAGAAAGGATTGATGCGAACTATTAACACTTCGCATAATTATCGTGTGATCATCATTGAATAAACGGAGTATCCTGAAGTGCTTAAAGAAGCCTTTATCGCCACACTCTATGGTGGAGTTCCAGTATTTTTGTTTACCTGTGGATTACTTTATTGGGCCAAACAAAAAGGCTATCGAGTAAGATATCGCAACGACAAGAAAAGCGAGTTCGAGGAACATAAGCCTGAGACCAAGCGCTTATCAGCCGAAGGCATAGTGCTCAATAAATGGCTTACTTTTGGCGGTGGCTACTACGGTATGATGGCATTACTGACTTACCTTCATGTTGAAGTGAGTGACATCATCGGCGCTTTTGCCAACTTTGAAAGTATTCAGCACTTTATCGATCAAATTTCAATTGGCTTTTTTATCGGCTTAATTGTTGAAGCGTTCAAAAATATCATAGTGGCCTTTCTCTGGTTTCAATATTGGGGAGACATCCTCCCCATCAATAACGGTTGGGTTTGGCTGGCCGCCACTTATGGTGCCTTCATGATCGCAGAAGAGCTGATCCCTCAGGCCTTGTTGCCGAAATCAGAAGAGCCTACTTGAATGCTTAAACATCTCTGAAGCACTTATATTATTGTAATTTAGTGTACATTCGTTGAGCGTATTGATTGGTCGGAACAATCGCGAGAGACTCTTTGAACACCTTGCGCGCTTCGTCGTAGCGTTCCACTTGATACAAATCGTAGCCATAGCGATTAAGCCAATCATTTCTGCGACCATGAAACAGTGCTTTTTGCATCACCGCAATCGCTTCTCGATGATACCCTCTCTCACTCAAATTTCGAGCACGTGTGTACCACTCATAGCCAAGTAAGCAACGCAATTCTGAATTTGCTTCGATAAAACTTTGCGCTCTTAGAGCCAAGGCGCGAATTTTTTCGACACTGCCACCCCAACGCGGAGAATAAATCAACATGAGGCGTGCCCGCGGGTAAAACGCTTGTGGTAAATTCTCCTCAAGCTTTGTAAGCCACTGATAAACTAATTCATCACTATCTTTATCAGCAAAGCGAACGGCAAATAGAGCTTCATAACTTAACGGAATTTTTAAATTCAGATTCAAAGCCGTTAAAGCGGGTTCTTTTGAGCGCATCATGATCTGTTTAAAATCACCTAGCTGAGCGTTCGACGTATTTCTAACGCCTTTACTGCCACGAATATCCCAAGCAATTTCTTGCAGCGTCAATGCCTCCGCTAGATACGCATACTCTGATCCAGTTGCCGCTTGCCAAGTATTGATAGCGTCTAGTTTTAAAGAGCTTTCAAAACCAAGTCGCCAAAGCAGTTTATTAAACCCCCACTCTGGCAGCCGCTTTTCTAAATACAAACCATGCATTCTCGAAAAATAATCATCGAGCTTCACGAAGGCTTTATTCTCTAACAACTGAGCAAGTTCCTTTTGTGAATACAGGGTGAAGTTAGGGTTATCAATTTGCCCATCAATAAAAATGGCATCTTGCCAATTCGGATAAACGGCCGCTTGACCAAAGCCCTGTTGGTAATCGAAGTCGTCAAATAAACCCTGTTGATTAAAAGTGACCACTTGCCGAACTTTACTGAGCGCTTCTTTACGATTTTCAACAATTGAGCCTGGTTGCCCAAATGCAAATGCTAGTACCAACAACGCAGAGGTTAAAAGGAATAAAATCATTGGCCATGCGCTGTCCTTTAATTTCTCTGGCGGTAAAGGCTCAAATGAAAAGTCGGTATAATGCGTCAGCTCATCAATATAAGGTTTGGGAAGTCGACCATAGCGCTGCTGATATATTTTTGCCGTCGCCAGCATGGAGTAACCACCCTGCGACTTGCCCTTTTCGTCAGTAAGTACCCAATCGAGCACATCATCTAAGGCAATTTTTTGTCGTAATCGAACGATTTGCTGAGTGGTTTCAGCATAATCATCAACCGAGGTATACACAGTGTTATCTTCGATCTTATGAACGGGCCCCCATAAAACTTCACTATCATCATCACCAAATTGATAATGAAAGCGCACACTGGCTTCATCTTTTGAGTCTTTAACACCCTGAATAAAACGCGACAAATTTTGTTTTGCAAGGATTTCGGATTCGCGCATTACTGGATCATCTTGACTGATTTGAAGAGTAAGAATATCGGGTTTTCCACTCCACTTCTTGAGCCAATACCATGGCAGTAGACACCAACTTACTGCGATCGCTAACAGCGCAGAGTAATCTTCATTTAAACCAAATACTTCAAACGCAATAACAAAAGCGGGAAAAAAAGCCAGCAGTGATACCACTGCGACTATCAATAAACGAGTCATAACTATCCTTTACGATAAATTCCTAATGAAGTCGCTCAACGCTTGCTCAGAGCGACTTCGATTCTCATCATCCTTAACTCAACTAATACCGGCTACAAACCGATCAACGCCTTTGTTTACCGCCCTCTTCCACTGAAGACAATCAACAAGACGCTGTATTATATCGAAGATTGGCAGCGTTTTCATTAACTCACATTGCGAAGTTCTACGGCTTAAGCCCACTTGACAAAAGATCCCATGGCTTTTGAAAAAATCGCAAAAACACTGCAAAAAATCCCTTTACCTTGCTTTCTCCCTTGAGATCCGTTTTCTTAAATCGTGAATGATAACTCTCATTAGCTCGAACAAAATGTTGCTAATGCATTTTCGAAGAAGGAAATTATTATGAAACAAACTGCTTTGACTGCGGCGCTTATTATGGCCATGACTTACTTACCGAGTAGCCATAGCCATACCCCGCTGAATGAAGTTCCTGATTTAAGTCAGTACACTGAATCGGTGCAAGACTGGGAAGACCATCGCGCTTTTTTTGAGGGACAATCTTTGGATGTGCTCGATATTCATTTGCACCCGGGCAGTTATGATAAGTTAGGACCAAAAGGTAAAGAGTTTGTTAAAAGCGTTTTTCCCGTTAATTTACCCGATGTTCTTAAAGTGCCTATTTTACGGCTGTTCTCGTCATTTCAACTTAATCCCTATGGTGCCTTTATTGGAATCAAAAATGAGTGTCGCAAAGCATCGGCAAACAACTGCATTCTATTTGCTACCTATGCCCCAGAAACTTGGGGAATTGAACCCAATGAAGACCTCATCGGCTACTTAGATGACAGCAGGAATCAGTTCAACAACCAAACCTTTTTCTATGGATTAGCCAGCTTAAGCGTTGAAAACTGGTCAACCAATAAAGAAAATAGCCTGAATCAACTTCGTAACGCGTTGTCTCATCCTAAAATTGTTGGAATCAAACTCGCGTTTGCCCATACCTTAACGGCGTTTGATGACCGTCAATACTTTGATATTTATGAGGTCGCAAAAAGTTTCAACAAACCGGTTTATCATCATGTTGGTACCAGTCCATTAAGAAAAGTGTCTGAGTTTGAGGAAGAAGAACGTGAGTATGTTTTCCGCACATTTGATCCTATGTATTTAGAAACGGCTATTAAAGAATTTCCAGACGTAAATTTTATAATGGGTCATGCTGGCAACGATGCTAATGTTGAAGGCTTTGATAAAGTTGACGAAGTGTTTTTCCTTGCAGAAAAATATCCAAATGTCTTTATCGAGGTATCAGCCCTTGGTTCATCAAGGAGTGATCCAGATGGTTCAAAGATGGAACGCATTCTAATGCAAGCTAAATCGCTGAACATTATTCATAAACTTATTTATGGCTCAGATGGCCCCGGAAGCCCAGGAAATATACAAGGCTACAAAGAGCGTGTGATTGAAAGCTTACAACGAGCAAATTATACATTTGAACAAGCGCAAATGGTAATGGCCAGTAATGCGAGAAGTCTATTCTCTATTCCAGCAGCAAACACCATTGTTGAAAGCAATGTTCAAAAGCCAGAGTAGTAGCCTAGCCAAGGATTAATAATCAATACCCAAATGAGCTAAAGAATATCCTTTAGCTCATTTGCTCTTGATGCCTTCAATCTTAAATAATTCAAGGCAAAACGAAACAAGATTTAATGGTTCCGAATAATGGGTCACCAAATACTTGATTGTTACAATGAACACCATCACGATGAATTTGAATATAATAGCGGTCCGCAGCACCATAATAGACTGTTTTAACACCTTCAAACGCGCAGAACTGATGTTCGCTTGAGCAAAGCATAGCCTCTTTCGGAAGCCACTTCATCGTGTCAGACGCAGTAGAATGGTAAAGCTCAAATTCAGCGATTTGCACTAGCTTTGATGCGTGATCGATCGCTAAAGTCACTTTGTCAATGGATAGCAATGGCAAACCTTGAATCACCGTTTCAGGTCCTAATTGTTCGCCCGCTGCTAGCGTTACTTGGTTCGACTCATCGATCAAGCGCCAACTTCGCGTTGCGAAGTTTCTTTCACGAATAATAATTTTATTGAAGGGTTGCATGCGTTTAATTGAAATGCTCTCTTGAGTTGCACTTCTTGGCATCCAAAAGGAATTCAAATCTCCATCACGAACGTTCGAATAACTACTGCCTGACTGTTCGCTACTGCCATCAGAACCCGCGTTGAGCGCTAAGTTATCTCCATCGTTTGGTGGTTCAGGATTCGGTGGTGTTGGTGGCTCTGGAGGGTTGGTAGAACCGTCCGGTACTAGGTTACATTGACCATCTGAGCGCACAAGGCCTTTTCCGGCTCCCGCTGCCGCCAACACCATTTCTCTTACACAGTGACTTGGATCCATATAATAACGATAAGGTAATTCAACGGAGGTCGTTGATTTCATTGCCTCACCAGCGATCTCGCCATCACTTGAAGCCTTCCAAGAAACTCCGTCGAGTAGGTTATTTCGTAAATCCCAATACCCTACTCGATCGCTATAAAAGGAGACGATAGGATTATGACTTTGTTCAAACACATTCTGTTCGACTCTTAACTTAGCATCCATGCGACTATTGATACCTGAGTCTTGAACGTTCAAGTAATAATTATTAAAGACATGACCGATGCCAAAACGAAATAAAGGTGCTCGAGAATTTATATTTTCGAATCGATTGTGATGAAAGGTAATTTTTCGCTCACCCCAATCACTGTCACTCGAGCCATGCAAGCTGGCTTTCCAGCTATCATGAAAATAATTGTAAGATACTGTAATGTTTCTAGCTCCTCGCTTAGTATCAAACAGTCTATCATAGTAATCTTCATGAACGGCTAAACTTGCAAAAAACTCATTATGGTCAACCCAGATATGATGGCTGTCGCCTTCAATTCCTAGCGCATCTTTGGCACCAATATCAACATGATGAATAATAAGATTACGAAGAATAATATTTTGAGAATCGGTGATCTTTATTCCAATCCCAGAAAACTCAGCGCCCCCTAATTGCCCTTGAATGGTGAGGTTTTTAACACGTTTTATATCAATTTGTTTTTGTCCGGTATTTTCTGGCGTTATACGACCATCGATAATAATCGTTAGTGGTTGGTCATTATTTTTTTATCTTTCAACACTTGATATAAATCAGCTCCATTGTTGATATAGATTGTCTCTCCGCCACTTCCACCGGTAGTCATGCCATCTACGGTAGCAAAGCCTTGAGGCCCGGCATGCACTGCTGAAAGATTTATGAGAATACCTAAGGCTATCGACTTAGAGAATAATTTTGTGCGACGTTTAACTCGTTGATACATCGTCGAAACGTAACGCCCCATTCCCACCCTTTTATTCACGGTGTTATTCATGGCTTCATTCCTTGTGTTGTTCTATTTAGTTTTTAATCGATTTAAACCTTGATGAGCGAGCTTGAATGACCAAGCTTTATTGGCGCGGGATAGTTACAAATTACTGGTCGGATTAGTGAGATTCAATGCTCACTTTCCTCCTGAAAAGAAAAAAAAATAGAAAGTACTTTGACGGAGGTTCTAGTTTACCTCCGTATATAAATAAGTGAGATTGCTGATGCTCAATATAAAATGTCGAGAATTAGAATAGAAAAAAGCTCACCGTGTAAGATGAGCTTTTTATTGGAATATTCGCACTTAATGTTTAGAACGAGAGAGAACCAAGATTGATCAACTGTGTCTCACCGCTGTTATCATCAACGCCATCATTATCGTTGACCACATAAACCTTTCCATCAAGAGCGACCGTCAAGCCTTCAACTTTTTCAACCACTAATCCACCCGCTAAGGTTAAGTCTGCCATTAAGTCACGAACTAATGACTTAGTGATGGTCGAATTAGCAACAGGACTCGATAAATCAATTTCGTAGATCCGCTTAATTGAGGCATCTGGTCCAGCTTGATTATCTCGCTCTAGCACTAAGAAACGTCCATTGCCTAACGACGATATGTCAGATAATCCAACCCAACCGCCATTTTGAGACGTCGCTGAATCCAGCGGATAAAATACGAAACTCCAGCTTTCGGCGACTAAATCATAAATCCCTATTCGAGGATTGCCATCAGCTCCCCAAGTACGCTGAATGGCTACATAGAGCTTGTCATCATATTCTGCAATGCCTTCAAAACCAAAGCGAACTTGCTGATTGTTTAAAGACTCTGGCAAAGTAATGACTTGCTCGATGGTTCCTTGCTCATCGGTTTTAAAAATAAAGTTCAATGAGTTGATTGGCCGGTCAGTATCGCCAATGGTTCCGGAGCCTTCAGATGCTAACCAAAAACCACCATCAGAAGCCTGCGCTATGCCTTCTAAATCCAAGTTAACCGTTTTATCTTGATTGATCATGGCTGCTAAGTCTGCAATGTCGAACACGGAAACACGTGTTGGATCATCGTCATCAACTTGACTGTCAGCTAAATCTACTGCGGCAAAATTTTCAAATACGGCTTGCTCATCATTGACCCTAAGTTCAGTGGTAATTCTCGCTGGAGAACGAGACGTATCAATCGTAAAAATTCGACTAGCATTATAAAAACTGTCTTCAACGGCGTACAAACGACTGACGATATTATTGTCTGCGGCAAGTCCCGATAACGCGGCCCATGGTATAGGCGTTCCATTCTCACGATCGCTTGATGCGATCGTTGGGTAATAGGCTTCAGTATAGTTGTATTGGTAGACATTAATAACCGAGCGCATTTTGTCGTCACGGTTATCTTCTTCACTAGCAACAAACAACAGATTTCGCGAAGGTAATGCTACGCCGCCTTCTGGAGCCGCCGCCGCGGGCAACACTTGTTTGAATAGCGGGCGCGTTGGATCGGCAACGTCGTAGACGAAAATCAAACTCGAACGTTCAGAGTTTACAAACAAATACCGCTCTTCCCCAAAAATACCCAATTCTATATTTTCAGGTTCATTACCTTTATTGCCCGAACGCGCATCGGGATAGTGACCAAATCGAGCGGCGTAATGATCGAGACTAGCACCACTCGACCATACGATCTCACCCGATCGGTGAAACACCGTAAATCCTCGACTGCCACCGTTTAGATCACCTTCATCGGCGGTCGCAAAATAATCATTGTTGATCCATGAGACACCATCTGGCTCTCGTGGAATGTTGGTTAATGATTCCGTCTGCTCAATCATTAATCCATCGCCTTCGGTTGCATCGATCAAGTTCAGATCAACGGTTCCCGCAGAAAAAGATTCGGTCACGGTTGCCGAAGCCAAGTCAACAATCACAATGTGGTTGTTTTCTTGTAATGTCACCACCGCTTGATTGTCACTGTTGATATCAACATATTCTGGTTCTGGATCATCGGCGTATAGATCGGCAAGGCCAGTTAGAGAAACTCTTGAGAGACTCCAGTTATCCGGGTCGGAATCACTTAAGTCGATTACAATTAACTCGCCTGCGGGTAACTGTGGAGGTTCTCCATCACCTAAGTCTTCATCTCGTTCATTCTCAATCACAACCGCCGCATACTGACCATCGGGACTCACCGCGATCGAGTCCGGTTGTCCTCCTAGATCAATACTCGTAACAAGGGCCTGAGAAGCAATGTCTACAACGTCAAGTTGACCAGATACGTTTACATAATCTTGTGATGTGTTCACGGCTACCAACGCGAAATCATTTAACGTTGCAACGGATGTTGGTTCTCCGGTTAACGCTAAAGTGCCCAATGCTGATGGCGAATTGGGGTTGGAAATATCGACAAAGCCAATTTGCTCACTTGGACTGTCACTGTATATTAAAGTCATTCCATCACTACTGACCGCAGCAATTTCTGCAGCAGTTTCTTCATCAGTGTTGCATTGGTTATCGATTTGCAAACACACCGGGAAAGAAGCAATACGATTAAAGTTTTCGTTTGAATTAACCTGAGCTGCGTGACATTGGAACGTCGTTTGATTGATCTCACTGGCCTCTAAAAGACCATTGCGATTGGAATCTTGTCCGGAGTCAATACGAATTCCGCCTTTGAAACATTGGGCGTCTCCAGCGGCTAACTGAGTTTGAGTTATCAGTGCGTCGATACCGTCGACGCCGTTGCTTCCATCTAAGCCATCTTTTCCATCATCGCTGCAACCACTGAGAAGCGCGATCAAAATGCTCGCGGGTAATGCTAAAATTCGTTTATTCATTTTTTATCCAGCTTGAAATTTATTGTTAATTTGCGATTTTTGCCGCTGGATATGACAAATTAAAGCAATCTTTATGACGTTTTTTTTAAACTAAAAATACGGAATAAAACGACTTACTCCGTATTCAATGCTGTATTAAGAATTTATTGGCGACTGACAATAAAGAATTTTTAATGTCAGACAATGGGCTCTCGTTACGCTTAGCTGATCCAAAACCCAGCAAGAACGACTGCTGCAAATCCTAAGGTATAAGCGATTAAAAGATAAATCGAAAATCTTAAATAACTGATAAACGTTAAACTTTGTACTTTACTCATTGCCACGACACCGGCAGCAGAGCCAATCACCAATAAAGAGCCACCAACGCCAACGGCGTATGTCAAAGCTAACCATTCTGCCAAGTCCATTTCTACGCCTGACTTTAGCAATGCGGCGGTTAATGGCACATTGTCAAAAAGTGCGCTAAACAAACCGACCACATAGTTTGCGGCAAGAGGCGGCAGTACATCATAGAGCTTAGGAAAGTACATTAATACGCCGAGTTCTTTGAGCATGCCTACTAACAACAATACGCCGAGGAAAAATAGCAAGGTATCGAATTCTATTCGTCGAATGTAATCGAGCACGGGCTCATCTTTATTTAAAAACTGAACCACCATGAACATTAACGATAAACCGAAAAGAAACGATAAAACCGGTGGTATGGTGAAAAAGACATTGAGTAACAGAGTTCCTGCAATGGTGCTTAAAAACAATCCAGAGATCAGCCAGTCATTGCCTGATACAGAAACTTTTTGCGGGGTAAACGTTAAGGTCCCTTTCATGGTTAATGACAGCATTAACGCTAAACTAAACACAGCAAAAATAGCCGGTAACACAATCAACAATAAATCTGGAATTTCAACTTTACCGGCTAAGAAAATCATTAGGGTTGTAACATCGCCCGTTATGAGGCTAGCACCTCCGGCATTGACCGCAAAAACCACCAACACTAAATACCGTAGCCGTTGCTTCTCCGTTAACGGCAAACTCATTAGAACGCCAATACACACCAAGGTCGCGGTTATATTGTCAGCAAAAGATGAGAATAAAAAGGCAAATAGCCCCGTTATAAGCATTAACTTACGTTCAGACACTCGCTCCGGCATGACCTTATTGACCAAAGCATCAATCACGCCTTTTGACGATATATAGGCGACAAACGTCATCGCAGCCATTAAGAATAACCAAAGCGTCGCAATATCTAGGAGGTTCTCGTTTAGAGCGTGCTGTACTTGTTCGACCGAAAGCTCGTGTGGGGGATGAATATAGAAGAGAATCCAAACTAACGAACCAAAAAACAGGGTGGTCTTGGCTTTGTCGATGTGAACTAGGTCTTCAACGACAATCGATAAAAATCCTAAACCGACCAAAATCAGCAATAAAACAGTCACGGCGCTACCTTACATCAGTACATCAGTTATTTTTGCTGCAGCGCATTATACGCCCTTTTCTACCGATTGGGAGTAAATTTTAACGCCTCCTTGTCGACTCTATTGAGAAATGGTCAATCGATTTCAGAGTGAATATCATACTGTTTCAATACGATCTCTACCAAGCGCCTTTGCCTTATAAAGAGCTTGGTCTATTTGTTTTAAATAGCTGGCTATGTAGGTTTGAACGGTATGACTTTCATCATTAAACTCTGACGGAGTTAATACACCAATACCGGCTGAACAAGAAACGTTCAAAGTCGCCAGATCCAGTTTAGAGCTGATTTGTCGAATATCCGAAAGTAAGGACTCCAGTAAACGTATTGCGCCTTTTTCATCAGTGTTTGGCAGTAACACCATGAACTCCTCTCCGCCAACACGACCAATCGCATCACTCTGTCGTAGTCTTGCTCTCGCAACCTCGGCAAATAGCTTAAGCACTTGGTCACCAACGGAGTGGCCGAAACTATCATTAATTTGTTTAAAGTGATCGAGATCCAACAACGCAATGGCTAAAGGGCTTTTTAGTCTTCGCATTAGTTCAAATCTTTGCGCAAGAAGATGATAAATATGACGTCGATTAAACAGTTTTGTTAAGCCATCAACCTCAGCCATCTGTTGTAAAGTTCGACGGTAGCGAAAACTCCTAAATAAAAACAAACTCAATAAGATTGCAATAACCAACAATAAAGCAATTCCAATGCTCATAAAGCGCTTTTGATCTTCTGCTCTCTGCAACGCTAATTGCTGTAGTTGCATGCTCTTTTTTTGTTGAGAGGTTAGATATTCTGCATAGATATCTTGTAATCGAGAGAAACTTTGTTGACGGTTTTGCTCTCTACGTTGTCGACTTACCTCTGATAGGTCGCGAAAAGCCTTTTCATACTGTTGATTAGCCGCAGCTAAATTAGCTCCATGTTCCAATGCCTGCAGCTTATGTTCGGGCATATTGTCAGAGTCGAGAAAAGTTAGAGCCTTTGAGAAATAGAGCTCCGCATCGATTAATCTCTCTTGCAATATGGCAATATGACTTAACTTCAAGTTAATCCCAAAAAGCATGTATGGGTTATTTGATTCAGCGAATTTATCACTTGCTTGCTTTAGAACATCGATGGCCGCTTCATATTTTTCTTGTGCAATTAACACTCCACCTAACTCTTGAAGTGAATAGGCAACCCCTTGTTGATCTTTAATTTCTCGAGCCAAATTAAGCGATTCTTGAAACTGTAGCTCGGCAGTATGATAATTCTTTAGTCGATTATTGGCTCGAGCGCTACCATACAAAGCAATGCTCAATTCGAGTCGTTGGCTCAACAGACGATAGTGATTCACGGCCTCTTCAAAATATCGTATCGCAACTTCTGGCTCCCCTCGGTACTCAAAAACCAATGCGAGTAAACCAGCAATATCCCCCTTGCTTTGCCAAGGATGATCTTTAGATAGGTTATCAGGCGCTCGTTGATAGGCCTCCAACAACATTTCGTATGCGCTGATGTACTTTGCTAAAGATATTTGGATTAGTCCGTAGGTGACTAAGGATTCTAGATATACAGCTTCATCTAAGTTCTTCGCCATGTTAGTCACTTGCTCGGCAATGAGTACTCCCTCACGAGCATTCCCTTTTAAATCGAGCGCTGATGCCTTCGATAATAAAAGGCGCAGATATAATATCTGATTGCCTTGATTGGATTGGTTGCATTCTTCAGGAAACAAAGAGTCCTTTTTGTTTACGCTAGCAAGATCACTTCTGTATTCGGGACACAATATCGCTACGCCTTCATCTGCTGAGATGATCGCTTTTTCAGGATAAACCAGAGCGATGTGCGCTTGTGACTTGATTAGTTGAATGAATGCGCGAGATGGCCCTTTAACTGGAAGACTGGAAGTATCTTCTAGTTGACGTAAAACTTGGTTTGGATCATCACGTAACGCTTGATAATAGGCAACCAATTGCGTCTCATTTTGCCAGCCCTCTTGAACTACCGCTAATGCAGAAGTGATAGCAAAGAAAAAGCTTAACCTTTTTACTGGAATGACAATAAAACTCTTTAATACTTTATAAGCAAGCTTAAACATAGTTAAAAACCCTTTCTCCCTTGTTAAGTCTAGTTGCTAACCTTAGGAAATCTACCTAACAGTTTTACACTGCTTAACGCGCTTCTAGTCCTTGAGACACCTTTTAAATAAGCTATATAAAGTTTACACTTAATCGTTCTACCTTATTTTATGCGATTAAGAAAGTATTAATAAAAAGGAGCCTCTCATGAAAATTGCGGTTGTTTTATCCGGTTGCGGCGTGTTTGATGGTGCAGAAATCCATGAAAGTGTTTTAACCCTTTGGAGTTTAGAACAAAATCAGGTTGACTATGACTGCTTAGCGCCTAACGTTCAACAGGCACACGTCATTAATCATATGACAGGCGAAGAGATGGCAGAGTCAAGAAATGCACTGGTCGAAGCAGCCCGAATCTCTCGAGGAGCTATAATCGATGTGGCTAAAGCTAGTGCCGATGACTACGATGCCTTGATCTTTCCAGGCGGATTTGGCGCAGCGAAAAACCTCAGTGATTTTGCATTCAAAGGTGCCGATTGTTGCACCAACCCTGATGTATTGGCATTCGCTCAAAAGTTTGCCAGTGCTAATAAACCCATGGGTTTTATTTGCATCGCACCAGCTATGATTCCTAAAATTTTTAACGAGACGATCGATTTAACAATAGGTTCGGACAAAGAAACAGCCAAAGCAATCAATCAAATGGGCGGACACCATGTAGAATGTCCGGTAACGGAGATGGTGGTTGATGAACAACATAAAGTCGTCTCTACACCCGCTTACATGCTTGCCGAAAATATCTCTCAAGCAGCTTCCGGTATATCAAAGCTGGTAAAAGAAGTGATTCGTTTAGCAAAATAGGCTGTGTAACATCACAAAGCTCTCAGCTGATGCATCAAAATGACTGTTGACGTTAAGGAAAGCGTGAACAACTAAACTTGTTCGCGCTAACCTTGTTCGGATAAAGCAACGTTCAGAAAAAACAATGTTCAGAATCAGATCATCAGCGAAGTTCGGCTTCTTAAAAAGAAGCATTACGGATAATTAACTCGATAAAGCTTTGACCTTTTAAATGACGTTAAACCAAGTGTTAAAAGTGTTTTCAGGGACATACAAATAGCTGACTCCATTCTTACTCTTGATAGAAAACCTTTCTTTTGTTTTCGTCACAATCCTTGTTTCATAAAATAGGGGTAAACAAAAACCACTTGCATTCCTCTCTAACACTGTCGGCTCAGGGCAGCCAAAGCAACAGGTGCTTACAGTATTTTCATCAGAAGAAACTTCATTGCCAGCAGTGATTTGTTTCGCCCATGGACTCGATAACACCGACTCAGATACCGAAAGGTTAGCCGGGAATTCCACTACAGCGTCTGAGGTATGGGTTTCGTTAGCCCTTAGCTCCTGGGCAAATAGAAATATCAGTGCGACTAAAAACAAATATTTGTACATGATATGGTTCATCCCTTTGTATACTTACCACCCAGTGAGGTCGTTATTTTTTGACAAACTCAATGTTCTTGACTCGGCCCGCGTCTAAATGAAAGCCTTTAACTTGACCATCTTGCCTATAAAAATTAGCCAGCATGCTGCGCAGAGTCAATGTATCTGGAGCTGCGACTGAGACTAGGATAGGCGTGTTATTGGCTACTTTCAAATAAATTTTCCCGCCACTCACTGACAGTTGGTAATTCACATACAGTTCTTCACTGTAATAGTTACCGACAAAGTCATTGATATCGACAGTAGAAACATCGACTGCTTTAACACGCTTCCACAGGGAGTCACCGCCAGCTTGCGATACCGTCATCAGTTGCGACTGATTGTCTTTAACTTCGGTGAAAGTGAACTTGATGGCGTCATCACCGTCGATGTGGTAAGTGTTGCTATTGTCACTGACCGCTACCAAATCGTATTCTTTTTGGTTCCACATTTGAAAGCCATGCAACTGGCCATCGACATCAGTTATGTCTAATACGATACCCGTTTCGACTTCATATTGCCCCACGATTTGTTGGTGGGTGAGTTTCTGTTCTGTGTTGGCTTGTGTCGATTTCTTGTCGTTTTCTTTGACGGGTTTAAAAGCCTGCGCCAAATAAATATCCGCCACTTGATAGGCCATCTTCGTTGGATTGGCGTCACTTCGGTTGGCAAACACTGCGACTGAAAACTTGTGCTCAGGAAAACGCAGCAGTTCAGCCCTGAAACCAACAAACGCACCGCCATGACTGACGGTTTTCAGCCCTTTGTATTCGCCAATTAACAAACCAGCGGCATAATCAAGTGCTTCACCGCTATTCAAAACACCAACTTCGGTCATGGTCTTCCAAAATGATGCTGGCAAGACCTTCGATTGATAATAGGCATCGTCCCAAATTTTGATGTCATTGATGGTGGTGAAAATGCCACCATCGCCAATCATGTCCAATTTAGTCATGCTGATTTCATAAACGCCTTCTTCTGAACTGGGCGCATAACCGGAAGCACGGTTTTTCACCACTTGCTTGTGATTATTGTGAAAGTGAGTGTTTTTCATGCCCAAAGGTTTAAACAACGCTTTTTCAGCGTAAGTTGCCATGTCCATGCCAGCTACTTGCTTGACGATTTGGCCCAATAGCCAGTAGCCCGAATTACTGTACAAGTGTTCATCACCGGGTTTGAAGTTCAATGCTTTCTGCGCCGACAACCACTTAATGACATCATCATCGGTGTAATAATCTTCATCACCCAGCCCTTTTAAATACGACAACATCAAATAATCTCTGACACCGCTGGTGTGATGCAGTAATTGTTTCACGGTGATGCTTTTCATGTGGTCAGGTAAGTCCGAGAAAAATGCACCCAGGCGATCATCCAAACTGAGCTTGCCTTGTTCACTCAACATAACAATGCAGGCCGCAGTGAATTGCTTTGAAGTCGAACCAATGCGAAACACACTGTTTTCATTGTTAGGCAGGTCATACTCCAAATTGGCCATACCATAACCACGTGCATAAACTATTTTCCCGTCTTTAAATATACCGACGGCCGCACCTGGCGAAACCTGGTTGTCCCATTTAGCAAACACTGCATCCACAGCTTTCTGTTCGACCGTATTATTCGCCATAGACGTGGATGAAATAATCACCAAAGACAACATTAATAAACGAACCATCATCATAAACCTCAGCATAAAAGCATTGTTTCTAAATCAATTTAGGCTTTGTGTCTTATCCTTGAACTCGACTTAGACTATTTTCGTACCTAATCCTTATCAATGTATTGAGAACATCAACAAGCTCTTCTATTGAATACTCTCTATAATTTAGGCTCATAGAATCCATTTACTCGGAGCTCTAACGTCCTAAGCAGGCGTGTGTTGTTATACATTGATTCCCTTTACTGCTGTGTAATCTCTTCGCTCAAAGCAAGCATATCATTTAATATTTGTTCTTCCGATTGCTTCGATACATGCGAATGCTCCTCTCGATAATAAAACATTGGCTTTAGTTTTATTAGCCACTGCTTCGCTCCACTTCGACTCAACTCCACTTCGACACCTGTCGTCCTATTGATAAGTATAGGCTCTTTAAATTTTGGCGCTTTAGGATCAACACTCGCTACAGGATACATCAGCCAATATTCACATGAATCATCCGACTGAAAAGATACGATCAAAGAACCTCCATCTCGTAGCTTTTCAAATCGAAATATATGATTGATCTTCATGTGCCTTTTTCACTTAACGTATACGCCAATGATTAGTAAAACGCAGCGCAGCGTAACTACCCCACTGCATGTACTGTTTATGCTTAATCCCACCATAACACTAATTTCTTGTCTTTACTCATAACATTCTGAAGGACTTTTAAACCATAACCGTCGTCATTCAAATCGACGCCTTCAATTTGCTCTTTAATCGAGTCAGGGATAAGTTGCTCAGATTCTTCGAACATTTCAATCATTTCATCTAAACAGCCATAACCTTGTTCAATGATATCTGGGCAGAATGAATAAATGTCTTGAGCTAAAGCCTCAAGGTTATCGGGTAGAGTGGTAAATGAAATTTCGAAACGATTATGATCTACATGACTAATTGAAACACCATATTTGGAGTTCCAATCGATCAATTTATTGATAATATCTTCTGAAGATAAGTCATAATTAGCGCCATTGGTTTTCTTTTCCTTGATAATGTCAAACTCGTTCATTGTGATCTTCTTTCCTTAGATAGAGACATAACAGTTGATTGGTTTCTGTAATTAAACATTCAATATCAGTACTCAATAGGATGATACGGCAACTTTAAACGATACAGGATACTTATCCAACTTTAAACAACTCAGAATATTGTCCAACTTTAAACAACTCAGGATACTTGCCCAACTTTAAACAACTCAGGATACTTGCCCAACTTTACTAAGAAGTCAATGTCGTAAGTTGGCTTCACCAATGCATAGCGTTGCTGGCTTACTTTATGTCGCTCTTTAAAATCAATTAGTTAAAAAGCTCAAAGCATCATAAACATACTAATTCGCACTAGCACAATAAACCACCGTCAACGGGTAATTGAACACCGGTAATGTAACTTGCGGCATCACTCGCTAAGAATAAAAACGCAGGTGCAATTTCTTCAGGTTGTGCCATTCGATTCATCGGAATGAGCGGCAATATCATTTTCAACATCTTCTCATTTTTCGTTAAGGCTTGCGCAAACTTAGTATCGGTTAGACCAGGTAATACTGCATTAACACGAATATTATACTTAGCGCACTCTTTTGCTAAAGCAGCGGTCATCGACATCACCGTTGCTTTGGTCATGGAGTAGATCCCTTGCATGGGCGCAGGAATAACACCGTTTACAGACGCTGTATTAATAATTACGCCACCACCGGTATCACGCATCTGCTTGCCGACTAACTGACTCATGGTTAAATAACCTTTGATATTCACATCAATGGTTTTTTCGATTGCACTATCTGGCGTATCGAGCAATTCTCCAAAAAAGGGATTTGTGGCTGCGTTATTAATCAACACATCAATTTTTCCAAAATCACGTTTAATATTCTCGAGCAGTTGACTCATGGCTGCGTGTTCACCAATATGACATGCCATGGCAGTGACCTTGTCACTCCCAATATCTTTAGCTAATTCATCTAACGCCTCTTGGTTTCGACTCGAAATAATCACATTCGCACCGTTAGCAACAAACAACCGGGCAACGGCTTCTCCTATGCCTCGACTTGCACCGGTAATTAATACATTTTTCCCTTGTAATCCGAATAACGTTTGGGCTTGTAGTGACATAGTTGCTTCCTTTGTGCTTTCATTAAATTCACGAATGTTTCGAATCGCTGTTGCGACTAGAATTCCAACTAACTTACCAAAGTCTTTAAACATAGGGTTATCTGTTTGACCATGGTAAAACCGGTAATAAATTTGCTGCGCAATTCCGGCGAGACGAAATAGCCCAAAAATGTAATAGGGTTTAATTGACTGCTGGGTCAAATCTTTAAATCCCATTTCTTTGCAGTAGACTTCAAAAACTTGATCACGGCTAAACATTCCGGGTAAATGCGTCGGCATTCGACGGATCATTTGTAACTCCGTAGGATCATTGGCCTCTACCCAATAAGCCAATGAACAACCAAGATCTAATAAAGGGTCGCCAAGTGTACTCATTTCCCAGTCAACAACGCCGATGATTTCGGTCGGGTTGTCTTTATCTAAAATCATGTTGTCAAACTTAAAGTCATTATGAATAAAGCTCGCACGCGTAGATTGTTTTGGAAGATTTTCGTTCAGCCACTCAGCAATAAAATCAATATCAGGAACATCAGGAGTTTGCGCTTTCTTGTATCGCTCGATCCAGCCAGTCAGTTGTCTTTCAACATAACCTTCAGGCTTTCCAAGCGAACGGATATCAGGCGTAGTGATGTCTAATGAATGCAGCTCGACTAATTTATGGACCCAATGTAGACACAGCTCAGAACATTGCTCGGGAGAGGCTTCAAATGGCAGTTTTTTGCCAATCGTGTCGCCTCGAATATCATCCATCAAGAAAAAGTCACTGCCGACAACATCGTGATCTTCACAGACCTTGAGTACCTTTGGTGCTGCCGAATAATGGTCATCTAATGAGGCAATAACTCGAGCTTCGCGCACCATATCGTGCGCTGTTTTAGCCTTTGTTCCACTGGGCGGTCTTCGTAGAATGACACTCGTTTCACCCTGCGACACCCGATAAGTTAAATTAGACGCGCCACCTTGCAACTGCTCGATGACAAAAGACTCATTGTTAGTGTCATTGAAATAGTCTGGAAGTTCTTTGCACAGATAACCGATCAAAGGTTGCTCAGGCAGTCTATCTTGCGTCCGGCTATTTTGTGTTACCTTATACATTCAAATCTCCTTTCATTAAGCCGCTGGCTAAATGATGAATAAAGTGCTCAGCAGAAATATGGTTCTTTTTGTACAAAGGTCGCTTTAAATACCAAGATTGAAGTTGCGACTTTAATGACATAGCCAATAAGAAGGCTTGCGGTTTATCTTTAGTGTTTGTGTAGCATTGACCTATGACCGACTCTAACAGTGCTTGTGTTTGAGCTTCATTACTTAAGGCGACCTTTTTAATTTCGGGCGACGAATATTTAGCTTCCATGTAGGCGAAGAAAAACCATGGCGTCAACCATTCACTTAAATACACATGTTCCTTTATCATCTGAATAAGTCGACTTCTCGGCGATATCTGTGTGTTTTCTAACAACAGGTCGCTGTTGGTTACTCGCTTAAAAATAAAAGGTAGGAACTGATGAATCATTAATGCGAGCTGCTCTTTGCTGCCAATATAACTGTATATTCCACCTAAACTTATTCCAGACGCCTTACTCAAATCTCGCAAAGTCATCAGAGCATAGCCTTTTTGCTGACTGATTTGGAAAGTTGTTAAGATTATTTTCTTAAGTTTTTCCTTCGCGACTGACGCTTTTTTGATTTCAATAGTCTTATGATGTAATTCATAAAACCATGACCATAGGTTTTCCTGCGACAACCCATGCTGTTTCTTAAATTCATCAAAAGACTCAATTTTCTCAATTTCGTTCACAAGCTCATTCACAGATTCGTTTATAAAAAGCAGACTCACAAATTGACTCACTAGTGTGAACTTTGATAGAGATTGTTTTTTAACAAACTTCTAGCCACTAAATTTTTATGAACTTCATCCGGACCATCATAAATTCGGGCGGCTCGTTCATGTCGAAAGAAGAAAGCAATGATAGTGTCATCGGTCATACCTAGTGCGCCAAGTGTTTGAAGACTACGATCGAGAACTTTCTGCAAGACATTCGCAGTAAAATACTTAATCATCGAGACTTGTGTTTTTGCTTTCATAAAACCCAGCCGCTCAATTTGCTCTGCAGTCTTTAATACCAAACATCTAGCAGCTTCAATTTCGGCAGCCGATTCAGCGATCCAATTTTGAATCGTTTGCATATCACCTAAATTATGACGGTTTGATACTTGTCGTTTATTGGCATAATCGATCATTATATTCAAAGCTCTTCGACAAATTCCTAGCCAGCGCATGCAATGATGAATTCGACCAGGCCCAAGTCGAGTTTGAGCGAGCGCAAAACCCTCACCCACGCCGCCTAACAGAGCATTTTTAGGTACTTTACAGTCACTGAACTCAACTTCTGAATGACTGAAATAGCCTGAGCCAGGCTCCCCCATAACCGAAATATTTCGAATAATTTTAAAACCAGGCGTTGATTTAGGAACAATAAACATACTTGCTCTCTGATGCTTTGCTGCATCTTCGTCAGTAACGGCCATGACAATACAAACATCGGCACCGTCAGCGCTCGAGGTAAACCACTTTCGTCCATTAATCACCCATTGATCACTCACTAACTCAGCACGGGTTTTTAACAATGTGGGGTTTGATCCAGCCGTGTCTGGTTCGGTCATTGCAAAACAACTGCGAATGCTTCCTTCGATGAGCGGCTGTAACCACGTTTGCTGCTGCTCTGTTGAACCAAAATGTGCCAATAGCTCCATATTGCCAGCATCAGGAGCCTGACAACCAAAAACATAATGGCCAATCGGCGTTTGACCAAGCACTTCAGAAAGCCTTCCAAGTGCTTCAAGAGATTGGCAAGTACCCCCCACGCTCTCAGGCATATGAGGCGCCCAAAGTCCTTGCCGCTTTACTGTCTCTCTTAATTCAGCTAAACGCGATTCGACCGAAGCAAAGTCGGCATGTATGATTTCTTGCTCTATCGGTATCAATTGCTCTTTAACAAATTGATCCGCCCATTGAAGCTGTTGATTAAATTCGGTTAACTTATCTTTACTCATGGCCCACTCACTTTCGATGCGTTTTTTGAGTTCACTTTTATTCGACTGATTCTTTTCGACTGACTGTTATTCGACAGACACTTTCTACCTTACTAATTCTGTTTACGACTATCTGTTATTACGTTTCAGATACGCTACTTATCACCACCCTGCTACATTCAACTTTGGCTATAGAACCGTGACTAATTCATTATTCCCTTCAATTCTCTCAGGCAACCAATTCACCCGACCTAAAGTCCATTCTTTTTGATCAATCAAAATCTCTGTGATACTGGCGTTTCTAAGCTTCAAAGCGCTATCAAGGAGTTGTTCTAAATTGAGTTGTTGCAGGTGTTGAATAACGCTAGCAATGACACCGCCTGAGGTAACCAATAAAATCGTTGTATTGGCTTGAGAAGAACCTTGATGGCACGACGATGTTAGCAACTCTAACCCTTGAATGATGCGAGCTTTAAACTGCTTAAACGATTCAAACGGACACTGCTCATCGGCATGCCATCGAGTGATCAATTGTTTAAGTACGTAAGGGAACGACTCTCTCGTTACCTCACTTAGCTCGATCGACTGACGCGTCTCTGTTCGAAAAACACTGGCTCCGTAATGTCGGATAAGTTGCGCACTGTCGAGTTCATTCAACCATGGCATACATTGATAAGTAAGATCGTCACCTAAGCGATCGAGCAACTGCTCTGCCGTTTGGCGCTGTCTTTTAAGCGAACCACTGGCAATAATGTCAGGGATCTCACCTGACTCATACATGGCGTCGGCCACCCTGCGCGCCTGCAAAAAGCCATTCGGTGATAGGTGATCATAGTCAGCATGCCCAAACTGAGCTTGCCCATGGCGCATAAGTAAAATTTTAATCATTTTGATATCCGCAAGCACAGTAAAACACGATCTTCGTCGCTACGTCTCTATACGTCTAAGTTCTTCGCTTTAAATTCCAACCACCCCATTCTAAATTCCAAGTGCTGTCTAATCGCTAACGTCTCGACACTCAATAACCTAACTCGCTTTATGAACTCCTGTCAATATCGAACGGTCGTTCGTTTTATTTTCAGTTAATTTGGTTTACTATGTCGAAAACAGGAGACTTAGCCATGCTAGAGCGCTTTAAACATCGACGTGTATTGATTACAGGGGGAGGCTCCGGGCTCGGTGCAGCCCTGGTAAAACAGTTTCTAAAACTAAGGTGGCAGGTATGGATTGCCGATATCGACCTTGATCGTGCGCAGCGTTTTATCGACTCTTTAACCGAATCAAAAGACTACTCTGCTGATTTCCTGACTCAAGCGGTTAAGCTATCTCACTGCGATATTTCTGACATCCATTCTTTTCAACAGCTACAGTCGGAAGTAGAAAACACTTGGGGCAACCTTGACGTATTAATCAACAATGCAGGAATTGCTTCATCTGGATTATTAGAAGACACGACACCTGAGCAATGGAACAGAACGCTTGGAGTAAACTTAACCGGCGTCTACCACGGGTGTTATCTATTTGCTCCGCTGCTATCGCGAGATGGTCCTAGTCACATGGTTAACGTCGCTTCTTTTGCCGGTATCGCCCTTGCTCCCGCAATGCTCTCGTACAATGTGAGTAAAGCCGGGGTTATCGCACTCAGCGAAAGCCTAAAAATGGAGCTTTGCGTTCAAAATATTAGTGTTTCAGTGGCCTGCCCGGCTTTCTTCGAAACCAACTTGGTATCCTCTATGTCTGGCACGCCAGAGGCGATAAAAGCTCAAGTCAACAAATGGATGAAAGCATCGAAAGTCAATGCCGACCAAGTTGCCGAACAAATCGTTAAATCAATTGATGCCAATAAATTCATGACCATTGCACACGATTACGCTCGTAAACTACACTGGCTAAAACGTTTCTTCCCTAACTTTTATTATCGTAAGGTGATGGCCAAGATGCCTTCAATGGTTGCTCGCCTCAAAAGCAAACATACACCGTCATCAAATTCATCAAACTCATAAGGGTAAACCATGTCAAACATCTTAATATATGGCGCCAACGGCTACACCGGACAACTCATCGTCGATACCGCCCACAAGCAGCAACTTCAATTCACTATCGCTGGTCGTAATGCTACGGCAATCGAACAGTTAGCCAACCATTACCAATGTCCGAGCTTAGCGTTTGACTTGTCAAATCATGAAGTTTTGACCAACCATCTAAAAGCATTCGACATGGTGATTCACTGTGCAGGCCCCTTTTCTGCTACGGCGGAACCTATGATGCAAGCCTGTCTCGCCAGCCAAACTCACTACTTGGATATCACGGGAGAAATCCAAGTATTTGAACGCGCGCAACAACTCAACCAGCGCGCCAAAGACGCAGGAATTGTTCTATGCCCGGGCGTTGGCTTTGACGTCATACCGACCGACTGTATTGCAAGTCAATTAAAAGAAAAACTTCCCGATGCGACGCACCTTAAGCTGGGTTTCGACTCTGGAAGTGGACTTAGCCCTGGCACCGCAAAAACAAGCATTGAGGGCCTCGGACAAGGCGGTAAGATCCGTAAAAATAAACAGATCGTTCAAGTTCCTTTGGCGTATCGATGTGAAACCATCGACTTTGGAAATGGCGAGAAAAATGCAATGACAATACCATGGGGTGATGTGTCGACTGCCTATCACTCTACCGGTATCCCTAACATTGAGGTATTTATTCCAATCTCACCTCGTCGCGCCAAAAGTCTCCGACGCTTGAACTGGGTTCGCTGGGTTCTAGGATTATCACCGGTGCAAAACTATTTGAAAAAGAAAATCGCTAAAAGCTCAAAAGGTCCTAATGAAGAACAACGAGCAAAACTTGAAACCTATGTCTGGGGAGAAGTTAGAAACGCTGCCGGAAAAACAGTTACCGCTCGAATCAAAACCGCGAATGGCTACGAATTGACTCACCTCGGTGCCGTCGAAGTCGCTAAGTTTCTAACGGATTATCAAGGCAATGGCGGTGCATTTACGCCGTCAAAGCTGATCGATTCTCACTTAGTGGAGCGCTTAGAAGGCAGTTCTGAGGTCTCGTTCGAGTATTCTTAACGGATAAATTCATATAATCTAACAAAATAACAATTAACCTAACGCCCAAGTTTGGGCAATATAATTCTAATAACCGTTAAATTTTTGGGAGTATAAATGAGTATCCTAGGTTCAAACAATCGATTAGAGGGACACCGGAGCCCCATAATTAAAACCGTTGCAGCGGTTTCTTTGGCACTCTTGATCAGTGCTTGTGACAAAGCGGAGACTCAATCGACGTCGCCACAACCGTCGCCGCAACAAACGACTGCCGCCAATGACAATCAAGCATCACCGAATCAAGCAGAAGCGCAAAAAAGTGAATTAACCGAGTCAGAAAAAGCCAATGAACTCTTTGAAGAAATGTTCATGGCGGCGGTTATGCGCAGCCCTATGTACCAATCGTATTTAGGCATCAAACAAGATCAAGACAAATGGGATGATATGAGTGAGCAACGAGCACTCGACGATCTTAACATTAGCAAAGAAAATCTTAAAAAGCTGCGAGAATTAAATTTCGCTGCTCTAGACTCGCAAACTCAGTTGAGCTATCGACTACTCGAGCAGCAACTCGAAGATGAAATCAAAGATTTTAAATGGCGTCATTACAACTACCCGGTTAACCAAATGTTTGGCCTACACTCAGGCGTTGTTTCTTTGATGATCAATCAACATCGTATTGGCGATGTTACTGATGCAGAGGCATATATCGCTCGACTCAACGGACTCCCTAAACTGTTCAGCCAGTTGTCAGATAATTTAACTCTACGCGCAGACAAAGGTATTCTAGCACCTAAGTTTGTTTATCCTTATGTTATTGATGACAGTAAAAATATTATTTCTGGCGCGCCATTTGACGACGGAGAAGCCAGTCCCCTACTTCAAGATTTCTCAAGTAAACTCGACCAACTAGAACTGACGGCAGAACAGCGAGCAGCGCTAGATAAAGCAGCTAACGAAGCTTTGGTTCAGTCGGTTAAGCCAGCTTACCAGAGTTTAATTTCTACCTTAGAAAAGCTCTCAGATAAAGCCAATGATAAAGACGGTGTGTGGAAGTTTCCTGAAGGTGAAGCCTTTTACAACCGAGCGCTACAAAATACGACCACGACCGACATGACAGCAAACGACATTCATGAAGTTGGCTTATCAGAAGTTAAAAGAATCCACGATGAAATGCGTGTAATTATGAATAAAGTTGGCTTCAAGGGTACCTTGCAAGAGTTTTTTGTTCATATGCGTAACAGCCAGGAGTTTGTTTATGCTAATGACGAACAAGGTCGCAAAAAGTACTTAGATGAAGCCACAGCCCTAATCGATAATATGAAAACCCGCTTGGACGAATTGTTCATAACCAAACCAAAAGCGGATCTGATCGTCAAAGCGGTGGAACCTTTCCGTGAAAAATCAGCAGGAAAGGCCTTTTATCAACAACCGTCAATGGACGGTACTCGACCAGGTATTTACTACGCAAACCTCTACGATATGGAAGCCATGCCAACCTATCAGATGGAAGCCTTGGCGTACCATGAAGGTATACCAGGACATCACATGCAAATCGCCATAGCACAAGAGTTAAAAAACGTACCCAAATTTAGAAAGTTTGGCCGTTACACGGCTTACACTGAAGGCTGGGGACTTTATAGCGAATTAGTACCCAAAGAAATTGGACTCTATCAAGATCCCTATTCTGACTTTGGTCGTCTTGCTATGGAACTATGGCGAGCGTGTCGTTTGGTTGTCGACACGGGTATTCATGCAAAGAAATGGACTCGTGAAGAAGGCATTGAATTCTATGTAAACAATACGCCTAATGCTAAATCCGACGCGGTAAAAATGGTTGAGCGACACATTGTCATGCCATCTCAAGCGACCGCGTACAAAATTGGTATGCTCAAAATTGTTCAGCTTCGTGAAAAAGCGAAAAAAGCGATGGGCGATAAGTTCGACATCCGAGAATTCCATGACGTTGTATTAGCCAATGGACCAGTACCACTTACCGTTCTAGAAGATTTTGTTGATCAATACATTGCCAGCAAATAATCATTCTCTGGTTTGTTAAAAAAAGCCCGCGATGCGGGCTTTTTTATTTATCACGAATCAAACTTTCGTCAATATTTGGGGCGGATCTTTGCTGATAACCATAGTATGTTCAAACTGAGCCGAACGATTTCCTTTGCGCGTTGTTAATGTCCACCCATCACTGGCCGTTACCGTGCTAGTACATCGTGTCGATAAAAATGGTTCAATGGTAATGACCATATTATTTTCTAATTTGCGCTTGTCTCGTTTGTCATAATAGTTAGGTATCGTTTCAGGATACTCATGCAATGAACGTCCTATTCCATGGCTGGCTAAATCACGTAATGTTTTGTAACCTGACTTCTTTGCGACCTGCTCAATTGCGCGACCAATTTCATTAATGGGTACGCCTGCTCGAGCAATATTCATCGCTTCTTTCAACGCGGCTTTGGTTGTGTCTATTAGATGTTTGTGGGCAGCGTTAACCGGTTCAATTAAAAATGTATAACCCGTATCACCAAAAAATCCATTTCGTTCTGCGGAAACATCGATATTCACGATGTCTCCGGCACAAATTTTCCGCTTGCCGGGAATTCCATGCGCTGCCTCTTCATTCACACTGATGCAGGTGGTTCCCGGAAAGTTATACATCACTTGTGGCGCAGAGCGAGCACCGTGTCGAAGCAAAAAATCTGCGCCGATATTATCCAGCTCTGAGGTTGTCATACCTACTTTTATTGATTCTCCCATGTGCTGAACACACTTTGCGACAATGCTTCCAATTTGCTGCATCTCATGAAGCTCTTGCGGCGTTTTAATAATCAAAGAAACTCCTTATTATTGTCATTCAGTTGCTTAATTATTTTCGTCAGCTGCGCCATATATTGCGGTTACCACTTCACCTTTAGCATTAATGTAACCACGATACATTCCTGGCGTGTTAAAAGAAAAAATAGGTTCTCCGGTGCTAGACATTCCAACGATGCCACCTTCCCCATTCATGTTCTTCAACTTTTCTTGAATAACTTCGTCCGCCGCTTGTTGTAGCGATATCTTTTTATACAGCACCCGAGCACAAATATCATGCGCAACAGCTGCACGGATAAAGAACTCACCATGACCGGTTGCGGATATTGCACAGGCCTTATTATCAGCATAAGTGCCTGCGCCAATAATGGGTGAGTCACCGATACGCCCAAACTTTTTGTTGGTCATCCCACCGGTTGATGTTCCAGCCGCTAAATCACCAAATTGATCCAATGCCACAGCACCAACGGTTCCGAATTTTTTATCATCTGGCCAATCGCTAGAGTTCGATGTTTGAGACAACTTATTGCCCTCATCTTCAGACAGTTGCGAGGCATCTGGATCGGTTTTGAGCACATCTTGTAATTGCAACCATCGTCTTTCCGTGTAAAAGTATTTAGGATCGACTAAATCAAATCCCTGTTGCACTGCGAACTCTTGTGCTCGTTCACCACTGAGCATTACATGACTAGATTTTTCCATAACTTCTGCCGCTAGCAGAATGGGATTTTTAATTCTAGAGACACCAGTAATGGCACCTGCATTAAGATCACTGCCGCGCATAATAGACGCATCCAACTCATTGGTTTCATGATGAGTGTAGACAGCACCTTTTCCAGCATTAAACAGTTCAGAGTCTTCCATAATAACAATTGCTGCTTGCACGGCTTCAACACTCGACTTGCCTTGTTTTAACAAGGCATACCCGGTCTTCAACGCTTGTTCTAGCTTCTGGTGATACGCTTTTTCGAGTTCAGGGGTCATCTTACTTTTTAGAATAGTCCCAGCACCACCATGAATCGCAATCGCAATGGTTTTATTCTTGTCAGTCACATTATTGTTGTCAGTCGCGTTCTCTGCATGACTCATAAGCACTCCGCCGATTGCAAAACTTATCAATAGCTTTCTTAGTACCCTAAACTTTCTCATACCTGGCCTCCTAGAAAAAACAACGATAAGTTTGCGATGGATAAAACAAGAATCGATACCCAAGTGAACAAGGTTCCCCAAAACCGTCCGAAGGATACACCCGGGTTACTTCCTAGGCCCTGAGCATGCAACGCACGACCAATTACCAGTAACATTCCCATGGCGTGAGCAAGATAAGTATTACCTTGATTCGACTCAAAAATAGCCAGCAAAAGTAACGCAATTGGAATGTATTCAATCGCATTCGAATGAACACGAATGGCACGCTCTAAAGACTTTTCGCTACCACTGCCAATGCCAATTTTAAAACGGCGTCGTTGCCGAACAACTTGAAACGCCAAGACCAAAACCAATAAACCACACAAAGAGGCATAAAGCCCGGTAATCGGAAAACCCATAGCAAATCCCCAAGTATTAAAACAACTGAGTATACGACTTAAGTCAATAAAGTTAAACTCTGCTATAATCCTCGCAAAAAATGACTAAAGAATAACGAATATGGCTAAACCTATTGTTTGGATGCGCAAGCTTCACAAATGGATCGGATTGATTATCGGAATTCAAGTATTCTTATGGATTCTGGGTGGCACCGTCATGAGTATTTTGCCACTCGATCAAGTTCACGGAGATCACCTCCATAAGCCAGTAAAGCAGCTAGCCATCACTTCACAACAGCGACAAGCAGCCGGAGCCATTTTAAATACGCTAGACGCCCCTATTGTGGCCTACCAAGTCAAATCAGTCTTTAATCGCCCATTACTTGTTGTCAATACTGAATCTTCGCCCTCATTAGTGTTTGACCTCAATCATTCAAAACCAATAAATGGTATGACAGAGCAAGAAATTTCTTTGAACGCAATGAGCATATACACTGGCGATGGAAAGATCTCAGCAGTGTCTTTAATTAATGAAAGAACGTCGGAATACAAAAAGTCATTACCAGCGTGGCAGGTGACTTTTGATGATTCTACTGCGACGGCATTTTACTTTAACCCTCATACCGGTGAGTTAAACTCCGTTCGAAACCGACAATGGCGAGTATTTGATTTTTTCTGGATGTTGCACATAATGGATTATCAAGAACGAGAAAACTTCAACCACCCATTATTAATTATCTGTGCCTTAATTGCATTGCTTCTTACGCTGAGTGGCGTGTACCTGCTGGTCAAAGTTTTTTCTAAACGAGACTTCTCTTGGCTAACTAAAAAGCGCTAGTCAAAAAATGAGTTGCGGTCCTATTCATAGAGATAGTTCACAGAGATAGTTTACAGAGATAGTTAAGAAAATTTATTGACAAAACAAAGCGGATTCCGAAGCTTTAGGGTTCTTTATAAATTGAGCTTCTTGTAAGATCACAGGGTAAGCTGGCACTTGATCGCCAACATCTGAAACCTCTCCTACCGGTAACCTGGCGATCTCATCGACCACCTCCATTCCAGAAACAACTTCAGCGAACACGGCGTAGCCGAATCCTAAGTTGGTGTCATTGCGGTGATCTAGATGGCTATTGTCTTTCAAGTTGATAAAGAACTGGCTATCGGCGCTGTCTTTCGAAGTATATCTCGCCATCGCAACGCGTCCACGTAAATTTAAAACGCCGTTTTTAGCTTCATTAATAATGGGTTCTAAAGTCTCAATGGGTTGCATTTGTTTATCGTAACCACCGCCTTGAATAACATGATCTTTAGCGACTCGATGAAACAGAGTCCCATCAAAACGACCGCTTTCTACATAGTTTAAAAAGTTAGCCGTGGTTATTGGCGCGGCTTCGTTCATTAACCGCAAAGTGATTTCACCGTAGTTGGTTATTAACAAAACCAACTGGCAAGATTTTGATTCAGCTTTTAGTTCAGCACTCAAAAATACTAATAAAAGGAACAACAGGCCAATGGTAATTCTATTAATAGACATAAAGATTAGAATAAGAATGAATTTTTCTCAGACTAACACACTTTAAAAAATTAGAGTAGATGAAAGCAGCACTCGGCTGAATGCTGCACAGTAAAAGTATACTTAATACCCGAAGTTCTAAGCCACTTTTCCAAAAAGTAATGAGGCATTTGTTCCGCCAAAACCAAACGAGTTCGACATTGCATAATCAATCGATTTTTCACGAACCCGATTTGCCGTATACTCCAAATCACAATCAGGATCCGGTTGATTTAAATTAATGGTCGGCGGAATTTTTCGCTCATTGATTGCCAATATACTAAATATGGCTTCAGCCACTCCGGCAGCGCCGAGCATATGACCGGTCATTGATTTTGTTGAGCTAATCGAAAGTTCTTTAGCATGACCATTAAACAAACGTTTTATTGCGATGGTTTCTACCTTATCGTTTAGAGGCGTTGAAGTACCATGAGCATTAATATATCCAATTTGTTCCGGTGCGATTCCAGCCATATGCACAGCTCGCTCCATCGCTTGAAACTGTCCTTGCCCGTCTGCGGTAGGAGCCGTGATGTGATTGGCATCACTCGACGCACCAAAACCCACAATTTCACCATAAATAGTCGCTCCGCGACGAACGGCAGTCGCCATGTTTTCGAGGACTAAAATGCCAGCGCCCTCTCCTGAGACAAACCCACTGCGCGTTTTATCGAATGGTCTCGAGGCGGTTAGCGGATTATTCACTTCTACATTTAATGCATTCAACCGGACAAATCCGGCCAAACTCAAAGGTGTAATGGTAGCCTCAGATCCACCCGTGACGACCGCGTCGACTTCTCCCACTGCAATCATTTTACAAGCATCCATAATGGCATGGGCCGACGTCGCGCAGGCAGAACTCACACCATAACTAGGTCCTTTAAAGCCATATTTGGCCGATATAATTCCAGAGGCCATTCCAATCACTGATGAAGGTATGAAAAACGGCGTCACTCGACGAAACTTGCCACTCATTACTTTAGGGTATTCTCGCTCAATATTGCTAATACCACCTTGGCCCGAACCTACGACCACTCCAACATTACTGAGATCCTTTAAATTAGCACAATCGAGTGCTTCTTGAGCCGCGATGAGCGCATACTGAATAAATGGATCTAAGTGCTTTGTATCTTTACTGGGTAGATAATCGGCGATATTTTCTGACACTTCGGCGGCAATTTTGACCGGAAAGTCAGACGTATCAAACTTAGAAATAAAGCCAACGCCCGACTTTCCTTGTATTGCAGACGACCAATTTTTAGCAACGCCCACGCCAAGTGGCGAGACCATCCCCATTCCTGTAATCGCTATTCGATGATACATTGCAAATTCTCATTAGATTGACTCGACACAGTATTTGCCGAAAAGATGAACTTGCTATGGCAGTTTTATGGCGAACAAATGACAGTCAATTAAGAAGGCGAACTAACCACCGCTTTTTGCTGTAACAACAACTCCAACGCTCTTTCTTCAGTAATGGGGCGATACAAATCAAATCCTTGAGCTTCTTCGCAACCAAACTGCTTGATAAAAGCAAATTGTTCTGGCGATTCAATGCCCTCTGCGACCACCGTTTTCCCCAAACCATGAGCGAGCGAAGATATCGCTTTAACGATACTTGCAGAAGTGGCGTCTTCTTCTAGCGATTGAATAAAGGATCGATCAATTTTTATTTTATCGACAGGCAATTGCCGTAAGTAACTCATCGATGAATATCCGGTTCCGAAGTCATCTAATGCGACCGCAATCTTCAACGATTTTAATGCCGATAAAACATCAACACCCAGTTGTATATCTTGAATGGCGGTACTTTCGACTATTTCTAGCTGCAAACAATCAGGCGGAATATCGTATTTTTTTAACTGCTGTTCAATACGTACAGGTAATTCAGGATCTTGAAACAACAACGGCGATAGGTTAACCGATAAGTAGCTTGAATATTGATAATGATGATACCACTGACTAACGATTGAAAGAGATTTTTCTAATACAACACGATCAAGCTGAGGCATAAGATTCATTCGTTCGAGTGCCGGTAAAAACATCGCGGGTGACATTAAGCCTTCGGTTGGATGCTGCCAACGAACAAGAACCTCAAACCCGTTGATGTGCCCCGTATTAACGCTGACTAAAGGCTGAAAATGTAAAACAAACTGATCATGCTCAAATGCGTCTTTCAGCTCAAGCTGCAATTTTCGGTCACGTTCATGTCCTTCGCTCATCCATGTTTCATAATTGGTGGTTTGATTCCCACCTTCTGCTTTTGAGTGGTACAAAGCATATTCAGCACTTTTGATTAAACTTTCAGTTGTAATGCCATGGTCAGGAGCCAGTGAAATGCCGATCGAACAAGATACCTTATGCCTCTTTCCACCATCAGTTCTAAAGTCGCTTTCAAAAACCGACGCAATTTTGCTCATTAATAAATCGATGGTTGCTTGCTCTTTGATTCTTTCAAACACTAGACCAAACACATCTCCATCTAGTCGAGCAATCGATGACGCGGTTGGGCAATGATTTTGCAAGCGATTTGCAACCGACACTAAAACTCGATCGCCATCATTGAGCGTTGCGCTTTCGTTGATTTTTTTAAAGTCATCTAATCCAACCAAAACGAGCATAGTTTTAAAGTCAGAATTTCTTCGTTGAAAGGTATACTGATCGAGACGCTCAATAAATGTATTTCTGTTTAATAAACCGGTTAATTGGTCATGGTAATTTAAATATTTTACTTGCGTATCTATCGTATCAATTGTAGCTCGGTCAGTTTCTTGGTCCGTGAGCAGCAATGCAACGATGACCAAAAAATAACTGAGCCAGTTGATATATCCGAAACTGTATAAGTGATTGTGAGCACTCATATCATCAATATAAACATGGCTAGTAATCATTGAAACGAGAAGGGAAAGTGCGGCGATCATCAAGCAAACGGCGAGTGCTCGAAATTGATTACCTGTTTTACCAAATAAAAATAAGAATAAAGATAAGTAAGTCACCATGGCTAAAATTTTAGGCAACAGCCAAAAGTGAGCCGAATATTCAAATGAAGATAGAAAACGTCTTGGGTCATGAAATAAAACTAAGCTAATGGTGCCTACGACGACCGGTACAATGATGCTCAAAAACAAGGCTCGCCACTTTGCTGAACCGTGGGCATCAGGACTTTTCACCGCACTGCTATCGACACCTGATAAGGTGGCCGCTTGACCTATGATGGCTTTAGCAATTCCCCAAAGCTGTGCGGTATAAGCCAAATAAGCAACGACCGCTAGCATTAGTGTTAATACCAGGGAAATAGACCAATGATACAAAGCACTGGGTAACCAGATTTCCATCGCAAGATGGAAGATGGCTCCAATCAGTGAAATATTAATAAAGCCTTTATAGGGGAGCTTAACTAAGATAGACGACCAGTTAACACCAGCAAGCAAGATTAGCGCACAGAAAATGAAAAGCGCATTTAAGATGAAATAGTCGTTATAGGCTGCCAGCATGATCACATCACATATTCAAGTCAAAAAAAGGAAGGCTATGGCCTTCCCTTTTAATAGTCTAGACAATCAATGCTTTTCGGCAAGTTTTTTCCTGTTTTTCAGCACAATATAATCGGCCAATATATTCCCAGACTCTTGCAGTCTAAAATCATCTTCTTCAAAGATCTTCTCGTCGAAATCTTTCAATGATTCAACTGGCTTCAAGCCTTTGTCAACCAGTCGCTGGTTAATCCGTTTTAAGCGTTTCGCTTTTTGTTCATCAATTTCTTTGCGACGCTCAGTCAGACTCAAGGAAATATCTTTATCATCTTTACGAGCTAAATATTCCTCAA
Source organism: Pleionea litopenaei (assembly GCF_031198435.1). Classification (GTDB taxonomy): domain Bacteria; phylum Pseudomonadota; class Gammaproteobacteria; order Enterobacterales; family Kangiellaceae; genus Pleionea; species Pleionea litopenaei. The sequence goes on from NZ_CP133548.1 coordinate 1,167,258, forward strand.
TATCCTTTTGCAGATAAGAAAACTCTTTGCTTGTCGCGCGACGCTGCAAGTGGCGTTCGTTGAGAGCGCCAATCACACCTTCAAACCGATTCTCAGGCTTAAATTTGGCTTTCGAAATCGTGTCCCAAGCAAGGGCGTTCTCATAACTGCTTTCGCCAAATTCTTCTGGACTAAACGCACTTGGAAACTGAATATCTGGCACAACACCACGGTGTTGAGTCGTCTCTCCAGACACTCGATAAAATTTTGACGTAGTCAATTTTAAGTGACCCAGCTGAGAATCTCTGAGTGACCGATAATAATTTAAGTCGATCATGCTCTGCACAGTCCCTTTTCCAAAGGTTTGTTCACCAATAACGATTCCACGACCATAGTCTTGGATAGCTCCAGCAAAAATCTCTGATGCTGAAGCACTACCACCGTTAACCAATACAGCTAAGGGGCCGTTATAGACGATACCCGGTTGATTATCGTCGAAAGAAGTCACTTGATTGCGTGAGTCTCGCTGTTGCACCACAGGACCTTGGTCGATAAACAAGCCAGTCAACTCTACGGCTTCATCTAACGCTCCACCACCGTTATTACGTAAGTCAATGATAAGGCCATCGATATTCTCTTTCTCGAAAGCTTTCAGAAACTTTTCGACGTCACGGGTTGTGCTTTTGTAGTCATCTAATCGCAACCGGTTTTTTGCATCCCAATCAACATAAAACTTAGGAATCTCGATAACACCAAAGGTTAACTGTTGATTATTCATATCGACTTTAATGGTTTCAGACTTTGCCGATAGCTCTTCAAGTTTCACCTGCTCACGCGTTAGGGTAACAACTTTCGTCTCGCCACCCACTTCTCCCTTTGGAAGAATTTGCAATCGAACTTTAGAGCCCGCTTCCCCACGAATTAAATCGACAACATCATCCAAACGCCAGCCCACAACATCTTCAATCGGCTCTTTACCTTGGCCAACACCAACAATCCGATCGCCTTCTTGAATTTGCTTCGATTTCTCTGCTGGCGCTCCTGTTACAAGCTTATTCACTTTGGTATACACATCATCCATTTGTAAAATAGCGCCAATACCTTCTAGAGAAAGCTTCATTTCAATATCAAAATTCTCGGCTTCACGAGGTGAGAAATACGATGAATGCGGCTCAACCGTTAAAGCAAAGGCATTCATAAAATATTCAAACACATCTTCGCTTTTGTTTTGTTCAATTCTTCTTTGCGCCATTTTATAACGCTTAACCAAAATCTCTTTGGTTTCTTCCCAAGATTTATCGGCCAACATCAAGCTTAGGGCTTCCGCTTTGACTCGCTTTCGCCATAGTTCATTCAACTCTTGCAGTGATGTCGCCCAACCACGATCTTCTCGATCAAAGTGATAAGATTCTTGCTTTTGAAAGTCAAATGGCTTTTCTAACAACTCAATCGCATAGTTGTACCTTTCTAAAGTTCGAGTTTGAAACACTTGGTACATATCGAATGCAGGCTTCAGTTGACCGCTGATAATGCTGTCGTCGATCAACTTACGATATCGTTGGAAGGATTGTACGTCGTCGGCATAAAAATAACTTTTATTACCATCTAGAAGCTCGATGTACTTTCCTAAGATTTGCTCAGATAGAGCATCATTACTCTCTAGATTGGTTTTCAAATAATGTTCACGAGCAATTAGCAATGCAATCATACGACTGACACTGCTATGAGATGGCAAAGGCATCAAGCTTTCGACAGATGTTGGGGTATTGAGTAAAGCTTTGTCACGATTGTCTTTGGTAGCGGCTTTGTTCTCGAGAACGCCTTGTCCAAATAGAGCTAATGGAACCGCAACTCCTAGTCCTACAATAACGGACTTCATCAACGAATAGCTTTTTTTAGCTTGAAACATCATAACTTCCTAGCGTTATTTCATGGATTTTGATTGAGCCAAATTGAACAAAGTTGGAACAATCGTATCGAACTCACAATGCAATTCTCTTACCTTGCAATTCTCAAACCTTACAAAGGTCAGGCAATGCCTCGCTCGATGCCGAATCGAGCTAATCAATGTCAGAGTGCAATTCGGCTTTCGGGCAACCTTAATCGAAACCCAGGTTAGTAAAACCTACGACGGCCGAGCCTGCTTCTAGGCCATGAGACCATTATTCAGGTATAAAATTCAACATTAATTAACTATATAGCTTATATATGCCGATTCAAGTCACACATTGCAAGCAAACATTTCACAATTATAGAACATTCGAATAGTTTGATAAGCCCGCTAACTTTAAACTATAGTTCTACTAACCTTTTGTTTTTAAGATAAATAATGTTTAAATTTCTCAAACGAGCCATTGAACGATGGTTGAACAAAGAATCGCCTGCACCAGACTTCCCACAGTCAGATTTCGAGCGACTCAGGTATGGACTGAGACCTGGCGATGTTCTATTAGTTGAGGGACGTACGAGAGTTTCTGAGGTCATAAAGCTGATCACCCAGAGCCGCTGGTCACATGCTGCGCTCTACATTGGTCGCTTACATGATATAGAGTCTGAAGACATCCGCCAAAGGATTCTACAGCACGCTACGTTCGAGCCATCGGAGCAACTCATCATCGAAGGTCTGCTCGGTCAAGGCACTGTGGTCAACAAGCTCAGCGACTACCAACGCGACAATTTGCGCATTTGTCGGCCATCGGCCCTTTCGCACGGTGACGCCAAAGAAGTGGTGAACTACGCGAGCCAACATCTTGGTACTCCGTATAATTTTCGACAAATGCTCGACCTAGCCCGACTGCTGTTTCCGTGGAGTATTGTGCCTCGCCGATGGCGCTCTTCTTTATTCACTAATAACGTTGGGGAGCCGACTCGCACGGTTTGCTCGTCAATGCTCGCCGAGGCCTTTGGTCAAGTTAACTACCCTGTACTTCCAAAGTTTAAAAAGGTCGGCAAAGATCGAGTGGAATTGATCAAGCGCAATACTAAGCTGTTCACGCCGGCTGACTTTGACTACTCCCCTTATTTCAAGGTTATCAAATTCCCTTTTTGGGGCCAGGTAGATAATGCTCACTATCGGGCTTTACCGTGGAATAAAGATGGGTTGATGTCTAACGACGAGGACGACTTTACCATTGGTTAAATTTCGAACATTTTTTCTTGAATTCGGATATTTTTGATCTAGAGTTATTCAGAGGGTCATCGAATTTAGATTCTCCCAATTCCCCTAACCCAGGTTACCTTACGGGCCTGGGTATTTTTTTGTGCGATAGTCGAGTACCAGTCAACCTACGGCGACCGGCTTAAAGATGTGTACGGCGAGAACGTTTAAACGCCATTACCATTAAAATTAATGCGCCCCACACCGGAACTGAACCACTCGAGCTAGAGTAGCCATTAATCACTTGCACGACGACGGACTCGGTATCGCTTGCACCGTGAACATCGGTCACCGTCACGGTAAAGGTGAGAGAGCCACCGTTGTCTGGTGCAACAAATGTTGTACTGGCCGAATTAGGTGCGGTCAAGGTTACACTGTCACCTTGAGTCTGTACCCATTGGTAGGTCAGCGGGTCTTGCTCGAAATCAGACGCGACGGCCGATAATGAAACCGTTTGTCGAGTATTCACTTCAAAATTACTAAGCGACTGTAATTCAGGCGCATTATTAGAGTCATCATCTTGTACATAAACATCTATAACCGCATTTTGCCCCACTTCGCTGTTGTTTACGGGTTGCAGAGCCACTCTAAAAATTTCTCTATCTTCGTCCTCGCTGTCATCAATAATGGGCACCGAAATTTGTTTCGAGGCTAAATCGCCATCAGTCCAAGTTAAACGGCCTTGAACTTCCTCAAAGTCGACACCCATCACCGCGGTAATGCCTTGTGATTGATAATCCACCTCAAGTTGGCCATAGGAGCCCCCGACACGGTTAACGGAAATTGTTACGGTTCCAACCGATTCGGCTACCGATAGCTCCGCATTGGTAAACTCTAACTTTCCGGCTCTTGGAGCTCCGTCTAACATAACTTTTAAGTACGAAATATCACCTAAGGTTGCACCGTTTCTAGGATCAAACAAACGAATAAAAAACTCTTCATCGGGCTGCATTCCCGTTGTGTCGTCAAGAATCGATAATGCAATGCTTTTCTCTCCAACCTCGCCGGCAGCCCACTGAAGTTGCCCATCGGCAAGGACAAAATCTTCGTCTTTTTCGGCGTTACCGCTAATCACTTGATAGCTTACCTCAACCGATGAATTATTCGATCCCGCACCAGAACGTGCGACAGCAATTTCAACATCTTGATTTCGCGTAAAGCTCACTTCTGACTGAGTAAATCCTAATTGTCCTTGTGTAGAAACCCGGGTGTTCTCTCGAAGAACGTATAGGCCACTATTGATATCACTGACTAAAATGAGCCCTGAAGGAAGAAATGGATAGGTTCCCCAAGCACCATTGTAAGAAGCATTATTACTTGCAGGAAAAGTATCAAAAAATCCGACTTCAACCGGACTTGCAGGGTCAGAAATGTCGAGAATCGTTAGGCCTCTCTCATAGTTCGACATGTAATAACGATTACCTCGGACAAAACCATTATGATCAACCGCTCTTGTTGGCCCTGTCCACTGGCCCACTTGCACAGGTTGTTGTAAATTATCGATTTGAAATATACGAACAGTCGAGTTGAGTCCGGCGTTGGCTTCATCGAACTCATCGTGCAAGAATACAAAGCGTTTGTCATCGGATACCCACCCAGAATGCACGTATTTAGCTCCAGGGGGCACGTCGGTATACGTCGTCACCGACAGTCGTTCTGTTTGGGTTGGATCGGAGATGTCCCATAACACCATTTCTTTTTCGTTAAAGTCGACGAACACGGTGCATTGTTCAGTCGCATTCACACAGCCATTTGCCACTCGGCCATCGTTCAATGTTACGGACGCGCCATCGTGGGTATATCCATAAAAACTGCTCTGGTTACTCATTTCACTTAACTGCTCAGGTGCGTCCAATGAGTAAGAATGGAAGGAGCCTGAATAACGATTGGCGCCAATGAGTTGTAATCGCGCTACCGTACCATCAAGCTGAGTATTCAATGTGTAATCGACATTGCTTATATAAACGTTATGCGCATCAGAAACAGACGAATCTCTGCGTACCAATGAAATGGAGTTGGGTAAATTATTTAAATCGATAATGCTAACGCCTTCTGTCGCGTTATCAATGGTCGAATAAGCATAGGCTTGCCATTCGCCAACGGCATCGTCAAAGTACTGGTAAACCTTGATGTCTCTCCAAGTGGAGTTTTGCCCTGTTATGGTCCCCACTTCCCGTGGTGCTTCAGGATTACTCAGGTCAAAAACAGCCACGCCATCTCTAACCCCCATAATGGCATACTCATTGCCAGAGTTAAGGTCAACATGTCCCCAAATATCATTTCCGCTGCTGGGTCTGGAAGAAAACTGTTGCAACGGCACATGAGCGACTAAGTCGATGTTTTGGCAAGGAAATCCGGCAGCCGAGCCACCGTCACAGTTTACCAACACTTGTCTTTGCTCTAATTGCTCAAGCTGCTTTAACTGACGATTGAGCTTCTCTGAATCGATCCCTTTACCATCGGCAATAACATTGAAGCCTTTCTTTCTTAGCTGCTCGACAAATTTTCGAGGAACCCCGGTTAGTCGAGTTGGATTGCTGTCTGGACTTTGCGATTGAAAGTGGTCGAAACGATTAAACCCCGCCAGAACGGGTACTATATCACTGGTTAGATTGAACAGGTCATCGACCCCATTCACTGGGTAACTGCCTGCAGCAACTCGAATATGGTCACCTTTTTTAGCCTGTTGTACGGCATAAGAAATCGACTTACAGGGTCGAATAGGATTATCACAACGCCCTAAATCAGTACCTGTTTCCGCCACATAACGCGCTTTATCAGGCTCGGAGTGAGCCATTGCTGCACCACTTAGCGACGCTAAGCCAAACAGCAAAATGTAAGGCTTGATATTGGTTATTTTACTCAAAGCCGACACTTTAGCTCTCCTTTCCAAGATTGATAACAACGGTTGCTAAGCAAAACTGAACTCACTGGCGACTATCTTCTACTCAAAGCCTAATTCGGGTAAAAACCAAATTCGAGGTCGTCTTAAATTCCTAAATTCAAGGCTCAAGCCAGATGCTGCTTCGACGATTTAGATGAGTCTTTATTAATGCAGTATTGAGGCGAACCCAATACAATGCAATTAAAACTGACTTCATCAGCTTATCATCAAACAACTATGACTGATTTTAAAGTTAATATTAACAACTAATTACAATAATTGTGATTTCGTTCTAATTCACAATTAACGGATAATTGAATACAAATAGAACTTGCCGCTCGAAAATGAAACCGTCAGAATAATCTTATGAAAAATTTGAACATCATCATATTATTAGCAAGCGCTTGCCTGCTCGCTTCTTGCTCACCATCTACTCAAGACGTCACGGTAAACTGGCAGCTGAATCTGGCGCATGGAACTGATACCTGCCAAACAAACGAACGAAAAAACCAATCGGCTCCAACCTCGGTATGGTCTGAAATAGGTTTTTATGCTTATGACTTCAAATTACTCAACGCCCAGAATGAAGCATTTCCTTTGCAGCTAACACAATCACGTGATTTGATATACGTTGATTTAACCTGCAAGCCTGGCTCATCTAATGAAGAAAGCACACACCAATTTACTTTTACTGGCGCTGTGTCAGGCGCTGACATCCTTGAATTTACCATTGGTGTGCCATTTGCAAAAAATCACTTGAATCCTCTACAACAGCAATACCCTCTCAATCAGCCAGCAATGTTTTGGGTTTGGCAAACTGGCCACAAATTCTTTCGGCTAGAGGGCACGCAATCTGGCAGAGATGTCTTGTTTCACCTCGGATCAACAGGTTGCGTTTCGGCGTCCGCCCTGCGCCCGCCTGAAATGCCTTGTCAGCATCCTAACCGAGTTACTGTACAAGTACCGCTAACTGCCTACCAAGGCAACTCTTTGACATTGACACTTGATCCAACAAAGCTGCTTAAAACGAGTAGTTCTGACTCCAGTATACGCTGTCAGTCTGAGCAAGATAACACGCAATGTCCGGCTCTAATTTCAGCGTTGAAAAATAATATTGAAAGTGGTGTGTTTACCTTACAATGAAGAGACTTCAGGCACTTTTAATTTCCCTATTGCTCATAGCTCTAATAGCCAGTTGCCATGAAAGTCAACAAGACTATCAATGGTCATTACCTGAGGGATTTCCTCGACCAATTGTTCCAGTAGACAATCCCATGACCGAAGCCAAAGTCGAACTGGGTCGGCACCTGTTTTACGACAACGCATTATCGGCAAATAACACACAGTCTTGCTCAAGTTGCCATCAACAAAGCTATGCGTTTGCTGAGCCGAAAGCTCTGTCAGTTGGAAGTACAGGTCAACACCACCGACGAAACGCTCTCGCGCTCGTTAATGTTGCTTACAACAAAACGCTCACTTGGGCACACCCCGGCCTCACCTCTATCGAACAGCAATTATTAATTCCGATGTTCGGAGAGCAACCGATCGAGTTAGGTATTTCGGGTCATGAAGAAGTGATCTTGAAGCGCTTTACCTCGCCTAAATATGAAAAGTTATTTCTGCAAGCTTTTGGAGATAAAGAGCCCAGTTTTTTGCGTATCAATCAAGCGTTATCAAGCTTCACTCGGAGCCTTATTTCTATTCAAAGCCCGTTTGACCGATACGCTTATCAAAACGACGATCAAGCACTGAGTGAGTCTGCAATCCGCGGTATGAATTTATTTTTTTCCGAAGAGTTCGAGTGTCATCATTGTCATGGTGGTTTTAACTTTACGCAATCCACCTTTCACCAACAACAAAGACTTGATCGTCGCCCCTTTCATAACACTGGCTTATACAATGTTGAGAGTCACGACCAATACCCGCAAATCGATACTGGACTCATGGAGCTCACGGGTAATGCAGCCGACAATGGAAAATTTCGAGCGCCGACACTACGTAATATTGAGTTAACCGCTCCATATATGCACGATGGAAGTATGTCGACCTTGGCTGAAGTTTTAGACTTCTACGCTGCCGGAGGTCGACACATCAGCTCAGGAGATTATGCTGGCGACGGTAGAAATAACCAATATAAAAGTCCATTCGTCACAGGGTTTGAAATGTCGGAACAACAAAGAGATGACTTGATCGCATTTTTACAATCATTGACAGACAGTCATTTTGTGTCAAACCCCAAGCACGCGAATCCTAACCTGCAGTAACTTCTTTCGTAAAGGAAAAGGTATTAATCTGAAAGGCGGTTGCAGTCGTACAACAATCGCATTAAGCTCATTTTTTCAGCCTATATGAACCCAAGGATAAAAATATGAAAACCTTAGCGTTAAGCTGTTTACTCACCCTTAGTTTTACCAGCACTTTGCTGGTCGCAGACAATCACGAACAATCGGTTAAATTCTCAGTTCAAGAAGTTTCCCCGGGAGTTTATATGCTCATGGGCGTGGGTGGCTTTACTGGAGGCAATATTGGCCTTTCCATTGGCAATGACGGAGTAGTCATGATCGACGATGCAATGCCAAGTAGCCTAGACATTATGCAAGATGCGATTAAATCAGTCACCAAAGAGCCTATCGACTTCTTAATCAACACGCATGTTCACGGCGACCATACTGGCAATAATGTTGTCATGAGCAAACAAGGCGCTCGCATCGTTGCGCATGAAAACCTAAGAGAGCATTTGAAGAAAAAAGGCATCAAAAACGGCGATAAGATGGAAAAAGCACCAGAAGCCATGCTCCCAGTGATTACCTTTTCAACCTCAATGAGTTTTCATCTCAATGGACAAGACGCTCGTCTCACTCACTTACCACACGCCCACACCGATGGCGATGCAGTTATTCATTTTGAGCAAGCGAACGTTATACATACTGGCGATGTACTATTTAATGGACTTTTTCCTTTCATCGACGTTAACAGTGGCGGATCGGCTAAAGGCTATTTAAATGCCCAAAAAGCGCTTCTAAAATTAGCAGACAAGAATACCAAAATCATCCCGGGTCATGGGCCACTCGCGACACGCGCCGACCTTGAACGCTCAGTTGCGATGCTCGAAGACAGCATCAAAATTATCTCAGCGTTAATTCAACAAGGGAAAACCGAAGAGCAAGTCGTCACGCTCAATCCGCTACAAAAGTATCACAACGACTGGAACTGGGGTTTCATTACCACCGAGAGAATGACTCGTCAGCTCTTCCAGAGCTTATCAAGCTCACAACAACACACCGCTCATGCTGATGCTCATACCCAAAAAGATCACAACAACAAGGGGCATCATCATTAAATAAAATAATCCATTGCATCTCCCTCATCGTATCAATGGTGAGGGGGACACTTATGACTATAAAATCACTTTTAATAACATCTCTAATTTGCACTCACCTTTCACTTCATGCCGACAGTAACACTGACTTCGCAGGTAGTGGTAAACTCAATTTAACCGGCTTAATACCCAATATTGACGGCGTCGCTGGCGCGGGAATCAGCCACTCAGCGATCATCGGAGGTTACGGCACCGAGGACCAAATAGGTGCTGCGGGAAACTTCTCCCAGGTACAACTCAGTGACTTTAAACTCTCAACACAATCCGTCTTAGTAGGCTTTTACAATCGTATCGAACTGTCTCACTCCAAAAGCGAGTTCGATACACAGGACGTTGGCGCGCAACTTGGTCTGGGTGAAGGCTATACGTTTAAAAACCAGACCACCTCGTTAAAGCTCAGATTGATGGGCGATGCGATTTTGGATCAAGACAGCTGGCTCCCACAGATAGCAATAGGTTATTCGGAAAAATCCAGTGATAATGCCGCTGTACTCAACTTAATTGGTAGCCAATCCGACGACGATTCAGAAGTTTTTGTCAGTGCTTCAAAACTATTCTTAAGTCAATCATTACTGTTAAATTTAAATCTACGTAATACTCGCGCTAATCAAAACGGAATTCTGGGATTCGGCGGCGATAAAGAGTCGAAAAAGGAATGGCTGTTCGAGGGTTCTCTGGCGTATCTACTGAACGATAATTTAGCACTCGGCTACGAGTATAAAGCAAGTCCTGACAACCTAAGCTTTGCTAAACAAGAAGACTGGCAAGATCTCTTTCTTTTGTATAACCCCAGTAAGCATGTGAGCTTAACGGTCGCCTACGTTTCTCTGGGCGAGATAGCGCTGCAACCCGATCAAACTGGTTACTATGCCAGTATCTCAATTCAGTTTTAGGGGAGTCTTATGAAACCTATATCAACCACAATTCAACTATTAATTCTAGTATTCGCAGTTTCAACTCAACCTTTATTTGCAAGTGATGACTTTAAAGCCTTTGGAGGAAAAGAGGGCCTCACCACTATTGTCGATACTGCGTTCGAACATATTTTAAACGATCAAAGAATCAATTCGTTTTTCCAAGAAACTGATAACGAATTTATCAAGGAACAACTGGTCCTACAGTTTTGTGACGTGCTTGACGGCCCATGTAAGTATGATGGCGCTTCAATGAAGGATTCTCACGTTGGACTTAATATCAAACGTGAACACTTCAATGCTCTTGTTGAAGCCGTCAGAAAGAGTATGCACACTCATAATGTACCGTTTGCTAGCCAAAATCGCTTTTTAGCAAAACTTGCACCAATGCACGCGGATATTATCGAATAGCTTTGTAGAATAACTTTTCCTAATAACCCTATCTAATAACCCTAACTTCGCTCTTCTACGCTGGGAGTCACGCCCAGCTTAGAAGAAAGTGATGGTACCTATTTCACGCCCTTCTTCAGTGATCTTGTGAACACCCTTTGAATAGTCAATCGGATCCACATTTCGATACGGCAATGCAAGATAAATCACCTCGGGCTTCTTCGCGTACTCGATAGAAAATGGATAATCAACCGGAGCGACTTTAAAAGGAACTTTCGGGTTATTATTATTGAAGACCAATGCGTCATATTCGTTACTGGGAATCGATATTACATAAGAAATCATCGTTGAATGTATAAAACAGCCCACTCTGGCAATGTGCTCCGTTGGCCAATCAACTTGATATTCGCGGCTCTCATTACGTCTCAAAATACCTGTGTTAAGTTTGAAGTCTGTCTGCAAATTATTAATAAACACATTGTGTCGACTGCGATCACTGTTTTTTATTGTCACTTTTGATCCAGGCTGAGTGACATAGACGGGTTCATGAAAAATTCTTTGTGTTTGATCAATTATTAGGGACTTTGGTGAGAAGGATTCAGGTTTCAAGTAAATCACTCCCACGTCCACCTTAACACTATCGGCTAGCGTCAATTGACCTTTAAGTTCACTGGCTGAACTTATCAATGAGGTGGTTAAAAGAACAAATACGCTCGCAATCTTAATTTTTATCAACATAGAATCTCCTTTGAACTCTTCCTTTGTACGCGGAAATTCTTAGGTTAGATAAAAAAGCCCTCATTGAGAGGGCTTTTTTGGACATCTTAGCTTGCTAGCTTGTCTTCTTTCGGTGGATAGGTAGGCTCAAATAACCCAAGCTGCTTCGCTTCTTTCACATGAGCCATGATATCCATATTAGCAATTTCAAATAATTGCTTCATTCCATCAATCGTGTAGTAAATCGGCTGCATAATGTCGATACGATAAGGAGTTCGCAGCACCGTCATAATATCAAACGGGCGATGTTCTGGTTCATCAGTCAAGGCATACTGCGACTCGCCAATCGACGATAAAATTCCGCCACCATAAATACGACGGCCATTCGGTGTATTCATTAAGCCGAATTCAACGGTAAACCAATATAAACGCGCCAACCATACGTGATACTCTTTCTCAGCTTGATCACCCAGTTTGCCGTAAGTGTGAGTAAACTCGGCAAAATACGGATTGGTCAACAACGCGCAATGTCCGAAAATTTCATGAAAAACATCGGGCTCCTGCAAATAGTCCATCTCTTCACGAGTACGAATAAACGTCGCACACGGGAATTTCTTATTCGCTAACAAGTTAAAGAATTTAGTGAATGGAATCAGTGCCGGAACCCAGGCAACTTCCCAACCAGTTGTTTTACGTAAAACTTGATTAACGTCTTCTAACTGTGGAATCTTGTCCGCCGTGATGCCTAGCTTCTCGATACCTTCCATGTACTCATCGCAAGCACGACCTTGAATAATCTCCATTTGGCGCTCGAAGAGCTCACCCCAAACTGCGTGTTCGTCTTGAGTATAGTGGATAAAGCCATTTTCATCTGCTTCTCGGGCCGTGTATTTTGTACCCTTTGCCATAAACAAATAAACCTCTTATCTGTACTCTGTGTGTTCAATGTCGAAACGATCGTAGGATCTATATCGAACCATTTATATTTTTCTTTAGCGCTGATTATCTCGCGTTTCATTCAGCAGACGCAAGTTAAGTCGGTATTTCTACCCGCTTAACTGCTCTGATCAGTTGCCAGATTTCATCGCTTCTAACTCTTCCCATCGGTCCAATTGTTGCTCAAGCTGTTGCTGTAAAACGGCTAGTTGCTCAAAATGCGCTTGCATCTCCGTTGGTGCTTTTGACTGAAATTCAGCGGAAGCAGCCTGTATCTCTAGGTCTGAAATGTCTGTTTCAAGCCGCTCCAACAATGCTGGCAGCGCATCGAGCTCTCTTTGGAACTTATACGATAGTTTAACCGCCGCGGTCTTTTTAGGACTTTCTTCGAGCTTTTTATTCTTAGAAGCATTTGCTGATTCTTGCTCAACAGATTTCGACTTAACAGCCCGTTGCTCCTGTGCCAACCGGTATCTTTGATAATCGGTGAAACCACCCGCAATCTCGACAATCCGATGCTCCCCGGTAAATACCCATAAAGCCTCAGCGACGTTATCAAGAAAACGTCGGTCATGGCTAATGACGATTACCGTGCCTTTGAACTCGACGAGTTGGCTTTCTAACAACTCAAGAGTTTCAATATCGAGATCATTCGTCGGTTCGTCCAGAATTAATAGGTTTGCAGAACGCGTGAAGAGCTTGGCTAACACCAAACGACTCACTTCTCCGCCAGACAATGAACTCGCGGGCGTTCGCATTCTTTCAGGTCCAAAGCCATAGTCAGACAAATAGCTGATTACATGCTTCTTTTCGCCATTCACTTCAATAAAGTCTCGCCCTTCGCCAAGGTTATCCATAATGGACAAATCCGGCTTAATGTGAGATCGCATTTGATCAAAATAGGCGATATCCAGTTGCGTGCCTAACTCTACAGTGCCTTTAATCGGAGCCAACTCCCCCAGCAACGTCTTGATTAGACTGCTTTTCCCACAGCCATTGGGACCTAAAATGCCAATTTTGTCGCCTTTAAGTACCTGCGCATTGAAATCTTCAATCAACACTTTATCGGCTTGAGCGATGGTCACGCTATCAAGCACGGCCACTCGCTTACCCGAGGCTCCACCACTTTTGATCGCTAATTGGGCCGTATCGTGTCTTTCTCGACGTTGCTGTCGCTCTTGGCGGAGTTTTTTTAACGCTCGAACCCTACCTTCGTTGCGCGTACGACGCGCTTTAATACCTTGACGAATCCATTTTTCTTCATTGGCTAAACGCTTATCAAATTCAGCATTTACTTTTTCTTCTTCCGCTAATTGCAACTCTTTCGCTGCGACGTAATCATCGTAAGGGGCAGGAAAGCTATGAATGTTTCCGCGATCCACTTCCCAGATTTTATCAACGACTGCATCAATAAACTGACGATCATGAGAAATCAGTAGCAGAGCTCCCCGATACTGCTTTAACACCTCTTCGAGCCATTCGATCGTTGTTAAATCGAGATGGTTGGTTGGTTCGTCTAACAATAGTAAGTCAGGTTCCGCCGCCAAGCATTCTGCCAATGCGACTCGCCGCCGCCAGCCGCCTGATAATGCGCTGACCTTAGAGTCACCCGATAAATCAAGCCGCGACAGCACCGACTCAACTTTCTGTTCCCAATGCCAAGCGCCAGTTCGATCGAGAAAATCGTGCAATTGATTAATCTCATGCTCTGAACCTTGTTCAGACAACAAATACTGATAACGCTCTACAGCATCCCTCAGATCAGCGACGCCCTCGGCAACATAGTCGAAGACGGTTTGCTCCCCTACTTCAGGTAAACTTTGAGCCAAATATCGAATGCGAACCCCTTTGCTGCATTGTAACTGGCCAGAGTCTGCTTGCATTTTGCCGGCAATAACCTTCAACAGAGAAGATTTACCGGCGCCATTGCGTCCGACAATCGCGGTTTTAACGCCAGGTTCAACCGCGAAGCTGACGTTGTCTAGTAGAACATGTGTCCCAAATGCGAGACCTAGTTGTTCACCTCGTAATATCGACATGAAGGTTTAATTCCTGAGCATTCTTATGCTTGTGATCTAATTTGCGCTATATTATACAGAGAGCAATGGCAATTCGATATCGAAGAAATTTGGAAAATTGTCGGTTTGATGTGGAACCTTAGTTTCAAGAGGAACTTTCTCTTGGTAAAAGACTCGAAATAAGTTCGTGCACTGGTGACCGATTTACGATTTCAGCGATTCTCATCCAACCCAGTTGGCAGTTCAAACTTGATGGCAGGCAGTAGGCTTACAATGTTTCGACATTTCGGGTTTAAACAGGTGTTATGGCTTAAGAGCCCGCGCAGCTACTTGAAGCAGATAACAATTCCGCAAAGGCTTAGCTCAGGACCGTTCAAGTTAATCTTTCTGGTCACTTTCTGTTTCTCATCACTTTTTGCCGATGAATTAAACCTGCTCCCAACCAAAAACTCGCACTCACCAGAAAAATCAGAGCAGTCAAGTGAGTCTCAGCAACAATTAACTTCAATAACCGGTTCTGAACAGCCTATCGAGACGCCAGATTTATTGCGTCAACGAGAGCAATACTTGCAAGCGCTTGATCATCTTCGTCATGGTCGCGATAAAGAGTTCTTGCAACTTCAAGCGTCTCTAGCCGATTATGTGTTAGCGCCCTACTTAGAGCGAGATTATCTTTTAGACCGAATGAGTTTAAAGAATCGCTCATTAGTCACCGATTTTCTCGACCGATACGACAATCAACCTGTCGCCATTCGCGTACGATCCAAGTTTTTGTATTTACTCGCTCGCCATGATCAAACGTTTCTTTTTCTGACATACTACCGACCGACTTCAGATATCACTTTGCAATGCCACTGGCTTAGGTTCCGCTTTAAAACCAAAGAGAACCGCCAAGATATCATTAACCAAGCTAAGTCCATTTGGCGATACGGAAAATCACGTCCTGATGCCTGTGATCCTGTCTTTCAACAAATGGCTAAACATGGCGCTCTAACCGATAAGCTTATATGGGAGCGACTGATACTGGCCATTAAGTCCAACAATTACGGCTTAACCCGATACTTGACCAGTAAGCTCTCTAATGCCGAGCAAACCACCGCTCGCTACGCGTTACAAGTCTATATGAAACCCAAGCGACTTAGTAAGGGTCTACCAAAGGGTGTCGATGCGCAGAAAATTGCTGAAATAGCCGCCATAGTGTTATCAAAAAATATTTGGTCTAAACCCGATGAAACATTAGAAATTTATGAGAATTTAAATTCAGATTTAGCCATCACTCACAATAATAAAGTTGCACTCGCTAGAAATATTGCTCTTTCGTTGGCTTCAAAAAATCACCCTAGAGCGTCCGAGTGGCTAAACAACATTGACTACAGTCAATCCGATGAATTGCTATTGCGGTGGAAGCTAGCTCACGAGTTGCGTCAACGAAACTGGTCTGAACTGCAACGCTGGCTGGCAAAAACACCGGCACCTGAAGGGTCTGAAAATGATTGGTTGTATTGGCAGGCTCGCGTTGAAAGTTATCTTGGAAACACTCACCAGGCAGTGCAAATACTGGCGACCTTATCGCAACGTAGAAGTTACTATGGGTTCCTTGCGAGTGCTCATTTAGGTATTAGCCCCAATTTAGAGAATAATCCCTATCCGTTTAGCGAGCAAATGATTGCGCAATTAGGCAATGAGCCTGCTGCGAAAAGAGCTTATGAATTGTGGCGCTTAAACCGCCATCTCTCAGCGCGGCGCGAATGGAACCATCTGAAAGCTCAACACAACGCGATCGAACGAAAACATCTAGCCGCTCTTGCTCATCAGTGGGGATGGCACGAACAGGTTATTTTTGGGTTATCGAGAGCCGGGTTGTACGACAGCGTCGACATGCGGTTTCCATTGGCCTATCAACAAGTCTTAGCGGATGCAGCAAAAGACGCGGATATCGATGTAACCTTTCCGTTGGCCATTGCTCGTAAAGAAAGTGCCTTCATGCCCGATGCACACTCGCGCGTGGGGGCTATGGGGTTAATGCAATTGATGCCCTACACGGCACAATACATTGCAAAAAAAGAACAGTTACCCGTTCCACAAAAAGAACAACTCACCGACCCCCAAACCAACGTGACTTTGGGTACTCGATATCTTAAATATTTAATTACTGAACATCACGGAAACCAAGTTTTAGCAACCGCTTCTTATAACGCGGGTAAACACAAGGTGGCCGATTGGCTTCCACAAAATGAAGAAGCCATTCCGGTCGATATTTGGATTGAGACATTACCCTACAAAGAAACTCGAAACTATGTAAAAAATGTCCTCGCTTACCAACAGATTTATCGCTCATTGCTGGGCAAGGAAGAAAACTATTTTACCCAGTTGGTTCAAATGGAAATTAAACGTCAACCTTAGAAAAACTTTTCTAAGGTTAACTGCACAAAGCTATCGTTTCGATAAGAATAAAATAACGATAAGGTAGGATCATCGGTAATTCCGTTAAACACTCGACCTTCGATGCTTACTCGCATATCATCTCCAATTCGACGAGAGCCTTCAATCGATAGAAAGCGTGCATCATTATCGACTTCGATGCCTAGCCCAACTAATAAGTCAGATGATTGAACATCATTAAAAGTGAATCGAGCAGCACCAATCACTACATCACTCAGTTCTATTGAAAAACCAGCACTGCCTAAGCGTGAGCGTTCATCGTATTGATACTCCAATACCCAACCCAAATCGATAGCCGAGTCAGCGATACCATATTGACTGAACTCAAATCCCGCTACTGCAGCGTGATAATCACCCTCTTCGTTATCTCCGGGGAAGCTAAATCCGCTACGGTAGATATACTCAACTTTCCATAACCAAGCGCCAATGGTCGCTTGAGCATCTACACCAAACTGACTGATTTGCGGGTAATAAGGTTGTAGGCTTCCGGTTGTCAGATCCAAAGCTAATAGTGGATCTCGACTCGTTCCATGAAATAGAGAAAAGCCGAGATCCCAAGCGTCGATGACCTTACTAAAACGCAGCGCAATATCCGTATGATATTCTTCAGCACTCGACTCATAAAGGGCCTCGTCAGAGTCTATGGGTATCTCAAAACGTAAGCGCCCCTCTTCACCAGGAAACGTACGTTCTCTAAATCCTGGCAAGACGTATAGCGAGAGAGTGCCCCAATCTTTTTCCCAGTTATAATTAATCATTAACTGACCAAGTTTATCTTCACCGTCAATATTCTCGACTTGGTCCGTTTGATTAATAATATCAACGAGGTGTTGACTCTCAGCAACGCCCCAAAATACTTTATTAACACCCAAGGTCAACGACCATTCATCACCAACCGTCTGCCAATAAGCTTCTCGAATATCGCCATGGCTGCGCTCAGAGTCCATGGAGTCACCACGAACAAACAGTTTTAAATTGAATACTGAGTCGTCCAGTTTAAAGTACCACTCCGGCTCAAAATACGCCGACAAGCCCCAGTCGTCTTGGCCTTGAGTGGCCGAATCAGTAAATGCGCGTACTTCTGCCCCCGACACTGCAGAAAAGTCGATGTCAGCGGCTTCCGTTGAGACACTAATCCCTAGGCTTAGGGAGGCAATCAAGGAGACGATTTTATTTTTACTCAACATTTCTTAGATCCCAATAAATATGAATTCAATAGATCAGCAACAGACCAGTTGGTCTGTATTATAGTGATTACTCCACTGCATAAAAAGCCCCTTGTTAAAAAAACAATAGTCTGAGCCTCTTTGGTTACAGCACCTATACTAAAAATAAGTAAGTTTTTTGGAGAGAATGGTATGTTGAATGCTGATATCGGCCACTGGTATCGACTTGCTTCAGCAAGCGATCCTGTCGAAGTCATTGCCATTGATGAGGCCGACGACAAAATCGAATTACAACACTTCCATGGCGAAATAGAGTCATTTGATTTTACTGATTGGCTTGCGTTGTTCCCTGTCGAAGTCGAGTCTCCAGAAGACTGGACCGGTCCTTTTGAGATGGAACGACAAGATATTTGTCCAAGCCAGCTATTCAGCGATTACTTGAGCCCTAAATCTCCTACTCAAATATAGTCATTCAACATTGCTCTAATTAATCCCTATCAGTAACATAGCGCCATGTTAGAAAACTTGGTGTAAATGATGATTGGATCATGGAGCGATTTGCTCGCAGAAGAAAAATCAAAACCTTATTTTATTGAATTAATGGCTTTCGTTGATGCTGAGCGCAGTGCGGGTAAAGTCATTTACCCTCCTGCCGCCGACGTATTCAACGCGATTCGTCTTACGGAGTTGTCTAAAACGCGCGTCGTTATACTTGGTCAAGATCCCTATCATGGCCCCAATCAGGCACACGGCTTAGCATTCAGTGTTCAAGACAAGGTCCCGCACCCGCCTAGTCTCCGCAATATATTTAAAGAGTTGCAAAACGACCTAGCAATTGCCCCTCCCAACAGTGGAAATTTAAGTCAATGGGCGAAACAGGGCGTCTTATTACTCAACACAGTGCTCACGGTCGAACAAGGCTTAGCTCATTCACACAAAGATCGCGGTTGGGAGACATTCACCGATACCGTCATTCAAAAGCTAAGTGACTATGCAGATCATGTTGTTTTTTTACTGTGGGGCTCACATGCGCAGAAAAAATCAGTGTTAATCGATGCATCCAAGCACACTCTTTTAAAAGCCCCTCACCCGTCTCCACTGTCGGCTCATCGAGGGTTCTTTGGTAGCGGTCATTTTAGCGCGACCAATGAAGCATTGCTCAAACACCATCAGACACCGATTGATTGGACGCTATGATAAAGCGTGTCAGCATTCGGTCAAACATGTGATACACTTCTTACTATTAACAATAATGAGTCTTGGAAGGCCATTTCATAATAGTCGATGGGTACCATTTTAGACCTCTGGAAGGTCATAATATTAGTCGTAATGTGTGTTGCAATATCACCGACAGTGATATCCGCGCAGCCGTCGACATCAAACCGCAATCAGTCGGTCATCATCTTATCTGATGATGACCGAGCGGTGAGCAAAACGCTCGCCAAACATTTAGCAACAAACTTGCAGCTGCTGAGTAATCAATTTTCAATTTCTATTATCAATGAAAAACAATTGCCGATCACCGACAATCATAGTCTTGTGGTGACTATTGGAATAGTTCCTCTAAAAAAGGTCATCGCTTCTGGATATAAAGGTAAGATTCTTGCGACGTTGATTGCGCCACTTGATTATGAAAACTTAACGAGAGATATTCCTCCAACACAAAGCTCAGCCATTTACCATCAAGCCCCTATTTTGCGTCAAATGCTGTTGTTCAAAGAGCTCTACCCGAAAGGTCGGCGACTTGGCATTCTACTGACGCCGGATGAGCAAGATAAAATAAAACTACTGAGTGAGTTAGCATTTAAGCTAAACCTGATCTTAGAATATGAAGTTGTCGCGGAAGAAGAATCCTTATCAAAGAGTTTACTCAAACTCATTAATCGAACAGACGCAGTGATCGCAACCAATAATGCTAAAATTTACAATCGAAATACCATTAAATCGATTCTTCTAACACTGTACCGTCATAATAAGTTTTTACTTGGCGCTGATAAGAATTTCATCAAGCCTGGCAGTGTTGCAACAACTTATACGTCGATGCAACAGCTGCTTGACGAACTCGTTGACTCGATCAACTTCTATTTTGTTCACGGCAACAAACTGCCTGAAACACATTTTAGTAAGCGCTTTGGCGTCAGTTTTAATGTCGATGTTGCTCGCTCTCTAAATTTAGATGTGAAAGCAGAAAGTCATTACACGGATATTATTCAAGCCACAGAAATTAACTTTGGCGAGGCGGCGATCTATGAATAAATGGTCGATTTTCACACGTACCATGGTGCTAGGTCTTGGTCCTGCTGTCTTTATGTTTTTGGCATTAACGGGCTTTTTTATACACGAGAAGTTCGACACTCTTCAGTCTCAGTTAAACCGAAAAGGTGAGTTGTTAGTTCAGCAATTAGGTCCGGCCAGTGAATATGCGGTATTCATAAAGAACCCTACCTTACTCGAAGAAATAGTTACGCCGATCTTAGAAGAGTCCGATGTGGTCTTTGTTGAGTTCTACGACAAAGATAATGAGCTATTATTGTCGCGCAAGAATTTGAGTTTACTCGACGAGCAAGAGAACTTAGACATTTCTACGTTCAGCTCACAAATAGAGCTTCAAGATGTCCCGTTGGAGTCATCAGAGTTCAGTTTGTCACTGACAAATGTTGAAGAGCAACAAAAAGACAAAGTGATAGGTAGAATTCATCTCGGCTTAACCAGTAAACAGCTTGAGAGTGACCAGTTAGAAGCCATTCTTGGAGGGGTTTTTCTAGGATTGCTCAGTCTTGCTTTTGCAACGTTACTCGCGCTTTTTATTTCTCGCTCGATACTCAAGCCAGTAAAGTCACTTTCAGAGACGGTAAAGCTATTCAAATCTGGCATTTTGTCAGCCCGTGTCACTGAATACTCGGGCGGAGAGCTCGGTGTGTTGGAGTCTAACATCAATGACATGGCTAAAACGCTAGAACAAGCCAAAAGAAGAGAACTAGAGCATGCAATGGCATTAGAACAAGCGCGAACTGACGCTGTCGAAGCAAGCAAAGCTAAAAGTCAATTTCTGGCGCAAATGAGCTATGAAATGCGCGAGCCTATGAATGCTGCAATGGGAAGTCTTCAATTGCTTGAGTCAGGCGTAAAATCAACCAAGCACCGTCGCTATGTTGAGAACAGTCTCGTTGCCTCGACGCGATTAATTGAATTGGTTGATAATATTCTCGACTACGCTCGTTTAGAAAATGACGATCTTGAGCTGGCCCCACACTATTTTGATCCCGCGAGAATGCTGCATCGTTGCGCAGCTCCCTTTATCGCACTGGCAACAGAAAAAAATATTGATACACATGTACACGCTCAGCCTATTTTCAATGAAGTACTCTTATTTGCCGATGAATATCAATTTCAAAAAATAATCACTCATCTGCTAACCGACTCTTTTAAACATACTGAAAATGGCACCGTTGAAGTAAAAATGTCGGGCAAACGAACAGAGTCTGGCGATAAAATATTTTTAATTCTAGAAATTATTGACAGTGGTAGCGGTTATTCGGCACAACAACTTGGTAAGCTTTTTCACTCTTTCGGCGTTGCGCATGACATCAACCAACCTTTCAAAGCCAATGCAGGGCTCGGTCTGGCCATTGCAAAACGGTTAACCGATCAAATGAAAGGTACCATTGAGGTATCGAGCGCACCCAACCAAGGAACAAAATTCAAGCTAGAGTTTGTATTTCGAATTAAAAATCAAGAATCGAATGCGGCTGTCAGCGAACCTATCACATCGAGTGCACCGTCAATTTCAGGACGAGTGTTGGTCATCGAAAATAATCCAATTGATCAACTGGTCACCAAAGATATGCTCAACAGTATTGGTGCAACCGTAGACACAGCTATTAACGGCAAGGTGGCCCTTGAGAAAATTAGGCAATATGAGTATCAGTTAATCATTGCTGATGCCAATATCAATGATATGGCAATCTTAGAATTAATTCAGCGGATACGAGCATTTGAGCGCGCCAAGAATCGTCATATCCCGGTTTTAATTTTTACTGCCGATGTACAAATTACGCATTGGCATGAGTTCCTCAAAGCAGGCGCCGATGACTTTATTGTTAAACCCATCGATATGAATACCCTTTGGGACAAAGCATCCAAGCTAATCAATCAAAGCGCTTCGAGCGATAAAAAATCCAAATAGCAAAACAAGGGTTGAAAAGCAGCAAACTGCTTTTCAAACTTTGCCATTGATACTCAACCGCTTATCCAATACGTTAGCCAGATCTCAACTATTGTTCCAATAAACGCTTTAATACTTGTCGGTATTTTTGAGCAGAGTCTTGTTGATTTAACAATTCGCCTTGTTGCACTCGCCATTGCCCCGCCACCATAACATCACGAACCGGGTTGTCGTTACACGCAAAAATAGCACTGTCTAATAGAAAATCGTCGTCTCGTCCCGTTAACTCAGGCAGTTCGGTGTTTAAAGTAATGAAATCGGCTCGCTGTCCAATCGCAAGTTTGCCTGTCTGCTGATGGACCACTTGGCTTCCATTATTAGCAGCCGTTTCCCACAAGTATCGACCTACATGCGGTAGCGCTGATTGAGCCAATAAATTTCGTTGACGATGTAAAAATCGTTGCGAATATTCAAGCGTTCGCAGCTCACGCCATGGCGAAATACAAATATGACTATCGGACCCGATCCCCCAGCGGCCTGAGTGGGACAAGTAATCAATCGCAGGAAAAATACCGTCACCAAGATTGGCTTCGGTTTCAGGGCAAAGCCCAGCGACTACGCCTGACTTTGCGAGATCTCGGGTTTCACTCGCCGTTAAATGAGTCGCGTGAACAAAACACCATTGTTCACCAATATCACCTTGCTGCAATAAAAACTCTACCGGGCGCTTTCCGTAGTAGCTAACACATTCATTCACTTCTTTTTCTTGCTCTGCGATATGAATGTGAAAAGGTCCACTCTTCCACCAGTCAAGCAACTCATGCAGTTGTTGTTTAGAAACCGCTCGTAAAGAGTGAGGCGCTACTCCAAATTCGACTTGGCTATCATTCTGATAGTCCTTCTGCAAAACCTCTAACAAGCGCTGAAACGATTCTACTGTGTTAAAAAACGGCTTTTGCCCTGACTCATGAGGTTTTTCTCCAAAGCCGCTGTAATGATAAAAAACCGGACAATGACGAAGTAATATGCCCGATGCTTTTGCGCCTTGAATAATGGCATGTGAGCAGGCCGCTGGATCATCGTAGGGTACGCCATTCGCTTGATTGTGCAAATAATGAAACTCAGCGCATGAAGTATATCCATGCCGAAGCATTTCACCATATAAGTACTCTGAAATGACCTTAAGGTCGTCGGGAGTTACCTTTTGTAACAAACGATACATAGCATCTCGCCAACTCCAAAATGAATCTTGTTGGCTGGCTTTAAACTCAGTTAATCCGACGAATGCTTTTTGAAAACTATGCGAATGAAGGTTAACCATTCCTGGTACAATCGGCTGCTCAACAACCATCGCACCGGCTACTTTCTCATTGGAAATATCAGCAATGACTCCGTTCTCGATATCAAGAGTGACATCACTTGTCCATCCAGTTGTTAGAAGTATCTTTTTGGCGTAAATCTTCATCGGGTCTTTCCGTCATTCTTAGTTCGCGCTAACATAATAGGCCTGTCTTTAATACGCAAGTACAAATCAACTTATGTCGACAAACTCTCAATCTATAGAAGCCATATTGCAAGCAGATAGTATTTGGTTCAACGCCAATATTATAACCTTTGCGAATGACCGCCCTTACGGTACGCTAGAAAATGCATATCTTGCGGTAAAACAAAACGCTATCGTTGCGATTGGCAAACTTGATTCCGAGACGTTAAGTTGCATCGAGCAGTCAAACGCGCAATGCACAGATTTACAGCAGCGTTGGATATCTCCTGGCTTAATCGACTGCCATACTCACATTGTTTACGGAGGCAATCGAAGTGCAGAGTTTGAGCAACGACTCCAAGGCGTAAGTTATGAAGAAATTGCTAAACGCGGTGGTGGTATTTTATCCACTGTTAATGCTACACGGGCAGCGACTCATGAGGAGCTGTTAGAGTCTGCGATGAAACGCGCGCAAGATTTACTCGATCAAGGCGTGACGACCTTTGAAGTAAAGTCTGGATATGGACTCGATGCAGCAACAGAAATTAAAATGCTTGAGGTGGTTAAACAACTGCAACACGCATTGCCCGCGACAATCGTTCCTACCTTTCTAGGTGCCCATGCCGTTCCTCCAGAATACAAAGGAAAAGCAGACGAATACATTGATTATTTATGCGATGTATTGCTGCCAGATATCAAAAAGCGAGAACTCGCTGACACCGTTGATGCGTTTTGTGAAACCATTGGCTTTTCTTACGAGCAAGTTGAAAAGCTTTTTAAGAGCGCCCAGCAGCTTGGAATGAAAGTGAAACTTCATGCAGAGCAGTTGTCCGATCAACAAGGTACTCAACTAGCAACTCGTTACTCAGCCTTGTCTGTTGATCACCTAGAGTATTTAAGTAACGAAGGCATTAATGCTCTATCGAACAGCGAAACGGTAGCGGTGTTGTTACCCGCCGCTTTCTATTTTTTAAGAGAAACCAAGCTTCCACCGATTCAAGCATTGCGAGAACAACAGGTTCCCATTGCTCTGGCGACCGACTGCAATCCGGGCAGCTCTCCTTGCACCTCTATCCTGCTTATTTTAAATATGGCTTGTACCCTGTTTCAAATGACTCCCGAGGAAGCGCTTCGAGGAGTCACAATCAATGCCGCGAAAGCATTAGGATTACTCGATCAGGTAGGTACAATAGAAGTGGGTAAACACGCCGACTTTGCTGTCTGGGATATCCAACAGCCTGCTGATTTATCCTACGCTATTGGTGCAAATCCTTGCGTCGGCGTTGTTCACCAAGGCAAACTCGTTCTCGATAAATTATTTTAAACGACAGTAGAACCATGCAATGAATAAAGAAAAACGAACCCTTATTTTTCAACGGTTTTCGCAAGAAAACCCTAG
Organism: Pleionea litopenaei; assembly: GCF_031198435.1. GTDB lineage: Bacteria > Pseudomonadota > Gammaproteobacteria > Enterobacterales > Kangiellaceae > Pleionea > Pleionea litopenaei. Next base: position 1,192,287 of record NZ_CP133548.1, read on the forward strand.
CCCTAAAACAGAGCTAGAATACTCAAATCCGTTTGAATTGCTGATCGCTGTCATACTGTCTGCACAAGCGACCGATGTTAGCGTCAACAAAGCCACTCGAAAACTTTATCCAGTTGCAAATACACCTGAGGCCATTTACGCACTTGGTGTAGAAGGTTTAAAGCCCTACATTAAGACCATTGGCCTGTTTAACTCTAAAGCAGAAAATGTCATTAAAACCTGTAAAGCACTAGTTGAGCAGCATAACTCGACCATCCCTGAAACTCGCGAAGCCCTTGAAGCACTGCCTGGTGTTGGCCGCAAAACGGCAAATGTTGTATTAAATACAGCGTTTGGCCAACCTACCATGGCGGTTGATACTCATATTTTTCGAGTCTCAAATCGAACTAAAATTGCGCCAGGAAAGACGGTATTAGAAGTCGAGAAAAAGCTGCTTAAATTTGTACCCAAAGAATTTCTAATTGACGCCCACCACTGGCTAATTCTACACGGTCGTTATACCTGCCTAGCACGCAAACCACGCTGTGGTTCTTGCATCATAGAAGATCTCTGTGAGTACAAAGATAAAGTTGAGTAGTTTACCGGATACGTCTATCGAGCGTGACAAACACGCGACGATTCATCGCCCGTCCCTCTGCCGTATGATTACTTTCAAGGGGTCGTCGCTCTCCGTGCGATACCGCCATAATTTTCTGGCTACTAACACCTTTTTCTAATAGGTACTGCTTCACGACATTGGCGCGTCTTTGCCCGAGCTTTTTATTGTATCGACGAAACGCAATACTATCGGTATGCCCTTCTACCAACACAACTTGAATGTCTGGATCGTACTTTATAAACTCAGATAGCACGTCAAGTTTCGCTTTATCTGATGGTGACAACTGCGAACGATCGAAGTCAAAATGCACCATGGTGTATTGAATCTCGCGAAAATCGTAAGGCAAAAGCTGTTCGACACAATCGAGAAAATTTTCGTACACCATTTTAAAGTTGACTGCCGATAACGCTATTGAGACACGATCAGAACGGTCGTCAAAGGCGCGATACGAGAAGGCAGGATTCATACCTTGTTCTAGGTTCACGAGCAGTTTCCAAGCGTCTTCATCCACAACGTTCAGCGTTTTTTCACCGGGAATCGCCGACACATCATTAAGAGCCCGAGCTCTAACACCCGGCTGCCACTGAGGAGCCAGCGCTTGCACATCAATTAGAGAATCTGTTTTCAAGCGACTGCGCTTACTGTCTAACACAAACGACATGTTAGGCGTTCGGCTAGCGCGAGAGAAAAACACTGCCTCTCCATAGGTGGGTATATTGTGTTGTAGACGACATTGCACAGGATTGCCTTCGAACGTCCATTTCGATTCATCGATCTCTGCCTGATACACTCGAAATCCGGCATTGACCGCTTGCGTAACAATTAAAAGAAATCCAATCGCAATTTTTCTACCCATTTTTGTCAGTCTTTCAGACGCCCCCGGCATAGTCATTCAATTAATACTCTTATCTGTAGTAGATATCGGCGTTAAACACGCCGACTTAAACTTTATTCCAAGAAAATTAACTCAATACTGGAGGTTGCTACGCCGATCGGTAACAATAGCGCCTTCGAAGTGAAAGGTGTGGCAATGCTAGAAAAAAGATTCAGAGGGTTCTTTCCCGTCGTTGTGGATGTAGAAACTGGTGGCTTTAATCATCAGACCGACGCATTACTTGAAGTCGCAGCGATAACACTTAAGTTTGATGAAGACGATAATTTGGTTATCGACCAGAAATTTCACGAACACGTTGAGCCTTTTGAAGACGCCAATTTGGAACCTGCAGCTCTAGAAGTGACAGGCATCGACCCTTTTAACCCTCTTCGCGGAGCGATTGAAGAATCGAAAGTCATTAAGGAGTTATTCAAGTTTGTCCGGCACCAACAAAAATCGGCGCATTGTCAGCGCTCGATTCTCGTGGGCCATAATCCGACCTTTGATCTGGGCTTCATCAAAGCGGCAACCGAGAGAAATAATATAAAGCGCAACCCCTTTCATCCATTTTCAACTTTCGACACAGCTACCCTAGCAGCGCTTTGCTTGGGACAAACAGTGCTTGCCAAAGCTTGCCAAACAGCAGAAATTGAGTTCGATAATCAACAAGCACACTCAGCGCTTTACGATACTGAAAAAACAGCACAATTGTTTTGCCAAATGGTCAATCGATTCAAAACACTGGGTGGCTGGCCTTTGGCGTCAAAAGAAGAGCCAAAAGAGCTGTCTAAAGACAATCAGGCATAAAAAAAGCGCCTAAAAAGGCGCTTTTTAAAAGTAACTGGCAGATTACAGCTTGTCTGACTCAGTCGAGAGGTAAGCCGCAACACCGTCTGGAGTCGCAGTCATGCCTTTGTCGCCATCTTTCCAACCTGCAGGACATACTTCGCCGTGTTTCTCAGTAAATTGAAGCGCATCTACCATACGTAGCATTTCATCAATGTTACGGCCCAACGGTAAATCGTTAACCACTTGATGACGTACTTGGCCCGCTTGGTCGATTAAGAAAGACGCTCGGAAAGCCACACCAGCTTCTGGGTGCTCAACATCGTATGCTTGGCAGATGTTATGTTTAACATCAGCAACTAAGGTGTAACCAACCTCTCCAATTCCGCCTTTCTCAACAGGCGTGTTTCGCCATGCATTATGGCTAAACTGAGAGTCGATTGAAACGCCAATCACTTCAACGCCACGTTTTTTGAACTCTTCTAAACGATGATCAAAAGCGATCAACTCCGAAGGACAGACAAAGGTAAAATCTAAGGGGTAGAAAAATACCACGGCATATTTGCCTTTAGTCGCTTCTTTGAAGTTGTAGTTATCTACGATTTCTCCGTTACCCAATACGGCAGCCGCATTGAAATCCGGCGCTTCTCTTCCAACTAAAACACCCATGTTGTTCTCCAATTGTTAGGTTAATTTGCGCAAGCATTATAAACAACTGTGAACTGACTGGGGAAAGCATTTTAAAAGTAATCGCTTTTATCGATTGAAAAATATCTCAACGAACGAATAACAATTATATTGACAATCATTCTCATTTAGATTAGCTTAGCCACAGTTAAGTTAATGAGACCACTCTAATGTACGTTTGTGTTTGTCGCGGTATCACCGACTCAGATGTAAAACAAGCCATTCAAGAAGGCAAAGCTCGCTGTATGCGTAGCCTCAAGGTAGAGCTCGGCATTGCCGGAGACTGCGGGCGATGTGGACAAACTGCACGCCAACTACTCGAGCAATGGGTCGCGCCGAAAGTGGCTTTCACTAACGTCGCCTAAATTAAACACTACCGTTCGAGTTATTTTTTAAGCCACTGGCTGAACTATTCGAAAATAAAATGCATAAAAAAAGCCGCAATCGCGGCTTTTTTTATCTGCTTCATTCAATCTTGGAATGAATTAGGCGCCTCGAGCTTCTTTTATAACGCTCTGTAGCTCACCTTTCTGAAACATTTCTAAAATAATATCACAACCACCGATGAGCTCCCCTTTCACCCAAAGTTGTGGAAACGTTGGCCAGTTTGCATAGTTAGGAAGTTCCGAACGAATATCCGGATTCTCTAAGATATCGACATAAGCAAACTCTTCTCCACACTGCATCAGTGCTTGCACCGCTTGCGCTGAGAAACCACACATTGGTAGCTTAGGCGAGCCTTTCATATAAATTAAAATATCATTCTCAGCGATTTGTTGTTTGATACGATCAAGAGTTTCCATTTGAACCTCGATAAAATTAATAATGAATTGAATGCGCCGATCTTAATCAACCTCGTGTTCTTTCGCCAGTGTTTATCCAAGAAAATTACCGCTAAAGCGCTATTAACCCTTTATTTTCTAGGGGTTTTTTAATCCATTTTTCCGATTAATGCCAAAAAGGCCTAACATTGTGAGGGCAATATGACTACAATAACCGCTCTGAGAAATACCACTCAATTAACTTAACGACTACGGATTGAAGGAGCTTTGACTATGGCTTTTGAATTACCACCTCTTCCCTATGCAAAAGATGCATTAGCGCCAACCATTTCAGAAGAAACTCTAGAGTTTCACTACGGCAAGCATCACAATACTTACGTGGTAAACCTAAATAACTTGGTTGAAGGGACTGAATTTGCAAACGCTTCTTTAGAAGACATCATCAAAAAGTCGTCTGGAGGCATTTTCAACAATGCAGCGCAGGTTTGGAACCATACCTTCTACTGGAACAGTATGAGTCCAAACGGCGGCGGTGCTCCAGAGGGCGCTCTAGCCGATGCTATCAATTCAGCATTTGGAAGTTTCGAAGACTTCAAATCTAAATTTTCTCAATCTGCAGCAACTAACTTTGGTTCAGGTTGGACTTGGTTGGTTAAAAAAGCCGATGGCAGTTTAGACATTATGAACACTTCTAACGCTGGCTGCCCATTGACAGAAGAAGGTATTACGCCTTTGTTAACGGTTGATGTTTGGGAGCACGCTTACTACATCGATTACCGTAACGCTCGTCCAAAATATCTAGAAGCGTTCTGGAATCTTGTAAACTGGGATTTCGCTGCATCTAACTTCAGCGCTTAATCGTCAAAGGTGTGGCTGTACCAGCCACACCTTTCTCTTAACACTCCGTCAATTTCTTCCAACGTAAATCACGCAACTTCTTCCGTGTTTTGCTTTCTCCTAGCACTCGTTCAAGATCCCTGTTTAATTTTTTAATCTTTTTGGACAAATTTGAACATCGTTGTCTTGATCGCTTTAATTTTCCAGCACCTCGAGTTGCTGACACTTTTGGTAGCTTTGTTAACTGCTTTTGCTTTTTAAACTCAACAACAGGCACTTCGACTCTAGCTTCAGCTTTTACAGCCTGATGATTTGGCGGTGTTGCAGAGAAATGCCACACGCCCTTTTCGTCCTTCCAGCGATAGAGACTGTTAGACTCTTGCGCCGATAGCAGAGCCTTGTTTATCGACATCAAAAGTACCAACCAAAGGAATGGCCGTTGCCAAACGCACTTTTGAGTTTTTGTATCTTTTCGGAGAAAACGGAACCGCTTAGTTATCGCGAGACTTTCGGTAAATTTGCTCTTCCTGAACATCAATCACTTTCCTTTCAATAAGCACCCATCAACTGTGGCAGCTTTTGAGAGCTAAAAGAACTTACCATCAAAGCTATTACTGGTAAGCAATGACTGTATTTTTAGTTCAGTGATTCAATATCTAAATTTTGAGATGAAAATGGGATTAACAAGTTATCCACAGGATAGCCACAAACCTATACCTTGCTGAACGACGACAATTTGGTTAATTTGTGTGCATTCATTCTTCAGGGGCAGCAGGGAAAGCCCGCCCCGAAGCACAATAAAATGAAAAGTCCGTACCTCTCCTCACTTCATGAGCGCATTGCGCTCATTTATTTTTGTTTGAATATCGGGTCGATTGATGACTGAGCCATCGGGTGATAGGTCGCCCGCGCTTCAGCATAAATTCCTTTCGCCCATTCATACTCTCTCGTCGATGATTCCGCCAATAATTGATACAAAGGAACGATAAACTTTTTTCTTCCAACTGATTGAAGAAATGTTTTTACCGCAGGTTCAACGGCAACATAATCTTGCGAAATAGCGTATCGAAACCAAGCAAATTGAATTTCAGCATTGGTTGATTGAGTGAACCCAAGTTGTCGATCGAGTTCACGCATTTGTGTCATGGTTAAGTTAGCCGGCAAAATCTCGATGAAGTACAACCACTCATGGACCGTCCAGTTGACTTGTTTTAGTGCCGCGGTTGCTAGGTTTCTATTCAACCACGCTTGTTGATACTGTTGTACCTTTACAAAAGCATCACTTTGAGGATTAGGTGACGACTCGGGAAGACCTGGCTGATCGATCCATTGATTCACCGTTTCTAACGAGACAATTCCCGGGTATTTGTTTAATAACTGCGAGTTTAATTCTTTCACAAACTGATCCGTCGAAATCGACTGAAAAGCATATTTATCAAAGTAATAGCGAATAAAGGGATCAAATTTGTCACGACCAAATGCTTGCTCTAAATACAACAAAAACATATGACCTTTTACGTAAGGAACATCAGAAAATGCATCGTCAGGATCACGCCCTTTCAACTCAATACGTAACCGAGTATCGGCTGCTGGCAATGCTTTTAAATCCCGCTTTAAACCCGCTACACTCAACCACTGCTCCATTACCGCTCGTTGCTCACCAAAAACCTCTTCCATAATTCGGTTTTCAACATAACTAGTAAACCCTTCATTAAGCCAAAGATCGTTCCAAGTCGCATTGGTCACTAAGTTTCCTGACCACGAATGCGCTAACTCATGTGCAATTAAATTGACTAAGCTTTTATCACCGGCAATAACCGTTGGAGTGATAAAAGATAATCTTGGGTTCTCCATACCACCAAAAGGAAAAGCCGGCGGTAAAATCAATAAGTCATACTGCTGCCATCGATACGGTCCGTAAAGTTTTTCGGTAGCATCAATCATTGCCTGTGTATCATCAAACTCCGCAACAGCGCTTGCTAATACACTTGGCTCGGCCCAGATCCCCGTCTGTCGTGACATTGCTTGGTATTCTAATTCTCCGACCGCAATTGCAATTAAATAAGCAGGAATCGGCTGCGGCATTGAGAACTCAAAAGCGGTTCCTACTTTTCCATTCGATGTAGCACTCATTACTGCCGTTAGAGGACTTGGAGTGGTTATCTTTGCTGAATAAGTAACTCGAACAGCTGGCGTGTCTTGAATTGGGATCCAACTACGGGCATGAATCGCTTGCGATTGGCTGTACATAAAGGGATGTTGTTTCCCTGCGGTTTGTTCCTTGTCGAGCCACTGCAAGCCCGATGCTTTTGGTGATGTAGCGTATTCAACCATAACTTTGTCTGCAGCCACCGGAAGCTCGATGACTAATGCCGCTCCTTTCACTGGATCGGCATCTTGAAGAGAAAATTGGCCAGGAAGCCAAGCATTTTTATGCCAATAACGTACATCCGATATTGTCAAATCTCGTGTATCGAGCTTGATGGTTGTAGTTGATTCTCTCAACCACACTAGTTGTAACTCAGCAGTACCCGATAACTTTTTTGACTTGAAGTCTGTTGTAAGCGTTAAATCAACATGCTTAACACGTACGTCATTCACGTTGGCATAGGTCATTTCATCCGCGACAGAGATTGGTGCGACTTTATTTTCTGGTGCAGAGTCGTGTTTAACCTGAACTTGTTTTTCAATTGGAGTACATGCAATCACACTGAATACTGCAAACTGAAATATAATTGTTTTCACAATGCCTTTCATAAATTACCTTTTATATTTTCTTTATAAAATTACCATACCTAGCGTCTTAAACTAACTGGTAGCACGGATGATATTCTTCATCGCCTATTTTCATTCTTTTTTGTTCGACAAATGAACGAAGAACGCGATCAAGTTCCGCCATAATTTCTTGATCACCTTTTAGCTTAAACGGTCCAAATTGAGAAATAGCCGCAATGCCTTCGGCTTTAACATTTCCCGCAACAATTCCAGAGAAAGCTCGACGAATATTGGCTGCTAATTCATGTAAAGGTTGTTGCTGCGACAAATTTAAACTCGCCATATCGTCATGTGTGGCGCTAAACGGCTGTTGAAAAGATTCAGGGATATGTAGCTGCCAATTAAAGAAGAACGCATCGTTGTTTTGCTTTCTGTACTCGCGAACGGGTTTAACGTCTTGAGAGATCACTTGAGCGACTTTTTCAGGGTCGTTGATAATGATTTGAATTTTTTGTGCCGCGGTCTCACCCAGCGTTTTTAAAACGAATTCACGAATGGATAAGAAATAGTCTTGGCTTTTCTCTGGGCCAGTTAAAATGACTGGGAATGGCATGTCGATATTTTTTGGATGTAACAATAGTCCAAGAAGGTAAAACAACTCCTCTGCTGTACCCACTCCGCCAGGAAAAACGACAATCGCATGCCCAAGTCGAGCAAAGGCTTCGAGCCGCTTTTCAATGTCAGGCATGATAACCAGCTTGTTTACAATCGGGTTGGGCGCTTCAGCGGCGATAATTCCTGGCTCACTAATTCCGATGAAACGAGAATCTAAAATTCGCTGTTTTGCGTGCGCAACAGCCGCACCTTTCATTGGCCCTTTCATTGCACCAGGACCGCATCCGGTACAAATATCAAAATTGCGTAAGCCTAATTGATAGCCAACTTCTTTAGTATAGTCATACTCTTCACGACTGATCGCATGGCCGCCCCAACATACCACTAAATTGAGTGTATTGACGGGGTTGAGTACCCCCGCATTACGTAAAATATGAAAATTCGCACTGGTGATATCTTCACTACTTGATAAATCGAAACGGCCACTGTGTAAAACCTGCTGATGGGAATAGATGAGATCTCTCAACGTTGAAAACAAATGCTCTTGAATCCCGCGGATCATTTCTCCATCGACGAATGCACTCGCAGGTGCGTTAATAACCTTAAGTTTAACACCACGGTCATTTTGCAATATCTCAACTTCAAAGTCTTTATGCGCGTTTAAAATTTCTTGGCTATTATCACTATCGCTTCCAGTATTCAAAACTGCCAAAGCACACAATCTAAATATGTCTTTTAATGGTTTATGCGCTGGATCAGTTAATAGACTAACTTCATACTTTGATAAGACGTCTAAACTTCCAGCAGGATGCACACTCGCAGTAACTTTTTGTGACATAGATTTTTCCAATTAACAGTGATTGGTAGAATTAATACGTACCCTATGTGCGCAAACGATGTGACTGATTTTCGAACACTTGTCGGGCACTTCTTGCGCCTTAATATGCCTTAACTAAAGGCTATTTAGAAATCGGTTCAATCATAGCGAATCATAGCTACCTATGTCACTGCTAAGTAAACAATTTACTAGGATTAGCTAGAGGAGTGAGACTCACTTCCGGAAATTACAGATTTGCGCTTGCGGGGATTCGATTTAGCTATACTGCTTAATGTTGGTTTGATTGCGGCCACCCTCTTTACTTTGATATAACGCTTGATCGGCCATTTCAATCCACTTTTCGTGACTTGGCATTTTTTCACTAAACTCACAAATTCCAATACTAACGGTAAAAGGAATGGGTTTACCTTCATAACTTACTTTAAGCGCTTCGATTCTTTTACGCAATCGTTCGGCAAAAATTAACGCATTGTCAGCTGGTGTGTTCGGTAAAAATACCACAAACTCTTCCCCGCCATATCGCCCGGGAATATCCGACTTTCTAACCATGTCTTTGAGTGTCTTAGCTGTTTGTCGAATTACTTCATCGCCGGCTTGATGGCCAAAGGTATCATTAACCGATTTAAAGTGATCAATATCAAAAATCAATGCGCTCGACACATGTTTATAACGCATACAACGGTCAAACTCTCCTTGAAAGCTTTCTTCCCAAAAGCCGCGATTATAGAGCTGAGTCAAGCGATCAGTTCGACTCAGGCTTTCCAGTTCTGAGTTCAACCGAGTCAGCTCTTTTTTACTGGTGGCTACGTCGGTCACGTCATAAATTAGCAAACACACATGATTAACATCTCCGTCTGATGACATGAGTGGAATCATGGTCGCATTTTGATACATAGTGTCTTCGGTACCAGTGATCGGTCGATAGTTTTTAAAACGGAATAAATACGGCCGCTGTTCCCAAGTGCTAAAGGCCCGGCTTTTCAATAAAAACACCGAGTCAATCTTATGTTTAAACCAAGCTTCAGGCACTTCAGGAAAAACATCAAAGATGCTCATGCCTTTTACTTGCAAGTCTGACTTGCCAGAGTGGTCGTGCATAAAGCGATTCCACATCTGTATGCAGTAAGCCGAGTCTAGTACGACTAATCCTACGTCGACATTGGTCAGCATATCCATCATCCAATGCAAACCGTCTATCTCGTTCTTATCTAATTCGCTTCTGCTCATGATGAGTAATAAGACACCCTATGGTTAAGTTCTTCGATTGAATCTTCACAAAAAAGAATCAACAGCTCACAATTTACACTATAACCTTCAATCGTATACAGAATTTCAATCGCCAAAGTTTCTTTCCAACTTACATTTTCTGGCTTTATCAGCTCTGCAATATTGCAGTGTTGACCTAAAACAATGGGATGCCCCTGACTAAATTGCATGTCGAGTTGATCGGCAAATGCTTTCAAAAACGCTCCAATCAGAATACTGGCAATGTCCATTAATAGCTCTAACTCGACGTTCTCATCCATATTCCCTTCAAAGCGCATTAGCTTGGCAATGTCTTTGAAACTGGAGTCATTAAATATCAACAAAGCCTCGCCCGCGACGCCATTACCAATAAAGCCCTGGCAAACGGAAGACACTGTGCCATGACGCTCAATGGCCTGCAGCGTCATCTGCAAGTCTCCTACCTCAATGGTATTAACGTTCGGAATGGGTAGAACAACAAAGGCATCCAATAGCTTTGCAAGCAGCTCTGCGGCTTGCCCCATCGCAACGTTTGCTATCTCTTGGTAACTATCTCGAAGTGGAATGGGTGTATGGACAATCGCATCAATAATATCGGCATTGGAACTCGAAGATTGAACGCCGAGCAGATCATGCTCATCAAGTATCATTGCGATCTGATCTGCGTCGGCTGGCTTTTTAATGAAGGCCAACGCCCCTAACGACAGAACGCGTTCTCGAGCTTCCGCCTGGATATCTCCAGAAACGACGATAACCATCGATTGTAATTGCTCATTAAAAATGTGCTCAAGTACTTGATAGCCATCCATCTCTGGCATGGTCAGATCAAGGAACAAAACCTCAGCACGGCCTGCACGAACCTGTTCTAAGCCTTCGACGCCATTCTCAGCAAAGGTCAGCTCGATATCCCAGTTTTCGGGCAAGCTACGAGCGATTTGCTTCCGAGCTAAGGTCGAGTCATCGCAAACAGTCACAGATATGGTCATAAATGAGCACTTTCAATATTCTTTTCAAAGAGTTACTACTACTGTAGGTGGATAATGAAGATAAATCAAAAGCATTATTCTTCAAGGACTATTTAACTAAATAAAAACTCTTTAAAGTACTTAGGTACGTCGATATCGAGCGACTCTCCACGCATACTTTTCTCAATTTCATCGTCCTCATAAGCGCGTGATAGGTCGACTTCTTTGGCTTCAATATAATGCTTGTGGCGGAGGTTATAAAATACCCGTACAAGTGGCCTTAACGGGTTTTGCTTATTTCGTCGCAGCACAATCCCTAAACGCCCAGACTTCAATGCAACGACTGTCCCTACCGGATACACACCAATGCATTTAATAAATTTTCCCACCAACCCGGCATCGAAATGTGATCCTGAATCGTTCAGTAGTATCTTGAAGGCCCTTCCAGAGACCTCGCCATCTTTGTAGCATCGAGTGGACGTAATCGCATCGTAACAATCGGCAATTGCTGCCATTTTCCCATAAAGCGAAATACTGTCTTTGTCTAACCCTCTTGGGTAGCCATTTCCATTGAGTTTTTCATGATGCTGTAGCATGACCTGTCTTGCAATGTCAGGAAGCCCTTGTAAGCCCTCGACCGCCGCTTCTCCATACTCCACATGTCGCTGCATGACTTGGTATTCCTCAGGCGTTAACCGCCCCGGCTTTTTAAGAATCTCATCGGCAATTTTCACCTTACCAATATCATGTAAAAAACCACCTAAAATCAGCGACTTGACGTCCTTTTCTGGCATTTTCAAATAGCCTGCGAACGCGCCTAACAACAAAGCGACATTGATTGAGTGTTCGAGTAAATAATCATCTTTATTCTTCATCATCGAAACACACAATAAAGCATCTGGGTCATCAAATAAACTGTCGACAAATTCGTCAGAAAGTTCAACGAATCCTTCTAAATTCAATGACTTACCTTCATATATATTATCCATTGCCTGGGCTTGCAGCTCTTTAGCCCGAAGGTACATCGCTTGCGCGTCGTTTAATTTATCACTGAACGAGCGCGTCTTTTTGACTCTCGGACTAGCAGCCGGATGAGTGGTCGGCTGTTGATTGTCACCAATTGATTTTGCGGTGTCGATGATAAGGCTTGAGATACCCAGCTTACCCAACTTTTCGATGGTTTCTGTCGATTTAATAATGCCTTTTTGAATAACTTTTGTAGCAGAGCCACCGGCTTTAGACTCAGCGACTGCCTCAACATACATACCAACAGATAATTGCTCGATTGCGACTTTTTTGAACATATAGAATTAATTTAGACTCAGCTAGATTCAACGAATAAGTATAGCTGACTCTCAGGCGGCACGATAAATTTTCGAAAACAATCTCCGCTACTGATTGGCTTAGCGCTTTAAGTTTCAAGAAGCTGCAAATTAGAATAAAAAAAGCCGCATTTGCTAAGCAAACGCGGCCTTTTGTCTTACTAGCCTGTAACGGATGGCTGCTGATTCAGTCAGCCAATATGGCTATAGAAAGTTGTAAACTAGGTTGACGGTTGTCTTTGAATCGGTTTTTTCAAACCCTTCATCGACTTCGGTTGTGTGCTGAACTTCATAACCAACACTCAAAGCCATTGAAGAATTAATATTAACGGTTAAAGCCGTAATTGACTTATAAACGTCGAAGTCTTTACCAAACTCAGCAACAATTTCTTGTTGGAAATTAGCATTATCAGAAACCTTCTGCTTGAACGCTCCCGCCAATCGAGCCACTTCTTCTTCTTCGGCTAGAATCTCTTGCTTCTCTTGATAACGACGCAAACCGTAACCGATCTCGCCTTCTAACTCGGTTTCTTTATCTTTAATAAATGAACGTCCAAAACCCAGCGAGAAGTTACCAATGTAATCATAGCTGGTGAAGTTCTCATCCGCATAATCTAAAAGAACATAAGCGTACGACTTTTGTGAAAACTTGTAGTCAGTCTTTGAAAAGAAATAGGTTCTGTCTGCCGTCTTCTTCATGACATCGACACCATTCTCTTCGACTTCAGATTCCGCTTTATAAGTTTCAACTCGAAATTCTTGCTTCCACTTCTCTGCATCATAAACCAAATTGAACTTACCATTGCTAGAGCTGGTGTTAGTGTTACCGTTAGAGTTAACCACGCCCAGTTCAGCTTTACCTTTCCAAGGTGACTCAGTCGCGTCATCCGAGGCGGTTGCCTTTTGCGTTAACATCCCTAGGGCAAAAATAATCAAATGCTTCATTGAAAACCTCAACTTCTTATTTACTTGGCAGACTTTTTTTCGGCGCTAATTCTAACATTGAGCCATTGCTCTTAACATACTTTTTGTAAAACCTTTTACAACAATCACTAATTTTTTGTGTGTTTGTGAACAAATCATCAGAAGCAAAAATAGTACATTCATGAAAACGGCTCAGACAAATGCCTTCTAAAAAAGAAGATTGCTGTCCGTCATTAATTTGACGCTAGGACACTTAATATTCTGCACTCGATAATCTGCGCTCGGCTGAACCAAAATAGGTATCCACTAAGGCATCTTTGTAACTAAGACAGCTTTTTAACTTAGGTAACTTTCTAATTAAGGTAACTTTCTAATTAAGATAACCTCCTAACTAAGGCAGCTTTCTAACCGCTCCTTCGTCAGCACTACTCACAAATGCGGCATAATGACGTAACGCTTGCGAGACATTCCGCTGACGATTTAATGGTTGCCATGACTGATTCTGTTCGAGTTTTTGTCTACGTTGTTCAAGCTCAGCCTCAGAAACCGCTAACTGAATTTCTCGCTTAGGGATATCAATTCGAATCAGATCGCCATTTTCCACCAAAGCAATCGTGCCTTGCGCCGCTGCTTCTGGAGAAATATGACCAATGGATAATCCGGAAGTTCCACCTGAAAATCGACCGTCGGTAATCAGAGCGCAGTCTTTATCAAGTCCTTTCGACTTTAAATAGCTGGTTGGATACAACATTTCTTGCATACCGGGTCCACCCTTTGGTCCTTCATAGCGAATAATGACAGCGTCCCCGGCTTCAACTTGATCATTTAATATGGCTTCTACCGCGGCATCTTGTGATTCGAACACTTTTGCGGGTCCAGTAAAGGTAAGCAACTCAGTTGCTACCCCGGCGGTTTTCACAATACAACCACGAACAGCCAAATTACCTTTTAAAACGGCCAAACCGCCATCTTGACTGAATGCAAAGTCTGTCGAACGAATGCAACCATGCCGACGGTCGGAATCAACGCTTTCATAATAGTAATCTTGACTAAACGCTTTCTGAGTAGGAATTCCAGCAGGCCCTGCTCGGTAAAAGCTCGATGCCGTTTCACTGATCACAGAAAATTCGTTTAACTGTTCTTTTAAAGTAACACCTGAAACACAGGTTTGCTCACCATTAATTAATCCAGCATTAAACAGCTCTTGCATGATCGCCATTATGCCACCGGCGCGATGAACATCCTCCATATGATACTCTTTGGTACTCGGTGCCACCTTGCACAAATGCGGTGTCTCTCGAGACAAATGGTCGATATCAGCCATTGAAAAAGGTACTTCACCTTCATGGGCAGCGGCAAGTAAATGCAACACAGTGTTAGACGAGCCCCCCATGGCGATATCAACTCTCATTGCATTCACAAAACTGGTTCGGTTTGCGATCGAACGAGGCAACACACTATTATCATTGTGCTTATAATAACGTTCCGTTAAGGAGACAATCGTTTGTCCAGCCTTGCGAAACAATTGCTCTCGTAAGCGATGCGTCGCTAATAGCGTTCCATTTCCAGGAAGGGCTAACCCAAGCGCTTCTGTTAAGCAGTTCATTGAATTCGCCGTAAACATACCAGAACAAGAGCCACACGTTGGACAAGCACTGCGCTCAATTTTTGCGAGGTCACCGTCGGATACTCGATCATCGGCTGCGGCAACCATGGCGTCCACTAAATCGATTTTCACATCGAGCTGAGACAGTCGAGTTTTACCCGCCTCCATGGGTCCGCCAGAGACAAATATGGTTGGAATATTAAGGCGCATAGCGGCCATCAACATACCCGGCGTAATCTTGTCGCAGTTTGAAATGCAAACCATCGCATCAGCGCAATGAGCATTGACCATATACTCAACGGAATCAGCAATAATTTCTCGCGAAGGTAAACTGTACAGCATTCCATCGTGCCCCATGGCAATACCGTCATCAACCGCTATCGTATTAAACTCTTTCGCAATGCCACCTGCGAGTTCTATCTCAGAAGCAACGAGTTGCCCAAGATCTTTTAAGTGAACATGGCCGGGAACAAATTGCGTGAAGGAATTACAAACGGCAATGATTGGCTTTCCAAAGTCATCATCTTTAACGCCGGTCGCTCTCCACAGTGCGCGAGCTCCCGCCATATTTCGTCCATGAGTCGAACGTTTTGATCGATAATCTGGCATGAAGTGTTAATCTCCTTTTTATGGTCGATGTAATGCGCAAGGTTCAACGTGATATATATGTTCTAACCAGCCCCATTGATCTTGCGTTTTACCATTAAATAAACCAAAAAATAATTGCTGCAGTTGTTCCGTTATTGGCCCACGGCACCCGGCTCCCACAATCTGGCCATCAACGCTACGTACTGGAACTATTTCGGCTGCAGTTCCCGTCATAAACACCTCGTCGGCTAAGTACAATGCTTCTCTTGCAATATTGCACTCAACCACTTTCCAACCAGACTCTTCTGCTAAAGTCATGATGGTGTCGCGTGTTAATCCCGGTAAGATGGCGGCCGTCGCTGGTGGTGTGTATAAAGTTCCATTACGCACAACGAAAATATTTTCACCACTGCCCTCACTGATATAGCCATTGGTGTCTAATGCAATGCCTTCTGCATAACCGTGACGCTTTGCTTCTTCAACGACCAATTGAGAAGAAAGGTAATTACCTCCTGCTTTTGCAGCGGTCGGAATGGTGTTGGGTGCCGCTCGATTCCAGCTTGATACAGCGACATCGACGCCTTGCGCTAAACTGTCTTCGCCTAAATAGGCTCCCCATTCAAACGCGGCGACCGCCACTTCGACCGGGTTATCAAATGGCAAAACGCCAATGGAGTTATAACCTCGGAAAGCAACCGGACGTATATAGCTAGCGCTTAGTCTATTTTCAACAATCACATCACGACAAGCTTGCTCTAAAGTGGAAGCCGCAAAAGGCAATTCCATCCGATAGATCTTCGCTGAATCATAAAGGCGTCGAATATGATCCTGTAATCGAAAAATAGCGACACCATCATCCGTTTCATAACAGCGAATACCTTCAAAAACTGAAGAGCCGTAGTGAATCGCATGACTTAACACATGAACTTTTGCGTCATGCCAATGGATAACCTTGCCGTTAAACCATATATAATCAGGCTGCTTTATTGCCATTATTACTCCCCTTTTCATAAGTTAAATTTAAACTGGTTAGATAATTCGTTTGTTTAACAATAAAAAATTCAAATGAATCACATATTGCTTGTAAGCTTGCTTCAAAAATACTTTCAGAGCATCCAATAGAATGCGACAGCTCACTGTTAAACTGAGAGGCAATCCAAACATGGGTTGTGGCTGCAGTGGCGCACTCAGGATTTAAAATTCGAACTTTGTAATCAGCTAAGTCAACTTGGTTAAGTTCAGACCAATGTTTGACTAACGCTTGTCTTAATGCCTTATCAATAGTCTCGACAGGGCCATGACCTTCGGCAGCGGTCCACTCAACACAATCTCCGACTTTAACTTTAAGTGACGCATGGTGCATACTTACCTTTCCGCGACGAGCCAAAGTATTTTCTACTAACTCTTCAATCACAAAAGGCGGTGTATATCTAGGTTGCTGGCGTAACAGCAACAACTCAAGAGATGCGTCTCCCTCTTCATACTGAAAGCCGAGTGATTCTCGTTGTTTGATCAATTGCAAACAATTTGCGAGATCGATATTAGGCAATTTAAACTGGCTAATCTTATGTTTTAAATTTGAGCGTCCAGCTTGACTAGATACCAATATTTTTCGTTGATTACCGACGAACTCAGGCGCAACATGCTCATAACTATCACTGAACTTTTGAACCGCAGAAGCATGCAATCCTGCTTTATGAGCAAAAGCTGAGCTACCGACAAATGGCGCATAAGCATCTGGAGTTCTATTAGCGCGTGCCGAAACCGTTCTTGACATTTCTGTTAATCGAAAAAGATTTTTTTGCGCGGCAAAAGTGAAGTCGGTTTTCGTTGCCAGTATCGCCATTAGCGACGTTAGATTTGTATTTCCGCAACGTTCGCCATAACCATTAACACATCCCTGTACGACCGTAGCGCCACCTTGCAAAGCCGCTAAAGCATTGGCTACAGCGAGTTCGCAATCATTGTGTGCATGAATTGCAAATTGTGTATTAAACATATCGGTCATTTGCTGGGTAACGTCTTTTACTTCTTGTGGTAAGCGACCGCCGTTTGTATCACACAAAGTAACGCCTTCTGCTCCTGCTTCAATCGCTGCAACTAAACACGCTAATGACACTGAAGGGGCTTCTACGTATCCATCAAAGAAATGTTCGGCGTCTAACCACACACGTTTACCATGACGTCGACACCAGTCAACGGACGCAGCGATGGCTCGACAATTTTCTTCAATCGTGGTTTGTAAAATATTTTCTATATGAAACTTAGACGTCTTAGCTACTAAGGTGACAACCGAGACGGGAGCATCAATAAGTGACTGCATCAGTCTTGAGTTTTCAGGTTCTTCGCCGGGCTTTGCCGTTGCACCAAAAGCCACCAAAGAGGCGTTTTTCAAAGGATATTGTTGAAAATGCTTGAATACTTCATTATCCGTTGGGTTAGCTCCAGGCCAGCCAAGTTCGATATAATCAACTTCGAACTCGTCCAACAAGTTCGCTACCGCAATTTTATCTTGGGCTGAAAACTGAATACCTTGGGTTTGAGCTCCGTCTCTCAAGGTCGTATCGTATATTTCAACACTTCTCGATGACACCGGCTTCGCGAGCGTTACTCCTTGGCTACCTAAAGATGGATTATGATCCAAAAGCATAATTTAACTCCTGCTCAGCCTTTCTTCGACGGTTACTTTTACTCATGGCAATAGATAGCACATCGATTTGCTTGTCTAATTGCTTAACTAAATTGGAATGTTCTCTTAAACTATTGACCACTAGATGCATCTGATAAATATCGTTTGGTTGTAAAGTGATATTACAGTTTTGAACATCAAAGCCACGGTGACGAACAATCCTTAATATTCGCTCTAAAGCACCTTGCGTATGATTGATATTAATGATCAGTTTTTTCATAGCCTTGCTCTCCATTTATCATTTCGTGATTTCCCGCACCCGGAGGTACCAGAGGCCAAACATTTTCTTTGTTATCGATGCACACTTGTAATAAGCTCGGCTCAGTTTGTTCAAGTAACCACGCTAAACCATCTTGTTCTTCCACTGCTTTGGTAATTCTCTTAGCATTTAATCCAAAGGCTTTGCTAACGTTAACGAAATCAGGGTTATCGGAGAGATCGATTTCGCTGTATCTATCGGCAAAAAATAGGTGCTGCCACTGGCGAACCATCCCCAAGCTTTGGTTATCAATCAGCAGGATTTTTATCGGCAACTGATAACGTTTTAAAGTCATCAACTCTTGGATATTCATTGCGAATGAACCATCGCCACAAACATTAATAACAACGTCATCCGGCCTTGCCATTTGCGCACCAATTGCAGCAGGCAAACCAAATCCCATAGTACCTAACCCTCCCGAGCTCAAGTGCTTTCTCGGAGAATTAAACTGGCAATGTTGCGCTACCCACATTTGATGCTGACCAACATCACAGCTTATGATTGCGTTGCGTTTTGTTAAACGAGTTAAACAACTTAGTAGGCGCGGAGCATAAATCCCTGTTCCTGGATGATCGTAACGCCATTGATGTGCACGTTTCTTTTTGCTGCATTTTTCTCGCCAAGGATCAACAGAAAGTTCTGCTTTTTTAACTAACAACACGTCGAGAAGTTGTTTTAAATCGATAACACTCGACAACTGTGTTTGCCTTAGTTTGTCAATCTCGCAGTCATCAATGTCAAAATGAGCAACCTTGGCATGAGGAGCAAATTTACTTAAGTTACCAGTTGCTCGATCGTCAAACCGTACGCCCAAAGCAATCAACAAGTCACACTCTTGTATAGCCTGATTGGCAGCAACAAGCCCATGCATTCCTAGCATTCCTAAGTTCATCGGATGCTCTTGTGCGAAACCGATCGCTTTTAATGTCGTCACAAAAGGAATATTGATATCTGAAACCCATTTCTTTAACCGTTGCTCAACGGCTTCACCTTGCACTCCACCTCCAAGGTAAAGTAATGGTCGATAAGCCGTTTGCATCAAATGCAACAGCTGCTCGGCAACAGCGTGGGCATGCGATGCACGATTTATGTCACTTGGTTGAAGTGATTGTTCGATTGGCATTAATGTATTTTCTGAAACAGTGGGTTCAGATGAATTAATTGGGCTGTTTTGGTCAACATCAGACATTGTTTGATGGTTAACTTCGGCTAATTGAACATCTTTTGGAATATCAATAAGTACTGGTCCAGGGCGTCCACTGGTTGCGATCGCAAAAGCCTGTTCAAGGATAGAGGGAATTTCTTCAGCGCTTTCAATTAAAAAACTATGTTTAACAACGGATAATGACAGTCCAAGTGTATCGATTTCTTGAAAGGCGTCGGTACCGATTAAATTGGAAGCAACTTGCCCGGTGATCGCGATCATGGGTATCGAATCAAGCAATGCATTAGCTAATCCGGTAATTAGATTAGTTGCTCCTGGACCAGAAGTCGCGAGACAAACACCCGCTTTTCCAGATACACGAGCAAAGCCATCAGCTGCTAAGGCCGCTGCTTGTTCATGCCGACATAGAACATGCTTTATTTTCCCTCCATACAGCGCATCATAAACGGGCATGATTGCACCACCTGGATAACCAAAAATAACGTTCACCCCATGTGCTTGCAATGACTGAATGAGTAGTTGCGAACCGTTCATCGAAAACCTCGCTTAGATCCGGAAGCTTCTAACCAAAGCTCAAGCACTCCATTGGTGCGACAAGGACGAACGGTGTCATCATCAAAACATAAAATAGTACAAACAAGGTACATCAGCAGCCAACGCTGATTAGTAAGTCTATAACTATACTCTGCTACAAATTTTCTGTTCATTAGCTCTCTCAGGCAAAAAAAAACCCCCGGACTTTTCAGTGCGGGGGTTTTTGAATCTGCTATTTATTTAGCGCAATAACCATCCCCGCGGTGCTCGAATGAGGACCACGACAATAATAATGATGATGTTGGTTATGTTTGCGTTTCGATTCATTTTATTTGTTCATTCTGATTTTAAGTAAGCCTATATAAAACCTGGCATTCAATCGCTATTCTACTCATTCACTATTCTGCTCAACCGTGATTAGCACTAATAATTAGCACTAATAATTTGCAAAGTAGATTAAGTACTAGAATGTGTATTAACTGCTGTAAACGGATTAAATTCTTTCATAGTTTTTAACCGTCGTTAATGCAAGATACTCCAACGAGCGTTTTTTTGAAATACGTTTTGGTTATAAATAAAAAAGCGATGCTTGAGCATCGCTTTTTCTGCTATCCAATGTTATTGACTTACAATTTTATCGAGCTCTTTATTTACCGACCCTTTTTCGCACGGTTCGAAGAGGTAATAACATCGCAAGTAGAGGTAAAAGCCAAACAAAACTTCCGCCGCCCGACTCATAACTACTGCTCGAACCCCCACCATTACTCCCACCAGTTCCACCACCACTGCTAGGAGAGTTGTCTCGGTCGTATGACTCTAAGGGTACTTGACTCAACGCTGGATATTCGGGACCCGCTTGAGCTAAACGCTCTTGACTTACAGAGTCACGAATCACTACTTTAAAGTCGTACAGTCCTGTCGGGTATCCAGCGTTCCAATCAAATTCAACAACAAGTTGATCGGCCGCCGACTCACCGTCTAACCAAAAATCATTAGAGGTGTACTCAAGTTCCCAGTTACCATCTTCGTTTATAAAAAATATTTCAGCATAAACTTCAGCAGAAGCAAAGTCAGTGTCTACATCAAATGTAATTGCAAATTGACTGTAGTATCCGTCATTGTCAGAGTCTGAAATCAGATCGGTTGCAACATCGTAAAACCAAAAGCCCTGATCATAATTATCTTCAAACGTTAAATCTTCTAATGGCAACGAGCTTAAGTGAATATCATCTTCGGCGCTGATTGTCGCAACAATGCCGCTGTAGCCATATTCATACAGGTCAACTAAAACATCGTAGTCGCCTGGCGGAAAATCAAAGTTTAATCGCGTTGTTACTTGATAGTCATCACTACCACTTTCTCCGTTGATTTCAAAAACATCGGTGACGTGGTATTCCTGCCATGGGCCGCCATTACGACTCAGATAAAGCACGGCGTACACATCAGCAAAATCATAAATAGTGTCAGCGTCAAAAGTTACTCTGAACTCACTGTAGTATCCATCTCCATCGACATCACTTAACAACCAGGCATCGGCATCAAAAAAGTAAAACTCATGATATTTACTTGATTGCGCGGGTGACTTTTCACGAAACTTAGCGGTTTCACTTAGCTTCGATTTCGACGTTTTAACGGTTTTGTTCACATCGGTTAGTTGACGAATTTTTGCAGAGCCCGCTCGAGAATCTTTGCGAGCTACAGTGGTTGACTCAGAATTTTCGGCAATCACTTTATTAGAAACTAACCCCGCGTTTTTATTCACTTGGTTTTTTGCATCAGAGGTGGATGAGTGCGTTACCACACCTTCGGTACTCGCAACCGAAGCGGGCGCTCCAACCAACTGCTCAGACTGCGCGTATGATGCGCCAGTCAATGCAACGCTTGCCAGTGTCATCAGAGTTTGGTGTTTAAGTTTCATAATCATCTTCCTGTCATTGATTCTGGGGTCAATTTAAACAAGAGTAAACTGAACTCGTGCTGAACCATCAATCAGATTACTAAGAATCGGTACTTTTTTGCTTGCGACAAATTCGAGAAAACCAACTAATATTAAGGTAAGTAATTGATTTTTCTCAACTACAGGGATTCATCCGCTGCGCTATGCAACATGCAATTTATTTTCAAATTTTGGTCGTTTTAGTCTCCAGTGTCGCACTGGTCGCACTTTTTCGACGTTTTAGATTGCCAACGATTCTCGCGTATCTGCTCATTGGACTCCTCATCGGCCAAATGGGACTTTCGTTCTTCTCTCCAGACTCGAATAGCCACTATATCGCTGAGATAGGGGTAGTTTTTATGTTGTTTTCGCTCGGGTTGGAGTTTTCGATTCCTCGAGTGTACGCCATGCGAACACAGGTTTTAGGATTAGGCAGCCTGCAGGTCGTCTTATCCTTGTTGGTCTATTTCGTTATAGCTCAACTGTTTATCAGCGATTGGCGCGTTTGCTTAATCTTAGCCGCTGCCTTAGCCATGTCTTCAACCGCTATCGTCACAAAACAATTAAATGACCAAAGAGAAACTCATCAGCGGCACGGCATTCTCTCTATCGCTACACTTTTGTTCCAAGATATGGCCGCTGTTCCGCTACTTATTTTAGTACCCATTTTAGCCAATATTCAGCAAGATGCTGTCAATTTACTTTCTACGTCACTCTTAAATGGCGTTATTGCTGTCATGGTTATTCTAATGGCGGGGAAATATTTATTACCTCGTCTTTTCCATGAAGTTGCTGCGAGTCGTAGTGATGAACTCTTTGTAATGACAAGCCTAGCCGTTGCCCTTGTTGCCTCTTGGTTTACCCAATTTCTGGGGCTGTCGATGGCATTAGGAGCCTTTATGGCTGGAATGCTATTAGCGGAGTCGCAGTTTAAACACCAGATAGAAACAGAGATTCGCCCTTTCAGAGATATTCTACTCGGATTGTTTTTCGTGAGCATTGGTACGCTCATCGACTTAAACACCATTCTCGAGCATGGCGTTTTAATTGGCCTTTTATTACTGGTCTTTGTCTTGTCAAAGTTTTCATTAGTTTGGCTAGCTGCCAAAGTATTCAGAGAGTCGAATATTGACCGTGCAAAAACGGCTCTTATTTTAGCTCATGCTGGTGAACTCGGGTTCGTGCTCATAGGCCTTGCGCGGCAGCAGGAGTTGCTGAGTGAGCAAATCGCCTCCATCGCATTAACGGTCGGCGTACTGAGCATGTTTGCTGCAACCTTTTTAATTCGTCACAGTGACGTTATCAGTCAAAGATTACTCGGAAAAGCCAATCAACGAGCATCACTGAACAACGATAAACAACAAATTAATGCCGCTACAAAAGAAATGTCGCAACATGTCATCATCTGTGGCTTCGGTCGTAATGGGCAGTCAATCAAACGTTTTCTGGAT
The DNA here is from genome assembly GCF_031198435.1 of Pleionea litopenaei. Lineage (GTDB taxonomy): Bacteria > Pseudomonadota > Gammaproteobacteria > Enterobacterales > Kangiellaceae > Pleionea > Pleionea litopenaei. The sequence goes on from NZ_CP133548.1 coordinate 1,215,703, forward strand.
CAACTAGGCATTCAATCCTTAGTGCTCGATTTAGATCCAGTACGCGTAAAAGAAGCGGCCACCGCGGGGGAAACCATTTTCTATGGTGACGCTCGCCGTCGCAGTATTTTGCATGCAGCAAATATCGAACAGTCGCGTTTGGTTGTGGTCACTTTCGATGACCATCGTTCTGTCTTAGACCTTTTATCCGTAACACGCACACATTACCCTTACGCTCCCGTTATGGTTAGAACAAAGGATGACAGGAATTTAGAAAGTTACCTACAAAATGGAGCAACGCAGGTCATTCCTGAATCACTAGAAAGTAGCCTTATGCTAGTGGGCCAGGTTCTTTACACGTTAGGATTGCCCATCAAACAAATTATTACCGAAATTCAAAAGGTGCGGGACGATCGCTATCATCTTCTTCAAAGTTTCTTTCACGGAAGTGCATCGGATGTCCTTCGAGTGCTGCAGACGCATCATGAGCAATTACACGCAGTGGTTCTAAACGGAGAAGCTGCGGCCATCGGACGCACCTTGAGTGAAATTACATTACCGGAAAAAGTGGCTGTAGAATCTATTCGCAGGGGCCATCAATCACACACTCCGCCCCCACGAGATATGGTGCTTCAAGCAGGCGACATAGTGTTGCTCTCGGGTGAACCCGATTATATTGAACGAACCGAAAACCTACTTTATTCCGGATGACCATGTCGCAACGCGGTGCGAACTATTCCATTGAGTGCAATTCAGCTAGTTTTGCTTGAATGTACTCACTGTGTCTCAAATGCATCAAATCGGAAATTCGTCGAATTAAATGCTCTTCATACGCATGTACCTTGCCATCGGCAAGAGCAACTTTCCACAAAAGACGAACAAGTCGAACCTTTTGCTCAACAGAATAGTGCTCGTTGAGCAGTCGAGTAAACTCATGAAAATCGGTTGCGAATAACGCTTTGTCCGTTGCAACATCATACAACGCAGTAGCGTCATCGTCCGACAGCTCAAACTCCTCTTTAATAAGCAACAATATTTGCTCTTGCTCTTCATCCTTTATCTCGAAATCCATTTTCATCACTTCAATCATTAAAACAGAAGCCGCAACCCTTAAAGCATGCTCAATGTCTTCTGGAGACGCTTGCTCAACGGATAAATATTTATCGAAAAAAGAACGAAGTTTATCTAACATAGTAATATTGAATTCTCATGCGTTTTTGTTGCTGAACCGACCAAAGGTATTCTTGTACCATTGTCGCCGTACTTTATGACATCAAACTTAACGCTATTGCAATTTCAGACAGTAAATGCAACCTTAAGGCCAGCGTGATGAATCATCAAGCGTATCAATACTAAAAAGCTGCCTAATACGTGGGCAACACACTTAAACTCTGAGCGTTCTACCTAAATAATTATGATAAAACCAAACATTTATATCAGCAGCTGCCTACTCGGCGAAATGGTTCGCTACGATGGAAATCATAAACGCTCAGACTTAATTGTAAATCAATTACAACAACACTTTAACACCCTTTCAATCTGTCCGGAAGTTGGATGTGGAATGGCGGTTCCTCGCCCTCCAATCAGCCTCGTTCAGGCACCTGCCAGTATTGAAATTAGAGAGGTGGCTCCGCCACATAGAGACCACAGTAGTGTCATGCGACGCTTCGCTGACGATGCGATAACATCACAGCCCCAATTATGCGGATTTATCAGTAAGTCCAAATCACCGTCCTGTGCGCAAGATGACACCCCTATAAAACGCCTGGAACTCAACGGACAATTAAGTACAACCCGAGCGATAAGTGCAGGCTTCTTCACTCGTTGGCTAAAAGAGCATATTCCTTTTGTTCCTATGATCGATGAGCGACAAATCGAACAACAAGAAGAAAGACATCGTTTTTTTCTACACAGCTTTACGCTCGCTCGGCTCTACGAGACCCTAAAACAGCAACCGGATAACGGTCTTCGACTTTTTCATCATCGCCACCGAGGTCTGTTGTTAGCGCTAAGCCCTAATTTATTCAAAGAGCTTTCCGCTCGTTTAGAGTTAGTGAGCCAAGCGAAACAACCGCTTAACTTCTACCTTAAAGTACTCGGACAAATATTAACCAGCCCATTTAATGTCGAACAGGCTTTTGCGGCACTTGAAAAGAGTTCAGAGAGTCTGCAAACATCACAGCGCTCGGCGCTTAGACTGATCATACGCAGCTTGCAGCGACAAGATCGAGACCAGTGGATCTCATTACTGTTCTTTCAACATTTGGCGACTCTAATTAACCAGTTTAAGCTCGAAGGCCTCACTGAAACCCCTCTTTTTATGCCGTATTCAAGTGAGCTATTACTCGCCGATATTTAGCTGCATTCGGCACCTTTTTGCTGTCACCTAAAATCTGGTATAGTGCTTCGATTACAAGTAGTGCTCCGATAACAGGTAGAGCATGCTATTCGCTCACCAAAAAATGATTACAAAAACATCCGAACCATTCGGCTAACATTTGGGAACAGACCATGCAAATCAAGACCATCGTTTTTGCAACATCCGTTGCACTTGCTCTCTCCGCTTGTCAACAAGACAATAACACTTCTAAACCGACCCAAGAGTCTTCAACCAAACAAACAACCGCCACCACAAGCGAGAAAGAGGCGGTGACTAGTCAGTATCAAGTGATCAGTGACGAGCGCTTTGATATTTATGCCGAGTTCACGCTCACCAGCGATCTTTCTCATTTATCTGCCAACCAAAAACAGATGGTGGCCAAGTTAATTGATGCCAGCACTATCATGGATAATTTATTTTGGCAGCAAGCGTACGGCGATAAATCAAAGCTACTTAACGCGATTAAAGATACAAAAGCGCGACGGTTTGCAGATATTAATTATGGACCGTGGGACCGCTTAAAAGGAGATCAAGCTTTTCTTACCAATGTCACTGAAAAGCCGGCTGGAGCGCAGTTTTACCCAGCAGATATCACCAAAGAAGAATATCAAAACTGGCGTGAGAAGAACGCTAATTTATTAGAAGCACAACCTTTTTTAGAGAGTTACTCAATGGTTGAGCGCGACGACAAAGGCCAGTTGGTATTAACGCCATACCATGTAAAATTTAAGAAGCAATTAGAGCAGGCATCTTCGCTACTCAAAGAAGCCGCAAAGTTAGCGGATAACAAAGCCTTCTCAAATTACTTAAATATGCGTGCTGAAGCGATTATTACAGACCAATTTCAAGCGTCTGACTTCGCTTGGATGGATATGAAAGACAACCCGATTGAAGTGGTTATTGGACCCATTGAAAATTATGAAGACCAATTATTCGGCTATCGCACCGCTTACGAGTCTTACGTTTTAATTAAAGACTTGACTTGGAGTGAACGACTCGCAAAATTTGCACAGTTTTTGCCAGAACTGCAACAAGGCCTACCCGTTGACGAAGCGTATAAAAAAGAAATGCCTGGCACCGATGCCGACTTAAATGCATACGATGTTGTTTATTATGCCGGACATAGCAATGCAGGTTCAAAAACCATCGCCATAAACCTCCCTAACGATGAAGAAGTTCAATTAGCCAAAGGTACCAGACGATTACAGCTTAAAAATGCCATGCAAGCTAAATTCGACAAGATCCTAGTACCCATTTCTAAGCAATTGATCGCGGAAGATCAGCAACAATACATTACCTTCGACGCCTTCTTTGCAAATACCATGTTTCATGAAGTCGCCCACGGGTTAGGCATTAAAAACACCATTAATGGGAATGGTATGGTGCGAACTGCGCTGCAAGAAACGGCGTCGGCACTTGAAGAAGGTAAGGCGGATATTCTTGGCTTATATATGATCACTGAGTTATTCAATAAAGGTGAAATCACCGAAGGTAAATTAATGGATAACTATGTCACTTTCTTAGCCGGAATCTTTCGCTCGGTTCGATTCGGAGCGTCGTCAGCTCATGGCAAAGCGAACATGGTTAGATTTAACTATTTCAAAGAGAAAGGCGCTTTTACAAAAGACGCGACCACGGGTCGATATCGAGTCGATTTTGACCGAATGACGACGGCCATGAATGATCTTTCTAGGCTGCTTCTGACCATTCAAGGCGATGGAGATTATGCAAAAGCTCAGGCGTTGCTAGCAGAAAAGGGACAGATTACTCCCGAGTTACAAGCTGAACTCGATAAGCTGACCGAAGCCAATATTCCTGTCGACATTACTTTTAACCAAGGTAAAGCGATTTTAGGCATTCAATAACCCGAAAAAACAGCGGCGAAGTCACTCGTACTTCGTCGCAGTTGCTCTCCCTCTTCCCTTCAACTGACACAAAAGTTTCAATAGAACCACTGGATCAAATGGCCAAAAGCGGCTAACATCTCATCAATATTGCACCGCACAAAATATCGAGGTTATGATGAAACTAGACGCTAAAACCGTGATCATTACTGGCGCTGCCCAAGGCCTTGGGTTTGCGATTGCCGATCGACTTGCCAAGCAAGGCGTGAATCTAGCGTTAATCGATTTGAATGAAGAAAGCCTAGAGTTAGCCGTAGAAAAGCTCTCTGAAAACAACGTCGTTGTTCGGTCTTACTGCTGCAATATCGCCGATGAAACTCAGGTGGTTTCAAGCTTTGAGAAAATTCTCGAAGATTTTGGCGCGATCGATGGCCTCGTGAACAACGCCGGCATCACTCGCGATCAGCTGCTTGTGAAAGCAAAAGATGGAGAAGTTGTCGACACTATGTCACTGCGCAACTGGCAACAGGTTATTGATGTTAACCTTACTGGGGTGTTCTTGTGTGGGCGCGAAGCAGCGAAGCACATGATTGCTCAAAAAACAGCTGGGGTTATCATTAATATTTCATCCATATCACGCCATGGAAATGTTGGGCAAAGCAACTATGCTGCAGCCAAAGCTGGCGTGGCGGCTCTAACCACCACTTGGGCTAAGGAGCTAGCTCGTTATAAAATCCGATCCGCGGCGATAGCACCAGGCTTCATCGCAACTGAAATGACTCAAGCCATTAAGCCTCAAATTCTAGATAAGATTCGACAATCCATTCCATTAGGAGATATGGGTCAGCCCGATAACATTGCCAGTACGGTGCAGTTCATACTAGAGAATGATTATATTAGCGGTCGAGTCATCGAAGTCGATGGTGCACTCAGACTCTAACCTTATTTCAATCTCTTTTCATTAATCGGGCGGATAACGGCTATTAACATAGCGATTATCAAAACGACTCCGCCCTTCTTTATTGCCAATTCAAAGCCCACCGACTGACACGCATATTAATGTATCTAACTTAAGTCACGCCACTTAGACCCGTGGCTCTTGTGGTCATCTGCGGACGCCTTTTGATGACAAGCACACCAATCTTTATGTAAAGCTTACTTGACACAAGAACAGCAAGTGAAGTAAAGTTTACTTTACATAATGACAAACATATAAGACATGGAGAAGACTTTTGAAAAATTCTTTGTTAATTACTGGTGGTACCGGCCTAGGCATTGTTTCTGCGTTAAACGCAGCGTCGATGTTAAGTAATAACCCAAACGCAGTATTTTTCAGCGAAGCATGGTTCGAGACCTGGTTTGCCGTATACATAACCTTTCTTGCCTTGAGTTTTGCCGGCATTGGTATGCTTCTTTCAAAACGTAAAACGGTCGTAGAAAAAGGAGCACCGCCTATGGAACCTAAAATGAAAGCCTATACCCAGAGAATGGTGGTTGCGATAATTCTTTATGTAGCAGCCATCATAGCGAGTCACTTTTTATTGAAAATGACTAACTCATTGCTGATGCAATCGTTGATTACCCTGCTACCTATCACGCCGTGCTTTATGATGTTGCGAGCCATTCGCTTATTTGTGAAAGAAATGGACGAACTGCAACTTCGCATTTTTATGGAATCTTGTCTATTCGCATTAACATGGACAGCGATGGCTTGCATTACCGTAGGCTTTTTCCAATTTTATGGCGTCATTCCCACCTTTAGCATTTTTTGGGTATTCTCAGGAATCTGCATGCTCTTCGGAATTGGCTCATTATTTGCCCACCGGAGATACCAATGAATAACCGAGTAAAGGTTAAGCGAGCTGAGCACGATTTAACTCAGCAAGATCTCGCAGACAAGATTGGGGTATCGAGGCAAACCATCAATGCCATTGAAAAAGGTAAATATGACCCTAGCCTGCCTATTGCCTTTAAACTGGCTGCCGTGTTCCAATGTCAGATAGAAGATTTGTTTATCCCTGAATAAGGAAATCAAATTATGGGAATTATCGTTGTATTAATGTTTTTTCTTTTCTACTTCTTCTTTTGAAGTCGTGACAATCATTACTTAGTCTTATGTGCAATGCGTCCCTAGAGGGCCGCATTAGCCATTCTCAAACATCGGAGTCAAGGCAAAATCGACTCGTGGTTGCAGCCTAATCCGACCATCCGCTTTCTCAAATCCCTCATGAGTAACGGTCAACTGATTGTTTTAACTGAAAAATATACATAAACCACGTCAAACCAATCGACAATGGCTTATTGCTCAAATCAGCTTCTTGGCCTTGTAACTCTTTTCTCCATTGGTTGGCTCTTTCTATGTCGGAGAAAAAACGTTCAAACAATGTCTCGCAGACATCCGGATTTTTCAATTCATCAGGTAACCATTTATTCTCAAAAGCAAAGTTTACGGCTGACTTTAAGTCAGGAAATCGCTGACCCAGTTCCCGTAAAAGCATGTCTTTTACATAGCCTGCAAATTCGGTGTTTAATAAGGGGAACTCATCTTTAACAACCTGCTGACTGTCAGCATCTAAACCGCTTTCAGTCACTTCTTCGGCAATTTTGGAAGGATCCGTTTGCAGGGTTTCGTCTCTGATCGGGTCACCATATTTCTGCTCCATCTTCGCAATGAGAGAAAGCTCCTTGTCGGTGAGCAGGGTAAAGTCCCCCTTTACCTCTGCCATACGAGTGGTAAGACGTTCAAATTCGATGAGATCATCTTGCGATAATAAAGATTTCAGTTTTTCTAAATGCTGTTGTAACGACATGTCAAAGCTCTTTGTAGGTGACGACTATACAGCAGCTATTTTTAGCCCCTTGTCGACATATTCTTGAAGATCGATTCCAAACGCTCGGTTTTGAACCGCCTTAATGATTCGATATGTTTGGGCAGATGCGTCTAAATCAAGCTTTGACATGTCAATTATTCGTTCTTTACCGCGTTTTTTCTTAAGTTCATCCAAAACCAGTAAGACTTTAGGACGTAATTTATAGCGAGGGTTAGTTGACACCACAATACCCACTTCTCCATTTTCCATTTCGACAATCGAGCCTGGAGGATAAATACCGCGCCACTCGATAAAGCGAGTAACCAGCTTGGCATCAAAGTGGGTATCACGATATTGCATGAGAATTTTATAGGCATCCATTATTGGACGTGAATTATCGTAGCAACGATCAGAAGTAATCGCATCGAAGGCATCAACGATGGTTACAATGCGCGCGTTTTGACTAATTTGCCCTTCGGACAGACCTCTTGGGTAGCCGCCACCGGACAGTTGCTCATGATGAGTGTAAGCGACATCTATCGCGACAGGAGAAATATCTTTCTTCTTCAAGAGAATTTCATAACCGAGCCGAGCATGATCACGCATCGCCGTCATTTCGTCGTCAGTTAACTTTCCAGGCTTGTTTAATATTGAATCTGGAACCTTAACTTTACCAATGTCGTGTAGCATGCCAGCAAGACCAATGTCTTCTAGCGCCTCCTGTTCAAACCCAAGAAACTTAGCAAAGGCTATTGCCATGATTCCGACATTTAAACAGTGCTCAGCCGTGTATTCGTCTTTATGTTTAATAAGAGTCATCATGAGCATGGCATTTTCGTTACGAATAATACTTTGCACACACTCTTTCACCTGCTCTTTGACCGCAGCAAGCTCAAAGTCCTCACCCAACATCACACGCTCTAGAACGCCTTTCATAAGGTTGCGGGACTTTTTATAGGCTTTTGCCGCAGGCTTGATCTCGGCTTGAACGGAGTTCCCTAATTCGCGGTTGAATTTATCTTTTAAGGTGGTGGAGACCGTCGCTTTAGCCCGAAAACGCTTGTACAAGTCTTCACTCGGAAAATCGACATACACGTATTCGCATTGACTCTTTACTGACTCAATATCCTCTTGGTCTTCAAGCGTAAATCCCTGAAGTAAAAAGTTTGTATCTCCCCAATCTCGATCAATGTCTGATACAAACATTCCGACTTCGAGCTGATTGGATAATACTTTTACTCGCTTCAAATGAGACAAATTAACTAAACCTAACTGATATGGCTCCTAGATAAGAATACTCAAAAATCGCGGAACTTGCATAAAAATTTAGGCTACTAGGGTCGAAATAAGGCCTTTAATTAAATTTTGTAACACTTTTTGGACTTCTTGAGCCTTCTCAGTGTCATAGCTCAAATGTTCTTCGTTCAAATAGGTTCTCTGAGACAGCTCCAATTGCAAGCTTGAAATCCCTTTGCTGGGCTCACAGTAGGCTCGCGTAATATAACCGCCTTTAAAACGACCATTGATCACTTTACTGTAGTTTTGTGTATCAAATGCCTCTACGTACTTTCCAATCGATTCGACACAGCTTGCGCCTTGATTCGTTCCAAAGTTAAAGTCGGGTAGTTGCCCTTCAAAAAACCGCGGAACTTGAGACGCGATAGAATGCGCTTCAAATAGCAAAACCTGTGGATGATTTTTCTGTAATTCGCCAAGAACTTTCTGCAGTTGTTGGTGATAAGGACGCCAGTACAATTCAATGCGTCGACGTTGTTCTTCTAAGCCCACTTTCTCACCACTTTGATACATAGGATTCAAATTAAAAAGCGAACTAGGACACAGCTCGGTATTGTTTGCTCCGGGGTAAAGCTCCGCGTCATCTTCAGGACGATTCAAATCAATAACATAACGAGAGTATCTCGGAACCAAGACATGGCACCCTAACCCAATGGCAAAATCATACAGTTGTCTCAAGTACCAGTCGGTATCAGGAACGGTAAGCGCTTCTGAAGTCATGGTTTGAGCAATGTCTTCTGGGATGCAGGTACCATTGTGAGGCATACTGATTAACAGCGGGATATGCCCTTCATGATATTGAAAGCTTGAATTTAAATACTCAGCACCTTCGATTAAAGGTTCTACCATGAGCGGTTTACGATCGGCCATCAAGACGTTCTGTTTCGCCGATGGGCTTTGCAATAAGAACTCACTGTAATACTCCTTCACTAATTCAAGAGACGTTTGATCTGCGATTTGTTGAACCAAGTGCTCGGAAATTTCAGATAAAGTCACTTGGTTATTAACAACTGCGTTGACGACTAATCGGTAATAAGCATCGGTAATTGTCGCGTGAAACTTATCGGTGGCTCCCAGCGCACGAGCGTATGTTTCGATCACCTTAAAAAGTGTTTGTTGCCCTTCAATTAACCCCTGGTCGAGAAAATAAAAACAGGCAAGTCGTACATGCCCTAAATGATCAAACTGTTCACCAGGCAGCTCTAACCGCTCTATCGAACTGGCAAATTCACGAATAGCGCGTTCGTCTTGCGTCATTGAATCTGGGTAATTTTGCATGATCTTGCTGGTTCCAATTGCTTAATTGAACGCTATTTTATACCATCGCAGCTATCATTTCTTGTCTATACAATTAAACTTTATGCAGAAGTCAGAATCTCGGTACCTAAAGGTAAAGCGTTTTATCATGGACGGTATTCGTACCGGGCAGTGGAAATCAGGACAACAAGTTCCCTCTGAAAATGAGCTGGTAAAACTGTGTTCAGTTAGTCGAATGACCGCTCGTCGCGCGCTTGAGGAACTCGACTCAGAGGGCATATTAGTAAGAGTTCGCGGCAAAGGCTCTTATGTTGCAGAAGAAAAGCATCAAAGTTCGCTGCTCGAAATTAAAAATATCAAAACGGAAATTACAGAGCAAGGCTTCAAGCATAAAGCCAGTTTGCTAGAGATGAGTGAAATTCCCGCTACGGTTCAACTGGCCGAGCTTTTTGGTTTGGCTGAAGGTGCGACTTTGTTTCACTCAATCATAGTGCACTATCAAAACGAGGAGCCCGTTCAGGTTGAAGAGAGGTTCATCAACCCGGCTATCGCAAAGGATTACTTAAACCAAGATTTTAAATCGATTACGCCAAATGAGTATTTAACTCACATTGCACCTGTCACCGAAGCAGAGCATGTTATCGAAGCAATTGTTCCTGAAAAGCAATACTTTAACTTGCTACAACTAGAGCAAGACGAGGCCATTCTTTTATTGACTCGTACAACTTGGAGTTTTGAGCATGCCGTAAGCTTTGCCAAGCTTTATCACCCCGGCAAACGCTACCGCCTGCAAAGCCGTTTCACCCCTAAGTCGTAATATGGTCTCGACTATACAAGTTTAATGAAGTGAGTTTTTGGCGTAAAAACAACTTGTATATACATGCAAAATTTTTATAATGAGCGAATTCGTGATTACGGAGAATTGACCTATGAAAGACAATCGAATTGATACCTCTCGAGAGATCAGAGCGCCCCATGGCTCGAGCCTCAATGCCAAAAGCTGGTTAACTGAAGCTCCGCTGCGCATGCTCATGAACAATCTCGACCCAGATGTTGCCGAGCACCCACACAGTCTTGTCGTTTACGGCGGCATTGGTCGGGCTGCTAGAAACTGGGAATGCTATGACAAGATTGTCGAAACATTAAAAGAGTTGAATGACGATGAAACCTTATTAGTTCAATCAGGTAAGCCCGTGGGCGTTTTCAAGACCCATGTTGATGCGCCTCGAGTTCTCATCGCTAATTCTAACTTGGTTCCAAAGTGGGCAACTTGGGAACATTTTAACGAGTTGGATAAAAAAGGCCTAATGATGTATGGTCAAATGACCGCTGGCTCTTGGATTTATATTGGCAGTCAAGGCATTGTACAAGGGACTTACGAAACCTTCGTAGAAGCTGGTCGACAACATTTTGATGGTAATACTAAAGGAAAGTGGATATTGACCGGTGGCTTAGGTGGAATGGGCGGCGCACAACCACTCGCAGCAACCATGGCCGGCTATTGTATGATCGCCGTTGAGTGCGATGAGTCTCGCATCGACTTTCGAATTCGAACAGGCTATGTCGATAAAAAAGCGACCAGCTTAGATGAAGCCATGACACTACTTCAAAGCGCACTGGATGCTGGTGAAGCGATATCCATCGGTTTATTGGGGAATGCCGCCGATATATTCCCTGAGATGGAAGCCCGAGGTATTAAACCCGATTTAGTGACCGACCAAACATCAGCACACGATCCCATCAATGGGTATTTACCACAAGGTTGGACTCTCGAAGAATGGCGCGAGAAAGCACAAACGGCTCCGCAAGAAGTTGCTGCCGCTGCTCGAAAGTCAATGGCTGTTCAGGTCACTTCAATGGTCAAGTTTGCTAATGCGGGTATTCCTACGGTTGACTACGGAAATAACATTCGACAACAAGCTTTTGATGAAGGCGTCGAAGATGCCTTTGCATTCCCTGGCTTTGTGCCAGCTTATATTCGTCCATTATTTTGTCGTGGTATCGGTCCTTTTCGTTGGGCGGCTTTATCTGGCGACCCTGAAGATATTTATAAGACGGATCAGAAAGTTAAAGAAATCATTGCTGATGATCCGCATCTGCATAATTGGTTAGATATGGCCAAACAACGAATCAGCTTTCAAGGTCTACCCGCTCGAATTTGCTGGGTGGGCTTAGGACTAAGACACAAGCTCGCACTGGCTTTCAACGAAATGGTTCGTACCGGAGAGTTATCTGCTCCCGTTGTCATCGGCCGAGATCATCTAGACTCAGGTTCGGTAGCCAGCCCGAACCGTGAAACAGAAAAAATGCAAGATGGTTCAGATGCCGTTTCTGACTGGCCTCTTCTCAATGCCATGTTGAATGTAGCCAGCGGCGCGACTTGGGTTTCCTTGCATCACGGCGGTGGGGTCGGCATGGGGTATTCGCAACATTCTGGGCGTGGTGATTTGTTGTGACGGTTCTGAAGCAGCTGACAAACGAATTGAACGAGTCTTATGGAATGATCCAGCCACTGGCGTTATGCGCCATGCTGACGCCGGTTATGACATTGCAAAACAATGCGCCAAAGAGTACGGCTTAAACCTTCCGATGGTTGGAGAATAAAACATGCAAACCATTAATGTGATCCCAGGGAAATTAACACTCCAAGAGTTACGCCAGATTTTCGAAGGGCCAGTACAGCTATCTTTGGATGACTCGGCGATCGACAAAATAAATCAAAGTGCCGCGACCGTTCAACAATGCATTGATGAAGACAGAACCGTGTATGGAATCAATACTGGCTTTGGTTTACTCGCTCAAACGAGAATTGATACCGACAAGTTAAGCTTACTGCAAACATCACTGGTATTGTCACACGCAGCGGGACTTGGCAAACCTTTAGATGAAGCGACCACTCGCTTGCTAATGGCGCTTAAAATTAACAGCCTTGCGCAAGGACATTCAGGAATTCGTCTATCAACGATTGAATTATTGATTGAACTTTTTAATCACAATGCCTTGCCGGTTATCCCCGAAAAAGGATCGGTCGGAGCCTCAGGAGATCTCGCTCCACTCGCGCATATGAGCGCGCCACTGATTGGTGCCGGAGAAATAATATTAGACGCTCAACGCATGCCGGCCGTTGATGCATTAGCTCAGTTAAAAATGAGTCCGATTGAACTTGCTCCGAAGGAAGGCTTGGCTCTATTAAATGGAACCCAAGCCTCAACAGCGCTCGCACTCAAAGGCTTATTTTTAGCTGAAAATAATTTCAAGTCAGCCACGATAGCCGGTGCGATGAGTGTCGACGCATTACTTGGCAGTGTTACACCTTTTGATGCTCGTATTCATCAAGTGCGAGGGCACCAAGGACAAATTGATTCTGCGAGTTTCTATCGTCAGCTTTTAACGGGAAGCAATATCAATCAATCGCACGCAGACTGCGAGAAAGTTCAAGATCCTTACTCCTTGCGTTGCCAACCACAAGTAATGGGAGCGTGTTTAGACCAACTTCGCTACGCGGCAAAGACGTTACTGATTGAAGCCAACGCAGTGTCGGATAATCCACTGGTATTCAGTGACGACCAAGATATTTTATCAGGAGGTAACTTTCATGCGGAACCTGTTGCCTTGGCAGCAGATGCCATCGCCGTAGCTATTGCTGAAATAGGAGCCATTTCAGAACGACGTATCGCTATTTATATGGACAAACACATGAGTGGATTACCAGCGTTTTTAGTAGAAAACAGTGGTGTGAATTCTGGGTTTATGATTGCCCAGGTGACCGCAGCAGCGCTGGCTTCAGAAAACAAGACGCTTGCACACCCAGCGTCAGTCGATAGCTTACCCACGTCAGCAAACCAAGAAGATCACGTTAGCATGGCTACTTTTGCTGCAAGACGTTTAACCGATATGGCTGAGAATACCGCAGGAGTGATTTGTGTCGAATTATTATGTGCTGCGCAGGGAATCGATTTTCGTCGCCCCTTGCAATCGTCAGACGTATTAGAGTCTGCTCACCAAAAAGTAAGGCAACGGGCAGCTCACTTTGATAAAGACCGATACATTTCCACCGAGATGGAAGCACTTCAACTCGCTGTTTTAGGTGGTGTCTTTAACGATGGGCTTCCTAGCTTGTTCTAAAAATATCACCCGCTGAAGGGGAGTCATCCCCTTCTCTTTCATCATTTTTGATATTAAATATTTATAAACAGCCGAAATTTAATCACACACAAGGCTAAAAAAACCAAGACATCTGCGCTAGACACCCACTCAATTTAGGTTAGCGTCAATATCCCTCTACCTTGCCATATTTCTGCTTAAAATTTCGTCTATACTCATATTGGGTGAACAAAGAAACGTTCACGAACATTTGAGCGTCTCAAGGTTTCCCAGTCTTGGTTGTTACATTTTTTATTCCTATTAATTATGGGAAGCCCGGGAATTACCCGGGCTTTTTATTGACAAAACTTTCAAATCGCCTTACTTTTTAAATCATGAAAATTATCAACACATTTTATTTTGGTTTCTTTATCCGGCAATGAGTCAGGAGGGAGCCATTCGTTTTTAAAAACCTCCACCTTGGAGGTTTTTTCGTTTCTAGAGGATAGAAAATGTTAACCAGCGAACAGTTAAGTGAACTACGCGCCAAAATTGATCATCTTGATTTAGCTTTGATTCAATTATTGGCTGAACGGCAAGAGCTCTGTGATCACGTTGGCAAGCACAAAATCGAATGTGGTCTCGATACTCGTGATTTAGATAGAGAAAAAGATCTCATACTAAAAAAAATCGCCTTAGGTAAGCAGTCAGGCTTGAGCACCCTTTTTGTGCAACAAATCTTTCAACTGATCATTGAGCAATCGGTCAAACTACAGTACCAAATGCGCGTGCCCGCTTCAGGAGATCTAAATCCTCGTGTGGCCTTCTTAGGTGACCATGGCTCTTACAGCCATCAAGCTTTGAATAAATATTTCTCGTTATCGAAAGCAAGCCCCAGACCTATGGGATACCCAAGTTTTAGAGCAATATTAAACTCAGTGAGAAATGAAGAGATGGATGTCGGAATCTTACCCATCGAGAACACGACATCAGGCGCTATTCTCGACGTCTATGATTTATTGCAAGGCTCCGGCATACATATTATTGGAGAGGAAGTGCTTGATATTCAACATTGCTTAGTTGGCAAAGCCGGTAATATAGATAATGTAAAAACCATTTTGGGTCATCCACAAGCGCTCGCTCAGTGCTCCGAACTTTTACAATCTAATGATCAATGGAAAATTGAATACTGCAGCAGTAGCGCAAACGCCATTGAACAAGTGATTAAACGTGATGACCCATCGGTCGTTGCCATTGCCAACGCTTTCGCCGCTGAAATGTATCAATTGCCTGTGGTCACTCAAAACATTGCCAACAATCAAAAAAACTTCACTCGTTTCATTCTCATCGCCAAAGAACCGGTGAGTGTGCCTGAACAAATTCCCTGCAAAGTTTCATTGGTATTATCAACAAAACAAACGTCAGGATCATTGGCGACGGTACTCAATGAGCTGAAATCCCAAGATATTGTATTGACGAAATTGCAATCTAGACCTATTCCAGAAAAACCTTGGGAAGAATTATTTTATATTGACCTCGAAGGCCATTTGGATGCGCCTAACGTTCAAGCTGCCTTAGCCGGTTGCGACAATCATTGTCAGTTTTTAAAGGTTCTTGGTTGTTATCCGAATAGTCAGTTGGAGACGCCTGATTTATATGGGAGCTAGAGCTTTCGAGATGAATCCAGTGTCATCTAGATCTGGCTGGGAAACCCAGCAGCTCTTGTCTAATTGATGCCCCCAAATATTTATCTTTGCCTTTAAATCGTGTTGGGTTACGCAAGCTAACCCAACCTACGTTCGACTTGAGTTGAAGACTTAGCAATCGAGAAAGCTATTATCCCTGTAGGTTGGGTTGACGCAGGAAACCCAACAGAGCTTCTCAAATCGATGCCTCCCCTATCTTTTTCTTTGCTTTTAAATCCTGTTGGGTTACGCAAGCTAACCCAACCTACGTTCGACTTGAGTTGAAGACTTAGCAATCGAAGAAGCTATTATCCCTGTAGGTTGGGTTGACGCAGGAAACCCAACAGAGCTTCTCAAATCGGTGCAACCAAATATTTATCTTTGCCTTTAAATCGTGTTGGGTTACGCAAAGCTAACCCAACCTACGTTCGACTTGAGTTGAAGACTTAGCAATCGAAGAAGCTATTATCTCTGTAGGTTGGGTTGACGCGGGAAACCCAACAGAGCTTCTCTAATCGGTGCAACCAAATATTTATCTTTGCCTTTAAATCGTGTTGGGTTACGCAAGCTAACCCAACCTAGGTTCGACTTGAATTGAAGACCTAGCAATCGAAGAAGCTATTATCCCTGTAGGTTGGGTTGACGCAGGAAACCCAACAGAGCTTCTCAAATCGATGCCTCCCCTATCTTTTTCTTTGCTTTTAAATCCTGTTGGGTTACGCAAGCTAACCCAACCTACGTTCGACTTGAGTTGAAGACTTAGCAATCGAAGAAGCTATTATCCCTGTAGGTTGGGTTGACGCGGGAAACCCAACAGAGCTTCTCTAATCGGTGCAACCAAATATTTATCTTTGCCTTTAAATCGTGTTGGGTTACGCAAGCTAACCCAACCTACGTTCGACTTGAATTGAAGACCTAGCAATCGAAGAAGCTATTATCCCTGTAGGTTGGGTTGACGCAGGAAACCCAACAGATATATTGACCTAAATTATAAAATTGATGATCGAATTCCTATTTCGATAAGCCAAAAATCCAAATTGATGTGATTCTTCAAGCCTCTGAGGTATTAATGAGGTTGAAAATGAACAAATCAATAAACAATTTGGCAAGCACAAACGACTCACTCGCAAAGCGTTGGATAGCACTTGCCATTCGATGTTGGGTTGGCGTGGTGTTGATTGGGCAGTGGATGTTTGCAATCTACATTTTTGCCCAATTTACTTGGCCCTTTATGTCTGGAACTATCGACGAGTCGCAGTTCCGCCATATGATAAAAGGCTATGTAAACGGCGAAACTTTCAATAACACCCTCTTACTTGTTCATGTCATTCCAGTGATGTTCGTATGCTTCAGTGCAGTGCTTCAATTGATCCCACTCATACGAAAACGCTACCCAACCTTTCACCGAATCAATGGCCGGTTGTTTCTTGTCATTGGCCTAATAGGCGCTATTGGAGGATTATATCTGACCTGGATAACAGGCAGCCGATTAAGCAACCTTGGCGCTTTAGGTGTCACTATTAACGGTTTATTGATTCCAATCGCCATTTTCTTGGCTTGGCGCTTTGCCTTGAATAAAAATTTCACACTTCACCGTCGCTTTGCCGTACACGCGTTTATCCTTATAAATGGCGTTTGGTCATTTCGACTTTACTTAATGGGTTGGTATTTAATTAACCAAGGTCCGTTAGGAAACAGTTCGACCATCGATGGACCGGCAGATATAGTGCTTTCATTAGCCTCTTTTTTACTACCAATGGCAATTGCTGAGCTGGTATTTCGATCAGAAAAAAGCGCTCAACCGAAAACTCTGTGGACCGCGGCTATCGCAGCAACTTTCGGTACGCTTGTGACGTTGATTGGTGTTGTCGCAGCCTCCATGATGATGTGGGGTCCACGAATTTTGGCAGCCTTCTGAAGCTCTGCTCGCGCACCTGAGGCGCATCTATTGTAACCGGTATTAAGCAGGTAGAGGCTTATCTAAACTGTCGATTAGATGTCGACTCCTGAACTGGTTCGGCGTACACCCTACTTGCGCCTTAAATGCTCGATTAAAAGGCGCAAGCGATGCAAACCCTGACTCCATACTGATAACCAAAACGGTCCAGTGTTGACTTTGTTTTTCTATGAGTAATTGCTTTGCATACTCGACTCTAAAACGATTGATATATTGGTTAAAGTTATTGGCTGTCGTTGCATGTCGAATAATGCGGCTCACTTTATATTCAGATACACTTAACAGATTCGCTAGATCGATCATTTTTACATCAGGCCGTAAGAAAATTTTCTGATCAATTATTAGAGACTCTAACTGCTGCAATAGAAGCTGATCTTGTTTATTTTCTTGAGGTTCATTGGCTACATCTTCAACGCTAGCGACCGCTTTACGTTCTAGATGTTGTAAAACTAACACCATCCATATACAGGTGATGATAGCTATTGCTGAGCAAACAACAAACCAAGGTCGAAGAGTTGATTGCTCAGTTTCAGATATAAAACCTTGAACTATTACTGTGCAACTGAAAACACCGGCGAAAAATGTCGTTGCAAATAACACTCTTTGTACCTTTGCCGGTTTCGTTGCTGCACTGAAATTCTTGACTGATTCCCAAAATGCCAAGGCTAAAACGGTCGATGACAGCAGCTGGGTTACCTCTCCAATAGAGCGCTTTAGCCATGAGATATTGTCTTGAGACAGCCATTCAACAGACACTAACAGATCAATACTTCGACTACTGATAACTAACAGAGCAATAATAATAGCCACGATATAATGTCGTAATTTAATACTGTCACTGTCCCTAAACATCGCACGAGAAATTAGCCAAACCACATTACACGTCGCACAGGTGCCAAGTGCAAACACGTATTGATAGGGGCTTGAGACTTGTGCGGTCAAAGTTTGTAAAGCGACCATCACTAATGAAGCACAAAGAATTGCGAATAAGATGTTTTCAGTTCTCACGGGACGAATTAATAGCTGAGCCATCATCGCGACTAAAGCAATTAGAAATAGTAAAAAATAGGCACTATCAATTGACATGATGGATCTCACTTTGCTTCTGTTTGGTTATTTTATATCCTTTTAGAAGAATTATAAACGACTCGTTTGTTAGCCTATGTTACTTTTTATTACTTTTGTGATTGCTCGTAACATCCTGCTCGTGTCCACGAGTAGTGGCATAAATATCAGGCTTTAGCTCTAAGGTTCACAATTTGAGTCGCTAGTGATTAAATGAAATTGCTTTTGTCGTCCGTGTAAAAAGTTGATTTTACCGGCTTTAAAACTTGCATCTTCTTCTAGCATTATTCGAATCGATTTACCCCAGCGTTCGATAGGCTTTTCGATATTAAGTTCAATCGAATATGCCGTGCTATCAAACAGAGGATAGTCTCCTGTCGTCACTCCATTTTGGTTATCCCACATTCCTATTGAAGGGCCTGCGCCATGGCCATGAAACCCCAGAGGATGACTATAAATACTCGGATTCAAGCCTTCCTCCAGCGCTTCTTTTCGTGACATTTTAAGTAATTGATTACCTGTTCTGCCGACGACAAAGTTATTCATTAAAATATCTTGTAGGCGATTTCCCTCTGCCAATGCTTGTTTCAATTCTTCTGGGGCATCTTTCTCACACTTATCCAAAACATAAGCATGTTGTTGAGTGTCCGTATTAAGCCTCAAATAAGTTATTCCAAAGTCGGTGTGCAATAGATCACCGGGCATAATAACAGTCTCAGCTTTATCTTTTGAAAATGCAGAAATATGATCAAACTCTTGGCTATCTTTCCTTTGAATAGACACCGTCGGGTGAAACCAGATATCCATCTTTAATTCTGCTACTTTTTCTCGCATCCACCAAACAACATCTTCCGTTGTCGTTTGACCTGGAGTAATTACATTGTTAGAAAACGCCTCTTTAATAATACTTTGGGCAATGCCGACAATTTTAGGATAGATCTTCAACTCTGACTCACTTCGAGTTTCTAGCCAACCGATCGCTAAGGATTCTGCTGACACAATTTTAGAATGGAAATCTTTGGGTAAGCTTTCTTTTAACAACTCAAGATCAGTCGCGTTAATCCCATCGGCTAAACCATAGACCCTTGAAAAATTGACACCAATTTTATTGGGTTTTCGCTCTGTAATTAGCTCTACCAGACGCGCCCATTGGTCTGGTTGCTGCTCTTTATTCCAAGCACTTTTAAACTTCTCACCCACGGCATAACGTGCCACCGCTAAGGTTTCAACTTTAGGATTCTGTTTACCTTTTTCTTCCGCTGGTAGATACATTAATAAAATGGTTCTTCTTCTTGCCGACATCCAGTTTGCTGGCAGTAGCGTTTTAATAACAGGGTCTTCATTGTACTCTCGGCTAATCACTAACCACATATCGATATCGGACCGGATCATTAACTGTGGAAGCACTTTGTCAATGCGTTCAGCTAAGAGCTTATCGATGAATTCAGAGCGTTCTTTTAATGAAAGAATATTTGTAGTGTCATTCGCTTTAGCGACAACATATACCTGAGCAATCATAATAAGGAAAAATAAAACTCGACGCATAACCATTCCTTTCATTCCATATTTAATGGCATCCTAACGAGGTTTTAAGGTTAACGCCAGTTGAACTTTCTAACCATAAAACGAGATTTAAATATTGATTAACACAAGAGTTAAGGAGCGAAAATTCTTAATCACTTTTTAAATTTGCCTTGGTCGCAAGCCTGCATTGCGACTTTTCGGTCACTAGCTTTCTCAATTAATCGCCCGCTTTAATACGACAGATCTAATCAACCGGCCCTGATTTACAGGAATGTAAAGAATGCAGGTTTTGCAGGAGCATAAACCTGCCCACCCCATGTCTCTAATAAAGAGTTCTGCTCCATACTTCTAATAAGGAGTTCTGGCCATCGTCGTGACTCTGACCACCATGGATGGTGGGAATGCGAAAGAATCTTCTGGAAAGATTCTCGCCGATGTTCACCAAGATTTGCCTGGAGCAAATCAGAACAGCGTTAGCTGGCCTGCGTAGCAGGTGAGCAACAAGGACGTTGCGAATAAATTCGCTCCCGGCGAATTTGTCACATGGCCCTTCAAAGCAATTCTAGGTTCATAAAATTTTAATCAGAAAAAAGCCCATCCAAACGGATGGGCTTTTTTTTGATTAAATCGGTCCGACGTCTCGGCCTGGCGAGTATCAACACCCGATAGCAATTTGAAAATGACCTACTTTATTCCGGGCATCCTGCCCTGATTTACAGGGATGTAAAGAATGCAGGTTTTGCAGGAGCATAAACCTGCCCACCCCCAACGTCTCTAATAAAGAGTTCTGGCCATCGTCGTGACTCTGACCACCATGGATGGTGGGAATGCGAAAGAATCTTCTGGAAAGATTCTCGCCGATGTTCACCAAGATTTGTCTGGAGCCAATCAGAACAGCGTTAGCTGGCCTGCGTAGCAGGTGAAGAACTCAAAGCAACTCTAGTTTCATCAAATTTTAATCAAAAAAAACCACCGTGAAGGTGGGTTTCTTTTTAATTAAATCGGTCCGACGTCTCGGCCTGGCGAGTATCGGCACCCGATAGCAATTTGAAAATGACCTACTTTATTCCGGGCTTCCTGCCCTACACCCCTTCGGGGCCATCGTCGTGCCTCCGATGTTCAAATTCGCTCCCGGCGAATTTGTCACATGAGCCCTTCAAAGCAACTCTAGGTTCACAAAATTTTAATCAAAAAAAAGCCCATCCGCTTGGATGGGCTTTCTTCTGATTAAATGCCTGGCGATGACCTACTCTCACATGGGGCGGTGCGACGATTCGCGACCCCACTAAAAAACGGGTCTCCCAAAAGGAAAAACCCGAACCACCTTGCAATGATTCGGGTTTGTATTAAATGCCTGGCGATGACCTACTCTCACATGGGGAGACCCCACACTACCATCGGCGCTGAACGTTTTCACTTCTGAGTTCGAGAAGGGATCAGGTGGTTCCCGTTCGCTAATGTCACCAGGCAAAACTGGCTGATATTTCATCCGACGCTTTCACGTCGTCTGTCTTCAATTCGGTTAATTATTTGATTCACACAAGTCAGTTGCGCTTTTACATCCTCAGATGTAAAGACCATTTGGGTGTTATATGGTCAAGCCTCACGAACAATTAGTACAAGTTAGCTTAATGCCTCACAACACTTCCACACCTTGCCTATCAACGTCGTAGTCTTCAACGGTTCTTAAGGAGACTTAAAGTCTCAGGGAGAACTTATCTTGAAGGGGGCTTCCCGCTTAGATGCTTTCAGCGGTTATCCTGTCCGAACATAGCTACCCGGCAATGCCACTGGCGTGACAACCGGAACACCAGAGGTTCGTCCACTCCGGTCCTCTCGTACTAGGAGCAGCTCTTCTCAATTCTCCAACGCCCACGGCAGATAGGGACCGAACTGTCTCACGACGTTCTAAACCCAGCTCGCGTACCACTTTAAATGGCGAACAGCCATACCCTTGGGACCGGCTACAGCCCCAGGATGTGATGAGCCGACATCGAGGTGCCAAACTCCCCCGTCGATATGAACTCTTGGGAGGAATCAGCCTGTTATCCCCGGAGTACCTTTTATCCGTTGAGCGATGGCCCTTCCATACAGAACCACCGGATCACTAAGACCTGCTTTCGCACCTGCTCGACGTGTCTGTCTCGCAGTCAAGCGTACTTCTACCTTTATGCTAACCGTACGATGTCCGACCGTACTTAGTACACCTTCGTACTCCTCCGTTACTCTTTGGGAGGAGACCGCCCCAGTCAAACTACCCACCACACACTGTCCTCGATCCCGATAAGGGACCTGAGTTAGAACTCAAACATTACCAGGCTGGTATTTCAAGGTTGGCTCCACAATGGCTGGCGCCACTGCTTCAAAGCCTCCCAGCTATCCTACACAAGTAATGTCTAAGTCCAGTGTGAAGCTATAGTAAAGGTTCACGGGGTCTTTCCGTCTAGCCGCGGGTACACTGCATCTTCACAGCGATTTCAATTTCACTGAGTCTCGGGTGGAGACAGTGTGGCCATCGTTACGCCATTCGTGCAGGTCGGAACTTACCCGACAAGGAATTTCGCTACCTTAGGACCGTTATAGTTACGGCCGCCGTTTACCGGGGCTTCGATCAAGAGCTTCGCATAAGCTAACCCCATCAATTAACCTTCCGGCACCGGGCAGGCGTCACACCCTATACGTCCACTTTCGTGTTTGCAGAGTGCTATGTTTTTAATAAACAGTCGCAGCCACCTGGTTACTTCGACCACCAATAGCTTACGTCGCAAGGACTTCACCATCAGCGGCGTACCTTCTCCCGAAGTTACGGTACTATTTTGCCTAGTTCCTTCACCCGAGTTCTCTCAAGCGCCTTGGTATTCTCTACCTGACCACCTGTGTCGGTTTGGGGTACGGTCGCTGTTAACCTGAAGCTTAGAAGTTTTTCCTGGAAGCATGGCATCGACCACTTCAGTCCCGTGGGACCTCGTCATCAGCTCTCGGCCTTAAGAACCCGGATTTGCCTAAGTTCTCAGCCTACAACCTTAAACACGGACAACCATCGCCGTGCTGGCCTAGCCTTCTCCGTCACTCCATCGCAGTTAACACCGGTACAGGAATATTAACCTGTTTCCCATCGACTACGCATTTCTGCCTCGCCTTAGGGGCCGACTCACCCTGCTCTGATTAGCATCGAACAGGAAACCTTGGTCTTCCGGCGGGGAGGTTTTTCACCCCCCTTATCGTTACTCATGTCAGCATTCGCACTTCTGATACCTCCAGCAAACCTCCCGGTTCACCTTCAACGGCTTACAGAACGCTCCTCTACCATGCGTACAAGTACGCATCCGCAGCTTCGGTGTATCGCTTAGCCCCGTTACATCTTCCGCGCAGGCCGACTCGACTAGTGAGCTATTACGCTTTCTTTAAAGGGTGGCTGCTTCTAAGCCAACCTCCTAGCTGTTTTAGCCTTCCCACATCGTTTCCCACTTAGCGATAACTTTGGGACCTTAGCTGGCGGTCTGGGTTGTTTCCCTTTCCACGACGGACGTTAGCACCCGCCGTGTGTCTCCCATGATTGCACTTCTCGGTATTCGGAGTTTGCATCGGGTTGGTAAGCCGGGATGGCCCCCTAGCCGAAACAGTGCTCTACCCCCGAGAGTGATACATGAGGCGCTACCTAAATAGCTTTCGAGGAGAACCAGATATCTCCCGGTTTGATTAGCCTTTCACTCCTAACCACAGGTCATCACCGCATTTTTCAACATACGTGTGTTCGGTCCTCCAGTACCTGTTACGGCACCTTCAACCTGCCCATGGCTAGATCACCGGGTTTCGGGTCTACTGCCTGCTACTGAACGCCCTATTAAGACTCGATTTCTCTACGCCTCCCCTAATCGGTTAAGCTTGCAACAGACAAGTAAGTCGCTGACCCATTATACAAAAGGTACGCAGTCACATGACTAAATCATGCTCCCACTGCTTGTATGCACACGGTTTCAGGTTCTATTTCACTCCCCTCACAGGGGTTCTTTTCGCCTTTCCCTCACGGTACTGGTTCACTATCGGTCGACAGAGAGTATTTAGCCTTGGAGGATGGTCCCCCCATATTCAGTCAAGATATCACGTGTCCCGACCTACTCATTCTCACTACTAATGGCCTTTCGTGTACGGGGCTATCACCCTGTATCGCTGAACTTTCCAGAACATTCCACTAAACCAATAATAACTTAAGGGCTAATTCCCGTTCGCTCGCCGCTACTAAGGAAATCTCGGTTGATTTCTTTTCCTACGGGTACTTAGATGTTTCAGTTCTCCGCGTTCGCCTCTACAACCTATGTATTCAGTTGCAGATAACCATCTTATGATGGCTGGGTTCCCCCATTCAGAGATCTCCGGATCAAAGGCTGTTTGCCGCCTCCCCGAAGCTTATCGCAGGC